>NZ_CP018095.1:667500-947500 GCF_001887265.1 Chelatococcus daeguensis | reverse complement strand
GCGATACGTCATGGCCGCCGTCGCCTCGCAGCCCCGCCGCACTTCGACCATACTGTCTGCGCAAACAGGCGACACAGCGGTCTCTTGCAACGACGGCGCCTTGCAGGTTCCGGTTGATTTGCCGGTTGGTCACCGGCAAAAGACGATCTGCAGCTTGAACGCGCACGCGTTCAACCGGCCGGCGGCAAGGGCTTCTGGTGCCAGGGGACGAACACGAGAGCATGAAGATTGACCACATGCCCGAGGGCAGCGGAGCCTTCCTGTCGCCTGCGGATGCCGTCCCGCCACGGGCGCCCGTACGCGTCGAAGGCGCGCGACGCGAGCGCCCGATCGTGCTGGTCGATCTCGGTCACGAGCCGCCCATCGATCCCGAAGGCCAGACCTCGCCGCATGGCGACCGCCGCAGCTTCAGCCTGCGCTGGCTTGCCGCCAGCATCCTGACCGGAGTGAGCGGCGCGGCGCTGCTCGGCGCGGCCATCTATGTAGCGCTGCAAGGCGACACCATCTTTGCACAGTTGCCCGAACGGGCGCGGGAGATCGTTCGGGGCGGCGATGACGGGCGCCAAGGCGAAAGCCGTATCGTCAAGGGCGACAAGCTCCTGCGCTCCGAGCTCTTCGTCGCCGCCAAGCAGACCATCAAGGCGCCGATGACCATGCGGGTCGGCGACCGCGAGGTGATCAAGGTCAGGCCCTTCCTGCGCCTTGCCACCAACCTGTCGCAGACGGCCGGCGTCTACGCCTCCGATATTCCGCCCTTCAATCCGCTCAAGCTCTATGCCGAGGGAGAGGATGCCGCCGAGCGCCTCGCCGAGGTGGAGCCGGCTCCCTCCGATGCCGATGCAGACGTATCCTTCGTTCGCCGGGACCTCGACGACGTCGACATCGACGCCGATGCGCCGGGCCTGACCGACGAGGAAGCCCTCGCGCAGCTGGCCGAGGAGCAGCGGCTGACCGTCAGCGTCCGCAACGAGCCGTCGTTGACCGCGCCGGCCCAACTGATGCTCTCGCGCACCCTGCGCCATGTGGCCCTGGCAAGTCCCGCCCTCGCCTACGCCAATCCGATCGACGCCCCGTTCAAGGAGCTCGACATCCGCGTGGTGCCCGAGAACGTCACGATCGTCGAAAGACAGCCCCCCGGCGAGGGCGCCGCCGCCATCGACGAGAAGATCATCCCCATCAAGAAGGGTGACAAGCTCGCCGACCTCCTGGCTGCGGAGGGCGCCGATCAGGACGCGGTCGCGGCCATCCTCGCGGCGCTGGGGAGTGACGCAGTCAAGGCCGTGCGCGAGGGCCAGAATGTTCGGGTGCTCCTCGCCCCCAATGCCGACGGCAGCGGCCCGCGGCGCATCGCGCGGGTCATGATCCTCGATTCCCAGTCGATCGCGGCGATGGCCGCCCTCGACGATCGGGGCCGCTTCGTGCCTGTGTCGCTGCCGCAGGAGGAATTCGCCACGGCAGCGGCCGAGACGGGCGATGAAACCGGCGAGGAAGGCGAGGAGGAGGCCGGCGGGCGCGGCGCCCGCCTTTACGAGAGCCTCTATGAGACGGCGCAGAAGAACGGCATTGCGCGCGCTGTCGTCCAGGATCTCATCCGCATCTTTGCCTATGACGTCGATTTCCAGCGCCGCGTCGGGCCGAGCGACTCGATCGAGCTGTTCATGGCCGATGACGATGGCACGGCCGGCGGAGATGTCTTGTTTGCCGCGCTCACCGTCGGCGGCGAGCGACGGGCGGTCTACCGCTACCAGTCACCGCAGGACAACGCCGTGGACTATTTCGACGAGGACGGACGTTCGCTGAAGAAGTTCCTGCTGCGCAAGCCGATCACCGACGGCATCATGCGGTCGGGCTTCGGCACCCGCCGTCATCCGATCCTCGGCTATTCCAAGATGCACACGGGCGTCGACTGGTCGAACCGGTCAGGCACGCCCATTCTCGCCGCCGGCGACGGCGTCGTGATCAAGGCCGGCTGGAGCTCCGGCTACGGCCGGCGCATCGAGATCCAGCACGCCAATGGCTACGTCACGACCTATTCCCACCAGTCGGGGTTCGCCCGCGGCATCCAGGAGGGCAGCCGGGTACGCCAGGGCCAGGTCATCGGCTATGTCGGCAACACGGGCCTGTCGACCGGGGCGCACCTGCACTACGAGGTGCTGGTCAACGGCCACTTCGTCAATCCGATGAAAATCAAGGTGCCGCGCGGCCGCGAGCTGGAGGGCACGGCGCTCGCCGAGTTCCGCCGCCAGCGCGACCAGATCCGCGAGCTGCGCGGCCGGGCCGAGACGGGCGTGCAGATGGCCGAGGGCGGCTGACCCGCTCCGGCGGCCGCATGGCAGCCCTGCGCCTCAACGCCTAGCCCGTCCGGCGCCCCCGCTCCAAGGTCGCGCAGCTTCTCCGACCGGTCAGGCCATGCTCTCCGTCTTCCTGCTCGTCTTGCCGATCTTCGGGCTCATCGCCGTCGGCTTCCTCGCCCGCTTCGTCGGCCTGCTCAACGACCGCACCGGCCAAGGCCTGTCGGATTTCGTCTACGCCCTCGCCATTCCCTGTCTCATCTTCCGCACCCTGGCGAAGGCCACGCTGCCGGAGGTGCAGCCCTGGGGCTACTGGCTAGCCTATTTCGGCGGCGTCGCCGTCGTGTGGGTGCTTGCCACGGTCATCGCGCGGCGCCTGTTCGGCGTCACGGAGACGGAGGGGGCCGTTGCCGGCTTCTCGGCGGCGCAGTCCAACACCGTGCTCGTCGGCATCCCGCTCATCCTCAAGGCCTATGGCGACGAGGGCGCCGTTCCGCTCTTCCTGCTGATCGCTATCCACCTGCCGATCATGATGACGGTGGCCACCATCCTCGTCGAAGGGCGCGGGACCTCGCCGCTGACCATCGCACGGCGGCTGATCACCCATCCCATCGTCATCGCGGTCATCCTCGGCTCGCTGGCGAGGCTCCTGCCGGGCGGGCTGCCCGACGTCGCCTGGGCCCTCATCAATCCCATCGCCGAGGCGGCCGTGCCCTGCGCGCTCATCGCCATGGGCGTCGCGCTGCGACGCTACGGCTTCGGCGAAGGCCTCGGTCTCGCAAGCACGATCACGGTGCTCAAGCTGCTGGTGCACCCTTTCATTGTCTATGTGCTGGCGCTGCACGTGTTCCAGATTCCGCCGACCTGGGCGGGCGTCGCCGTGCTGTTCGCGGCCTCGCCCTCCGGCATCAATGCCTACCTCCTCGCCGAACGGTACCGCTGCGGCATCGCCATCGCCTCCGGCTCCATCGCCATGTCGACGGGCTTCGCGCTGGCGAGCACGATCCTCTGGCTTACGGTGCTCGGGGCCGGCTAAGGCCGGTTTCCCGAGCTCAGAGACGGAAGCCGAGGCGTCGCCTGATCTCCTCCGCGCCGATCCCTGCCGCCCTCAGATCACGCAGGGCCGGCGAGCCGCGACTCTTGGCGAGCTTGAGACCGGCTTCGTCGGCGACGAGGTCGTGGTGGTGATAGCGCGGCACCGGCAGCTCGAGCAGCGCCTGCAGGAGGCGGTGCACGTCGGTCGCCGCCGCGAGGTCGCGTCCGCGCACCACATGAGTGACGCCCTGCAGCGCGTCGTCGACGACCACCGACAGGTGATAGCTCGTCGGCACCTCCTTGCGCGCGAGCACCACGTCGCCCCAGCGCGCCGGATCGGCGGAGACGACTCGCTCGCCATCGTCGGGATCAAAGGCGACGAAGACCAGTTCGCGACCGGATTCCGCAAGGCGGCCGAGAGCGCCCGCCATGTCGAGCCGCAAGGCATGCGGTTCGCCGGCGGCCAGGCGGCGGGCGACCTCATCGACCTGCAGCCGCCGGGCGAGCCCGGGATAGAGCGGCGCGCCGTCGGGATCGCACGGCCACGGTCTACCTTCGGCACGCTCCCATTCGGCAATGGCTGTCCGGATCTCCTGGCGGCTGGCGAAACAGGGATAGACGAGGCCCATCGCACGCAGCTTCCCCAGCGCCGCCCCGTAGTCGGCCATGTGATCCGACTGGCGGCGCACCGGCTCCTCCCATGCGAAACCCAGCCAGGCGAGATCCTCGTAGATGGCCCGTTCGAACTCCGGGCGGCAGCGCGTCGGGTCGATGTCCTCGATGCGCAGCAGCAGCCGCCCGCCGAGCCGGCGGGCGAGCGTCGCATTGAGCAGTGCCGAATAGGCGTGCCCGAGGTGGAGGAAACCATTGGGGCTCGGCGCGAAGCGCAAAACGGGTGTCGTCTTCGCCCCCACTGCCGCATGCGTCATGATGAAACGACCACGTTTCGAATCATGCCGAGGATATCCGATGCCGCGCATCATCGACGGCGAGACGGCGCTCGACCATGCCCTCTCCGGCCTCATCGCCGCCGACCCGCTGATCGGCGAGCTTGTCGAGGCCGGCGCGCGGCCGCCGCTGCGCCTGCGAGATCCGGGCTTTTCCGGGCTCGCCGGCATCATCGTCGCCCAGCAGGTGTCCGTTGCCAGCGCCAATGCGATCTGGGCGCGGGTGACGGCGCGTTTCGACCCGCTCGAGCCCCTCGCCTTCCTCGCCGCGAGCGATGCGGACCTGCGCGCCTGCGGGCTCTCGCTGCCGAAAATGCGCGGGCTGCGCGCCGTCGCCCTCGCGATCGCCGAAGGGCGTCTGCCGACCGAGGCGCTCGGCGCGATGGCGCCGGACGAGGCCATCGCCGCGCTCACCGCCGTGAAGGGCATCGGCCCGTGGACCGCGGAAATCTACCTTCTCTTCTGCCTCGGCCATCCCGACATCTTTCCGGCCGGGGACCTCGCCCTGCAGGAGGCCGCGCGCCTTGCGCTCGCACTCGACGAACGCCCGCGCGAGAAGGAGCTGCGCGCCATCGCCGAGGAACGCTGGCAGCCTTTCCGCGGCGTCGCGGCACGCGTGCTGTGGGCCTATTACCGCATCGCCCGCCACGGTCGCGAAGGTGCACCGGTACTCGGCGCCGACGCTACATGAGCCGACGCGAATCGCTCGACCGTGCCAGCACGATTCGCTAATCAGCGGGAATAGCCATCACGAGCCGCACGGGACGACGACATGGACCAGCGAACGATAGACGGGCCGCGCCTTGCCGCGCGATCGGGCACCGCTCGCCAGCTCGTCGTCTTCCTGCACGGCTACGGCGCGGACGGAAACGACCTCATCGACATTGGCCGCCAGTGGCAGCGCTGGTTGCCGGATGCGGCCTTCGTCTCGCCGCACGCGCCGGAGCCCTGCGGCATGTCGCCCATGGGTCGGCAGTGGTTCGCCCTCACCTTCCGCGATCCGGACGAGCGCTGGCGCGGCGTCAACCATGCCGGGCCCGGGCTCGATGCCTTCCTCGACGCCGAGTTGGCCCGCCATGGGCTGAGCGGGGACCGGCTCGCCCTCGTCGGCTTCAGCCAGGGCACCATGATGGCGCTGCACGTTGGCCTCAGGCGGCGCAGCGCACCAGCGGCGATCGTCGGTTATTCCGGCATGCTGGTGGGGCCGAGCGGTGCTGCACCTGATGCGATGCGGGAAGAGATCCGCGCCCGGCCACCGGTGCTGCTGGTCCATGGCGATGCCGACGAGGTCATCCCGGTCGAGGCGCTGTTCTTTTCGTCGCAGGCCCTGTCGAGCCTCGACGTGCCGACCGAATGGCACCTGTCGCCCGGCATCGGGCATGGCATCGACAGCGAGGGCCTGCGCCAGGGCGGATTGTTCCTCGCACGCGCCTTCGGCCTGCCCTACCCGGCCTGATCAGCGCCCGACAGCCGCGAGCGCCGCCTGCGCGCCCTGGCGCAGGAAGACCGTGTCGCTGCCAATGGCGGAGACGACGATGCCCTTGCGCGCGAAGGCCGCCGCGCGCTCCGGCGGGCCCGCATAGGCCCAGACCGCCTTGCCGGCCGCCTTGGCGCGGGCAAGCACGTGGTCGATCGCTTCGTCGACGGCCGCCGATTCCGGCTCGAGCTCACGTCCGCCGGACAAGGCGATGGACAGGTCGGAGGGGCCGATGAAGACCGCATCAATGCCTTCGACCGCGAGGATGTCGTCGAGCGCGTCAAGCGCCGCTCGCGTCTCGATCATCGCCACAGCGCCAGTGAGGCCGTTGGCGCGGGCGAGATAGTCCTTCGGTGCCAGACCCGACAGGGCGAGCGCCGCATGCGGCCCCCAGCTGCGCTCGCCGAGCGGCGGGAACTTGGCGAAGGCTGCGAAGGCCCGTGCATCGGCTGCTGAATTGACCATCGGCGCAATGACGGCGGCGGCCCCGGCGTCGAGCATGCGCGAGGTCGCCTCGAAATCGCCGACGGGAATGCGGACGACGGCTGGCTTGCCGGCGCCGGCCACCAACTGGATGCCGCGGATGGCGGCGTCGATGTCGACGGCCCCATGCTGCATGTCGAGCGTGACGACGTCGAAGGCCTCACGGGCGAGCACAGCGGCGACGGCCGGCTCGCGGCTGCCAACCCAGGCGGAAAACAGCGGCCCGCCTGATGCGAGCCGGCTGGCGAAATCCCCATGGATCGACATGGCGTCCCCCGACCAATCTGCGGCAGCGACCCTACTGGCCTTTGACTTCCTCGATGGCCTGGGCCATCAGCTCGGTCATGGTGCGGCGGATCTGGTGGTCGGACTGGCCGACACCAGCGGCATCGAAATCGGCCCGCACCTTGCGGAAGACGTCGTCGTCGCCCGCCTCCTCGAAATCGGCCAGAACGACACTCTTGGCATAGGCCTCGGCATCGGGCCCGGACTTGCCGAGTTGCTGCGCCGCCCAGAGCCCGAGCAGCTTGTTGCGCCGGGCCGTCGCCTTAAAGCGCAACTCCTCGTCGTGCGCAAACTTCTTCTCGAAGGCCTCTTCGCGCTTGTCGAAGGTCGTCATCGGGCTCAACTCTCCCTCATGCGGTCGCTCAGGCGGCGATATAGATGGCGGGAGGCTTAAGCGCCAGCCCAAATCGGGCTCGAATCGCGCCTCCTCCCCTTTCCCTCATCAGACACCGGACGGTGCGCGCTTGCAACGCATGCCGCGACACCCCACATCCGGGTCGATGATGGCCAGCGAGCGTCCGCCGCCCGGCGCGGTCGTTGTGCTTCAGCGCGCAATCGGCTAGGTTGCGCCTCGCGGGCGAGGGCTTTGTCCGCAAGCACAAAGAGCCTCGAACCGGTCCCCGCCCGCTTCGAGCCGCGGACCTTTTGTATGGAGCCACGGCACCCCCGATGGACTTTCTCAAAACACGGTATACGCCGATGAACCGTCGCCGTCGTATCTACGAGGGCAAGGCAAAGGTGCTCTACGAGGGCCCCGAGCCGGGCACGCTCATTCAACACTTCAAGGATGATGCGACCGCATTCAACGCCAAGAAGCACGAGATTATCGACGGCAAGGGCGTTCTGAACAACCGCATCTCGGAATACATCTTCCAGAATCTCAACGACATCGGCGTGCCGACGCACTTCATCCGTCGGCTGAACATGCGCGAGCAGCTGATCCGCGAGGTCGAGATCATCCCGCTCGAGGTCGTGGTGCGCAACGTCGCTGCCGGCTCCCTGTCGCAGCGCCTCGGCATCGAGGAAGGCACGCAGCTGCCGCGCTCGATCATCGAGTTCTACTACAAGAACGACGCGCTCAACGACCCGATGGTCTCGGAGGAGCACATCACCGCTTTCGGCTGGGCGACGCCTCAGGAGATCGATGACATCATGGCGCTCGCCATCCGTGTCAACGACTTCCTCTCTGGTCTCTTCCTGGGCGTCGGCATCCGCCTCGTCGACTTCAAGATGGAAACGGGCCGCATGTGGGAAGGCGACATGATGCGCATCGTCGTCGCCGACGAGATCTCGCCCGACTCGTGCCGCCTGTGGGACATCAAGTCGAACGACAAGATGGACAAGGACCGCTTCCGCAAGGACATGGGCGGCCTGATCGAGGCCTATTCGGAGGTCGCCCGCCGCCTCGGCATCCTCACCGAGAACGAGCGGCCCGGCCACGGCGGCCCGCGCCTGGTGCAGTGACGCGCTGGACGTTGCCGCAAGGCGCAATTTTGATTAAGCGGGGGCCGTTGGCCCCCGTTTCCATTTTCTCGTGCCGGAGAGCTGAACCATGAAAGCCCGCGTGACCGTGACCCTCAAGCAAGGCGTGCTCGACCCGCAGGGCAAGGCCATCGAAGGGGGGCTCAAGTCCCTCGGCATCGAGGGCATCGGGGCTGTTCGCCAGGGCAAGGTCTTCGACATCGAGGTGGAAAGCGCGGACAAGGCAAAGGCCGAGAGCGTGCTGCGCGACGCCTGCGAGCGCCTGCTCGCCAACACCGTCATCGAGAACTACCGCATCGAGCTCGCGGAGTAAGCGGCAATGAAAGCGGCGGTCATCACCTTCCCCGGCTCCAACCGTGACGGCGACGTCGCACGCGCCTTGAGACAGGCCGGCGCCACGGTCGTTTCCGCATGGCATGCCGACCACGACTTGCCGGCGGGCACCGATCTTGCCGTGCTGCCGGGCGGCTTCTCCTACGGCGACTATCTGCGCTGCGGCGCCATCGCCAGCCGGGCGCCGATCATGGACGCGGTGCGAGCGCACGCGGCGCGCGGCGGGCTCGTGCTCGGCATCTGCAACGGCTTTCAGATCCTGTGCGAATCCGGCCTCCTGCCGGGCGTTCTGATGCGCAACGCGGACCTGCATTTCATCTGCCGACGCCAGCACCTCAAGGTGGCGCGGGCGGATACCGCCTTCACCAACCGCTACCACGTCGGCCAGGTCATCGACGTCTGCATCGCCCATGGAGAGGGCAACTACGTCTGCGACGAGGCGACGCTCCACGAACTGGAATCGGAGGGGCGCGTCGCCTTCCGCTATTGTGATGCGGCGGGCAACGTTTCGCGCGCGGCCAACCCCAACGGCTCGCTCAACGACATCGCGGGCGTATTTTCCGAAGATCTCAATGTCCTCGGCATGATGCCGCATCCCGAAAACCTCATCGATGAGCTTGTGGGTGGCACGGACGGACGCGGCCTCTTCGAAAGCCTCGCAGCGGCATGACCGGCGGCTTGGGGGTCACTCCGTTGTCCAGGCCTACATGGCCCATGAGACGCGCGTCGCGGCCGCGACCGGCATGGTCTCGTAGCGGAATAGGCCGAGCACGCCCGTCTCGACGCGCCCCGAGGCCGCCACGGTGAGGGTACGTGTCGCCGGATCCTTCTCGACCGTGACCTGTTCCACCCAGGTCACGCCAAGACCGTAGAAATTCGCCCGGAACATCTGGCCGGCCCGACGCTCCAGCGTCAGCTGGTCCAGCTCCTCCGCCTCCCGGGCCAATTGCTGTGCCGTGGCATCGAGAACACTCTGCATGTCGAAGCGCACGTTGGCGGCGCGGGCGTATTCGGCGACGATCCCGCACGGCACGAGCAACAATACGGGCCACAGGATGCGCGCCGCGGCGACCACCGTATCGGCGCGCTTGCGCAGGCCGTCCGAAAAGCTCCGACTCCGTCCCATGGCCGTCCAATCCGCTCCCGACGCGATACTGTTGGTGAACGGATCGCGAATTCCGTGCCGCTGCCGCTGTGCCAAAATGGTGCGCCGGAGGCGACCGCGGACCTTTTCGCCGTCGCCGCGATTGCCTCGGCGAGGCTGAAAGGCTATGGCCGGGCGAGCGCTTTTCGACCGAGCCCAAGCGGAA
Organism: Chelatococcus daeguensis; assembly: GCF_001887265.1. Classification (NCBI taxonomy): domain Bacteria; kingdom Pseudomonadati; phylum Pseudomonadota; class Alphaproteobacteria; order Hyphomicrobiales; family Chelatococcaceae; genus Chelatococcus; species Chelatococcus daeguensis. The sequence goes on along the minus strand of NZ_CP018095.1, from coordinate 937,857 downwards.
ACCGAGATGATCCCGAACGAGCCAAAGATCACGCCCGAACTCGTCGCCGAGCACGGCCTCAAGCCCGACGAATACGAGCGTTTCGTGGCCCTCATCGGCCGCGAGCCGACGATCACCGAGCTCGGCATCGTCTCGGCGATGTGGAACGAGCACTGCTCCTACAAGTCTTCGCGCCTGCACCTGAAGACGCTGCCGACGCAGGCGCCGTGGGTCATCCAGGGCCCGGGCGAGAACGCCGGCGTCATCGACATCGGCGACGGGCTCGCCTGCGTCTTCAAGATGGAGAGCCACAACCACCCGTCCTATATCGAGCCCTACCAAGGCGCGACGACGGGCGTGGGCGGCATCCTGCGCGACGTCTTCACCATGGGCGCGCGGCCTGTCGCGGCGCTCAACGCCCTGCGCTTCGGCTCGCCCGACCACCCGAAGACCCGCCATCTCGTCGCCGGCGTCGTGGCCGGCATCGGCGGCTACGGCAATTCCTTCGGCGTGCCGACCGTCGGCGGCTCGGTTGGCTTCCACCCGCGCTACGACGGCAACATCCTCGTCAATGCCATGGCGGTCGGCATCGCCAAGGCGGACGAGATCTTCTACGCCAAGGCGACCGGCGTCGGTAACCCGATCGTCTATCTCGGCTCGAAGACGGGCCGCGACGGCATCCACGGCGCCACCATGGCCTCCGCCGAGTTCGACGAGAACTCCGAGGAGAAGCGCCCGACCGTGCAGGTCGGCGATCCCTTCGCCGAGAAGCTGCTGCTCGAGGCCTGTCTCGAACTGATGGCCTCAGGCTCCGTCATCGCCATCCAGGACATGGGCGCGGCCGGCCTCACCTGCTCGGCCGTCGAGATGGGCGCCAAGGGCGACCTCGGCATTGAGCTCGACCTCGACGCCGTGCCCTGCCGCGAGGAAGGCATGAGCGCCTACGAGATGATGCTGTCGGAGAGCCAGGAGCGCATGCTCATGGTGCTCGACCCCGACAAGCACGACATCGCCGAGGCCATCTTCCGCAAATGGGGACTCGATTTCGCCGTCATCGGCAAGACGACCGACACCTTGCGCTTCGTCGTCAGGCACAAGGGCGAGGTTATGGCCGACCTGCCGATCAAGGAGCTCGGCGACGAGGCTCCCGTTTACGACCGACCGCATATCCAGAATGCCATCGAGCCCGTATTGCCGCCGGAGACGGTGGCGGCGCCGATGGCAAACGGCGAGGCGCTGGTCAGGCTCGTCGGCACGCCGGACCTCTCATCCAAGCGCTGGGTGTGGGAGCAGTACGACCATCTCATCCTCGGCAACACGGTGCAGACGCCGGGCGGCGACGCCGCCATCGTGCGCGTCGGCGACGGGCCGAAGGGCCTTGCCATGACGACGGACGTCACGCCGCGCTATTGCGAGGCGGACCCGGTCGAGGGCGGCAAGCAGGCGGTGGCGGAAGCCTGGCGCAACATCACTGCCGTCGGCGGCCTGCCGCTCGCCGTCACCGACAACCTCAACTTCGGCAATCCGGAGAAGCCGGACGTGATGGGCCAGTTCGTCGGCTGCATCCGCGGCATCGGCGAGGCCTGCCGGGCGCTCGACTTCCCGGTCGTCTCCGGCAACGTCTCGCTCTACAACGAAACGCAGGGGCGCTCCATCCTGCCCACCCCGACCATCGGCGGCGTCGGCCTCCTCGACGACGTCAGGGTGCACGCCACCATCGCCTTCAAGGGCGAGGGCGAGAGCCTCATCCTTATCGGCGAGACCAGAGGCTGGCTCGGCCAGTCGCTCTACCTGCGCGATATCTGCGGGCGTGAGGAAGGGGCGCCGCCCCCCGTCGACCTCGCCGTCGAGAAGCGGAATGGTGATTTCGTGCGCCACCTGATCCGCGCCGGGCGCGTCAGGACCGTGCACGACTGCTCGGATGGCGGCCTCGCCGTGGCGCTTGCCGAGATGGCGATGGCAAGCGGCATCGGCTGCGCGGTGGACACGGTGTCGGAGGGACTCTCCGCCCACGCCTTCCTCTTTGGAGAGGACCAGGCGCGCTATGTCCTCGCCGTGCCGGCGCACGAGGCAGAGGCAGTCCTCGCCAGCGCGGCGGAGGCCGGCGTGCCGGCCCTGCGCCTCGGCCTCACCGGCGGCGAGGCGTTGACCCTGCCGGGCGAGGCGCCCATATCTCTGGAACGCCTCAAAACGGCGCATGAATCATGGCTGCCGGACTACATGGCGGGTCAAATCGCCTGAACTGGCACGGCGGGACAAGGGAAGGGGCTGCGGCAATGGCAATGGACGCACGCGAGATCGAAGAGCTCATCAAGGCGCATCTGCCCGATGCGACAGTCGAGATTCGCGATCTCGCCGGCGATGGCGACCACTATGCTGCGACGGTGATCTCGCCGTCGTTCAAGGGCAAGACCCGCGTTCAGCAGCATCAGATGGTCTATGCCGCGCTGCAAGGCCGCATGGGCGGGGCGCTCCACGCCCTTGCATTGACGACGGCCGCGCCCGAGAATTGATGCCGAACCGCGGGTCGATGGACGAGCCCCGCGAACAGGGAAAGATCATGAGCAACGCCCACGCTTTCATCGACAACGAGGTCAAGACGAACGACGTCGTGCTCTTCATGAAGGGCACCCCCCAGTTCCCCATGTGCGGGTTCTCCGGCCAGGTCGTGCAGATTCTCGACTACCTCGGCGTGCCCTACAAGGGCGTCAACGTGCTGGAGGACGACGGCATCCGCCAGGGTATCAAGGACTATTCCAACTGGCCGACCATCCCGCAGCTCTATGTGAAGGGCGAATTCGTCGGCGGCTGCGACATCGTGCGCGAAATGTTCCAGTCGGGTGAGTTGCAGAGCCACCTCAGTAACAAGGGCATCGCGGTGCGCGTGCCCGAGAAGGGCTGACGCGCGGCAATTGCGAAACGCATCGGGGCACGCCGCGCGGGGCGGCGTGCCCTTTTTTCATGGGCCTTTTCCTGGCCGCGACGCAACGGAGGTACACGTGCCGGCAAGTGCAGTGCTTCCCGCGGCCCTTGTGCTGGCCTTGGCCGCCGCACCGGGAAGCCTTGCCCGGGACAAGGGCGAGAGCCCCTTCGCCGCGGCCGATGCGCCGCCGGCGAAGCCGGCCGCGTGCCACGAGATCCGCGGGCTCATCCGCGACGCGCCCGACCCGGACGGAGCGGCCCGCATCGACTTCGGGGCCGCCGGGCCGCTGTCGCTCGTCGAGCACGACGGGGCGCTGGCCTATCTCGGCATCTGCGCCGAGCCGGACGTGCGGGTGCTCTGCGTCACCTATTCCACCAACGGCATGCAGCCGGGTGACGTCGTGGCCGTGACGGGCGGCTACCAGCGAGTGGACGAGAACCTCGTGATCCTCGATCCCTGCCTAGCGGCACGTCCCGGCGAAGGCGGCTAGCGGCCGAGCGCGGCCCTGATGAAGGTCACCGCGTCCTCCGAATGCCACTCGGCCGGGCCGGCAAGTTCGGCGACGGCGCAGCCGTTCGGCCCGACGACGAGCGTCGTCGGCATGCCGAAGGCCTTGCCGGCGGACTTGAGCTCCTGGAAGATCTTCGCCTCCGGGTCCCGGTAGTGGGCGAGGCGCGTGATGCCGGCGTCCTTCAGCCAGACCTGTGGCTTTTCAGGATCGCGCGTATCGATGTTGACGGCGACGACCTCGAAATCGGCGCCGCCGAGGTCAGCCTGAAGGGCGTCGAGCGCCGGCATCTCTTGGCGGCACGGCGCGCACCAGGTGGCCCAGAGATTGAGCAGGACGGTGCGGCCCTCGAAATCGGCGAGCGTCAGGCGCTTTCCGTCCGGCCCGTCGAAAGCGAGCGGCGGCAGGGGCTGTGGCGTCGACGGCACCTTTACGGCCGCCAACTCGCCCTTGGCGAGCGGGCGCAGCCGGTCGAGCGTCGCCTGCGCCATCTCGCACTGGGCGGCCGCAGCATCGTTGCCGCCGACGAGCCGGCCCGCCGTGAGGGCAAGCCCCACCCCGAGGATCGCGGCCCCGAGGACGGCTACGACGAACAGCGGCCGGCGGATGAGCGGCGTGGTCTCGGCCATGGGTCTGTCACCTCTCCTCAATCACCTCATGGGCGCATTAGTGCGCGCCGGCGGCGAAATCCAGACCGTCGCCACTCACGAAGACGTGGCCGATGAGCGCAGGTGGCGGATCGCGGCTTCGGCCACGCGCCTGCACCATCGCCGGCGTTTGGGGCTCGCGCTTCGCGATCCTTCCGCTATAGTGCGCGCCGTTTTCCCGGAGAATGCCTTCGTGCCGTCACCGCTGCCCACCGCCCGTTCCCTTGCCGTCGTCCTCGCCGTCGCGCTCGCGCTCGCCGCCTGCGGCCGACGCGGCGCGCTCGAACTGCCGCCGGACCCGAACGCCCCGGCGCAGGAGGAGAAGACCTCGACCGGCGGCGCGAGCCTGACGCCGTCCCCGGTCGGCACGCCAAAGAAACAGCCGGTCGCGCAGCCGCGCCCCAACGAGCCCTTCTTCCTCGACGCCATCCTCTGAAAGGGCGGCCGCTGCGGCGGTCCATCCGGCCATGCACCACTTCTCCTATCGCGGTGACGTTCTCCATGCCGAGGACGTTGACCTCACCCGTCTCGCCGACGAAGTCGGGACACCGTTCTACTGCTATTCCACCGAGACGCTGAGCCGGCACTACCGCGTCTTCGCGGAAGCCTTCGCCGGCGAGAAGGCGCTCGTCTGCTACGCCGTCAAGGCCAATTCGAATCAGGCCGTGCTCAAGACGCTCGCCGACCTCGGCGCCGGCATGGACATCGTCTCGGCCGGCGAACTCGCCCGCGCGCTCGCGGCCGGCGTGCCCGCGCACAAGATCGTCTTCTCCGGTGTCGCGAAGACGAAGGAGGAGATGGCGACGGCGCTCGACGCCGGCATTCTGTGTTTCAACCTCGAATCGGAGCCGGAGCTCGAGGCCCTGTCCGAGGTGGCGCAGTCGCTCGGGCAGATCGCGCCCGTCTCCGTGCGCGTCAATCCGGACGTCGACGCCAAGACCCACGCCAAGATCTCGACCGGCAAGTCCGAGAACAAGTTCGGCATCCCGATCTCCCGCGCACGGGAAGTCTATGCCCATGCCGCCACCCTGCCCGGCATCGCCGTGCGCGGGGTGGACATGCATATCGGCAGCCAAATTACCGATCTTGCCCCGTTCGACAACGCAGCAGCCCTGCTCGCCGAGCTGGCGCGCGACCTGATGGCGGCCGGCCACAAGCTGCACCACATCGACTTCGGCGGCGGTCTCGGCATCCCATATCGCCACGACGATCCCCCGCCGCCGAACCCGAAGGCCTATGCCGAGGTCATTACCCGCCACACCAAGGGCCTTGGCCTCGAGCTCGTCTTCGAGATCGGCCGCATGATCGCCGGCAACGCCGGCATCCTCGTGACACGCGTGGTCTACGTGAAGCATGGCGAGGGCAAGACCTTCGTCATCGTCGATGCCGGCATGAACGATCTGATCCGGCCGACGCTCTACGAGGCGCACCACGACATCGTCCCGATCGTGCGCGCGGCGCATGCGGGACAGATCAAGGCCGATGTCGTCGGCCCCGTGTGCGAGAGCGGCGACTATCTCGCCCTTGGGCGCCGGATGCCGGAGGTGAAGGCGGGCGACCTCATCGCCGTCATGACGGCCGGGGCATATGGCGCGGTTCAGGCCAACACCTACAATACCCGCCCGCTGGTGCCCGAGGTGCTGGTGCGGGGCAGCGATGCCGCCATCGTGCGGCCGCGCCCGAGCGTCGCGGAGATGATTGCCCTCGACCGCATCCCCGATTGGCTCAACCACAAATCGGCGTGAGACGGGGTTCTCGTCGCGCCCGGGCATGTTAACCTTCGTGTCGGTGGGGGCATTGTGCCGGAGACGGCGCGTGGAGAACCCGCATGAGCGAAAGCCCGGCACGCGTGCCCGCGCGCGTACGGCCCATGATCGACGAGCGGCTCAGCGCGCTCACGGCGCGTGCCCGTCTGGTGCTGTGGTGGGAAGCGCTGTGGCCGGCCCTCTGGTGGCCGCTCGGCACCATCATCGCCTTCCTCATCCTGTCGCTTCTGGGCATCTGGGACATGGTGCCCACAGGCGCGCGGCCCTACGGCGTCGGCCTTGCCGCGCTTGTGCTGCTGGCCTCTCTCGTCCCGCTCGTGCGCGTTCCCCCGCCGACACGACAACGGGTGCTCGCCCGCATCGACCGCGATTCGCCGGCGCCGCATCGGCCCGCGACAGCGCTCGCCGACAGCTTGGCCGGCACGCCGAGTGATCCCGGCACCCTCGCTCTGTGGGAGGCGCACCGGCAGCGCGCCGCCGCGGCGATCGATTCGATGCGCGTCGCGCCGCCGCGGCCGGGCATGGCGGCACGCGACCCCTTTGCCGTGCGTGGCGGCCTCATCATCGTGCTTGCGGCGGCACTCATCGCCGCGGGCCCCGATGCCGTCCCGCGCCTGAAATCCACCTTCGACTGGCAGGCGCCGCAGAGCGCGGGGCTACCCTTCCGCATCGACGGTTGGATCGATCCGCCACACTACACGCGCCTGCCGCCGCTGTTGCTCGACCTGCGCGGCGGCGAGGTGCGCCAGGCCAAGGCGCCCGTCGGCAGCACGGTCGTGGTGCGGGCGGCCGGCAGTGCCGACCTTTCCGTCTCCGCCGGCCGCGGCCTGCCGAGCATCGAGGAACCGACCGGGAATTCCTCGGCCGGGCTCATCGAGCGCCGGTTCACCGTCCGGGCGGACGACGAACTCGTGGTCTCGTCGCAGGCAGGTGCCAGCCGCGTGGTCATCGAAGCCACGCCGGACATGGCGCCGACGATCACCTTCTCCGGCGAGCCGCAGAACAATGCGCGCGGCAGCATTACCCTCACCTATCGCATGGGCGACGACTACGGCATCGACACCGCCGAGGCGCTCGTTGCGCCGCTCGGACAGGAGGGCCGGCGCCCCTTGGTGCCGCCGCCGCGCATCACGCTCGCCCTGCCAATCGATCCGGCGGCGGACGAGGACACACGCACGACGAGCGACCTGTCTGCGAGCCCCTGGGCGGGTGCGACCGTGGCCATGACCCTGGTCGCCCGTGACCACGCGAGCCAGGAGGGACGCAGCGAGACGAAGACCGTCGTGCTGCCGCAGCGGCCCTTCACAAAGCCGCTCGCCAAGGCGCTCGTCGAGCAGCGCCGTAACCTCGTGCTCGCGCCGGACGAGCGCAACCGGGTGCAGACGGCACTCGATGCACTGCTCATCGCTCCGGAAGATTTTACGCCGGAGCTCGGGGTCTATATCGGCCTCGGCCTCGCCTCCGCGCGCCTTGCCGCAGCCAAGAGCGACGAAGAGCTCCTCGACGTCGCCGAACTACTGTGGGCGATGGCGCTGCAAATTGAGGACGGCGGCATGTCTCAGGCCGAGCGCGACCTTCGGGCGGCCCAGGAGGCGCTGCGCCAGGCGCTGGAGCGCGGGGCGGACGAGGAGGAGATCCGGCGCCTGACCGACGAACTGCGACAGGCTATGAACAACTTCCTGCGCGAATTCGCCCAGCGCATGCAGCAGAATCCTGGCCAGCCAAACCAGGCGCGGCCGGACGTCCAGGGGCGCACCATCACGCCGCAGGATCTCGACAACCTCCTGAACCGGCTCGAGGAAATGGCCCGGCAGGGCGCCACGGCAGACGCGCAGCGCCTGCTCGACGAGCTGCGCAACATTCTGGAGAACCTGCAGACCGCCCGCCCCAACCAGGGCGGCGACCAGTTCTCGCAGGAGATGAACCGCTCCCTCAACGAGCTCGACGAGATGATGCGTGACCAGCGCAACCTGCGCGACGACACCTACCGCCAGAGCGCGCCCTGGTCGCAGCAGAACCGGGGCGGACAGCGCCAGCGCGGCCAGCAGGCCCAGCCGGGGCAGGACGGCCAGCAGGATCAGGATGCTCAGGGGCTCGCCGACCGGCAGCAGGCGCTGCGCGAGCGCCTGGAGGAACTGCGCCGCCGGATGCGCGACTTCGGCCTTGAGGACGAGCCTGGCTTCGGCGAGGCCGAGGAGGCGATGCGCGAAGCCGAAGGCCAGCTCGGCCAGGGGCAGAGCGGGGATGCCGTCGACGCTCAGGGACGGGCGCTCGATGCCCTGCAGCGCGGGGCGCAGGGTCTCGCCCAGCAGATGCAGGGCAACGGCCAGCCGCAGCAGGCCGACGGCTCCGACGGGCCGCCCCAGCAGGGCGCCACGGGCCCCGGCGGGCTGCGCAACGAGGACCCTCTCGGACGGCCGACGCGCAACCGCGACTGGTCGGACGGCCGCGTGCGCATTCCAGGCGCGGACGAATCAGCGGCGGTGCGGGCACGGCGCATCCTCGACGAACTGCGCCGGCGGCTCGGCGATCCAACCCGGCCGAGCGAGGAAATCGACTATCTCGAGCGCCTCCTGCGTCGCAATTGACCGACGAAGGCCGATCCCGGACACAGCGGCGAGACGATCGGTCGCTGGACCCAGGTACGCGGCAGGGTTGGAGACGACGCAAGGGAGCTCTAAAGCACGATCATGACCGCCAATACACTTGTCTCCATGGCCGTCGGCGTCGTCGCCGTGGTCCTCGTCCTCGGGCTCTTCAACATGCTGCGCGGCGGCAGCCCCGAGCGCTCGCAACGCCTGATGCGTCTGCGGGTTCTGCTGCAGTTCCTCGCCATCATCCTCATCATGCTCGTCGTGTGGATGCGCGGCTTCTGACAGCAACCGCAGCAGAACTGCAACACTGGCGCAACACTTTGCTAACCATGTGCGGTTCAGGGTTGCCCGGCGATCAGCTCCGCTTTAAGCCTTTTCATCACGATCAGGCATGCCTCTGAGCGGGAGGAGTGCTGGTCCGTTCCTCGCTGGCAGGCCCTCTCTCCCGGATCGCCTGTCATCTCTGGCATTAGCGACGTTGGTGCCGATGAACCTGTTCCGCTCCTTCCGGGCTGCGATCTGCGTGCCGGCCGTTCTTACCTGGGGCCTTCCGGCGCAGGCCGCCGATTTTGCACCGCCTGCTCCGGCCATCTATCAGGCTCCGGCCCCATCCGGCAGCCTTTCCGACTTCGTCTCGCAGTTGCGCCTGGGCGTCCTCGCGCACGATCCCGGCGGCAAGGAGGATGGCTCCGTCGACGTCATTGGTGAGGTCGTCTTTGCCAAGCCGTGGTCGCACGGGAATCCGCTCGTCGACATGCTGCTGCCCACCTTCAATGCCGGCATCAGCGCAAATACCGACGGCAAGACGAGCTATGTCTTCGCCGGTCTCAACTGGCATGCCGACATCACGGACGCGCTGTTCATCGAGCTCGACTTCGGCGGTGCCGTGCACAACGGCAAGGTGGGCGACGTGGTGCCCGACGGGCGCGATGCCCTCGGCTGCCGTGTTCTCTTCCGCGAGGCGGCGTCCATCGGCTATCGGTTCGACGCCAACTGGAGTGTGTTGGCCACTGTGGAGCATCTTTCCAACGGCGGGCTTTGCGACGACAATCGCGGCCTCACCAATGTCGGTGCGAAGCTGAGCTACCATTTCTGAGGGGCCATGGTCCGCCTCAACCGCATCTATACCCGCACCGGCGACGACGGCACGACGGGCCTCGCCACGGGCGCGCGGCGGCCGAAGTACGACCGCAGGGTCGAGGCCTACGGCACGGTGGACGAGGCGAACGCCTGCATCGGGCTCGCCCGTCTGCACACGGGCGCGGATGCCGAGCTCGATGCCATGCTCGCGCGCATCCAGAACGACCTGTTCGATCTCGGGGCCGATCTCTCGACGCCGGACGACGGCAAGCCGCTGCCCTACGAGCCGCTGCGCATCCTCGACGCGCAGGTGGCGCGGCTCGAAGGTGAGATCGACCAGCTGAACGCGCATCTGTCGCCGCTGCGCTCCTTCGTCCTGCCCGGTGGCAGCCCGGCGGCGGCGGCGCTGCACCTGGCCCGCACCGTCTGCCGGCGGGCCGAGCGCCAGGCGACCGCGCTCGCCGCGCGCGCGGACGAGCCGGTGACGCCGGCGGTCGTCAAATATCTCAACCGCCTGTCGGATTTCCTCTTCGTCGCCGCACGCTACGCCAACGACAAGGGCGCGGCGGACGTGCTATGGATACCCGGGCAGAACCGCTGAGCGTACCGGGAGCGGCGCTGCCGCCGATCGTCCCCGGGCCGGAGCGCTCCACATGTTTGTGCCGCTGCACGATGGCGTGCCGATGCGCAATCTCAGGGCGCCTTACGCCACCTATGCGCTCCTCGTCATCTGCATCCTCGGCTACCTGCTGATTCTCGCCGATCCGGACATCCTGCCGGCGGATTGGGCGATCGCCGGGCTCGGCGTCATTCCGGGCGTGCTCTTCGGCGCCCTTTCCCTGCCGGAGGGGCTGCCGCTGGTGCCGGAGCCGGCGACGCTGCTGACGAGCCTCTTCCTGCACGTCTCCTTCCTGCACCTCGCCGGCAACATGCTGTTCCTCTGGGTCTTCGGCGACAATGTCGAGGACGCGATGGGGCACGCCCGCTTCATCCTGTTTTTCCTCCTGTGCGGCACTGCGGCCGGCCTCGCACATGCTTTCGCCGTTCCCGGTTCGGAGCGGCCGCTTGTCGGCGCTTCGGGCGCGGTGTCGGGCGTTGTCGCCGCCTATCTCATCCTCCATCCGCGCGTCCGGCTGTGGGGCCTCTTCTTCGCGCGCATCCCGCTCCGGCTGCGGGCCTACTGGGCCATCGGCCTGTGGCTCGCCTTCCAGATCTTCCAGGCCTTCACCGCCTCGGACGATTCGGTGGGCTGGTACGCGCATATCGGCGGCTTTGCCGCAGGAGCCGTGCTGGTCCTCATGTTGCGCCGCCGCGACCAGCCGCTGCTCGGCATCGCCGATGGGCCACGCGAGACCGGGGACGCCTAGCCGCTCGTCGGCGTTGACAAGCCCGAACGGCGCTCGTTACGGTCCCCCGCCACGCAAGTTGCCTGTTGATGCGGCAGGCGGTCGCTCAGCTTTGCTGCACCGCCACATGACGGCAGGGCGTCCCATGTCGGTCCTCGGTCGAAAGGACTCAAGTCGATGAAGATCCTGGTGCCCGTGAAGCGGGTCGTAGACTACAATGTCAAGATCCGCGTCAAGGCGGACGGCTCGGGTGTCGAGCTCGCCAATGTGAAGATGTCCATGAACCCCTTCGACGAGATCGCCGTCGAGGAGGCCATCCGCCTCAAGGAGGCGGGCAAGGCGAGCGAGATCGTCGTCGTGTCGATCGGCCCGCAGCAGGCGGCCGAGACCATCCGCACCGGCCTTGCCATGGGCGCCGACCGCGGCATCCTCGTGAAGACCGACGTTGCCACCGAGCCGCTCGGCGTCGCCAAGGTGCTCAAGAAGATCATCGAGCAGGAGGCGCCCGGCCTCGTCATCATGGGCAAGCAGGCCATCGACGACGACGCCAACCAGACCGGTCAGATGCTCGCCGCCCTGCTCGGCTGGTCGCAGGGCACTTTCGCCTCCAAGGTCGTGGTCGGCGATGGCTCCGTCGACGTGACGCGCGAGATCGACGGTGGCCTGCAGACGCTGACACTGAAGCTGCCGGCCATCGTGACGACGGATCTGCGCCTCAACGAGCCGCGCTATGCGTCACTGCCCAACATCATGAAGGCGAAGAAGAAGCCGATCGACGAGACAAGCCCCGAGGCGCTCGGCGTCGACGTGTCGCCGCGCCTCAAGGTGCTGAAGACGGCGGAGCCGCCCGTGCGCCAGGCCGGCGTCAAGGTGAGCTCGGTTGCCGAGTTGGTGCAGAAACTCAAGAACGAGGCAGGAGTTCTCTAAGATGACGACGCTGCTTCTCGCCAAGCACGACAACAAGACCCTCAACGAGGCTACTGCCAAGGCGCTCACGGCGGCCAAGGCGCTCGGCGCGCCGGTGCATGTCCTCGTTGCCGGTGCCGGCTGTGGCGCGGTCGCAGAAGCCGCCGCCAAGCTCGACGGCGTCCAGAAGGTGCTTCTCGCCGACGCCCCGCTTTACGAGCACCGCCTCGCCGAGCCGCTGGCCGCTCTTATCGTGTCACTGGCGGATGGCTATGACGCCCTCCTCGCGCCCGGCACGACGACGGGCAAGAACGTCATGCCCCGCGTCGCGGCTCTGCTCGATGTCATGCAGGTGTCGGAAATCACCAAGGTCGTCTCGCCGAACACCTTCGAGCGGCCGATCTACGCCGGCAACGCCATCCAAACGGTCGAGACGAACGAGGCCAAGAAGGTCATCACCGTGCGCACCGCCGCCTTCCAGGCTGCCGGTCAGGGCGGTTCGGCGCCGATCGAGCAGGTCGCCGCCGGGCAGGATCCGGGCCTTTCGTCCTTCAAGGGCGAGGAGCTGTCGAAGTCCGACCGTCCCGAACTCGCCTCCGCCAAGATCATCATCTCCGGCGGCCGTGCGCTCGGCTCTGCCGAGAACTTTACCAAGGTGATCGAGCCCGTTGCCGACAGGCTGGGTGCCGCCATGGGCGCTTCGCGCGCGGCGGTCGATGCCGGCTACGCGCCGAACGACTGGCAGGTGGGCCAGACGGGCAAGGTGGTGGCGCCGGAGCTCTACATCGCCGTCGGCATCTCGGGGGCCATCCAGCACCTCGCCGGCATGAAGGATTCCAAGGTCATCGTCGCCATCAACAAGGACGAGGAGGCTCCCATCTTCCAGGTGGCGGACTATGGCCTCGTTGCCGATCTCTTCACCGCCTTGCCCGAACTTGGCGAGGAACTGGAGAAAATCGGTCGCTGACATGCACGCCACGGCAACCGCCGCGAGCGGTTTCCGTGGCGTTCGCCCGGGAGAGTGATAAAACAGAGCGCGGAACAGCCTCAGGCTGCCGCGCTTGCCGGTTTTGGTGGGCCGCCACGCGCGCCGGCCGGCGAAAGTCGGCGGGTATCGACAGGGATGGATTGGACTTCATGTCTCAGCAGATCCGGACAGTAGGCATCATCGGCGCAGGGCAGATGGGCAACGGCATCGCCCATGTCTGCGCACTCGCCGGTTACGACGTCGCGCTCAATGACCTCAGCGAGGAGCGCATCAACGCCGGGCTTGCGACCATCAACGGCAATCTCTCCCGCCAGGAATCCAAGGGCCAGATCAGCGAAGCCGAGAAGCAGAAGGCGCTCCAGCGCATCACGCCCGCTCTCACCTACGAGGCCCTCGCCCGCTGCGACATCGTCATCGAGGCGGCGACGGAGAACGAGGAGACGAAGCGCAGGATCTTCGAGGCGCTCTGTCCTGCCCTGCCGCCGGAAACCATCATCGGTACCAACACCTCGTCCATCTCCATCACCCGGCTCGCCTCCACGACTGACCGGCCAGAGCGCTTCATCGGCATTCACTTCATGAATCCCGTGCCGGTGATGCAACTCGTCGAGATTATCCGCGGCATCGCCACCGAAGATCCCACCTTCGAGGCCACAAAGGCGTTCGTCGCCAGCCTCGGCAAGACGGCGACGCTTGCCGAGGACTTCCCGGCCTTCATTGTCAACCGCATCCTGCTGCCGATGATCAACGAGGCGATCTACACCCTCTATGAGGGCGTGGGTTCGGTGGAATCGATCGATACGGCCATGCGCCTCGGTGCCAACCATCCGATGGGGCCGCTGCAACTTGCCGACTTCATCGGCCTCGATACCTGCCTGTCGATCATGCAGGTGCTGTACGACGGCCTCGCCGACTCGAAGTATCGCCCCTGCCCGCTGCTCGTGAAATATGTCGAGGCCGGCTGGCTCGGCCGGAAAACGAAGCGTGGCTTCTACGACTATCGGGGCGAACACCCGGTTCCCACTCGCTGAGGGAACCCGCCATGGCGCGGCTGCGGCAAAGACGCAGCCCTCCGCCTCCATCTTGGCGCTTCACAAGCCCGTCACACGGTTTATAGACTATCTCTGCTGACGGATTCGCACGTCACGTGCGAGCCCCCAACCAGCGGAGGCCCCCGTGACGGTGCACGTGCCTCACACGACGGTGTCGCCGGACGCCTGTCCGGCCCTGGTGCTCAATGCCGATTACCGGCCCTTGAGCTACTACCCTCTTTCGCTCTGGGGCTGGCAGGACACGATCAAGGCGGTCTTCCTCGAGCGGGTCAACATCCTCTCGCACTATGACCGAACAGTTCGAAGTCCCAGCTTCGAGATGCGCCTGCCTTCGGTTGTTTGCCTCAAGACCTACGTCAAACCGTCACGACACCCCGCCTTCACCCGGTTCAACGTTTTCCTGCGCGATCGTTTCACCTGCCAGTATTGCGGCTCCCGCGAAGACCTCACGTTCGACCATCTGATTCCCCGGTCGAAGGGCGGGCAAACCACCTGGGACAACGTCGTCACCGCCTGCTCCCCCTGCAACCTGCGCAAGAGCGATCGCCTGCCCGAGGATGTCGGGATGTGGCCCGACCAGTTGCCTTATGCCCCGAGCGTGCAGGACCTGCACCACAACGGCCGACAGTTCCCGCCCAACTACCTGCACGACAGCTGGCTCGACTACCTCTACTGGGATACCGAACTCGAGCCCTGATCAGCCGCGCGTCAGCGCCGCTTTCGCACCGAGAGCCGCCACCGCCGCAATGGCCAGCGAGATCAGCACGTTCCAGCCTGCCAGCGACAACCCCAGGAAACGCCAGGCCGCCTCCGTGCAACTGACGACGCGTGTGCCTTGGAGGCTCTGCAGAAAGTCACCGACCGCCGCGGGGTTCGCTCCACCCGTGCCGGCGCAGTCGCTCGGCCCCAGCCACCACCCCCATTCGACGCCCGCATGATAGGCCCCGAGGCCAGCACTGACCAGGAAGACGCCAGCGAGCAGCAGCAGGCCAACGCCACTTGCCCGCTCGAGCGCCGGCCGTGGCGGCAGGACGGCGAGACCGAAGGCGACGGGCATGGCCACGTAGTAGGGGTTGCGTTGCATGAGGCAGAGCGGGCACGGCCGAAGGCCGAAGCCATGTTCGAAAACGAGGGCGCCCCCGATCGTCGCAACCGCGGCGAGAAGGATGGCCAGCGCGACGCGACGCGGGCTCGCCAAAAACTCGGCCAGAGCGTTCATTCGCCTCGTCCTCCATCGGCGCCGTCCAGGACGCCTTCATTCTTGCACGCGGCGCAGATGGCCACAGGTTCAATCGGGTTGCATCTCACGATCGGCTGAAGCAACCATCGTCAGAAGAGAAGAACCGCTGCGGCAAAGCCACCGACGATGCCCACGATGACGATGGACGCCACCAGTGTCAGGTGCTCGTCGAGCAGGCGCCGGATGGGGCCGCCGAAGCGGTGCATCACCCCGGCAACGAGATAGAAGCGGGCGCCGCGCGTCACGATGGACAGGAGCACGAACCAGAAGAGATCGTAGCCGGCGAAGCCCGAAGTGATAGTGACAAGCTTGTACGGGATTGGCGTCAGGCCCTTCAGCAGGATGACCCAGTGCCCATATTCCGCATAGGCGCTGCGGAAGCTCTCCACCTTGTCGCCATACCCGTAGAGCTGGATGAGCCACAGCCCCAGCGAATCGTAAAGCAAGGCCCCGATCGCATAACCGAGGAGCCCGCCGACCACCGAGGTGACCGTGCAGACCATGGCGTAGAACCAGGCCCGGTCCGGCCGCGCAAGCGCCATCGGTACCAGGACGACGTCCGGCGGCACAGGAAAGAACGAGCTCTCCGAAAAGGAAACCGCACCAAGGGCCCAGGTGGCACGGGGCCTGCCGGCGAGTGAGAGCGTCCAGTCATAGAGGCGTCGGAACATCGGCTTCGCTTACCGGGCGGGCGGGCGCTTGTCCATCGGCCAACGAGCCGCACCGGCACAAGCCCATGTCGAATTCTCGTGGCAATTCTCTCTGCTGCATTGACCGGCGTTGCGCCGCCGTTATGATCCGCCGCGCTCCGGCTCAAGCTGGTGGGCATGTGCGGGCGTGGCGGAATTGGTAGACGCAGCGGACTCAAAATCCGCCGTCCTTACGGATATGTCGGTTCGAGTCCGACCGCCCGCACCATCGCCTCGACGGCCATTTCTACTGGTGGGCTAGCGAAGAGCGTGCCGTTGCACGCCTGAGCTGGCGCACCTCGCCTATCGCCCGGCCCTAGCCTATCAGGCCCTCGGCTTGCGCGGCCTGCGGGCAGCCATGCCATCCGCCGGATGCTTCCGTGGTTCGCGCTTCTTCAGGGTGTCGCTCTCCGCCGGCAGCTTCGCCGCACCCTTGCTCAGCCTATCGATATCCAGCACCGCCGGCTTGACCCATGAGCGGGAAAGGCCTGTGGTGGACCAGAATCCGCCTCCCCGATCCTCTTGCAAAGCAGTCGATCCGGATTACGCGCGCAATCTCGGCGGCTTTGCCGACCTTTGCCGACGAACTCTCCGAAGATGGATTTTCCCGGCCGTCCCGCCTTGGCAGGTCGCGCTGCCACTCGATATAGTCCATCGGATATATCGAAGCGACGTATTCATGACTGCTCATGCTTGGACACGGCGGCCCCTTCTCGCGCTTGGCCTTGTGGCCGGGGCGATGATCGCAGGCCTTGCGATTCCGACGACCGGGGCCGCGGCCCAGCAGGCGCCGGCGCCCGTCATTGCCGCCGCTGCCGATCTCAAATTCGCCGTCACCGAGATTGCCGCAGCCTTCAAGGCCGACACCGGCAAGGAGGTGAAACTCTCCTTCGGCTCGACCGGCAATTTCGCCACCCAGATTCGCGAGGGCGCTCCATTCCAGCTGTTCATGGCCGCCGACGAGAAATTCATCCGCGATCTTCACAAAGATGGCTTCACTAGGGACGAGGGTGACCTCTATGCCGAAGGCCGCATCGTGCTGATGGTGCCGCACGGCTCGTTGTTGAAGCCAGACGCGGCCATGGACGATCTCGCGGCACAACTGGCGGCAGGCCGAATCACTCGCTTCGCCATTGCAAATCCGGAACATGCCCCCTATGGCCTGCGCGCCGAAGAAGCGCTTAAGCATCGCGGCCTGTGGGAGAAGGTGAGACCGCATCTCGTTCTCGGCGAAAACGTGAGCCAGGCGGCGCAATTCGCCCTCTCGGGCAATGCAGAAGGCGGCATCATCGCCTATTCGCTGGCGCTAGCCCCGGAGGTGCGTTCGCAGGGCACATTCGCGCTGATCCCGCATGACTGGCACGAGCCGCTGCTGCAGCGCATGGCGCTCCTGAAGAGCGCCGGTCCCGTCGCCGAGCAATTCTATGCCTACCTCAAGACATCCAAGGCGCGTGACATCATGAAATCCTTCGGCTTCGTGCTGCCGGACGAGGGCTGATCCTTGGACTGGACTGCCCTGTTCCTGTCGCTGCGGCTCGCCGGGTGGACCGTCGCGATCCTGTTGCCCGTGTCCATCGTGACCGGGCGCTGGCTCGCCTACCGGCAGTTCCGCGCCAAGGGACTGGTCGAGGCGGTGGTCATGCTGCCGCTTGTGCTGCCACCGACGGTCTTCGGCTTCTACCTGCTCATGGCCTTCGGACGAAACTCACCCATCGGCGCCTTCTGGCAGGCGAGCTTCGGCCATCAACTGGTGTTCACCTTCGAGGGGCTTCTGGTGGCCTCGGTGATCTTCAACCTGTCATTTGCCATCCAGCCAGCGCAACGTGGCTTCGAGGCGGTTCCCGTCGATGTGCGTGAGGCGGCCGCCTGCTGCGGCATGTCGCCGATGCGCAGCCTGTTGCGTGTCGAGCTGCCGCTGGCCTGGCCCGGTGTGCTGACGGCCATGGTCCTGACCTTCGCACATACCTTGGGCGAATTCGGCATCATCCTGATGATGGGCGGCTCAATCCCGGGCGAGACGAAGACGATCGCGATCGCGATCTACGATCGTGTGCAGGGCTTCGACATGGCCGGCGCCGGCATCATGTCGGCCACGCTGGTGGCGATCTCGCTTTTCACCATCGCAGCAACCTACATGCTCTCGGCACGGGTAGGACGGAGGCTGTCCTGATGGCGCTTGAGGTGATGGCCAAGGCGCAAGCCCCCATTCCGCTCGACGCATCCTTCCGCGCGGAACCCGGCGAGTTGCTCGCGCTGGTCGGTCACTCCGGTTCGGGCAAGACCACGCTGCTGCGGACCATCGCCGGGCTCTGGCGGCCGGAGATGGCGCGGGTCACAGTGGACGGCGAGGTATGGCTCGACACGGCCGCCGGCGTGAACCTGCCGCCGCACCGGCGGCATGTGGGCGTCGTGTTCCAGAACTATGCGCTGTTTCCGCATATGACGGCGGCGCAGAACGTGATCGCGGCGATGGACCGGAGCGCGCCGGACCCGCGGACCGAGGCCGAGCGCCTTCTGGCCCTCGTCAACCTGCCGGGTTTCGCCGACCGCAAGCCCGCCCAGCTTTCGGGAGGGCAGCAGCAGCGCGTCGCGGTGGCGCGCGCGCTTGCCCGCCGCCCCCAGGCCCTTCTGCTCGACGAGCCGTTCTCAGCGGTGGACCGCGCCACGCGCGAGCGGCTCTACGATGAGATTGTCGCTCTGCGCGCGCACCTCAGAATGCCGGTGGTGCTTGTCACCCATGACGTTAACGAGGCCCAGTTGCTGGCCGACCGCGTGGCGGTGATCGAAAAAGGGCGTGCCGTGCGCGAAGGCACCACGGCCGAGGTGATGGCCGATCCCGAAGCCTTGCGCGCCATGGGCATTCGCGAGATCGCGGCAATGTTGCCGGCGATCATTGTCGAACACGCAGACGACGGGCTGACCCGGCTCGACGCCGCCGCGGGTCCCCTGTTCCTGCCCACCATCGATGGGCCGGTTGGCACGCGGGTGCGCGTGCGGATCATGGCGCATGACGTCATTCTTGCTCGCAAGCGGCCCGACGGGCTTTCCGCGCAGAACATCCTTGCCGGAAAAGTCGCCGGCATCGTAACCGGCACCGGGCCGGGCGTGATCGTTCATGTCCAGGTGGGCGAGGATGAGATTCTCGCTCGCATCACCCGCCGGGCGGCCGACCAGCTACGCCTCCAGCCGGGTGATGCGGTCCATGCCATCGTCAAGTCAATGTCGGTCGCCCGCGATCACGTCGCCCGCGCACCCATGCGCAGCGAACCAGCGCAATGATGCGGAACGTCCGCTCTGCGAAGGCTGTCGGCTGGGGCGCGGTCATCGGAACCCTCGGCGGGCTGATCGGCCTTGGCGGGGCGGAGTTTCGACTGCCGGTGCTTATCGGGCTTTTTCGCTTTCCTGCGCTCGAGGCGGTCATCCTCAACAAGGCGATGAGCCTCGTGGTCGTGGCGTCGGCCCTGCCATTCCGCGCTGGCACGGTGCCCTTCGGCGCCATCGCCGATCACTGGTCTGTCGTCGTCAATCTCCTGTCCGGCAGTCTGCTGGGCGCCTGGTTCGGAGCAGGTTGGGCCACGCGGATGCAAGCCCGTGCGCTCTATCGCGTGATCGCGCTGCTGCTGCTCGGCATCGCGGCCGTGCTGCTCTTCGGGCACGACGCGGACGGGGCCGGCGTCCCGCTGACGAGCGGGATCGCGCAGACTATGGCCGGCGTCGCCGCGGGATTCGTTATCGGCGTGGTCGCTTCCCTCCTCGGCGTCGCCGGCGGCGAGTTGCTTATCCCTACACTGGTTCTGCTGTTCGGCTTCGACATCAAGCTTTCCGGCAGCCTGTCGCTCGCGGTCAGTCTGCCGACCATGATCGTGGGTTTTGCTCGCTACAGTCGCGACGACAGCTTCGCGGTGCTCGGCCGCAATCGCCGCTTTGTCCTCCTCATGGCGGCGGGCTCGATCGCCGGCTCCTTCATCGGCGGCCAATTGCTCGGCATCGTGCCGGGCGCGGTGCTGCTCCCGGCGCTCGCCGCGATCCTGCTGGTCTCGGCGGTCAAAGTCTGGCGGCATCGCTAGCCCAGCGCGGTCTGGCCGCACAGCCAGCGTCACTCACATTGTGACGATTGATTTGTGACGGCCGTTACATTAAATGTGGGCGATGGTATCATTCACTTGGCTCCTCCTCACGTACAAGGTCCCGCCCGAACCCGCCTCCAGGCGCGTGGCGCTCTGGCGCCGATTGAAGGGTATGGGCGCCGTCTATCTGCAGAACGGCGTCTGTCTGCTGCCGAAGACCGACGATCATGTTCGACGGCTGAAGATGCTCGAAAACGACATCGCGGAGGCCAAGGGCGAAAGCGTGATCCTGGAGACCATCGCGCTAGACAAGGCACAGGAAGGCAAGGTCATCGCACGGTTCAAGGCGGACCGGGACGAAGCCTATGCGGAATTCATCGACAAGTGCGACGACTTCGAGCGCGAGGTCGCCAAAGAGGTCGACGCGAGCCACTTCACCTATGCCGAACTGGAAGAGAACGACGTCGACCTGAAGAAGCTCAGGGGCTGGCTCGCCAGGATCAGGAAACTCGACTTCTACGGCGCCGCGCGCGCGGCCGAGGCGGAGCAGCGCCTGAAGGGCTGCGAGGCGGTGCTCGACGACTATGCCCGGCGCGTCTTCGACGCCCATGACGAGAATCGATGAGGGGTGCGGCGATGACACAGAAGGCGGAGACGATCGCCGCGACACCCGAGAACGGCCCGCGCAACTGGCTCAACCGGACCGTGGCCGGCGCGGGCCTCACCAGCGCGCTCGGCGACTTCTGCTACGAGACGACGACGGTCATCCTGCCGGGCTTTCTTGCCGTTCTCGGCGTACCGGCGGCGGCACTTGGCCTCATCGAAGGCATTGCCGATGCCGTAGCGAGCTTCACCAAAATGGTCGCGGGTTACATTGCCGACAAGTTCGGCCGTCGCAAGCTGCTTGTGCTCGTCGGCTATGGCCTGACGCCACTCGGCCAGGCGCTGATCGCGCTTGCTGTGGGCTGGCCGCTGATTCTGCTCGGGCGCATCGTGTCCTGGTTCGGCAAGGGCCTGCGCGGCCCCTTGCGCGACGCCATCGTCGCCCAGTCGATCACGCCGGATACGCGCGGACGGGCCTTCGGCTTCCATCGTGCGATGGATACGATCGGCGCGGTCGCCGGGCCGCTGCTCGGGGTCGCCTTGCTCGGCTGGGCGCAGCATCTTCCGTGGGAGACGGCCTCCGGCCCCTTCCGCCTGGTGTTCTGGCTGACGCTCATCCCCGGCGTCCTCGCGGTGCTGGCGTTTCTGATTCTCGTGCGTGACCCCGAGCAGTCGCCGAACCCGGCGCTGAAGTTCTTCTCGACGTTGCGAGGTCTGCCGGCCCGCTTCAAGCGGTACCTCGTCGCCGTTGGCATTTTCGGGATGGGTGATTTCTCACACAGTCTGCTCATTCTGGCAGCGACCCAGTTGCTGACCCCTGCGATGGGCGTTATCGACGCTGCCCAGGCCGCAGGCCTGCTCTATGTCTGGCGCAATGTGGTCCAGGTCGCCACGTCCTACCCGATCGGGATGTTGGCGGATCGCTTTGGCCAGCGCGGCGTGCTGATCGCGGGCTATGGCCTTGGTGTCCTGACCGCGGCGCTCACCGCGTTGGTCTTCGCGACGGGCGCGGGGACCGTCGTTCTGCTTGCCGGGATTTTTTTCGTCGCGGGCCTCTATGTCGCCGTCCAGGAGGCGCTCGAACCGACCGTGACGGCCGAGATGGTCAGCCAGGATACGCTCGCGACGAGCTACGGGGCGCTCGGCACGGTCAACGGTGCCGCGAAATTCGTCTCCAGCGCAGCCGTCGGCGTGTTGTGGACCGCCGTATCCCCCAGCGTCAGCTTCGCTGTTGCGGCTATCCTGATGGCCGCGGGCGCCCTCGCCCTGGTGCGTGTTCGATAGGGGGCGCGCCGCTCGCGCTCGGTGCGTGCCGAGACAATCAACGGCGCGCGAACGTCGCCGCGACGTTGCATGTACTGATCGATCACGTGCAGCGCTTGCGGTAACAGGTCATCAGCGCAGGGGCAGCACGTGGGTGTGCTTGACCTGTTCCAGCGCGAAGCTCGACTCGATGGAGGCAACCCCGTCGAGGCGCGTCAGCTTCTCCTTGAGGAAGCGCTCGTAGGCCGGCAGATCGGCGCAGACCACGCGCATCAGGTAATCGCGCTGGCCGGTCATGAGGTAGCATTCCATCACCTCGGGCCAGCGGGACACGGTGGCGGCGAAACGGTCGAGCTCCTCCTCGCGCTGGCGCTCGAGCTTGATGGAGATGAAGACGCTCACCGGCAGGTCGACCGCCGCCTGGTCGACCACCGCCACATAGCCCCGGATGACGCCGGCCTCCTCGAGCAGGCGCACGCGGCGCAGGCAGGGCGAGGTGGTGAGGCCGACCCGCTCCGCCAGCGCCTGGATGGTCGTGCGCCCGTCCGCCTGCAGGGCGGCGAGGATGCGCCGATCGATGTCATCGAGAACGACGTGGCGTTTTCTCATCGCAGGAACTGGGGCTTCTCTCTATAATTGCCATGATTTGAACGTGCGCTGGCAAATTTGGCAAGTTATGCCACGTTGCGCGCCCTAGCTTAACCCTGTCGCGGCCGCGGCCGCCCAGAACGACAGAGGGACTGCCCATGACGGACGAGCGCCTCGCCCATATCTCCGCGCTGGAGAGGAAGGTGCTGTGGCTGGCCACCTGGACCATCCACAATGCCAACCACCTGCGGAACAACGAGGACGGGCTCAAGATCGGCGGGCATCAGGCCTCCTCGGCCTCGCTCGCCACCATCATGACGGCGCTCTACTTCTCTGCGCTGCGGCCGCAGGACCGGGTCGCGGTGAAGCCGCACGCAAGCCCCATCTTCCATGCTATCCAGTATCTCCTCGGCCATCAGAGCAAGGAGAAGCTCGCGGATTTTCGCGCCTACAGGGGTGCCCAGTCCTATCCTTCGCGCACGAAGGACGTCGACGATGTCGATTTCTCCACGGGCTCGGTCGGGCTCGGCGTGGCGCAGACGTTGTTCGCCTCGCTGGTGCAGGATTACGTCAAGGCGCACGGCTGGGCGAAGGACTGGCCGGAGGGGCGCATGGTCGCCCTCATCGGCGATGCCGAGATGGACGAGGGCAACATTTTCGAGGCCTTGCTCGAGGGCTGGAAGCAGGGCCTCCGTAACTGCTGGTGGATCATCGACTACAACCGCCAGAGCCTCGATGCCGTCATCCGCGAGGGGCTGTTCTCCCGTTTCGAGGCCCTGTTCTCGGCCTTCGGCTGGGAGGTGGTGACGCTGAAATACGGCTCGCTGCTGGAGGAGGCCTTTCGCGAGCAGGGCGGCGAGGCGCTGCGGCGCTGGATCGACACCTGCCCCAACCAGCTCTATTCGGCGCTGACCTTCCAGGGCGGCGCGGCCTGGCGCAAGCGCCTCCTCGACGACATCGGCGACCAGGGGCCGGTCACCGCCCTCATTGAGCGGCGCAGCGACGAGGCGCTGGCACGGCTGATGACGAACCTCGCCGGCCATGACCTGCCCTCGCTCATCACCGCCTTCGAGGCGGCAAAGGCGCACGACAAGCCGGTCGTCTTCATCGCCTATACGATCAAGGGCTTCGGCCTGCCGCTCGCCGGCCACAAGGACAACCATTCAGGACTGATGACGCCGGCCCAGATGGAAGACTTCCGCAAGGCGATGAACATCCGCCCGGGGCACGAGTGGGACAAGTTCGAGGGCCTCGGCGTCGATGCGCGCAAGCTGCAGGCGTTCCTCGACGCCGTGCCGTTCAATGCCCGCGGGGCGCGGCGGCTCACCGCTCCGCGCGTGCCCGTGCCAGCCGAGCTGCCGGCGCCGAAGCAGGCGGAGATGTCGACGCAGCAGGGCTTCGGCCTCGTGCTCAACGAGCTCGCCCGCTCGGACACGGCGCTCGCCGAGCGCATCGTCACCACGTCCCCGGACGTGACGGTGTCGACCAATCTCGGGCCATGGGTCAACCGGCGCGGGCTCTTCGCGCGCGAGGCGATGGCCGACACCTTCCGGCAGGAGCGCATTCCCTCGACCTTCAACTGGGAGTTCTCGCCCAAGGGCCAGCACATGGAGCTTGGCATCGCCGAGATGAACCTGTTCATCATGCTCTCGGCGTTGGGTCTCTCGCACAGCCTCTTCGGCGAGCGGCTGCTGCCCATCGGCACGCTCTACGACCCCTTCATCGCCCGCGGGCTCGATGCGCTGAACTATGCCTGCTACCAGGATGCACGCTTCCTCCTCACGGCGACGCCTTCGGGAATCACGCTGGCGCCGGAGGGCGGTGCGCACCAGTCGATCGCGACACCGCTCATCGGCATGGCGCAGGACGGGCTCGCGGCCTTCGAGCCCGCCTTCGTCGACGAGCTCTCCGTCATCATGCGCTTTGCCTTCGACTACATGCAGCGCAGCGGCGAAGCCGCGGACGAGGACGGCTCTGCCGCCCGCTCATGGCTGCGCGACGAGACCGGCGGCTCGGTGTATCTGCGCCTGTCGACGCGGCCTCTCGCCCAGCCGCAGCGCACGATGAGCGCGGACCTCGCCCGCGACATCATCGACGGCGCCTACTGGCTGCGCGAGCCAGGGCCGAATTCGGAGATCGTCGTCGCCTATGCCGGCGCCATCGCGCCCGAAGCCATCGCCGCGGTGGGCCTGATGGCGGAGGACCGGCGCGACGTTGGCCTGCTCGCCGTCACCTCGGCCGACCGGCTCAATGCCGGCTGGACGGCGGCGAGCCGGGCCCGGGAGCGCGGCCTCGTGCACGCGCGGAGCCGCGTCGAGCGGCTGTTCGCAAAACTGCCGCCCCACTGCGGCATCGTCACCGTGCTCGACGGCCATCCAGCGACGCTCGCTTGGCTCGGCGCCGTCGGCGGCCATCGCACCCGCTCGCTCGGGGTGGAGCACTTCGGCCAGACGGGCAGCCTCGCCGATCTCTACCGGCACTACGGCATCGACACGCAGTCCATTGTCGCCGCGGCCGAGACACTGGCACCCGGCCGGCCGATCCGGCACCTTAGGGCACTTGGCTGAAAGGAAGGAACCCGCAGGTCGATGCGACCTCCGGGTTCTCGAACGACACAGATGGTATACCGGCCTTTCGGCCACGCGCATCAGTAGCCGCGGCCGCCACCCAGCACGTCGCCGCCGAAGCGATCATCACGCGGCAGCGGCGTTTGCATCAGCTGATCCTCGACATATTTCGGCGTGCCGGACGGGATGTCTCCATCCACGCCCGAGCGTGACGTATTGCAAGCGGCGAGCGTGAGGGCAAAGCCCGCAGCAGCGAGCGCCACAACGAAGCGCGGCATGGAACCTCCTTGAGTCTCAGGTGGCGCCATTCGACATGAGCGACCTGCTGGGCGCAAGCAAGAAGAGGCAGGCCGCACAACTTCGCCACAGCCATAAGGCTTTGCTGCAACACTTCAGAAGCCGACCTGATCGCCGCCCTTGAGATCGAGGATCTGACGCGCCTCGTCCGGTGTCGCGATCTCAAGGCCGAGGCCCTCGACGATCTGGCGGGCAAGGCGCACCTGTTCGGCGTTCGATCGAGCGAGCCTGCCGGGCCCGGCCCAGAGGGAATCCTCGAGCCCCACGCGCACGTTGCCACCCATGGCAGCGGCCATGGCGGCGATCGGCAGCTGATTGCGACCAGCGCCGAGCACTGACCACTGGTATTTGTCGCCGAACAGCCTGTCGGCCGTACGCTTCATGTGCTGCACGTCCTCCGGATGGGCGCCGATGCCACCGAGAAGACCAAAGACGGTCTGCACGAAGAGCGGCGGCTTGACGAGGCCGGCGTCGAGGAAATGCGCCAGATTATAGAGATGGGCCGTGTCGTAGCACTCGAACTCGAAGCGCGTGCCGGCGTCCGACAGCGTGCGCAGGACATATTCGATGTCCTGGAATGTGTTGCGGAAGACGATGTCCTTGTTGCCGAGGTGTTTCTCCTCCCAGTCGTGCCTGAAGTCCTTGAAGCGCTTCAGCATGCCGAAGAGGCCGAAGTTCATGGAGCCCATGTTGAGCGAGGCGACCTCGGGCTTCCACGTCGCAGCCGGCTTCACGCGCTCCTCGACGGTCATGTAGGGCGCGCCGCCGGTCGTGAGGTTCACGACACAGTCGGAGCGCTGCTTGATGATCTTGAGAAAGGGCTCGAAGGCCTCGGCCGACTGGTCGGGCTGGCCTGTTTCAGGGTTGCGGGCGTGCAGGTGAACGATAGCAGCCCCCGCCTCGGCGGCGCTGATGGCGGCGTCCGCGATCTCCTCCGGCGTCACCGGCAGGGCGGGCGACATGGAGGGCGTGTGGATGGCGCCGGTGACGGCGCAGGTGATGATGACTTTGCGGGCCATAGTGGACACTCCGACTGGTCGGGAGGAAGGGATCAGGGATCGCCGGGCTGGCTCTTCTTGTGGGCGGCAAGCGCGGCGAGGCGCCGGTTGCGCCATTCGCTGCGCGCGGCGATGCAGGACGGATCACCCGAGCCTTGCCAGGCGGCGAGGATCTTCTCGACGTTTTCCGGGTTGTAGACCTCCGGGCGGGCGGGGTCGGCTGCAAGACGCTTGTAGAAACCGGTGTAACGCGCGCAGTAATCGGCCATGCCACCGGGAGCATTCAATTCGATGGTCTCGAACGGGCCGATGAAGGACCAGCGCAGGCCGAGCCCGTCCTTGACCGTATGGTCGAGGTCCTGCGGCGAGACATAGCCCTCCTCGACGAGGCGGAACGCCTCCGCCAGCAACGCCCCCTGCAGGCGGTTGAGGATGAAGCCGTCGATCTCCTTGCGGACGGTGATCGGCACCTGGCCGACAGCCTCGTAGATGGCGCTGGCACGTGCCATCGTCTCGGGCGCCGTCCAGGGCGCGCCGCACAATTCCACCACCGGCACGAGATGCGGCGGATTGACGGGATGGGCGACGAGACAGCGCGCCCGACCTGGCAGATCCTCGGTAAAGAGCGAGGCGACGATGGCCGAGGTCGAGGAGGCGAGCATGGCATCCGGCCGTGCCAAGCGGTCGAGATCGGCATAGATGGCGCGCTTGGCTTCCACCTTCTCCGGCCCGTTCTCCTGCACGATGTCCGCTTCGCTCACCGCCTCGGCAAGAGAAGCGGCGACGCGTGCCCGGGCGGCGACGGCTGCTGCGTCATCGACGAGCCCGTGGCGGGCAAGCTCCTCACATTCACGGGCGATGAGCGCCGGCGCCTCGGCGAGGGTCGGCCGGTGCGGATCCCACAGGCGCACGTCCCAGCCGGCCCGGGCGAAAACGATGGCCCAGGCCCGGCCGATGAGACCTGCTCCGACGATGGCGGCGGTCGACATGTCTTCCCAGTCTCCTCAATCGTTACAGCCACAGCACCTTGCGGCGCAGGTCGAGGTCCTCGCGCAGCGCCTTGGACGGGCCGGCGTGGATGACCTCGCCGCGCTCCAGCGCCACCGTCTGGTCGGACAGGGCAAGCGCGAGATCGAGGTGATGGTCGACGATGATGATCGCGACTTCCCTGCGCAGACGATCGAAGCTCTCGAAGAGCTGCTCGACAACCGCCGGAGCGAGGCCCTCGAAGGGTTCGTCGAGCAGAAGCACGCGCACGTCGCCCGACAGCGCCCGCGCCACCGCCACCATCTGCTGCTCGCCGCCGGAGAGGTAGTCCGCCGGCGTGCCGAGTCGCTCGCGGATGCGCGGGAAATAGTCGTAGATGCGCTCGAGATCCCAGTGGATGCCGTTGCCGGTGCGGCGCTTGAGGCGGCCGAGCTCGAGGTTCTCAGCCACCGTCATGCCGGCGAAGAGCCCCCGCCCCTGTGGCACGTAGCCCATGCCGAGGCGCGCCACCTCCGCCGAAGGGCGGCCGACGAGTTCCTCACCCGCAAGTCTGATGGAGCCGCGCGCCGCCGGAGCGATGCCGACGAGGGACTTCAGCAGCGTCGACTTGCCGGCGCCGTTGCGGCCGAGCAGCGCCACGATCTCGTTCTGGTGCACCGTGAAACCGACGCCGTTCAGGATATGGCTCTTGCCATAATAGGTGTGGACGTCGTCGAGCGTCAGGATCGGCTCAGGGCGCGCCGCCGTCTCGCGCGGCCTCGCCGCCACATGGGCGGCGCCGGAGCCGATGTAGACCTCCTGCACCTTCGGGCTCGAACGCGCGTCCTCCACCGTGCCGTCGAGCAGCACGCGCCCGTCGTTCATCACCGTCACATGGTCGGCGAGCTTGAAGACGCGGTCGATGTCGTGCTCGACGAGCAGCACTGGCACGTCCGCCGATAGACGCTTGATGATGTTGCCGATGCGCTCGCGCTCGGCCGCGGCGAGGCCGGCGAGCGGCTCGTCGAGGAGCAGCATGCGCGGGCGCGTCGCGAGCGCCAGCCCCATGTCGAGCAGGCGCTGGCCACCGTAGGAGAGCGAGCCGGCCTCGGCACGCTCGATGCCGGCGACGCCGAGATAGCGCACGACCTCGGTCGTCTCGCCGTTGATCTCGGCGATGGCGCGCGCCTCCCGGAAGACGTCGAAGCGTTCGGGATGGCGCGCCTGAACCGCGAGGCGGATGTTCTCCTCGACGCTGAGCGCCGGGAAGAGATTGGTGATCTGGAACGAGCGGCCGATGCCGGCCCGGCAGATGGCCTCCGGCGCCATGCCGGCGATGGAGCGGCCGGCGAGCGTGATCGTGCCCTCGTCCGGCACGTACATGCCGGACAGGAGGTTGAAGGCCGTCGTCTTGCCGGCGCCGTTGGGGCCAATGAGGGCGTGCAGGGTGCGGTCCTCGACGGCGATGTCGAAGCCCTGAACGGCCTTGATGCCGCCGAAATGCTTGACGACGCCGCGTGCCTCAAGGAGCGCGCTGTTGAAATGCTCGGCCGGTTTGAGGAAATCCGGCAGCGGCAGGTTCTCCACCTTGCGTGCCGCCATGGCGGCAGCCTCCTCCGTCTTCTTGCGGAAGGGCGCGAGAAGGCGCTTGCCGATGCCGACGAGGCCGGTGGGGGAGAAGACGATGAAGGCGACGAAGAGAAGGCCGAACCAGAACAGCCAGTTCTCGGTATAGATCGACAGGAACTCGCGGAAGAGGATGAAGAACAACGCCCCGAGCGCCGGCCCGAGGAAACTGCGCATGCCGCCGATGACGACCATGGCGAGCAGTTCGCCCGAGAAGGCGACCGAAATCGGCTCTGCCGAGGTCATCCGGTTCTTGTAGAGCAGCAGCATGCCGGCAAGGCCGGTGATGACGGCCGAGGCGACGAAGGCGACGAGCTTGTAGCGGTTCGTCGCATAGCCGAGGAAGCGTGCGCGCTGCTCGTTCTCGCGGATGGCGACGAGGACGGTGCCGACGGGCGAGTTGTGGAAACGCCACAGCAGCACGACGACGAGGAAGCCGACGGCGGCGACAAACCAGTACCAGGCGGTGGAGCTCTCGAAATCGATGCCGAACCATTGCGGCCGCGTGATGCCGCCAAGGCCGTTCTCGCCGCCGGTCACCTCCGTCCAGCGGAAGGCGACGACATGGAGCATGGCGGCGAGCGCCAGGGTCATCAGCGAGAAATAGACGCCGCGCCGGCGCAGGATGAGATAGCCGAACACCGTCGAGACGACGAGGACGGCGCCGAGGCCAAGGAGGACGGGCGCCACGAACGAGCCCGGGAAGAGCTCGCGCTGGGCAATGCCGGCGACATAGGCCGCCATGCCGAACCAGGCGCCATGGCCGAAGGAGATGAGCCCGGTGTGGCCGGCGAGGATGTTGAGCGCCATGCAGGCGATGGCGAAGATGACGACCTCGGCCGCCGAGGTCATGGTGAGGCCGAGCGCGAGCAGCACGGACGGCAGGACGATGAGCCCGACGGCCGCGATGGCGAGCGAGGAATATTTCTGCATTGTGCTGCGCCTCACTCGAAGCGGGTGATGCGCTCGCCGAACAGGCCGCGCGGCCTGAACAGGAGGACGAGGAACATGAGGAGGTAGATGGCGGCCGTGGAGCCGGCCGAATAGCCGACCGCCACCATCAGCCCCTTGACGAGGCCGACGAGCACCGCCGCGACGACGACACCCCAGAAGGAGCCGAGCCCGCCGATGACGACGACGACGAAGGCCGGCGTGATGATCTCCGCGCCCATGGCGGGATGGACGGAATAGATCGGCGCGAGCAGCACGCCGGCAAGGCCCGCAAGGCCGATGCCGAGCGCGGCGACGGCCGACATGTAGGGCTGCAGCGAGATACCGAGCGCGCCGACCATGTCCGGGTTCTGCACGCCGGCCCGCACCACGCGGCCGAAGGCTGTCTTCTGCAGGAGGAACCAGAGCCCGGCGATACAGGCCACCGCGACGACGAGCAGCATCGAGCGGTAGTAGGAATAGATGAAGTCGCCGATGAACACCTGCCCGCGCAGGGCCGGCGGGATGGAATAGGATAAAGGCGGAGCGCCGAAGATCATGCGCAGCGCCTGCTCGGCAACCATGGCGAGGCCGAAGGTGAGCAACAGCGAATAGATGGGATCCGTCCGGTAGAAGCGGGTGAACAGGACGCGCTCGATGAGGACGCCGAGCAGCGCCACCGCAACCGGCGAGACGACGAAGGAACCGCCGAAGCCGATGTAAGGCGACAGGACGATCGTGAGGTAGGCACCGATGGCATAGAAGGCGCCGTGCGCCAGGTTGACGATGCCGCCGAGCGAGAAGATCAGCGACAGGCCGAGCGCGATGAGAAGGTAGTACACACCGTCGAGCAGGCCGTTGAGCACCTGCTGCAGGAAGAGCGTGAAGGTCACGAGGTCATGCTCCGGCGGTCGTTAACGGCTGGGCGGCGGGGCGTGTCATACCCTGAACTCTCTATCGGCATTGGCGTCCCGGCGGCCCTGATCCTCCCCCTCAGGGGGGTGGCGCTGCAAAGCAGCGACGGAGGGGGCCACCCGCGGACACCGCAAGCGATATCCCGGCCATAACCCCACCCGTCTCGGTCCTTCGGACCGATCCACCCTCCCCTAAAGGGAGGGATCATCGCGCCACCACGTTTAACCAGCCCACGGCGAGGCGGTTGCGCTCCTCCTCATGCCGGGAAGGTGCAGGCGTTCTCCTCGCGCGTCGCGGCGATGGCGTCGAGCGGCTCGTCGGGGCCAGGGACAGGGCCGGACGAGGTGAAGATGTCCCACTCATTCTCGATCTTGTCCGCCGGCAGGGCCGTCACGGCGTACATCTCGTGCATGAGCTGGTGGTCGAAATCGCGGAAATAGCCCTCGCGCGTCTTCAGCACGTCGAACTTGGCGCCCTTCTCCCAATGCTCGACGAGTTGCAGCGATTCCGTCGATTTCAGCTCGTTCATCGACTGGGCGATGATCTTGAGCGCGATGTAGTCGCCCCAGGCCTGGTTCTCCGGCGGCTTGCCGTATTTCTTGACGAAGGCCTCGGTGAAGGCCTTCGAGCCGGGCGTCTCGAGGAGATGGTGCCAGACCACCGGCCAGGTGCCGACGAAATTGCCCTTGCCGGCGGCCCAGGCAAGCGCCGTGTCGAAGCCGAAGCCGCCGATCGGGAAGGTGAGGCCGAACTCGGCATATTGCTTGAGGAAGTTGGTGATCTGCGCGCCGGCGAGATTCAGCACCACGAGGTCGGGGTTCGCCGAGCGGATCTTGATGAGATAGGCGGAGAAGTCGGTGGCGTCCGTCGGCACGAGGTCGTCGCCCGCGAATTCGCCGCCGTTCGCCTGCATGAAGCGCTTG
The DNA here is from genome assembly GCF_001887265.1 of Chelatococcus daeguensis. Classification (NCBI taxonomy): domain Bacteria; kingdom Pseudomonadati; phylum Pseudomonadota; class Alphaproteobacteria; order Hyphomicrobiales; family Chelatococcaceae; genus Chelatococcus; species Chelatococcus daeguensis. Next base: position 906,396 of record NZ_CP018095.1, on the reverse strand, counting down.
GCGACCGAGAGCAGGTCGTGGCCGAAGGCATAGTCGGCGGTGAGCGAATACCACTTCTTGCCCTTGACGAGCCCCTCCTGCATGAACGAGCGGCCGACCGATTTCACATACATGGAATTCTGCGATTCCACATGGAACATGAAACGCTTGCAGTCCTTGCCGCGCAACGCGTCCGAATTGCCGCCGGTGTTGACGAAGAGCGTCTTCGTGCGCTGGGCGACCTGGGCGATGGTAAGGCAGGAGGCCGAGGAGATCTCGCCCACGATGCACGTCACCTTGTCGCGCTCCACCATACGCTCGGCCTTGGTCGAAGCCGTCTGGGGATTGACCGAATCCTCCTTCAGGATTTCGACCTTGCGGCCGAGGATGCCGCCTGCGGCGTTGATCTCCTCCACCGCCAGGTCGGCCGCCATGACGGCATATTCACCGAGCGGCCCGAGGAAGCCCGTGCGCGGGGTGAGATGGCCGAAGCGGATGACGTCGGATTGGGCACGCACAATAGCCGGCATGCCGAGCCCGGCGACGAGCGCAGTGCCGGCCGCTCCCTTCAGCAGACCGCGACGGGACAGATGATCCTTAACTGTCATGACCTCCCCCTTGGGCTTTGGCCGCTTCTGGCGGCGTGGTTTTCCATCCCCTCGACCGACGGCAGACGTCGATCGTCCTCAGTCACTTGGGCCGGAGCCCCGCAGGCGTCGCATCTCTGAGCGGACGCGTTCTGCGCTTGCCGTGATCTGTGATCACAGTTAGATTTTCCTATCTCTCGGCTGATGTCGAGTCCTTTTTTGAGGTTGCCCTTGCCGCTCGCCCCCGCCCTCAACGAGATCGCACCGCTCGCTCGCCTGACACTGGGCGACCGGACCTATGCGCAGCTGAGTGAGCTTCTCGTGTCCGGCCGCCTCGCGCCGGGCGACAAGCTCTCGCTGCGCGGTGCGGCCGAGGCGCTCGGCGTTTCGATGATGCCGGTGCGCGAGGCTGTGAGCCGCCTCGTGGCGGACGGAGCGCTGGAAGTCGCACCCAACCGAGCCGTGCGCGTGCCGATCATGACGACGGAGCAGTTCCGCGACCTGGCGCGTGTGCGCATCGAGATCGAGGGTTATGCCACTGAACAGGCGGCGCTGCTGCGCGACGCGGATGATCTCGCCGCCATCGCCCGCTGCGAGGAGGCCTTCCGGCTGGAAAGCCATGCTGAGAAGCCGGACGCGCCGCTGTCGGTCGAGCTCAACAAGAACCTGCATTTCGCGATCTACAGCGCGGCGCGCTCGCCGATCCTCGTCGAGATCATTCGCGGGCTGTGGCTCAAGGTGGGGCCCATCCTCAACCTCGACCTCAGGGCCAATCCGGACCGGCTGACGAGCGGCGGGGCTCGGGAGCGGCACGCCGCAGCGCTCGCCGCCATCATCGCGAAGGATGGCGCGGCGGCCCGCGCCGCCATCGCCGAGGACATCCGCAACGCGGCGGACTTCATTATCTCCCGCGGGCAGCTCGCGGACTGACGAACCAAAGGGACGGAACGGAGAGGGCAATGGATCTCGACATCAAGGGCCTGCGTGTACTCGTGACAGCGGGCGCGAACGGCATCGGCCTCGAAATCGCCCGCGCCTTCGTGCGCGAGGGAGCGCGTGTGCATGTGTGCGACGTCGACACGGCGGCGCTCGACGCGCTCGCCGGGAGCGATCCCGCCCTGACGCGCTCCACCTGCGACGTGGCGGACCGGGCCTCCGTCGCACGGCTGTTCGAGGAGGCCCTCGCCGCTCTCGGCGGGCTCGACGTGCTCGTCAACAACGCCGGCATCGCCGGGCCGACGGGCAAGGTCGACGAGATCAACCCGGAGGACTGGGACCGCTGCGTCGCCGTGTGCCTCACCGGCCAGTTCAACTGCGCGCGCCTCGCCGTGCCATACCTCAGGAAGAGCGGCAACGCCTCCATCGTCAACCTTGCCTCGGTGGCGGGACGCCTCGGCTTCGCGCTGCGCTCGCCCTACGCCGCTGCGAAATGGGGCGTCGTCGGCTTCACCAAGTCGCTTTCCATCGAACTCGGGGCGGACCGCATCCGCGTCAACGCCATCCTGCCCGGCCTCGTCGCCGGCGACCGGCAGCGGCGCGTGCTCGAGGCCAAGGCCCAGCAGCGCGGCCTGAGCTTCAAGGAGATGGAGGAGCGCGCCTTTTCCTTCACTTCCATCAAGGATTATGTCACCCCGCAGCAGATTGCCGACCAGATCGTCTTCCTCGCGAGCCCCCGCGGACGCACCATCTCCGGCCAGGCCATCTCAATCTGCGGCGATACCCAGATGCTGAGCTGATCGCGGCCCACTCGACTTCCGCGCTTCGTCTGCCGCCGCATTGTGCAGCCGCGAAATGAGCTGGCGCCTTCTCGGGCGCCTCCGGCATTGTGAAGCTCGGGCCGGCGCATGGAAATCCGGCTCTTTCCGGCCGCGCCGTGGTTGGCACGGTTGATGCTTCCTGCTTTCACTAAGACCCGGAGGGGGTCTGACAAGCGCCACAACGGGCGCAGCCTTCAGCCGCCGCCGGCCGGATTGGCATCCGGCCGGCGGCTTTTTGACCAAGCCATGGTGCGCTGCAAAGACGCAAGGATGACCCGCCGCGGCGCTTCCGGTAGGAATGCCATTCCGCCAAACCGGGCGGACGGATGCCACAAAGCAATCCCTTTGCGCGGACCGGCAACTAGTCTTGCCGTATGAGAACTCATCCTGCCGACGAACTTGCGTCCGCCGCTGCGGCGGACATCTGCAGCCGTGCCTGGCTCAACGAGGCGATTGCCCGCATCGAGGCGGATTTCAACCGCTCGGCCGACACGCATCTGGTGCGGCTCGACCTGCCCAGGGCGCCGGGCATCACGCTCTACCTGAAGGATGAATCGAGCCATCCCACCGGCAGCCTCAAGCACCGGCTCGCCCGCTCGCTCATCCTCTACGGCCTGTGCAACGGCCGCATCGGCCCCGCGACGACGCTGGTCGAGGCCTCGAGCGGCTCGACCGCGGTGTCGGAAGCCTATTTCGCCCGGCTGCTCGGCCTGCGCTTCATCGCCGTGATGCCGCGCTCGACCTCGCCGGAGAAGGTGGCGGCCATCGCCTTCCATGGCGGCGAGAGCCATTTCGTCGACGATCCGAAGGCCGTCTACGAGACGGCCCGCCGCCTCGCAGAGGAAACCGGCGGCCACTATCTCGACCAGTTCACCTATGCGGAGCGGGCGACGGACTGGCGCGGCAACAACAACATCGCCGAATCCATCTTCACGCAGATGCGCCTCGAGCCGGCGCCCATCCCCGCCTGGCTCGTCTGCGGCGCCGGCACCGGCGGCACCTCGGCGACGCTCGGGCGCTACATCCGCTACCAGAAGCACGCGACGCGGCTGTGCGTGGCGGATCCCGAGGGCTCCATCTTCCACCGCCATTATGCCGACCGCAGCCTCAGGGAACTCGAGCGCTGCGACTGCATCATCGAGGGCATCGGCCGGCCCCGGGCCGAACCGTCCTTCGTGCCCGAGGTGGTGGACCGGATGATCGCCGTGCCGGATGCGGCGAGCATCGCGGCCATGCAGGTGACGAGCGAACTCCTCGGCCGGCGCGTCGGCGGCTCCACCGGCACCAACATGTGGGCCGTCGCCACCATTGTCAGCGAGATGATGACGGCCGGCCGCCGGGGCTCCGTCGTCACGTTGCTGTGCGACGCGGGCGAGCGCTACAGCTCCACCTACTACGACCCGGCCTGGCTCATCGAGCGCCGGATCGACACCGCGCCCTGGCGCGAGAAGATGCTGCGCTTCCTCGACGGCTGCGGCCTCGCCCTGACGCAACCCTGCTGACGGGGCCCCCCGTACCCCTTGTGAGAGTCTTGACGCAGGCGCACCGCGGCCTGCCAGGCTGCCCCCCTTCCCCCGCAAGGGGGGAGGGAAAGGGCGGCGCACCTTCTCGGCGTCACGCCCTCCGGAAGAACGCAAGTAGCCTCAGGGCGTTGAGCGTGACGAGCACGGTCGCGCCGGTATCGGCGAGGATGGCCATCCACAGGCCCGTCGCGCCGACGACCGTGGTGACGAGGAAGAGCGCCTTGAGCCCGAGGGCGACGGCGATGTTCTGGCGCACGTTGATCATGGTCGCGCGCGAAAGGCGCAGCAGCACCGGCACGTCGCGCACCCGGTCGTGCAGCAGGGCCGCATCGGCGGCTTCGAGCGCCACATCGGTGCCGCCGCCCATGGCAATGCCGACATGGGCCCGCGCCAGCGCCGGCGCATCGTTGATGCCGTCGCCGACCATGGCGATGCGCCGCCGGGCGGCGAGCTCGCCGATGGCCGCGGCCTTGTCCGCCGGCAGCATGCCGCCCCTTGCCTCGACACCCAACGCGCCGGCGATGGCTGCCGCCGTGCGCGGATTGTCGCCGCTCAGCATCAGGCTGCCGACCCCGAGCGCACCGAGCTCCGCGACCGCATCGGCTGCATCGGCCCGCGGCTCATCGCGCAGGGCGAACAGCCCAGCCGCCTCGCCGCCGACAACGATGACGACGACCGTCTTGCCCTCGCCTTCCAGCCGCGTGATCGACGCGCGCAAGGCGTCGTCGAGCGGCGCCCTTTCGGCGGCGAAGGACGGCGCGCCGATGAAGACGGGCGTGCCGCCGACCGTCCCTTCCATGCCCTTGCCGGGCAGTGCACGCACATCCGAGGCCGCTGGCGGCTGGACGCCGTCCCTTCCGGCGCGCGCCGCGACGGCTGCGGCGAGCGGGTGGCTGGAATGGCTCTCGACCGCCGCGGCGAGGGCGAGGAGGCCGGCGGCGTCACGGCTGCCGAGGGGCACGATGTCGGTCACGACCGGACGACCGACGGTCAGCGTGCCCGTCTTGTCGAAGGCCACGGTCTCGATGCCCGCCAGCCGCTCGATGACGGCGCCGCCCTTGACGAGCAGGCCGTTGCGCGCCGCCGAGGACAAGGACGAGGCCATCGCCGCGGGTACGGAGATGACAAGCGCGCAGGGGCAGCCGATGAGGAGCAGCGTCAGGCCGCGATAGACCCACGTCATCCAGTCCCCGCCGGCGACGAGCGGCGGCGCCACAGCCACCGCGGCGGCGAGCGCCACGATGAGCGGCATGTACCAGCGGGCAAAATCGTCGATGAAGCGAGCAGTGGGCGCCTTGGCGTCCTGCGCCTCCTCGACGAGGCGCACGATGCGCGCGACGAGGTTGTCGGCAGCACCCGCCTCCACCACCACGCGCAGGGCCGCCTCGGCGTTGATGGCACCGGCGAAGACCTTGTCCCCCGGTCCCTTGGCGACGGGCACGGATTCGCCCGTGATCGGCGCCTCGTCGAGGCTCGAGCGCCCGTCGACGACGACGCCGTCGGCCGGCACCCTGTCACCGGGACGCACCACGACGATATCACCGATGGCGAGGGCCTCGGCCGGGACGTTTTCGAGCCGGTCACCGGTCTCGCGCAGGGCCGTCTGCGGGACAAGGGCGGCAAGGGCACGGATGCCGGAACGGGCCTTCTCGGCCGCCACGCCCTCCAGCAGCTCGCCGACGGCGAAGAGGAAGACGACGATGGCCGCCTCCTCCACCGCGCCGATGACGAGTGCGCCGATGACGGCGACCGTCATCAGCATGTCGATGGTCATGGGCGCGCCGGCCGCGGCCTTGCGCAGCGCGGTCCGGGCGATGGGCGCGGCGGCGACGAGGCTCGCCACGATGAACGCGGCATCGGCGAGGCGCGCATCGGCCAGGCTGACGCCGTAGGCGACGACGAGGAGAAGCCCCGCCGCAATGGCGATGCGGCCCTTGCCGGTCGTCCACCAGGACGGCGACGCGGCCCGGCGGGGCTCGGCCAGCGTCGCCGGCGACGCCGGCGACGCGAGGCGCGCAGCGCGATAACCGAGGCGGCGGAGCAGCGCTTCGATCTCGCCAGCGCTCGTTCCGTTGCCCAGGTCCAGCGAGACGGTCTCTCGGGCGAGCGAAACGGAGACGCCCGAGACGCCCGGCAGCCGCGACAGGGCCTTGTCGATGGTCGCGACGCAGCTCGCACAGTCCATCCCCTCGACACGCCAGGTGAAGGCCGCCGGCGAGGCCCCGCCAGAGGGGACGCCATGGTCGTGCGCACCATGAGCGGGGTCATGGCCGCAGCAGCCGCCTGCTTCTTGCGGAAGATGCGCGGTGGAATGGGTGCCGGTGTGCATGAACCTGCCCGTCCGTTTCTGGTCAGGCAGGCACCATAATTCCTGTAGCGACTACAGGGTCAAACGGCCTCCGGCGCTTTTCGATCGCAGGGCGCGCATGGCCGCCCTGTGGTCCGCTCAGACCACCAGCTTGCGGTAGAGGTGCCACGTGGCGTGGCCCAGCACCGGCAGGACGACGGCGAGGCCGACGAAGAGCGGCAGCGCGCCGGCGAGGAGGCTGATCGCGACCACCAGACCCCAGACGAGGATGGGGATCGGGTTGACAAGAGCCGCCTTGATCGAGGTCGCCACCGCCACGGCCGCACCCACGTCCCGGTCGACCAGCATGGGGAAAGAGACGGCGCTGAGGAGCAGCACGACGAGGGCGAAGCCGAGCCCGACGATATTGCCGATCACGATGAGGCGCAGCCCCTCGGGCGTGCCGAGGATCGTGGCGAAGAACTCGCCCATGGGCTTCGGAGCGTCGATGCCGAAGATCGACTGATAGATGGCATGGGCGGTGGTGACCCAGGCAAAGAAGATCGCCATCAGGGCCACAGCCAGCGCGCCGATGGCCCAGATCGAGGGCGAGCGCAGGACGTCGAAGGCATGTTTCCAAGACGTATCGAGGCCCTGTTCGCGCCGCTTGCTCATCTCATAGAGGCCGATGGCGGCGAAAGGACCGATCAACGCGAAGCCGGTGATGAGCGGATAGACCAGCGGCATCAGGTTGTTGTCGTAGGTTGCCCGTCCGAGCAGCAGCCCCATCACGGGGTAGATGATGATGAGAAAGGGCAGGTGGCTCGGCATCTCCCGGAAGTCCTCGAGCCCCCGCGCGAGTGCCTGCCAGAGGTCGCCGACCGTGATCTTGCGAACAGCCGGAACGTGGACGTCGTCGTTGGGCCCGGAAATGACGTGGAACACCATGGCTCTGCCTCCGCAAACCGTGGCGGTCGCGAGGCCCGAGATGGCGCTGCCCCCTCCTGCGCTGGTCACGTCGAGCTGCGACCTGCTGACGCAGCATAATCCCTTGCGGGCCTCCGTGTCATCCCGCGGCGAAACCGACGGCGAAGGGATCGCGACCACAGGCGGCGGATATGGCGTTGCGGACCAGTCCACGCAGGGCTGCCACCGCCTTCTCGGCTCGCGGCAGGGTGCGCCCGTCGAGTGCCGCCACCGCCATCACCAGACGCAGGCTGTTGGTGGCGAGAACGGCATCGGCCTCAAGAAGGTCCTCTGGCGCGAGCGGCGCTTCGCGCGCTGCAAGCCCGGCCTTTGCCGCCTGCGCGAGGAGCAATGTGCGCAACGTGCCGGGCAGCACGCCGTCGCAGACCGGCGGGGTCAGGAGCGCGGTTCCACGGACAATGAAGAGGTTGGCCATGCTCGTCGCGGCCACGCGCCCCTCCGTGTTGAGGAGAAGGGCATCGTCGGCGCTCCGAGCCACGGCCTCCTCCAGCGCCATCACATTATCGAGATAGGACAAGGTCTTCATCCGAGAAAGCGGTGAAGTCTCGTTGCGGCGGATGGCGACGGTGGCGAGCGTGATGTCGGTAAAGGCCATCGATGGCTGCCACGGCGCCATGGTGACGAGGAGGTTCGGCGCCGCATCGGCGGGAATGCGCAGCCCGCGGGCACCGGGGCCGCGCGTCACGGCAAGGCGCAGCGCACAATCGCCGGCAGCGGTTTCGGCCAGCAGCATGGCAACCGCGCGGACAAACGCTTCGCGCTCTACCGGCAGGCGAAGCTCGGCCGCGGCGGAACAGAGCCGGTCGAGGTGCGCGTCGAGCATGAAGGGGCGGCCGGAGACGACGAGGATGGTCTCGAACAGGCCGTCGCCGAGCGTCAGGCCGCGGTCGCGCAGGTCGAGCGCGGCCGCGGTGCCTTCATGGATCTCGCCGTTCAGGACGAACATATTCCCTCCCCGTTGGCGGCGAACCGCTCGGCGGCGGCGAGAAAATTGGCGAGCAGCGCCTTGCCCTGCGGCGTCAGCACGGATTCGGGATGGAACTGGATGCCGTAGGTCGGATGCGCGCGGTGCGCGAGCGCCATGATCTCCCCCTCGGGCGAGCGGGCCGTCACGCGCAGCGGCCCGGCTTCATCGTCGAGCGTGACGATCAGGGAATGGTACCGCCCGACGGCGAGCGGCTGCGGCAGGCCGGCGAAGAGCCCCTCCCCCTCGTGCAGGGCCGGCGCCGCACGCCCGTGCATCGGTACCCGGGCGCGCACTACCTGCCCCCCGAACACTTCGCCGATGCACTGGTGGCCGAGGCAGATGCCAAGGAGCGGCACCCGCCCGGAAAAGGCGCGGACGACGTCGCACGAGATGCCGGCCTCTCGGGGCGTGCACGGCCCTGGCGAGAGCACGACGGCCGAAGGGTGCATGGCAGCGAGCCCTTCGACATCCACCGCATCGTTGCGCACGACCGTCACCTCGCGACCGAGCTCGCACAGGTAGCGCGCGATGTTGAAGACGAAGGAATCGTAATTGTCGATGACGACGATCATGACTCACGCCGCCTCGCCCGTTGCCGAACCGGCGAAGGCCTCGAAGATACGACGGGCCTTCACCATCGTCTCCTCATGTTCGGCCGGCGGGTCGGAGAGCATGGTGATGCCGCCGCCGGCCTGCACCACGGCCTTGCCGCCGGCAAGCGTCACCGTACGGATGGCGATGTTAAGGTCCATGTCGCCGGAAAAGCCGATGAAGCCGATGGCGCCGCAGAAGACGCCGCGAGCGTTGCGCTCGAGCTCGGCGATGATCTCCATGGCGCGGATCTTCGGCGCGCCGGAGATGGACCCGCCCGGGAAGGTCGCGGCGATGAGATCGACGGCATCGCGCCCGGCCTCGAGCTCGCCCGTCACGGTCGAGACGAGGTGATGCACGTTGGCGTAGCTCTCCAGCGCACACAGCGCCGGCTCCAGTACGCTGCCCGGCCGGCAGACGCGCGAGAGGTCGTTGCGCAGAAGATCGACGATCATCAGGTTCTCGGCCCGGTCCTTCTCGGAAACGGCGAGAGCGGCTGCGAGGGCGGCATCCTCCTGCGGGTCGGCGCTGCGCGGTGCGGTGCCCTTGATCGGCCGCGTCTCGACGTGGCCTCGGTCGAGCCGCAGAAACCGTTCCGGCGACGAGGAGGCGACCTTGACCTCACCGTAGTCGAGCCAGGCGCCGAACGGCGCCGCATTGACCGAGCGCAGCCGCCGGTAGAAGGCCCAGCCGTCGAAGCCCGGCGGCAAAGGGGCCTCGAAGCGCTGGGCGAGGCAAGCCTGGAAGATATCGCCCGCCAGGATGTAGTCGATGGTGCGGCGCACGAGCGCAAGATAGTCGTCACGCGGGAAGTCCGCGACCCAGGCATCGGAGGCGATCGCCGGATTGCCGCGCGTCGGCGGCGCCGGCTGCCGCAGCCGGTCGAGAAACGTCTCCGCCCGCTGCCCGGCGCGCCGCTCACGCAAGGCGGGGTCGGTCTCGGGCCAGCCGGTGGAGACGAGGAAGGCGCGGGGGGCGGCGAGGTCGAAGGCAAGGACGACGTCGTAGAAGGGCAGGACCGCCTCGGGCACCGCGCCGGCCCCGGCCGCCGGCGGGGGCAGCCTCTCGAAGGCGCGCGCGAGATCGTAGGCGAGGAAGCCGGCCGCCCCGCCCTGGAAGGGTGGCAGGTCCGCCAGCCTCTCCTGCCGGAAGGCGGCGAGGCGCGCCTTCAGCGCCGGGACGAAAGGCTCGTCGAGCCGCTCTCCATCCCAGAAGCAGCGCCCGCCGCGCACCGAGAAGATGCCGAACGGATCGGCGGCCGCATAGGCGTAACGGCCGAGGCCGCCGTCGCGGGCGCTGTCGAGGAAGGTCAGATGCCCGAGAGGTGCGAGGCGCGCCGCCGCGTCCACAGGATCAAGGCCGTCGAGAACACGTATCTGCATGGGCCCTGCCCGACGTCCCCCAGCCTGGTTCCTGAGCCGGCATTTATGATCGCGCGCCGGCGGACCGCAAGCCCCGGCTGTCGGAAGAACGGGCGTGGGCGCGGATGCCTGCGACAAGCGCATGGCTGCTCGGTCGAGGTTCGACCGCTTGGCTTCAACGCGTCGATCTCGCGTGTGAAACGGATGCCGTCGCCATTCGGGGCGTGACAGGACACACGGCGCTGACATGGTCTTCCGGCCGTCTCCGCCGTCATGCCCGCGCTTGTCGCGGGCATCCATGCCACCCACGCCTGCGCGCTGCCGGAAGGCGTGGATGGCCGCGACAAGCGCGGCCATGACGGGCGGGGAGGCTGCGGCCCCTTTCCGTTTTCATCCGCGCCAGCCGGACGGCCGTGTAGGCGCGAGCATGGCGGTAAGACCTGCACTTCCCGGCAGCATCAGTCGCCGCTCCCGCAAGAAATCGTGATCTCGCCCCGGCGGCGTGCTACCAGTTTGGAATCGCATCAGAAAAGCGATCCGGCCTGCGACCCGGACGGCGGAGAGCGACAGGGAATGAGCGACGACGACGCGGTGATGGCGAGGCCACGCGGCAAGGGCCGGGCAAGTGTCGGCAAGGGCCGCCCGCTCGACGAGGCCGCGCTCGACGAGGTGCGCGCCGTCATCACGGAGACGCCGCTCAGGCGCGACCGGCTGATCGAATATCTGCATCTCCTGCAGGACCGTTTCGGCGCGCTGCGCCCGCGCCACCTCCATGCGCTCGCCGCCGCCATGGGCCTCGCCCAGGCCGAGGTCTTCGAGGTCGCGAGCTTCTACCATCATTTCGACGTCATCGCCGACGACGCGCCGGACCTGCCGCCGGTCACCGTGCGCGTCTGCGACAGCATCTCCTGCATGCTGGCCGGCGCCGAGGACCTCGTGGCGGCGCTCGCCGACGCGGTCGATCCGCGTGAAGTGCGTGTCGTGCGCGGGCCCTGTATCGGCCGCTGCGCCGCGGCGCCCGCCGCGCAGGTGGGGCAGCGGGCGGTCGATCACGCCACGGTCGAGACGATTGCCGCTCTCGCCGCCGAAGGAGCGACGGTTGCGCAGTTGCCGCAGTACGAGACGCTGAGCGCCTGTCTGGAGGCCGGCGGCTACCGCGCCTTCGTCTCCTGCCAGAGCGGGGCGAAAAGCCGCGAGGAGACGATCGCCGCGCTGTCGGACGCCGGCCTGCGCGGGCTCGGTGGCGCGGGCTTCCCGGCCGGGCGCAAGTGGGCGGCCGTGGCGGCGCAACCGGCGCCGCGGCTGATGACGGTGAATGCCGACGAGGGCGAGCCCGGCACCTTCAAGGACCGCTGGTGGCTGGAGCGCACGCCGCACCGCATGCTGGAGGGCATGCTGATCGCCGCCTGGGCGGTGGCGGTGGAGCGCATCTACATCTACCTGCGCGACGAATATCCGGCCGTGCGCGAGATCCTGAGGCGCGAGATCGCGGCGCTTGAAGGCGCGGGGCTCGTCGCCCCCGGATTCATCGAACTGAGGCGCGGCGCCGGCGCCTACATCTGCGGCGAAGAATCGGCGATGATCGAGTCGATCGAAGGCAAGCGCGGCCTGCCGCGCCACCGGCCGCCCTATATCGCCGAGGTCGGCCTCTTCGGCCGCCCGACGCTCAACCACAATGTCGAGACGCTCGCCTGGATCCCCGACATCCTGTCGCGCGGCGCCGACTGGTTCACCGCCGAGGGTCGGCGCGGGCACAAGGGCCTGCGCTCCTTCTCCGTCTCCGGCCGCGTGCGCGAGCCGGGCGTCAAGGTCGCGCCGGCGGGCATCACGGCGCGCGAATTGATCGACGAGTTCTGCGGCGGCATGGCCGAGGGACACGCTTTCGCCGCCTATCTGCCCGGCGGCGCCTCCGGCGGCATCCTGCCGGCCTCTCTCGCCGACGTGCCGCTCGACTTCGGTTCGCTCGATCCGCACGGTGCCTTCATCGGCAGCCATGCCGTCATCGTGCTTTCCGACAAGGACGACCTCAGGGCCGTCGCGCTCAATCTCATGCGTTTCTTCCGTGCCGAGAGCTGCGGCCAGTGCACGCCCTGCCGCGCCGGGACCGACAAGATGGTGCGCCTGATGGAAGCCGACGCGTGGGACCGCGACCTGATGGAGGATCTCTCCACCGCGATGCGTGACGCCTCCATCTGCGGCCTCGGCCAGGCGGCGCCCAATCCTGTGCGTTCGATCCTCGCCTTCTTCAACGGCACGGCAGCGGGAGCAGGAGGGGCACGATGAGCGAGACGGAGGACCTCATCCGCTTCACGCTCGACGGGCGCGAGATCACGGCCCTGCCCGGTGAGACCCTGTGGCAGGCGGCAAGGCGCGCCGGCACCGACATTCCCCACCTCTGCCACCTGCCCGAGCCGGGCTACCGGCCGGACGGCAACTGCCGCGCCTGCATGGTGGAGATCGAGGGGGAACGCGTGCTCGCCGCCTCCTGCATCCGCAAGCCAACGCCGGGCATGGTGGTGCACTCGGCCTCGCACCGGGCCGAGAAGGCCCGCGCCATGGTCTTCGAGCTGCTCCTTGCTGACCTGCCCGCGCGCGAGGCGGCGCCGGATCCGGATGCCCCGTTCTGGCAATGGGCGGAGCGCGTCGGCGTCACGGCGAGCCGCTTCGCGAACGGGCGCACTTCCTCTCATGACGGCACGGCCCAAGCTGGCCACGCCCTTCTCGCTCAGCCCCCGCACGATACGAGCCATGTGGCCATCGCCGTCAATCTCGATGCCTGCATCGCTTGCGGGCTGTGCGCACGCGCCTGCCGCGAGGTGCAGGTCAACGACGTCATCGGCATGGCCTTCCGCGGGCTCGACACGCGCCCGGTCTTCGACATCGCCGCGCCGATGGGCGCCTCCACCTGCGTCGCCTGCGGGGAATGCGTGCAGGCCTGCCCGACGGGCGCGCTCTTCGAAAAATCGCTGATGGACGCGGCGGCGCGGCAACGCACGGTGGTGGCGGATCGGCATGTTGACAGCGTCTGCCCGTGGTGCGGCGTCGGCTGCCTGACGCGCGTTGCCGTGAAGGACGACACCATCGTGCAAGTGGACGGGCGCAACGGCCCGGCCAACGAGAACCGCCTGTGCGTCAAGGGCCGCTTCGGCCATGACTACATCCGCCATCCGCATCGGCTCACGGTGCCCCTGGTGCGGCGCGAGGATGCGCCGAAGCGCGGCGACATCACCGTCGATCCCGCGAACCCGTGGACGGTCTTCCGCGAGGCGACCTGGGAGGAGGCGCTCGACCGCGCGGCCGGCGGATTGAAGCGCATTCTCGATGCGCACGGGCCGGGCGCTCTCGCCGGCTTCGGCTCGGCCAAGGGCTCCAACGAGGAGGCCTATCTCTTCCAGAAGCTGGTGCGGCAGGGCTTCGGCACCAACAATGTCGACCATTGCACGCGGCTGTGCCACGCCTCCTCCGTCGCGGCGCTGATGGAGGGCGTCGGTTCCGCCGCCGTCTCGGCGCCGTTCAATGCAGCGCTGGAGGCCGACTGCATCCTCGTCATCGGCGCGCGGCCGGCCCAGAACCATCCCGTCGCCGCCACCTATTTCAAGCAGGCGGCGAAGGGCGGGGCGACGCTGATCGTCGCCGACCCGCGCGGGCAGGACCTGATGCGCCATGCGACGCACGCCCTGCGCTTCAAGCCGGGCACCGACGTCGCGCTGCTCAACGCGATGCTCAACGTGATCATCGACGAAAGGCTCTACGACGAGCAATACATCCAGGGCCACGTGGACGGTTTCACGGCGCTCCGGGAGAAGGTCGCCGCCTTCACGCCCGAGGCGATAGAGCCGGTCTGCGGCATCCCGGCCGAAACCATCCGCACCGTGGCGCGAACCTATGCGCGCGCCGAGCGCTCGATCATCTTCTGGGGCATGGGCGTGTCGCAGCACGTGCACGGCACGGACAATTCGCGCTGCCTCATCGCGCTCGCCCTCATCACCGGCCAGATCGGGCGGCCGGGCACGGGCCTTCACCCCCTGCGCGGGCAGAACAACGTGCAGGGCGCCTCCGATGCCGGGCTCATCCCGATGGTCTTCCCCGACTATCAGAGCGTGGCGGACGACGATATCCGGGCCCGCTTCGAGGACCTGTGGGGCCGGCCGCTCGACCCGGTGCGCGGGCTCACCGTTGTCGAGATCATCGACGCGATCCACGAGGGCAGCATCCGGGCCATGTACATCATGGGCGAGAACCCGGCGATGTCGGACCCGGACCAGATCCACGCGCGTGAAGCGCTGGCCAGGCTCGAGCACCTCGTGGTGCAGGACATCTTCCTCACGGAGACCGCCTGGCACGCCGACGTCGTGCTGCCGGCCTCGGCCCACGCCGAAAAGCTCGGCACCTACACCAATACCAACCGGCAGGTACAGCTCGGCCGGCCCGCCGTGCCGCTGCCGGGCAAGGCGCGGCAGGACGTCGCGCTCATCATCGAGATCGCCAACCGCCTCGGCCTCGGCTGGACCTATGCCGATGTCGGCGAGGTCTACGAAGAGATGCGCTCGGTGATGCCGTCGCTCGCCCACATCTCCTGGGAGCGCGTCGAGCGCGAAGGCTCGGTGACCTATCCGGCGCCGGCCGACGATGCGCCGGGGACGGAGATCCTCTTCGCACAGGGCTATCCGACGAAGGATGGGCGGGCGCGGCTCGTACCGGCGGACCTGTCCCCGCCCGACGAACTGCCGGATGCCGAGTTCCCCCTCGTACTGACGACGGGGCGGCTCCTCGAGCACTGGCACACCGGCTCCATGTCCCGCCGCTCGAGCGTGCTCGACGCCATCGAGCCGGAGGCGATGGTCGCCATGCATCCAGGCGAGATCGGCCGACGCGGCCTCGCGGCCGGCGAGATGGTGCGCGTCGAGACCCGGCGCGGCACGATCACCCTGCGCCTGATGGCCGACCGGCAGGTCGCGGAAGGCATGATTTTCATCCCCTTCTGCTACGGCGAAGCGCCGGCGAACGTCCTCACCAACCCGCAGCTCGACCCCTTCGGCAAGATTCCCGAGTTCAAGTTCTGCGCCGCGCGCATCACGCCTGCAGGCTGACGACATGCGTCACCGGCGGCTGCGGCATGGCACCAACCGCAGGCTCGAACCTGCCGGTGGCAATCTCATCGTTATTGCAAGGACAAGGCCGCTCTATTTAATTTAGAATGATTAAAAAATTAAATGACTATGCCAAAGCGCCCGATATTCGGTGTTTGACTTGGCGAAACATGTTCTAGTATGGAGCTTTCATCGGCCGGTATCGGCGAAATTGAGTGTTTCCGGAATTGCATGGGAGGTAGCGTCATGGCGGACCAGCAGCGGATGTTCGGTGATCGCGGCACGGCCGGCGACATCAACCTGCGCGCCATGCTCGACCGTGCCCCGCGTTCGCCCATGGCGGGCTGCGCCTTCCACGACATGCGCGAGCGCCTGCGCAAGGTCGGCCTCAGGCCCACGCGCCAGCGCCTGATGCTGGGCTGGCTGCTCTTTGCCAAGGGCCACCGCCACGTCTCCGCCGAGATGCTCTACGAGGAGGCGACCCGCGCCAAGGCGGCCGTGTCGCTCGCCACGGTCTACAACACGCTGCACCAGTTCACGGAAGCGGGGCTCCTCAAGCAGCTCG
The DNA here is from genome assembly GCF_001887265.1 of Chelatococcus daeguensis. Lineage (NCBI taxonomy): Bacteria > Pseudomonadati > Pseudomonadota > Alphaproteobacteria > Hyphomicrobiales > Chelatococcaceae > Chelatococcus > Chelatococcus daeguensis. The sequence goes on along the minus strand of NZ_CP018095.1, from coordinate 890,702 downwards.
CCCTCGACGGCACCAAGAGCTATTTCGACACCAACGTCACCGATCATCACCATTACTTCATCGAGGACGAGCAGGTGCTGGTCGACATCCCGCCCGGCGAGCTCGACGTGCGGGTGGTGCCGAACGTGCCCGCGCATTTCGAGCTGCGCGACGTCGAGGTGATCGTGCGGGTGCGCCGGCGGGACCGCCTGGCCCTGGCACGCGCCAGCGGCGAAGCCTGAGCGCGATTGACGCCTCCCGTGTGATGGATTGAACTGCAAGGCATCTTGCGAGGAGATGCCTTGGGTCGGCCGTCATGAACAGCAGCGATCTCGCCTTCTTCCTCGCCGCAGCCCGGCATGGCAGCATCGGGCGCGCTGCGGCGGCGCTCAACACGGTCCAGTCCAACGTCACGGCCCGCATCCGCGCCCTTGAGGCGGAGATCGGCGAGGCGCTGTTTACGCGGCACAGCCGCGGCGTACGCCTGACAGCGGCGGGCGAGCGCCTCATGCCCTATGCCCTGCGCGTCGGCCAGCTGCTCGCGGAAGCGCGCGAGGCGGTGCGCGACGACGGCGCCGACCCTTCCGGCGCGCTGCGCATCGGCTCGCTGGAGACCACGGCGGCGCTGCGCCTCCCGTCCGTCCTTGCCGCCTTCGCCCGCGCCTGCCCGCGGGTCGACCTGCATGTGGAGACCGGGACCAGCGAGGCCCTGATCGGCAAGGTGCTCGACGGCGACCTCGCCGCCGCCTTCGTCGTCGGGCCCGTGACCCATGCGGCGCTCGTGGCGGAGCCGATGGTGGAGGAGGAACTCGTCCTCGTCACCGCCCCCTGGCTGGGTCCGCCCCGCTGGCTCTCTGCCTCCCCCGGCGCCGCGCCTGCGGCCGAACAGGCAAAGCTCATCGTCTTCCGCGCCGGCTGCAGCTATCGACGGCGCTTCGAGGCGCTCATCGCCACGGCCGGCATCGTCGAGGTCCGCCATCTCGAGTTCGGCACGCTCGACGGCATCATCGGCTGCGTTGCGGCCGGGGTCGGCATCAGCCTCCTGCCGCGCGCCGTGGTGGAGTCAGCGCGCGCCGCGGGACGGATTGCGACGCACCCCGTGCCCAGCGGCAGCGCCCGCGCCATCACCGTGCTCGTGCGGCGGCGCGACGTCCATGTGCCCGCGGCGCTCGCGCGCCTCGCCGACTGTGCGCGAAGCGCCATGTCCCCCGCCAGCCGCGATGCGGCGTGAGCGGATAATGGACGACGCAGCAGTTGATGCCAATTCGGGTCGAGCTTCGGCACATCCTGCCAAAGAGATGGCTGGCCGGCGGAGGGCCTGCGCCGGCTCACGCCTCTAACCTTCATTTACCGCCTTCGCGAGGCTCGCAGTGGCGGGCGAGAGATGGAGTGCTCCATGAAACTGACCGACTTCAAGGTGCTGACCTTCGACTGCTACGGCACGCTGATCGATTGGGAGAGCGGCATCCACACGGCGCTGCAGCCGCTCCTTGAGAAGGGCGGGCGCGCCCGCCCACGTGACGAGGTGCTGGAGACCTTTGCGCGGCACGAGAGCAGCCAGCAGGCCGAGACGCCCGACATGCTCTACTGCGACCTTCTCGCCCGCGTGCATCGCCGGATCGCGGACGAATGGGGCATCGCTGCGAGCGCCGAGGATGACCGGCGCTTCGGCCTTTCCGTCGGCGACTGGCCGGCCTTCCCGGATTCGGCCTCGGCCCTCCAGTACCTGCAGAAATTCTACAAGCTCGTCATCCTCTCCAACGTCGATCACGCCAGCTTTGCGCCCAGCAACGAGAAGCTGGGCGTTACCTTCGACGCCGTCTATACGGCGCAGGACATTGGCTCGTACAAACCGAACCCCCGCAACTTCACCTATATGCTGGAACAGCTCGCCGGCCTCGGCTACGGCAAGGCGGATATCCTGCACACGGCCCAGAGCCTCTTCCACGACCATGTGCCGGCCAAGACCGTCGGCCTCGCCTCGGCCTGGATCGACCGGCGGCGCAACGAGGGCGGCTGGGGCGCGACGATGCCGCCGGACGGCGACGCCCGCTACGATTTCCATTTCGCCAGCATGGCCGAAATGGCAAAGGCCCATCAGGACGCCCTGCGCGGCTGAGCACCGCGCTTTTCCGGAGACCACGAGCCGATGACCGGCGCCCCGAAGCTCGACCGCATCGACCTCAACATCCTCGTTGAGCTGCAGAAGAACGGACGCATGACCAATGTTGCGCTGGCCGAGGCGGTCGGGCTGTCGCCGAGCCCGTGCCTGCAGCGGGTGAAGCGGCTCGAGGCGGCACGCTACATCGCAGCCTACGGCGCCACAATCAATCTCGCGAAGCTCGGCCAGACGGTCATGGTCTTCACGGAGATGACGTTGCACGACCACCGGCGGGAGGATTTCGTGCGCTTCGAATCCTTCATCCGCACGGTCGACGAGGTGATGGAATGCCATCTCGTCAGCGGCGGCTACGACTATCTCGTTCGGTTCATCACCCGCGGCGTGCTGCACTACCAGGAGGTGATGGACCGAATCATCGAGCGTAACGTCGGCATTGCCAACTACTTCAGCTACATCGTGCTGAAATCACCCCTGGTTCGCACCGAATATCCCCTCACCACCCTCTTCCGAGAGGAGGACTGACGGCAGCGGCGAGGACGTTCGCTGCCCGCGTCATCGCGCCAGCTGGTAGACCTGCGCGGCATTGCCGCCGAAGACCCGCGTGTGCCCGTACTCGCCGAGCGGCGCGAGCAGTTCCTCGGCCGTGAGCACCACGCGGGCATAATCGGCGGCGAGCAGGCAGACCGGCCAGTCGGAACCGAAGATGAGGCGCTCGGAGCCGAAGAGGGCGATGGCGCGCGCGACATAGGGCGCAAAGTCCTGCGGCGTCCAGCCGTCCCAATCCGCCTCGGTCACGAGGCCGGAAACCTTGCACCAGACGTTGGGGCGCGCCGCCAGCTCGGTCATCAGCGCGCTCCACGGCTCCATCGCGCCCTCGGCGATGCGCGGCTTGGCCATATGGTCGAGCACGAAGCGCACGTCGGGGTTGGCGTCGACGCAGCGGATCGCAGCGGGTAGTTCGCGCTCGCGCACCAGAAGATCATAGGCGAGACCCTCGTGGCCGACCGCGGCGATGCCCGCGATCACGTCCGGCCGGGCGAGCCAGTCCGCATCGTCCTCGTCGTGCGCCTGGTGGCGGATACCCTTGAGAAAGGCACCACCCGGCGCCTGGCGCAACTGCCGGATAGCGCCAGCGACGTCCGGCCCCGTCAGGTCAACCCAGCCGACGACGCCAGCTATGAAGGCATTGTCCTGCGCCTGGGCGAGGAACCTGAGCGTCTCCGCGATGTCGGCGCGCGTCTGGACGAGGACCGTCCGCGTGATGCCGGCGGCAGCGATGAGCGGAGCCATGTCCTGTGGGCCGAACGGCCGGCGGATGGGGGCGAGCGCGTCGGGCGCCATCCAGGGATAGTCCGCCTCCTGCGGATTCCAGAAATGATGGTGGGCATCGATGCGTCCGCTCATGGTCCTCTCGCTGGCTCCGGGGCTGGCGGGGCGGAGTTGTCGCACTGCGACGGCCCGGGAGCAAGGTAGGGTCTGAGCGCCGACAAGTGATCAGGCGCGGAGAAGGATGCCGCCAAGCCCCTCGATGTGCGCACTGAGCGTACCGGACCGCCCGCAGCGGACAAGGCCGACAAGGCTCCCGGTGGTCACGATCTGGCCGGCCCGCAGCCCGCCCAGCGCGTCGCTCTGGGCATTCGCCCAGGCGAGCAGCGGCGCCAGCGGATCGCCCGCCGGATGGCCGCCGGTCGCGTCGTGTATGACAGTGCCGTCGCGCGACACACGGCAGCGCAAGTCCGACAGCCCATCGATGGATGCGAGTGGCACGGGTTTGCCCGCAACGAAGCCGCCGTTGCCGAGATTGTCGGCGAGAAAGGCGGGGAACGGCGCGGTTGCCCCCGCGGCGAGGCGGCTCGCGACGATCTCAATGCCGACGAGCACACCATCGACCGCTGATACGACGTCCTCGCGCGCATAACCACCCGTGCGGAGCGGCAGGTCACGACCCAGCCGGAAGGCGATCTCGACCTCGACGGCATCGGGATCGCTGTCGCCTGTCAGCCGATAGCCGGAATGCAGGAGCGGCCCGAGCAACGGCGCAGCCACGGGCGTGCCGTCCGCGAGGGCCGCCTTCCAGCCGGCAACCTCCATGCCTAGACGGCGGGCGACGAACGCCTGCACGGCATAACCCTCGGCTGCATCGCGCGGCAGTTCATACGCCGTGCAGGCGATGGGCTCGCCGTCCACGCGGGCCCCGAGAAGCGCCTCGGCAAAGGCGGCGAGGTGGCGCTGCATCGCCGGCGGCATGACTTTCCTCAATAGCTGGCGCGGCCGCCGGAGATATCGAAGACGCCGCCGGTGGAGAAGGAACAATCGTCGGACGAAAGCCACAGCACCAGCCGGGCGATCTCCTCGACAGCGACGAAGCGGCGCATCGGAATACGGGCGAGGATCTCGGCGCGTCGTTCGCTGGTCAGTTCCTTCGCCATGCTGGTCTCCGCCGCGGCAGGTGTGATGCAGGTGACGCTGATCGCCTCCTCGGCCGTCTCCCTTGCGACACTCTTCGTCAACGCGATGAGCCCCGCCTTGGAGGCGCTGTAGGCGCCGGCGCGCGGCATGCCCTCCTTGCCCTGGATGGAGGCGACATTGACCACATGGCCGCGCAACGGCTGCGCGGCCTGGCCGCGCATCAGCGCGACCACGGCCCGCATCGCGAGATAGGCGCCGACGAGATTGACCTCCAGGACGCGGCGGAAATCGTCCGGATCGCTCTCCCACACCGGCTTCACCTCGCCGAGGATGCCGGCGTTGTTGACGAGGATGTCGATGCGGCCCCACTGCGCATGGCATTGCCGAGCGGCCTCGTCGACCGCGCCGGCATCGGTGATGTCGACCACGCGGCGGTCCGGCTCGCCGCCGAGTTCCGCCACCGCCGTTTCGAGCGCCCGGTCGTCGCGATCCCACAGGCTGACGCGCGCGCCCGAAGAGATGAGCGCCGAGGCGACGGCTCGGCCGATGCCGCCGGCCCCGCCGGTGACGATGGCCGTGCGGCCGGCAAGGTCGTAACGGTTCATGTGCCCTCTCCCGCGAGCGGACGCTGGCACATCGCCTGCAGCCGATAGTGCCCGAGTTGCGGCGCCCCGACCACACCGGGCGCGAGCAGCTGATCGAGCGTCAGCTGGTCCTGGCAGAAGGTGGCGAAGGGCGCCTCGTCGCCCCAGCCCTCGATCACCACGATCCAGCGCGGGATGCGGTTGGGCTCGGCACGGGCCTTGCGCTCGGCATTTTCGACGGCGCTCGCCTCGGCATCGGCGACGAGCAGATGCACGCCGGCGATGCCCGACCTTCTTGCAAGGCCGGGCAAGAGCCGGTCGCGCATCGCGGCGAGATGGGCCGCGGCAGATGCATCCTCGACGTCATAGCGGATGGTGGCCACGAGCCCCCCCTCGCCATGGCCGAGGCTGACCGCCACGCGGCATATGGAGCGGGCGACAGAGCGGAAGTGCTTCACTGCCTTCAGCGTCCATGGCGTCGGCGCATTGAGCCGGGCCACATAGTCGGGCCCGGTCACGGTCGCGTGGTCGCGCGCTTCGTAGAGGTTGAAGAACTCAAGGTCGGCCGCGCTGGCGACATAGCGGCGGCCGCGCAGGAAGCCCGGGATGGCGACGCGCTCGGGCATGTGCTCGAGGCCGTGCCATGCATAGAATTCTTCCCGCCCTTCCGGCGCGATGTCGTGCCAGATGGCGACCGCGCCGCGTCCAGCAAGGCCCATCGTCTCTCCCTCCCCCGTCGGCTCGCCCGCGCCATGAAGCGCTCGGCATGCCCGCGCCGCGGATTGACTCGCCGCGCCGCCTGCCGCTATAGCTACCTGACAACAAAAATGGAACGCAATTCCAAAATGGTTTATTGTTCCATTTAAAGGGACCCAGGCCCCGAATGACCGTCGCCGCCGTGGATCGCTGCCTCAGCCTGATCGAGGCTCTTGCCGGAGAACCCGACCCGATCGAGCTCGGCGTCCTCGCGGAACGCATCGGCATGCCCAAAAGCGCGACGCACCGCATGCTGGCGACCCTCGTGGAGCGGGGCTATGTCGCGCAGGATCCGGTAACGCAGGGCTATGGCCTCACACTGCACTTCTCCATCCTCGCCTTCCGCAATCTCGATGTGCGCGGCCTGCCGGATGTCGGCCAGGTGGTGCTCGACCGGCTGGCGCGCCGCACCGGCGAATACTGCCGCCTGTCCGTCGTCGAGGGCGAGCGCCTCGTCTGGGTGGCGCGGGCGCAGGGCGCCACTGCCGGGCTTCGCTATGAGCCGGACATGGGCCAGGAGGTCGTGCTGCACACCACGGCGACCGGCAAGGCCTGGCTTGCCACCCTGCCCGAGAGCGAGGCGCTGCGCATCGTCTGCGCCCGCGGCTTCGAGACCGGGACCGCGTTGGGCCCGCGACGCCTGAAGACCGTCGACGAACTGCGCCGCCACCTCGACGAGACGCGGGCGCGCGGCTATGCCCTCGCCGTCGAGGAGGGCGAGCCCGGCACCGTGGCCCTCGCGGTCGCCTTCCGGGCGGACGAGGACCCGACGGCGCCGGCCGCCGGCACGCTCTCCATCGCCGGCCCGCTCGTGCGCCTCGGCGCGGACCGGCACGAGGCGATCGCCGCCGCGCTCTTCGAGGCCGCGCGCGAGATGGCGCAGCTGTGGCCGCTGCGCAAGCGCCAGCCGCGCCGGCTGGCCGCCGTCGCGCCGGCCGACGAGCGCAACATCCCACCGCATCAGCTGAGGGCCGGATGATGGTCGCCGACACGCAACATGCCGCCCTGCCCGCCGCGCAAGGTCCCGGCCTTGCGGCGCGTGCCCGCGGCTGGCTCGCCGCCGCGGCCTGGCCGCTCGCGAGCTTCGCCGTCCTGCTCCTCCTCTGGGAGTGGGTAGTGCCGGTGCTGGAGATCCCGGAATACATCCTGCCAGTGCCATCGGCCTTCATAGCCAAGCTCGTCGAGGCGCATGCGCTCATCTTCGAGCATACGCTGGTGACGGCGAAGGAAATCCTCCTCGGCTTCCTGATGGCGACAGTGATCTCGATTCCGCTCGGCTTTCTCATCGTCTCGGTACGGCTGCTCGAGAAGGCGGTCTATCCGATCATCGTCTTCTTCCAACTGGTGCCGAAGATCGCCATCGCGCCGCTCTTCGTCGTCTGGTTCGGCTTCGGGCTGTTTCCGAAGGTGCTGCTGACCTTCCTGCTCTGTTTCTTCCCCACGCTGGTCGCCAGCATGAGCGGCTTTCGCGCCCTTGACGAGCGGGTGCTCTATCTCACGAAGTCCATGGGCGCGAGCGGTTGGCAGACCTTCCGCTATGTGCGTGTGCCGGCGGCACTGAGCTACATCTTCGCCGGGCTCAAGGTCTCCATCGTCTTTGCGGCGACAGGCGCCATCGTCGGCGAATTCGTCGGCGCCAATGCCGGGCTCGGCTATCTCCTGCTGCGCGGCACCAGCTTCCTCGATATGCCGCTCATCTTCGCCTGTCTCGTCGCGCTCAGCGTCATCGGCATCCTCTTCAGCTACGCCGTCGAGATGCTGGAGGGCCTGCTGATGCCCTGGCAGCGCAAGGGCTGAGACGCGGGGCCGGGAGGCCCGCACACCAACCGCCCGCACGAGACGGGCGGGCACACAACACGATCGAACGGCAAGACCCGATCGAAGGGGAGGACAGGATGAAGAAGGCAATGCTGATCGCCGCAGCCGCCGCGCTGGCGCTGGGCATGGGGCAAACCGGGGCCGGGGCGCAGGAGAAACTCACCCCGATGAAGCTGACGCTCAACTTCCTGGCGGCGGGGCCGAATGCCGGCTTCATGTATGCCAAGAAGCTCGGGCTCTACGAGAAGGCGGGCATCGATCTCACCATCGAGGAGGGCAAGGGCTCCGGCACCACGGCACAGCAGGTGGCGACGGGACAGACCGACGTCGGCTTCGCCGATGCGCCGGCCGCCATGCAACTGCGCACCAAGGGCGCGCCGGTGAAGATCGTCGCCCCCATCCTGCAGACCAACGGCTTCGCCATCATCTCGCTGAAGGAAAAGGGCATCAACAGGCCGCAGGACCTGATCGGCAAGACTCTCGCCGTTCAGCCCGGCACGGCGCAGACGACGCTGCTCGAGGCCATCCTCGCCGCCAACAACATCGACAAGACGAAGGTCAACATCGTCAACATCGATCCCGGCGCCTTCGTCGGCGCGGTGCTCGAGAAGAAGGTCGACGCCATCCTCGGCGGGGCCGACTACCAGTCCATCCAGATGCGCGACCGCGGTTTCGAGGTGACGGACCTCTTCTACCGCGACATCGGCGTGCCCACCGTCGGCCTGTCGATCATCGCCCGCGACGACCGCATCGAGAAGAATGTCGACCTCTACAAGAAGTTCGTGGCCGCGAGTCTCGCCGGCTGGGAAGCGGCGCGCAAGAACCCGGACGAGGCGGCCGCCGCTGTGCTCGAACAGTTCCCGTCCGTGACCAAGGAGCAGATCACCAAGCAGTTCGACGTCGTCTTCAAGTTGATGTGCGCGCCCGGCGCCACGCGCCTCGGCGAGGTGCCGGAGAAGAACTGGCAGACGACCTACACGCTTCTGACGACCTATCTCGGCCTGCCCAAGGACAAGCCGATCACCGACTACTACACCACCACCCTCCTGCCGGCCGACGCCCCGGCCTGCAAGTGATGGTCGCGAACCCGCGGCGGATGATGACGATGAACGCCCCGATCGCCGACAGGACGAAAGCCGCCGACGCCGCCTCCATCGAGGGGAAGAACGTCGTCAAGACCTTCGGCGGCTTCACGGCCGTCGACGATATCTCCTTCGCCATCGGCAAGGGGGAGTTCGTCAGCCTCATCGGCCCGTCCGGCTGCGGGAAGAGCACCTTGATGCTCATCGCGGCCGGGCTGCAGCCCTTGTCGACGGGCGCGATCCTCGTCAACGGCGCACGCCTCGACAGACCGCTGACGGATATCGGCATCGTCTTCCAGGATCACCTGCTGCTCGACTTCCGCACGGCGCTCGACAACGTGCTGCTGCAGGCCGAGATCCGCGGCCTGCCGATGGAGCCGGCGCGGGCGCGCGCGATGGAGCTGTTCGAGAAGCTTGGCATTGCCCATGCCGCCGACCGCTATCCCAAGCAGCTCTCCGGTGGCATGCGCCAACGCGTGTCGATCGCCCGCGCGCTGATCCACGATCCGTCCATGCTGATGATGGACGAGCCTTTCGGAGCGCTCGACGCCATCACCCGCACGCAGATCCGCCACGACCTCGAACTGTTGTGGATGGAGACGGGCAAGACCGTGCTCTTCATCACCCACAGCCTCGAGGAGGCCATCGGGCTGTCCGACCGGGTGCTCGTCATGTCGCCCTCCCCGGGCCGTATCGTCGACGAGATCAAGGTGGAGCTGCCACGCCCGCGCCCGGCCCATCTCGGCGACTATCCGAGCTTCAACATCTACGCCGACCGCATCCACGCCCTGTTCCGCCAGTTTGGCGTCATCAAGTACTGAAGTATCTCGCGCGCTGTGCTGCAAGCGATGACGCAGCGCCTGCCACCCGGCGTTTTAGCGGCCGTTAACCGTGATGCGGGTAGGAATCGGCCCGTCAGAGTGGCCAGAAGAATCTGCGGACGTCGATGCGCAAACGGGAACTGCCTTCACGAAACAGCGAAACGGACGCCGTAGATATCCTGCCCAACCCGCTCAGGGCCGCAGGCCGGCTAAGGCGCAACCGCCCCCCGGAGGAGCCCGCGGTGACGGCGCCCAAGCTGATGCCGCATCCGGCGACAATCGTGTTGCCAACCCATGTCCGCTATGCGCGCACCCCCGACAAGCTGCGCCAGATGGAAGCGGCGATCGCGGCAGAAGCGGCGATCGCCACCGAACAGCCGCGAGGACCGCAGGCCGGCACGACGCGGGTGAAGTTCGGCCGCACCCCGGACCATCTCATCCAGCAGGTATGGAAGGGCGTCCTGCCGGCCCTGCCACCACAACAGGGGCCGACCGAAGCGCCGGTCGGCTCGGAGGCTCCGCACGCCGAAAGCCGAATGCCCACGACTGCGGCGTTCATCGAGGAGCCGCTGGCGGCTGAAACGCTTTTCGCCGGAACCAACGAACCTGCAGAGCGCGAGGACGTCGCCTTCGTCGCCATATCCGATCACGCCTTCTTCGAGTTCGGCTGCAACCCCGCCCTGCTTCCGGCGGCACCGGCCGACCGGGCGGTCGCTGGTGAACAGGAAGCCGCGTCGGCGCCGGAGGCTTGTGCGCCGCAGACGCATGCGGGCGAAGACCATGAACCGGAGGTCCACGAAGCCGACGAGCCGGAACCCGGGGAGCGGACCGCCCCGGCCGGCGTATCCGCGGATACGGTCGAGGCGTGGTGGAGCCATGCCTATAGCGTGAACCTGCGGCTTGTCGGCAGCACGGGGATCGAGCGGGCCTTCACGACGGCCCCCACAAAGACCCCCGAACCTGCCGTCGAGGACAGCCCTGCCGAAGAGCCGACCCTCCCGGTCGCGCCGGAGCCGCAAGCGCCGGCAGTCCGCGTTCCGGAAGCGCCGACGACCAATGCCATCGCCGTCCCGCCAGGCAACGACAACCGGGTGGTGAGGCGGGAGGTCGCGCGCCCGCCCGTCGCGGCGCTGAAGCCGCCAGTGGCGCCCGCGCCGGCGCCCGCACGCCAGCCCGCTCCTCCGCCTGCCGCAGAGGCCTTCGAACTCCCGCCCATAACGCTCCTTGCCGAGCCCCCTGTCTCGACCGGCACGGGTGATGCGCCGGAGTTCATCGAGCAGAACGCGGCACTTTTGGAGAGCACGCTGGAGGATTTCGGCGTCAAGGGCGAGATCATCAATGCCCATCCCGGCCCGGTGGTGACGCTCTACGAGCTGGAGCCGGCGCCCGGCACCAAGTCCTCGCGGGTGATCTCGCTCGCCGACGACATCGCCCGCTCGATGAGCGCCGTCTCGGCCCGCGTCGCCGTCGTGCCCGGCCGCAACGCCATCGGCATCGAACTGCCCAACGCCAGGCGCGAGACCGTCTACCTGCGCGAGCTCCTCGCCTCCCAGGACTTCGAGCAGACGAGACTCAAGCTTGCCCTGTGCCTCGGCAAGACCATCGGCGGCGAGCCCGTCATCGCCGAACTCGCCCGCATGCCGCACCTGCTCGTCGCCGGCACCACCGGCTCGGGCAAGTCCGTCGCCATCAACACCATGATCCTGTCCCTCCTCTACCGCCTCAGGCCCGAGGAGTGCCGCCTCATCATGGTCGACCCGAAGATGCTGGAACTGTCCATCTACGACGGCATCCCGCACCTCCTCACCCCCGTCGTCACCGACCCCAAGAAGGCGGTCGTCGCCTTGAAGTGGGCCGTGCGCGAGATGGAGGAGCGCTACAAGAAGATGTCCAAGCTCGGCGTGCGCAACATCGACGGCTTCAACGCCCGCATCGCCGAGGCAAGGGCGAAGGGCGAGGTCATCACGCGCACGGTGCAGACCGGCTTCGACCGCGAGACCGGCGAGGCGGTCTACGAGGACGAGGTCATGGACCTCGCGCCGCTGCCCTACATCGTCGTCATCGTCGACGAGATGGCCGACCTGATGATGGTGGCGGGCAAGGAGATCGAGGGCACCATCCAGCGCCTCGCCCAGATGGCCCGCGCCGCCGGCATCCACGTCGTGCTCGCCACCCAGCGCCCGTCGGTCGATGTCATCACCGGCACCATCAAGGCCAACTTCCCGACGCGCATCTCCTTCCAGGTGACGTCCAAGATCGACAGCCGCACCATCCTCGGCGAGCAGGGGGCGGAGCAGCTGCTCGGCCAGGGCGACATGCTGTACATGGCCGGCGGCGGGCGCATCACGCGCGTGCACGGGCCGTTCGTGTCGGACGAGGAGGTGGAGAAGGTGGTGGCGCACCTCAAGGCGCAGGGGCGGCCGCAATATCTCGACGCCGTCACGGCCGACGAGGAGGGCGCGGCACCGGAGGCCGACGGCGCCGTCTTCGACAACACGTCGTTCGGCGCGCCGGGGGGAGACCTCTACGACCAGGCGGTGGCCATCGTGCTGCGCGACAAGAAGGCCTCGACCTCCTACATCCAGCGCCGCCTGCAGATCGGCTACAACCGCGCCGCCTCCCTCATGGAGCGCATGGAGAACGAAGGCATCGTCGGACCCGCAAACCACGCCGGAAAACGCGAGATCCTGATCGGCGGCGACCGTCGCGATGTCTATGGCGAGGGCGACGACGGAGACGACTGAGCCCCTGGTCAAATCCGCGACATACGCCGGCGAGAAGGAGGGAGGCCCGTACCTCCACGCTTCGCCTCCCACCGTGATCCGTCCGAGGGCAGACAAATGCCGGCCGGCAGGCCATAATGCGTGGCGCCAGATCGTCACGCTCCGATGGATTGCACGCGCCCGACCGATCGCATCCCGTCCAACGGCCTTCTCGTATTTCTCCTGGCCGGTCTCATCGGCGTTTGCGTCTTCGCTGCCGCGGCCCAGACCGTCGAAACGCCGCGGGAAGCGGCCGGATCGCGCGAGGCGATCGTGCTCGACATGGATGGCGCCATCGGTCCGGCGACGGTTGAATACCTGCGCCGCAGCCTTGCCGAAGCGACGCATCGCCAGGCCGGGCTCGTCATCCTGCGCATCGACACGCCGGGCGGCCTCGACAGCGCCATGCGCGAGATCATCCGCGACATCATCGCCTCGCCCATTGCCATCGCCACCTATGTGAGCCCAAGCGGCGCCCGCGCCGCCAGCGCCGGCACCTACATCCTCTACGCCAGCCACATCGCCGCCATGGCGCCCGGCACCAATCTCGGTGCGGCGACGCCGGTGCAACTCGGCGGCGGACGCCAGCCGCTCGACCGGGACAAGGACGAGGCCGGGCAGGACAAGCAGCCGACTTCACCGGCCGACGCGATGACGGCCAAAGTCGTGAACGACGCCGTTGCCTTCATCCGCGGGCTCGCGGAGCTGCGCGGCCGCAATGCCGACTGGGCCGAGGAGGCCGTGCGCCGGGCGGCCAGCCTGCCAGCGCGACAGGCCCTCGCCTACGGCGTCGTCGACATCGTCGCGAACGACCTCTCCGACCTCCTCGCCCAGGCGGACGGACGCTCGGTGCGCATCGGCAATACGGAGCACCGGCTCGACACGGCAAAGCTGAGGCCGGTGGTCATCGAGCCCGACTGGCGCACGCGTCTCCTCGCCACCATCACCCATCCGAGCATCGCCTATGCCCTGCTGCTCATCGGCATCTACGGCATCGTCTTCGAGTTTCTGAGCCCGGGCGCCACCGTGCCCGGCGTCATCGGCGCCATCTGCCTCCTCATCGCGGCCTTCGCGCTCAACCTGCTGCCCGTCAACTATGCCGGCGTCGGCCTCATCCTGCTCGGGGTGGCGCTGATGACGGCGGAGGCCTTCCTGCCCTCCTTCGGCATCTTCGGCATAGGGGGCATCATCGCCTTCGTCCTCGGCTCCCTCCTCGTCTTCGACAGGGACGTGCCGGGCTTCGCCCTTTCCTGGCCCGTTGTCGTGGCGGCCGCCGCCGTCAGCGCCGGAACGCTGATCATCGCCGCGACCGCGGCCGTGCGGGCTCACCGGCGCCGGGTCGCGACCGGCGACACCAGCCTCATCGGCATGACCGGAGAGGTCCTCGCCTGGAGCAACGGCCACGGCCAAGTGCACGTCCAGGGCGAACGCTGGGCGGCTCGGGCCGACGTCATGCTCGCCCCGCGCCAGCGCGTGCGCGTCGTCGCCCGCGAGCGGCTCACCCTGGTCGTCGAACCGGTAGCGGAGACGGCACCCGAGAACCGAGGAAGATGACCATGTTCGACTACGCCCCCTATCTCGTCGCTGTCCTGCTCATCGGCTTCCTGCTGTCGCTGGCGGTTCACATCATGCGCGAATACGAGCGCGCGGTGGTCTTCACGCTCGGCCGCTTCTCCGGCGTCAGGGGGCCAGGCCTCATCCTGCTCGTGCCCTTCGTGCAGCAGCTCGTGCGCGTCGACCTGCGCACTACCGTCCACGACGTGCCGAGCCAGGACGTCATCTCGCGCGACAATGTCTCTGTGAAGGTCAATGCCGTCATCTATTTCCGCGTCATCGAGGCCGACAAGGCGGTGCTCGCCGTGGAGAACTTTCTCATGGCCACCAGCCAGCTGGCGCAGACGACCCTGCGCTCCGTCCTCGGCAAGCACGAGCTCGACGAGATGCTGGCCGAGCGCGACAAGCTCAACGCGGACATCCAGGAAATCCTCGACAGCCAGACGGACGCCTGGGGCATCAAGGTGGCCAATGTCGAGATCAAGCACGTCGACATCGACGAGAGCATGGTGCGCGCCATCGCCCGCCAGGCCGAGGCGGAACGCAACCGCCGGGCCCGCATCATCAGCGCCGAGGCGGAGCAGCAGGCTGCCGAGAAGCTCGTCGAGGCGGCGACGATGCTGGCGAAGATCCCGGAGGCCATGCAACTGCGCTATCTGACCACGCTGCACGACATCGCCGACGAGCGGAACTCCACCATCGTCTTTCCCTTCCCGCTCGACTTCCTGCGACCTTTCACGGCTCCGGACGGAAAGCACGACTGATCCCGGTGGGTGGCGCGCCTTCTGCCGCCGAGCGGTTCCTGCTATAATTAAAGTTGTCCGGATACCTCTGCGTAACCTGCACAGTCTCGCGATCACGGCCGCCCCGAGCCGCGCACGACGGGAACGAGCCATGGGGAGGACGACATGCCGGATACCAAATGGACCATCAAGGGCCGCGAATTCATCCAGTGCAACTGCGCCTATGGCTGTCCCTGCCAGTTCAACGCACGGCCCACGCAGGGCAATTGCCATGCAGTCGGCTTCGTCGACATTGACGAGGGGCACCATGGCGCGACACGGCTCGACGGCCTCAAGATCGGCATGATCGTGTCATGGCCGGGAGCGATCCACGAGGGCGGCGGCGAGGTGGTGCCGATCGTCGACGAGCGTGCCTCGCCCGAGCAGCGCGAGGCGCTCCTGCGCATCATGAGCGGCCTTGACACCGAGCCGGGCGCGACCTTCTTCCAGGTCTTCTCGACCACCTTCGCCAAGGTGCACGATCCCGTCTTCACCACGATCGACTTCGAGATCGACCCGGAAGCACGCACGGCCCGCGTCCATGTCCCCGGCTGGGTCGAGTCGCGGGGCGATCCGATCCTCAACCCGGTCACCGGCGAGGAACACCGCGCGCGCATCAACCTGCCGCGCGGCTTCGAGTATGACGTGTGCGAGGTCGGCCGCGGCTCGTCATCGACGAAAGGACCGGTACCGCTCGCGATCGCCGACGGACATGCCCATTTCTCCCGGCTGCACATGACGGAAAGCGGCGTCGTCCATTGACCGTCAATGGCCCTGCCGGCGGAGGGCGTCCCCGGCAGGGCCACCACGGAGCTTGGGACCTGCCTACTGCCGCTTGACGAAATGGACCATCCGGTCGATCGCCGTGTTCCAGCCCTCGCAGAAGCTCATCTCCTCGCGGTTCTTGCGCCCCTCGGCGTCCGCGTTAAGTGCGATGGCAGTATAGCGCGTGCGTGTGCCAACACGAGCAGCAGCGCGGCCGTGAAGAACGGCTTCGGCGCCGGCCGGAAGCCCGGCAGGAGCGTGTCGGTGAAGATGCCGCCGGGAACCCGCATTCGGGCACAAGTGTTTCATGATCGTATCGACCGCTGCCGATGGTGGGAGGGTATCGCCATGCTCAAGTGGATTCTCATTCTTCTGGTCATCGCGGCTGTTGCCAGCCTCCTCGGCTTTCACGCTCTGGCGGGCGCGGCTGCAACGGGCGCACGCATTCTGATCGCTGTCGTACTTGTCCTGTTCCTGCTGGTCCTCTTCGGTGTCGTCGCGATCGCCTGACCCCGCCGCAGGCTCGGGACACCGAATCGGCGCGACCAGCCGCTCCGGCCCGCGAGCGACAGGGCGACCGATTCTGGCCGCCGATCAGTCTGGTTTGACGGACTCTCCACCGGTGGATATAGCCAACGCATGATACGCCAGCATTCGTCTCATCCGGCCATCATCACCCGGCTGAAGCGCGCCGAAGGGCATCTGCGCCATGTCATCGGCATGATCGAGGCGGGCCGGCGCTGCACAGAGGTCGCCATCCAGTTGCAGGCGGTGGAAAGGGTCGCGGCCACCGCCAAGCGTGTGCTTATCCACGACCACATCGACCACTGCCTGGGGCGTGCCGGCGCCTCGGACCGCAGCGAGCTTCACCAGCTCGCGAAGCTGCTTTGAGGCCGCCCCGTGCGCGCCGTCCTCGCCAACCGCACCTACCGGCATCTGTTCGCCGCGCAGGTGATCGCGCTGGTGGGAACGGGGCTTGCCACCGTCGCACTCGGGCTCCTGGCCTGGCGCATCGCCGGCGAGAACGCAGGCGCGGTGCTCGGCACCGCGCTGGCGATCAAGATGGTGGCCTATGTCGGGCTGTCGCCGGTGGCGGCGGCGGTGGCTGTGCGGGTGCCGCGGCGGGCCTGGCTCGTGGGGCTGGACCTGATCCGCGCCGCGGTGGCGCTGGCCTTGCCCTTCGTGACCGAGGTCTGGCAGGTCTATGCGCTGATCTTCCTGTTGCAGGCGGCCTCGGCGGGCTTCACCCCGACCTTTCAGGCGACGATTCCCGACATCCTGCCGGACGAGCGCGACTATACCCGCGCACTGTCGCTGTCGCGGCTGGCCTATGATCTGGAAAGCCTGGTCTCGCCGATGCTGGCGGCGGCGCTTCTTACGTTGGTCAGCTTCCCGGCGCTGTTCGGCGGCACGGTGATCGGCTTCCTCCTCTCGGCCGCGCTGGTGATGACGGTGCGGCTGCCCGCGCCGCAGGCCCCGGCCGCGGGCGGGGTCTGGATCCGCACCACCGCCGGTCTCCGCCGCTATCTCGCCACACCGCGGCTGCGTGGCCTGCTGGCGCTGAACCTCGCGGTGGCGGCGGCAGGCGCCATGGTGATCGTCAACACCGTGGTCATCGTGAAGGGCAGCTTCGGTCTGGGCGAGCCGCAGGTGGCGCTGGCGCTCGCGGCTTTCGGGGCAGGGTCGAT
Source organism: Chelatococcus daeguensis (assembly GCF_001887265.1). Lineage (NCBI taxonomy): Bacteria > Pseudomonadati > Pseudomonadota > Alphaproteobacteria > Hyphomicrobiales > Chelatococcaceae > Chelatococcus > Chelatococcus daeguensis. Next base: position 873,580 of record NZ_CP018095.1, on the reverse strand, counting down.
GGCGGCGGCGCTGATGCTGCCGCGGCTCCTGGACCGCATCCCCGACCGCCCGGCGATGCTGGCGGGAGCGGCGCTGCTGGTGCCGACGCTGCTGGCGGGGCCGATGGTAGGGGCGCTGCCCGCGCTGATGGCGCTGTGGCTGGTCACGGGCTTCGGCTATGCGCTGGTGCAGACGCCCACGGGGCGGCTTCTACGCCGCTCGGCCCCGGCCGAGGAACGGCCGACGCTCTTCGCCGCGCAGTTCGCGCTGTCGCATGCCTGCTGGCTGATCGCCTATCCGCTGGCAGGCCGGGCCGGGGCGGCGATCGGGCTGCCGGCGACCTTCCTCGTCATGGCCGCGCTGGCCGCGGCAGGCACGCTGCTCGCGTGGCGCCTCTGGCCCGCGACCGAGGAAACCGCGCTGCCGCATGCCCACGCGGACCTGCCGCCCGACCACCCGCATCTGCGCGAGCATGGTACGAAAGACCATCGCCATCCAGCCGTGGTCGACGCGTTGCACCCGGCCTGGCCGCCGCGTCGAGCCACACACGCTGGAATTTAGATTTCAGAGCGTATCTGCGTTCGCCACCTTGACATGCCGGCCCTCGCGCACATGGTCACGGCTGGACTCGCCGCCGTTGCGTACCCCCGGCCCGATGCGCTCGACGTGTCCGCGCGCGCCTTGCTCGACGGTTGGTCTCAAGTGCTGCGGGTGTCATCTTGCGGCATATTTCAACGGGTCTCTGCGAGACCCGTCGATTCGTCGCGAACATTTGTGTCTTGGCGGAGAGGGAGGGATTCGAACCCCCGATAGACTTGCGCCTATGCCGCATTTCGAGTGCGGTGCATTCAACCACTCTGCCACCTCTCCTTGATGGCGGGCCGTTCATATACGCGCAACCGGGCCAAGATCAAGTCGCCCTGTGAATAAAGATCCCCGCGGCCCGTCTCGCGGGGGACGCCGCAGCGGATGGCAGGCAGCAGCGTGCGGCATGGGAGCGCCCGATCAACGGGATTGTCTTCCCGCGACCGTTTCCATCCGCCTCCGCCCCGTGACGGGCGGACAATTGCGGCCAAAGCCTTCGGCTGCGGGCCGGCTACCACGCCTTCTACAGGCGCTCCGGGCGAAATCGCCCCCTGAGCCGCGTCGTTATCTGCCGGATCAGTCGCGGATGTGCAGCGCGTCTGCCGGCAGCCCCATGGGACGAAAGTGGCCGCTGTGCAGCACCACGACAAGATTGCAGAGCGCACCGGCGGCCGTGGCCGCCCCGGTCCCCCGGCGCCCTCCTTCCGACTCGACGAGCGCCGAAATATGCCGCCGAGCGCCCGTTTTCATTGACAGGCGCGGCCGCGGCATGTATCGAAACGCTCTGGCGCGGCTGGTCCGCGCTTTTTCGAGTCGCGCGCTTCTCTTTCGATACCGCCCTTAGCACGGCGGTGATTTCGAGTGCGTGTCACAAGCCGGAGCAGGCTGACAAGAAGCCGGCCGGGCGGGTAGCCGCCGAGAGCCGGGAGACGAACACGAGGACAAAGATGTTCGCAGTCATCAAGACCGGCGGCAAGCAGTACAAGGTTGCCGCCAACGACGTGATCAGGATCGACAGGCTCGCCGCCGAGGCGGGCGATGTCGTGACCTTCGACAGCGTGCTGATGCTCGTCGACGGTGACAAGGTGGAAGTAGGTGCGCCGTCGATTGCCGGCGCCCTGGTCGCCGGCGAGCTCATCGAGCAGGCGCGCGGCCCCAAGGTCATCGCCTTCAAGAAGCGTCGCCGCCAGAATTCGAAGCGCAAGCGCGGCTACCGGCACGACCTGTCGGTCGTGCGCATCACCGAGATTCTGACCGGCGGCGCCAAGCCGTCGGGCAAGAAGGCCGCTGTCAAGCCGGCGAAGGCCGCCAAGGAAGCCGCTGTCCCGGCCGCCACCGGGGCGCGCGACAGCAGCAACCTGTCGCTCATCGCGGGCGTCGGCCCGACGATCGAGAAGAAGCTGCGCGCCGCCGGCGTCACGTCCTGGGAGCAGATCGCCGCCTGGAGCGAGGCGGACGTCGCGAAGTATGACGAAGAGCTCAACCTGCGCGGCCGCATCGCGCGCGACGAGTGGATCGAGCAGGCGAAGGAGCTCCTCGCCGGCAAGCCCCCGCGCGCCAAGGTCGATCAGGCCGAGCTGAAGTCGGGCGAGGATCTCTGAGGCGCGGCGCGGCTATCGCTGCCCCCCTCTGACAGTATTCGGGAGTAACGGACATGGCACACAAAAAGGCAGGCGGCTCTTCGCGTAACGGCCGCGATTCCGACGGCCGCCGTCTCGGCGTGAAGAAGTTCGGCGGTCAGTCCGTCGTTGCCGGCAACATCATCGTGCGCCAACGCGGCACGCGCGTCCACCCGGGCGTGAACGTCGGCATGGGCAAGGACCATACCCTCTTTGCGCTCACGGAAGGCCGCGTGGCTTTCGGCACGAAACTCGGCCGAGCTTACGTGTCGGTTGTACCCGCCATCGAGGCGGCAGAGTAAACGGCGGCAGCTGAGACGAAGGAGCTACCGCCGGCATCCCACGAACCGGCGGATCGAAGCTCCAGACGAATGCTTCCGATCCATGCGACAGGGGAGATGGGATGCCATCTCCCCTTCGTCGTTTCTGGCACCGGCCGCGGGAGGCGGCACGGGCCACAAGGATCGGAGCGAGACTATGTTTACCCGCGAGATCATCGACGACGCCTTCGTGATCGAGACCGCCCGGCTCGAGCTGCGCTGGCCGCGTCTCGCCGACGCCCGAGCTGTCGAGCGCCTCGCGGGTGACAAAGCCGTCGCGGAGATGACGGCGCAAATCCCCCATCCCTATCCGCCAGGCACGGCCGAAGGCTTCATCTACGAGGCCCGTCGCGCCAATGCCGACGGCAAGGCGCTGACGCTCGCCCTCGCGCCGCGCGGCAGGAGATGCGAGCTGATGGGCGCCATCAGCCTGCGCCGGTCGGCTGCCGGCGAGCCGGAAATCGGCTACTGGCTGGGCACGCCCTTCTGGGGCTGCGGCTTCGCCACGGAGGCGGTCAGGGCGCTCGTCGACACGGCCTTCACGCACAGCGAGGCACGCGCCATCGTCGCGAGCGTGCGCGTCGTCAACCCGGCCTCGCGGCGGGTCCTCGAGAAGTGCGGCTTCCACGCCGACGGGGCGGGCCTGCTGCCGTTCCCCGCGCGCGGCGGCGTCTTCCCGGTCGACCACCTCAGGCTCGAGCGGCGCATCTGGGAGAGCCTCAAGGGCTGGACCAACCCGCTCTTCGTCGGCCTTGCTGTGCGCGAGCGCACAGCTGACGCAGCCTGCCTCGTGTCATCTGCAGAACCTTCCCCCGCCCTGTCCGGAGGAGAGCCATGATGCCGGATACGCTCAGCACCGAACGCCTGTCCCTGCGTGCCCCGCGCCGCGAGGACGTGCCGGCCCTGCACCGGCAGATGACCTGGCCAGTCGTGCGCTGGCTGTCGCAGGTGCCATGGCCGGTGTCTACGGACGACATCGCCGCCCACATCGAGAAGAGTGCCGAGGAGCGGGCCGCCGGCCGCGCGGCGCTCTATACGGTAACGAAGGCAGGCGAACCGATCGGCCTCGTCGGCATCGCCCCGCGCAACGGCGCCATGAACCTCGGCTACTGGCTGGGGGAGGAGCACTGGGGCCAGGGCCTTATGCCGGAGGCAGCAGGCGCCGTGGTGGATGCCTATTTCGCCGACAGCCGGGCGGTTCACATCTCCTCCGGCCTGTTCGCCGGCAACGAGGCCTCGCTCAAGGTGCAGCAGAAGCTCGGCTTCGTCGTCGTCGGTGAAGGGCTGATGCCCGCCAGGGCGCACGGCCGGATGCTGCCGCACTACGACACCATCCTCGGCCGGGCCCGCTGGACCGGTCAGCAGATGGCGGCGTGAGCGCGGAAGCGCCGGCTCCACCCATCGATGCCTGCCCGCGGCGACGCCCATGCGTTGCCGCGGGCGTCCGTCTCCTGTAGGAAAACCGCTCCCCGCCGTGGATGCGGGAGCCGTGTGGTGCCATGAAATTTCTCGACCAGGCCAAGATCTACGTCCGCTCGGGCGACGGGGGCGCGGGGTGCGTCTCCTTCCGCCGCGAGAAATTCATCGAGTTCGGCGGCCCGGACGGGGGTGACGGCGGGCGCGGCGGCGACGTCGTCGTCGAATGCGTCGAAGGCCTCAACACGCTCATCGACTATCGCTACCAGCAGCATTTCAAGGCCCGGCCTGGCATGCACGGAATGGGCAAGAATCGCACCGGCGCCAGGGGCACCGACGTGGTGCTGAAGGTGCCACAGGGCACACAGATCTTTGCTGAGGACAACGAGACGCTGATCGCCGACCTCACCGAGATCGGCCAGCGGGTGGTGCTGGCGCGCGGCGGCAACGGCGGCTTCGGCAACGCCTATTTCAAGACATCCACCAATCAGGCGCCGCGCCGGGCCAATCCGGGCCAGGAAGGCACCGAGATGTGGATCTGGCTGAGGCTGAAGCTCATCGCCGACGCGGGGCTCGTCGGCCTGCCGAATGCCGGCAAGTCGACCTTCCTCGCCGCCGTGAGCGCGGCGAAACCGAAGATCGCGGACTACCCCTTCACGACCCTGCACCCGGGGCTCGGCGTGGTGCGCGTTGACGCGCGCGAATTCGTGCTCGCCGACATTCCCGGCCTCATCGAGGGCGCCCATGAAGGGCACGGCCTCGGTGACCGCTTCCTCGGCCATGTGGAGCGGTGCCGCGTGCTGCTGCACCTCGTCGAAGGCACGAGCCAGCATGCCGGCAGGGCCTACAAGGTCGTGCGCCGCGAACTCGAGGCCTACGGCCACGGACTGGCGGAGAAGCCGGAGATCGTGGCGCTGTCGAAGGCAGACGCGCTCGATCCCGAGACGCGCAAGGAGCAGTTCGCCCGCCTCAAGCGCGCGGCGGGTCGCACGCCGCTCGTGCTTTCCGCCGCCTCGGGCGAAGGGGTGGAGACGGCGCTGCGGGCGCTGCTCGCCGAGATCGACGCCGCCCGTGGCGAAGAGAAGGATCACGCGCACAACGCGGTGGCCAACAAGGAAGGGGCCGGCGAGGGAGAGAGCTCGTGGCATCCCTGAGCGCCACTGCCGAGACCTCCGCGACGGCCGGCGTCCCGACGATCGACCGGTTCCGCCGCGTCGTCGTCAAGGTGGGTTCGTCCCTCCTCGTCGACAGGGCGCGCGGGCGGCTGAAGCACGCCTGGCTCGCCGCGCTTGCCGAGGACATCGCCGAACTGCACGGGCGCGGCGCAGACGTTCTCGTCGTCTCCTCGGGCGCCATTGCGCTCGGGCGCACGGTGCTCGGCCTGCCATCGGGCCCGCTGAAGCTCGAGGAAAGCCAGGCGGCGGCCGCCGTGGGCCAGATCGCCCTGTCGCGCACCTGGGCCGAGGTTCTCGCCCATCACGGCATCACCGCCGGGCAGATCCTCGTCACCCTCGCCGACACCGAGGAGCGGCGGCGCTATCTCAACGCCCGCGCCACGACGGCGCGGCTCCTCGAGATGCGGGCGGTGCCCGTCATCAACGAGAACGACACCGTGGCCACGAGCGAGATCCGCTATGGCGACAACGATCGGCTGGCCGCGCGCGTCGCCACCATGGCCGGCGCCGACCTGCTCGTGCTCCTCTCGGACATCGACGGGCTCTATACCGCCCCGCCGGGGAGCGACCCCGACGCGAAGCTCATCCCGGTCGTCGCGCGCATCACGCGCGACATCGAGGCGATGGCCGGCGGCGCCGCCTCGGAACTGTCGCGCGGCGGCATGCGCACCAAGGTCGAGGCGGGCAAGATCGCCACCGCCGGCGGCACGCACATGGTGATCACCGATGGCCGGGTGAAGAACCCGCTGCGCGCCATCGCCGAGGGCGCGCGCTGCACCTGGTTCCTGACGCCGTCGAACCCGGTCACGGCGCGCAAGAAGTGGATCGCCGGCACGCTGGAGGCCAAGGGCGCGCTCGTTGTCGACGAGGGTGCGGCGCGGGCGCTGCGCTCCGGCGCCAGCCTGCTGCCGGCCGGCGTCCGGCGCGTCGAGGGCCATTTCGCGCGCGGCGATGCCGTCATCATCCGCGACGAGGCCGGCGGCGAGATCGGCCGCGGGCTCGTGGCCTATGACGTGGAGGACGCCCAGCGCATCGCCGGGCGTGCCTCGCGCGACATCGAACAGATCCTCGGCCATCCGGGCCGGGCCGAGATGGTGCACCGGGACGACATGACGCTGGCGGGCGGATGAGATGGACGAAAGCTGCGCCCAGCCCTCCTCCGCAAGGGGGAGAGAATAAGGGGCGCAGGTTTCGGATGTTTGGCCGACGGCCGGCCGCTATGATGGTCGGCGAACGGGAACGGGGACGATGAGCGAGAGCCTCAAGGTGATCAGCGGCAGTGACGATATCGCCGCACTTATGCACGACATCGGACGCCGGGCGCGCGCGGCCGCCCGTGCTCTCGCCATCACCCCGGAAGGGATCAAGACCCAGGCTCTCAACGAGGCTGCGGCAGCCCTTCGCGCCAACAAGGCCGCGATTCTCGCCGCCAATGCGGAGGACGTGGCGGAGGCGCGCCGTAACGGCCAGGCGGCCTCCTATATCGACCGGCTCGCCCTGGACGAGAGCCGTGTCGAGGCCATCGCCGCGTCGGTAGAAGCCGTGGCCGCGCTGCCCGACCCGGTCGGACGTACACTCGCCACCTTCACACGGCCGAACGGCCTCGTCATCGAGCGCGTGGCGACACCGCTCGGCGTCGTCGGCGTCATCTTCGAGAGCCGGCCGAATGTGACTGCCGATGCCGGCGCGCTGTGCCTCAAGGCCGGCAATGCCGCAATCCTGCGCACCGGCTCTGACAGTTTCCGCTCGGCCTCGGCCATCGCCGCCGCCATGGCCTTCGGCATCACGGCGGCCGGCCTGCCGGCGGAGGCCATGCAGCTCGTGCCGACGCGCGAGCGCGAGGCGGTGGGCCTCATGCTCGGCGGCCTCGGCGGCAATCTCGACGTCATCGTGCCGCGCGGCGGCAAGAGTCTCGTCGCCCGCGTGCAGGCCGAGGCGCGGGTGCCGGTCTTCGCCCATCTCGACGGCATCTGCCACGTCTATGTCCATGCCGCGGCCGACCTCGCCATGGCGCAGACCGTCGTGCTCAATGCCAAGATGCGGCGCACCGGCATCTGCGGCGCAGCCGAGACGCTGCTCGTCGACCGCGCCTGCGCGGCGACGCATCTCGCGCCCCTCGTCACCATGCTCCTCGACGCCGGCTGCGCCGTGCGGGGCGACGCGGCGACGCAGGCGGTCGATGCGCGCGTCACGCCCGCGAGCGAGGAGGACTGGCGCACGGAATACCTCGACGCCATCATCGCCGTTCGCGTGGTGGACGGGCTCGACGACGCCATGGCCCATATCGACACCTATGGCTCGCATCACACGGAATCGATCCTCACCGAGGATGCGGCGGCTGCCGCGCGCTTCCTCGCCGAGGTCGACTCAGCCATCGTCATGCACAATGCCTCGACGCAGTTTGCCGATGGCGGCGAGTTCGGCTTCGGTGCCGAGATCGGCATCGCCACCGGGCGCATGCATGCCCGCGGCCCGGTCGGCGTCGAGCAGCTGACCTCATTCAACTATCGCGTGCACGGCAGCGGACAGACCCGGCCTTGATGCACGACACGCGCTTCGCCGGGCCGCCCCCGCTGCCCCGTCACGGGCGCGGCATGCGCATCGGCCTCTTCGGCGGCACGTTCAACCCGCCGCATGCGGGGCACCGGCTTGCGAGCCTGACGGCTCTCAAGCGGCTGGGCCTCGACCGCATCTGGTGGATCGTCACGCCCGGCAATCCGCTGAAGGACAACGCCGCCCTGCCGCCACTCGCCGCGCGCATCGCGGCGGCGTGCCGCGTCGCCGACCATCCGCGCATCGACGTCACCGGCTTCGAGGCGGGCATCGGCACGCGCTACACCTACGACACCCTCGCCTATCTGGTGCGCCGCTGCCCCGGCACCCGCTTCGTGTGGCTGATGGGGGCGGACAATCTCGCCGGCTTCTATCGCTGGCAGCACTGGCGCGACATCGCCGCGCTCGTTCCCATCGCGGTGGTGGACCGGCCGGGCGCCACACTGAAAGCCTGCCGCGCGCGCGCGGCGGTGGCGCTCGCATCCTTCCGCCTGCCCGAGCACAGGGCGGCCGCGCTCATGCAACGCGAGCCCCCGGCCTGGGTCTTTCTGCACGGGCCGCGTTCGCCGCTGTCCTCGACCTTGTTGCGCGCGCAGAGGAGCCGCACCGGGCCGGCGGCCGAGCAGCGGCGTTGAAGCGCGGAACAATGACGATTATCTTAAGGCTCGTGGCGCCCGGTTTGCGCCATTCATTGAAGAGGATCAGGCACTGAATCTCATGCCCCATGGCGAGGCGGAACATACTTCCCCTCCCCCGGCGGTCGGCTCATCGGCCCCAACTGCCGCGGACAGGCTCGACGGCGACCCTGTGGCGCTCGCCCGTCATTGTCTCGAGGAAATGAAAGCCGAGGAGACGGTCGAAATCGACCTCGCCGGCAAGACCTCGATCGCCGATACGATGATCATCACCTCCGGCCGCTCGCATCGCCATGTCGGCGCCATCGCCGACAGGCTGCAGCAGGTGTTGAAAGCAGCAGGCATCGGCCCCTTGCGGGTCGAGGGCGTGCCGGCTTGCGACTGGGTGCTGATCGATGCCGGCGATCTGATCGTTCACGTGTTCAGGCCCGAGGTGCGCGGCTTCTACAACCTCGAGAAGATGTGGGGCGCCGACCGGCCGCACGAACGTATCGCCGGCTGAGCACCCCATGCGTCTCGCGATCGCGGCCGTCGGCCGTCTCAAGGCCGGGCCGGAGCGGGCGCTGATCGAGCGTTACCAGGAGCGCATCGCAGCGGGGGCGCGTGCGCTTGGCTTTTCCGCGCTCGAGGTGGCCGAGGTGTCGGAAAGCCGCGCTCGCCGCGAGGAGGACCGACGCCGGGAGGAAGGCGTCGCGCTGCTGCACAGGATCGGCGACAGCATCGCCGTTGCCTTCGATGAACGGGGCAAGATCCTCGACAGCCAAGGTTTCGCGCGGAGGCTCGCGGGCTGGCGCGACGGAGGAGCCACGGCCCTTACATGCGTGATCGGGGGTGCGGACGGCCTTGCGCCCGAAGTGCGAGAGCGGGCGCGCATGGTCCTGTCCTTCGGTGCCATGACATTGCCGCACCAGCTGGTGCGCGTGCTTGTTGCAGAACAGCTCTACCGCGCTATGACCATCCTTGCCGGTCATCCCTACCACCGCGAATGACCGGTTGCCGGAGGAAGGATGCCGCTGCGCCCGTCGAGACTTCTGAACCGGACAGCATCGGAGGCAACCCGAATCGCCTCTGCGCTGGCCTTGCTGCCGGGCCTCGCCGCGCCGCTCCTCGCGCAGGAAGCCCCGGAAGGCTCGCAGGAGCCGCCTTCCGCACAGGTGCCGCAGATCCCGCCGGAAGCACAGCGCGCGCTGGACCGGGCGGCGAAGACCGAGGAGGAGAGAGCGACGCGGGAGCGGGAGCTCGAAAAGCTCCAAGAACAGTTGCGCCTGAGCGAGGAGGCCCGCGACCGGATCCGCGCGGAGGCAGAGAGTCTGCGCGCCGACCGTTCCAAGCTCAATGCGGCGTTGATCGAGACCACGGAACGCACCAAGGCGGCGGAAGCCCGCGCAAGCGCCATCGAACAGCGGCTCGCCACACTCGACGCCAGCGAAACGGCGATCCGCAAGTCGCTGGAGAACCGCCGCGATGTTATCGTCGAAGTGCTGGCCGCCCTGCAGCGCATGGGGCGTCGGCCGCCGCCGGCGGTACTCGCAAGCCCCGACGACATGCTTGAGGCGGTGCGTTCCTCCATCCTCCTCGGCGCCGTGCTGCCCGAATTGCGGGGGGAGACGGAAGCGCTTGCCACCGATCTCGGCGAACTCGTGCGGCTGAAGGACGCGATCGCCAGCGACAGAGAGGCACTGGTGCGCGACCTTGCCACCCTCGCCAGCGAACGGGAGCGCCTCGCCGCGCTCGTCAACGCCCGACAGGAAGAGCTGGCGAAAGCGGAGCGGATCGAGGCCGACGAAAGCCGCAAGGCCAGCGAACTCGCTGCGCGGGCGCAATCCCTGGGCGATCTCATTCAAAAGATGGAGAGCGAGATCGCCGCCGCCCAGCGCGCCGCCGAGGAGGCGCGACAGGCTGCAGAGGCCCAGGCGCGGGAAATGCGCGAACGTCTCGCCGCCGCACCATTCGGCGATCCGGCGCGTCTTGCCCCCAAGATACCCTTTGCGGAAGCCAAAGGACTGCTGCCGATGCCGGTCAACGGCAACACGTTGCGCCGTTTCGGCGCGCCGGACGGCTTCGGCGGCACCACCAAGGGCATGTCGATCGCGACGCGCAACGGCGCGATCGTTTCGGCCCCGTCGGACGGCTGGGTGGCCTTTGCCGGCCCGTTCCGCTCCTTCGGCCAACTCTTGATCATCAACGCCGGCGGCGGATACTATATCTTGCTGGCGGGCATGGAGCGGATCACCGTGGCGCTCGGACAGTTCGTGCTCGCCGGAGAGCCGGTCGCCGCCATGGGCGAGACGGCGACACCCCTCTCGACGGCGTTTGCAGGTACGAGCGGTCCCGTGCTCTACGTGGAGTTCCGGAAGGATGGCGGGTCGATCGACCCAGGTCCCTGGTGGGCGAAATCGCAGGGCGAAAAGGTTCGCGGATGATGCGTAAGATTTCTCTTCTGATGGTGGGCGCCCTCATGGGGGCGGGTGCGGCGGTCGTCGTCACCCAGTCGCCCCTGTTCACGACGACCCGTGCGGTGGCGGCCTCGGCCGAGACCTACCGCCAGCTCAACCTGTTCGGCGACGTGTTCGAGAAGATCCGTGGCGACTATGTCGACGTGCCGGACGAATCGAAGCTCGTCGAGTCGGCCATCAATGGCATGTTGACGTCGCTCGATCCCCATTCGAGCTACATGGATGCCAAGAGTTACCGCGATATGCAGGTGCAGACGCGCGGCGAGTTCGGCGGCCTCGGCATCGAGGTGACGATGGAGGATGGCCTCGTGAAGGTCGTCAGCCCCATCGACGACACGCCAGCCGCCCGAGCGGGTGTCCTCGCCAACGACCTGATCACGCATATCGATGGCGAGCAGGTGCAGGGCCTCACCCTCAATCAGGCCGTCGACAAGATGCGCGGCCCGGTCAACACAACCGTGAAGCTTACAATCCGCCGCAAGGGACAGAGCGACCCGGTGGAGGTCTCGCTGACGCGCGACACCATCCGCATCCGTGCCGTACGCTCGCGCACCGAAGGCGACGTCGGCTACATCCGCGTGACCCAATTCAACGAGCAGACCTTCGAGAATCTCAAGACCGCCGTCGAGAAGATCGCGGCGGAGCTACCGGGCGACAAGCTGAAGGGCTACGTGCTCGACCTGCGCAACAACCCGGGCGGGCTGCTCGACCAGGCGATCCTCGTCTCCGACGCCTTCCTGGATCGGGGCGAGATCGTCTCCACCCGCGGCCGCAATGCGGATGAGACGCAGCGTTTCAACGCCAAGGCCGGTGACCTGACCAAGGGCAAGCCCGTGGTCGTGCTCATCAACGGCGGCTCTGCCTCGGCTTCCGAAATCGTCGCCGGCGCGCTGCAGGACCACAAGCGGGCGACGGTGCTCGGCACCCGGTCCTTCGGCAAGGGCTCCGTGCAGACCATCATCCCGCTCGGCGGCAACGGTGCCCTGCGCCTGACCACGGCCCGCTACTACACGCCTTCCGGCCGTTCGATCCAGGCCAAGGGCATCGAACCGGACCGCGAGGTGCTGCAGGACGTGCCGGACGAACTCAAGGGCAAGGACGAGACCAAAGGCGAGGCGGGCCTGCGCGGCCACCTGAAGAACGGCGAGGAGGAAGCCTCCGGCTCGTCGGCCTATGTCCCGACCGACCCGGAGAAGGACACCCAGCTCAAGGCGGCGCTCGAGCTGCTGAAGGGCACGCGCAAGGACGCCGCGACCACGGCCGAGAAGTCCGCCGTTCCCAACTGACAGACGCGGCCCTGCCGGGCGCGCCATCTCGACGGCTCACCCGTATTCTTGAAAGAATGCGGCGTGGGCCGCGTGATTCGTGACCCGGACAAGGGTCCAGCGCGGAACCTCTCGGTCGGAGACGCCGATCTTGCCGCAAGCGACGCTGAAGGATCTCGACAAACCGCTCGGACGCGACAACGGCCGCCGTCCCGCAGCGTCCGGCCGGGAGCGCCTGCTGCGTTTCGGCCTCGTCTGGGGTGTCGCGATAGGGGCCGTCCTTCTCTTTGGCGGGCATCTTCTAACCGGGGGGCTGATCTCGCGCTCTGCGTTGCGGCCCGCCGCGACGCCGGTTGCGGCAATCCCCGCGGTACCGGCACAGGCGGACGTACCGGCCGCCACCAAGCCGGCACCTCCGAGCAATGCCGCTCCACCCGCAAGTAATCGCAGGCCCGCATCCGACATCGAGCAGCAGGCCGGCGTCGCCGTGGTCCGGCCGGCCGGCAACGTCCCCGGCGCCATCATCATCTCCGTGCCGGACGGCAGCGAGCCCGGCCTTGCGCCGGCGCCGGATCCGCGCGTCACGGCCGACACGCCGGCCGGTCCCCTGCCGCGCATCGGCGATGACGGCAGCCGGGCGGCCGAGGTCTATGCGCGGCCGACACCTCCGCACGCCGCCATGGCTCCCGCCCGCATCGCGGTGGTGGTCGACGGGCTCGGGCTTTCCGAGGCGGCAACGCGGCAGGCCATCGAGACCTTGCCGGCCGACGTCACGCTGGCGCTCGCCGCGGCCGGTGTCGACCTGCCGCAGGCCGCGGCAGCCGCGCGGCAGAGCGGGCACGAAGTCCTGCTGTCGCTGCCCGCGGAGATTCCGGGCGGCGACCTCATCACTGCGATGGCACGCTTTGCCGGCTACGCCGGCATCCTCACCGCGACGAGCGCGGACCGGCTCGGGCCGCTTGCGCAGCAAGCCGAGCAACGCGGCCTGCTCCTGATGGCCGCCGGGCGATCTGACCTCCTGCTGCCGCAGACGATGCCGGCCGAAGCCGTGGAGCAGGCCTTCGCGCGGGCCGAGCGGCTGGCCCAGCGCAACGGCCGCGCGATCGTCGTCGCCGAAGGATCTCCTTCCCTCCTGCGCCAGCTGGCACGCTGGACCGCGAGCCTCGAGCGCCGTGGCGTGCTGCTCGTGCCGGCGACGTCCCTCATCGCCAATTCCAAAGGCTGAACATGTCGGGTTTCGAACATCTGCCCTATCGGCCCTGTGTCGGCATCGCGCTGTTCAATGCGCAGGGGCTTGTCTTCATCGGCCGGCGACCGGTCAACGGCAATACGGAGAAGGTGAGCCCCGATCACGCCTGGCAGATGCCCCAGGGCGGCATCGATGATGGTGAATCGCCACAGGAAGCGGCCATGCGCGAGCTGTACGAGGAGACTAACATCCGCTCGATCTCGCTCATCGCCGAGGCGCCCGACTGGTTCACCTATGACCTGCCCGGCGCCTTCATGGGCAAGGCCTGGAAGGGCCGCTACCGCGGCCAGAAGCAGCGCTGGTTTGCTTTCCGTTTCGACGGGGACGAAAGCGAGATCGACGTCGCCCACCCTGGCGACGGCCACAAGGCCGAGTTCGACAGCTGGCGCTGGGAGCGCCTGGAGCGGCTGCCTGAACTTGTCATTCCCTTCAAACGGGGCGTCTACGAGCAGGTTGTCTATGCCTTCGGCCCGATAGCCGCCAAGCTGGCAGGCTAGACATTGTCCGGCCTTCCGATGGCGTCCACACACCAATCCGTCGTCCCCTGGCGGGCCGGGTGGCCCTTGATCGGCCTTGCAGCCCTGCCCTTCGTCCTCATGGCCGTCAGCCTCGGCGCCGGGACGATCGGAGCTCTCGACCGCAGCATCCTGCTCGCCCTGCGCGATGGGGAAGGCAATCCCATCGGGCCGTGGTGGCTCATCGTCGCCGCACGCGATGCTACGGCGCTCGGCAGCATCACGGTGCTGGTGTTCATGGCCCTTGCGGCGATCGCCTATTGCATCGCGGATGGCGCACGCCGGGATGCGGGCGTGATCGCCATCGCCTTCATTGGCGGGGTCGTTCTGAACACGGGCCTGAAGCATATCATCGCCCGCGCGAGGCCCGAGCTCGTCAACCACGAGGTCATGGTCTACACGCCGAGCTTCCCCAGCGCCCATGCGATGTTGACGGCGACACTCTTCCTGGTCATCGGAGCACTCGCGGCAGCCGGCCAGTCGAACCCTGCGGCGCGCCACTTCGTCCTTGCCGCGGCTGTCGCCATGATCGTCATCGTCGGGCTCAGCCGTGTCTTTCTCGGCGTGCACTGGCCATCGGACGTGCTGGCGGGCTGGAGCGCCGGCATCGCCTGGGCGCTCGTGTGCCTCCGGTTCCTGGGCCCCCGGCCTGCGACGGCCTGACCGCGTGCCGCCCGTTGTACGGGGCGGCGCCCCGTGCTAGCGGCTCAGCACATGAGCAAGCGCCCGCCCCTCGTCACGAGAGACACCCTGCCGACCCTCATGCGCCTGTGGCGCGAATGGGTACGGCCCCACTGGCGAACGCTGGCGCTCGTGCTCCTGCTCATCGCCGTCGTCTCGGCGGCCACCGGCGCCTATCCGCTGCTCATCAAGGAGGCCTTCAACGCCTTCGAGCAGAAGAACGAGGAGGCACTCCTCCTCGGGCCCGTCCTCGTCATCGTGCTGACAGCGATCCGCGGCGGAGCGCTGTGGGGGCGCGCGGTGCTCACCAACAAGGTGGTGACGCGCGTCGAGGCCGACATGCAGACCGCGCTCTATGCCCACCTCATCGATGCCGACATTGCCCAGCTCGGACGCGAGAGCCCGGCGGCACTGACGCAGCGCTTCACCACGGATTTCGCCTTCATCAAGGAGGCGCTGACGCGCGTCTTCACGGTCTTCCTCAGCGATCTCGGCATGGTGATCGCCCTCGTCATCTCCATGCTGTGGATCGACCCGTGGCTGACGCTCGCCGCAGCTGTCGTCGCGCCCTTCGCCTCGCTGCCCATCTCGCGCATCGGCCGCAAGCTACGCCGCGTCGCCACCTCGACGCAGGAGGAGATCGGCGCCATGGCGAGCCACGTGTCGGAGAGCCTCGCCGGCGTGCGTGTCGCCAAGGTCTTCTCGCTCGAGGACTATCTGAAGCAGCGCGCAGCGGATGCCTTCGAGACCGTTCGCGCGCTCAGGATGAAGGCGGCCAACGCCCGCGCCAAGCTCGACCCGCTGCTCGAGATCGGCGGCGGCGTCGCCGTCGCGGGAGTGCTGGTGCTGATCGGCTGGCGCATCATGCGCGGCGAGAGCACGGTCGGCGACTTCACCGGCTTCGTCGCCGCCTTGCTGATGGCGGCGCAGCCCATCCGCGCCATCGGCAATCTCAACGCCATCGTCCAGGAGGCCATGGCGGCGCTGAAGCGCTATTTCGCGGTGATGGACGAGAAGCCGACCATCCTCGACCGGCCCGGTGCCCGGCCGCTCGTCGTCTCCTCCGGCCTCGTTCGCTTCGAGAACGTGCACTTCCACTACCGCTCCGACGTGCCGGCCCTCGACGGCATCGACCTCATCCTGCCGGCGGGACGCACCACGGCGCTCGTCGGTCGATCCGGCTCGGGCAAGTCCACTCTGATGTCACTGGTGCCGCGCCTTTATGACGTCACGCAGGGGCGCGTCACCATCGACGGCACGGACGTGCGCGCGGCGACGCTCGCCAGCCTGCGCACCAACATCGCCGTCGTCAGCCAGGAGGTGGTGCTGTTCGACGACACCGTGCGCGCCAACATCGCCTTCGGCCGCCCCGGTGCCGATGACGGGGCCATCGAAGCGGCGGCAAAGGCGGCGGCCGCGCACGACTTCATCATGCGCCTGCCGGAGGGCTATGGCACGCGGGTCGGCAGCGCCGGGGCGCGTCTTTCGGGCGGCGAGCGCCAGCGCATCGCGCTGGCCCGCGCCATCCTGAAGGATGCGCCGATCCTTCTCCTCGACGAGGCGACAAGCGCGCTGGACACCGAATCGGAGAAGGCCGTGCAGGAGGCGCTCGCCCGGCTCATGCGCGGGCGCACCACCATCGTCATCGCCCATCGCCTGTCGACGGTGCGCGATGCGGATCTCATCGTCGTCATGGACGGTGGGCGCATTGCGGAGACCGGGCGGCACGACGAACTCGTCGCCCGCGACGGCATCTATGCCAAGCTCTACCGCCTGCAACTCGCCGACGACGTCACGCCCGTGCAGGCGGCCAAATAGCCGAGCCTACCTCATTCGCGCCGCATGATGCGGTCGACGACGATGTCGGAGAAGAAGCCGGGCTTGAACTCGCGCTCCAGCCGCTCGGGATCGTAGCTCTCGGCAACCCAGGTCAGGAAATCCTGCCCCCTGGGCTCGCCCTCGCGCCGGTAGGTCTCGAAGAAGGCGTCGAGAATGCCGGTCTTGGCGAAGCGGAAATGGCCGAAGCGCAGCGAGAGCTGCCGCATCGCCTCCGCCACCGGCCGCTTCTCGTGGATGATGAGGTAGAGCGCCGCCATGAAACCGGCCCGGTCGGCGCCCGACTTGCAATGCACCAGCACCGGATAGTCCAGCGTCTCGAAAAAATCCTTGGCCGCGAGAATCGTGTCGCGGTCGGGCGCGCCGCGCGAGCGCACGACGAAATCGGTGAGCCGGATACCGAGCTGTTCGCAGGCTTCGCGCTCGAGCGGCCAGGAGCCGTATTCGCGCCCGCCGCGCAGATTGACGATGGTGCGCACGCCGGCCCGCGCTGCCGCCCGGATCTGGTGCGGCGCCGGCTGGGCGGCGCGCCAGAAGCGCTCGGTCACGCGGTGGCTGTTGAGATAGGCGAGGCGGAAGATGCCATGATCGACGAAGACCATGTTGACCCACGCGCGCCAGCGGTCGAGCCCGTCGGCGACGGGTCTGTCCCAGCGGGCGATGCGCGCCATGCGGCGCCGATAGCGCTCCTCCGGCTTTCGGAAACGGTTGATCAAGCGTCCTCTCGACACATGCGGCCATTGGTCCTGCTCATCATCGGAACGGTCCCGGCGCGCAGACGGCTTTCATCCCGCGGGGCATAGCAGCCCCGGTGGAGGCCTGCAATCTCACCGATGTAGATACACAAAGCCTGTTCAACAAGGCGTGTGGGCCTTGTAAGGGGGGGCGAAGCGCGCGTATTTTGGTTGTCATGAGCGAGCTCGTCATCAGCCTGCGACCGGCACGCCCCACCGATGCGGTGGAACTGGCGGCCGTGCATGATGCGGCCTGGAAGGAAGCTTACCGGGGCGTCCTGCCCGGCGTCGTCCTCGAGCAGATGGTTGCCCGCCGCGGGCCGCGCTGGTGGCGCAATGCGGTGACGCGGCCGCGCCGCATCAGCGTCGTCGATTTCGGCGGCAAGCTGGCGGGCTATGCCATCTACGGGCCGACGCGCAGCCTCAACCTGCCACAGGGCGGCGAGATCGACGAGCTCTATATCGACCCCGTGATGCAGGGCATCGGCCTTGGTACCCGCCTGTTCGCCGCAGCCCGGCAGGAACTGGCGGCGGAGGGCCGGCGCGGCCTTGTCGTCTGGGCGCTTGCCGACAACGAGCGTGCCTGCCGCTTCTACGAGCGCCTGGGCGGACGCGTCGCGGCCGAAACTAGCGCCCTCTTCGGCGGCCGGTCCTGTGCCAAGGTCGCCTATACCTTCGCCTGACACTGCCTTGTACATGAAGGGCCGGCTTGCGAAGCCGGTCGCACGTGCGTACTAGAGGGGCGGCCGCAAGGGTGCGGCGCACCATCTGCCCTCAGGAGTGACATATCCATGCGTCTCGACGCGATCGCGATCGGCAAGAATCCGCCCCACGACGTCAATGTCGTCATCGAGGTGCCGATCGGCGGCGAGCCGATCAAGTACGAACTCGACAAGGAGGCCGGCACGCTGGTCGTCGACCGCTTCCTCTACACGGCCATGCGCTATCCGGGGAACTACGGGTTCATTCCCCACACGCTCTCCGATGACGGCGACCCCTGTGACGTGCTGATCGCCAACACCCGCGCCATCGTGCCCGGCGCCGTGATGTCGTGCCGCCCGGTCGGCGTCCTCATCATGGAGGATGAGGCGGGTCAGGACGAGAAGATCATCGCCGTGCCGTCGCGCAAGCTCACCAAACGCTACGACCGCTGCGAGAATTATACGGACCTGCCCGAGATCACGCTCAGGCAGATCGAGCATTTCTTCGAGCACTACAAGGACCTCGAGCCCGGCAAGTGGGTGAAGGTGGTGCGCTGGGGCGACGCAGAGGAAGCCCGCCGCCTGGTCCAGGAAGGCATCGACCGCGCCAAGGGCGCCAAGGGCTGAGGCCCGCGTCGGGCACAGGCTGCCCTTGCTGCTGCCCGATCTTGTTTGACCCGCATTCGTCTTTGCTTCTCACCCTCTGCCCGCCTGCGGGGAGAGGGTGAGAGCACCGACCCACCATCTGCCGCTGGCAAATCCCGATTGACAGCTTCGCCCGGCCGCAGGCTTGATGGCGAAAATCCTTCGCGAGGACGTGCGGAATGGACATCGTCATCCCCGGCGCCGCCAATCTCGGCCTGTTCGTCAGCGCCGCCCTTCTTCTGCTTCTGATCCCCGGCCCGGCCGTGCTCTTCATCTTCGCCCGCTCGATCGAGCAGGGGCGACTCGCCGGCTTCGTCTCCATCGCCGGCATCCATGCGGCGACGCTGGTGCATGTCTTCGCCGCGGCCGTCGGCCTGTCCGCGGTGCTCGCTTCCTCGGCGCTCGCCTTCAGCATCGTCAAATATGCGGGCGCGGCCTATCTTATCTGGCTCGGCCTCCGGAAGCTCTTCGGCCCCGCCGAAATCACCTCGGTCGATGTAGCCCTGCCCCGCCACAGCCATGCGCGGCTCTTCCGCGACGGCTTCATCGTCAACCTGCTCAATCCGAAGACGGCGCTGTTCTTCCTCGCCTTCCTACCGCAGTTCGTGGAGGTGAGCCGCGGCTACGTGGCGATGCAGATCGCCTTGCTGGGCTTCATCTTCACGGCCCTCGGCCTCGTGACCGACGGTCTCTATGCGCTCGCGGCCGGCACGGCGGGCAACTGGCTGAAGCGCAGCCGCGGCTTCCTCAGACTTGAGCGCTATGTCAGCGGCGGCCTCTACATCGGCCTCGGCGTGACGGCGGCCTTCGCCGGCAACGGCAAGAAATAGGCGCGGCTTCTTTCAAGTCTTCCGCCGTTGCCACAGGTCCGGGCGGCGCGCGCGCGTCAACCGCTCCGCTTCTTCGCGCCGCCAGCGCGCGATGGCGGCGTGATTGCCGGACAGCAGCACATCGGGAATGGCGCGTCCCTCCCATTCGCGCGGGCGCGTGTAATGGGGATATTCGAGCAGGCCGCCCTCGAAGCTCTCCTCCTTGCCCGAGGCCTCCTTGCCCATGACGCCGGGCAGGAGGCGCACGCAGGCGTCCATCAGCACCATCGCCGCGATCTCGCCGCCGGAGAGCACGTAGTCGCCGATCGAGACCTCCTCGAGCCCGCGTCCCTCGATGACGCGCTCGTCGACGCCCTCAAAGCGGCCGCAGACGATGACCGCGCCGGGGCCGGCGGCAAGGGCGCGCACGCGCGGCTGGTCGAGCGGGCGCCCCCGGGGGCTCATGAGGAGGCGCGGCCGCGGGTCGTCCGCGGGCGCGGCGGCATCGATGGCGGCGGCGAGCACGTCGGCGCGCAGCACCATGCCGGCGCCGCCGCCGGCGGGCGTGTCGTCCACCGCCCGGTGACGGCCGCGGCCGTGGGCGCGAATGTCATGGGTGTCGAGCTGCCACAGGCCGCGCGCCAGCCCCTCGCCCGAAAGGCTTTCGCCGAGCGGCCCCGGGAACATCTGCGGATAGAGGGTGAGGACAGTGGCCTGCCACATGGATCAGCCCCGACCGTCGTCGTCCTCATCGCCCGCAGCGAGGCTCTCCGCCGCCACGACGACGCGGCCGCCGGCAATGTCCACATCCGGCACAAAGGCCTTGGTGAAGGGCCACAGCACGGTGGGGCCGCCTTCCACCGGGGCGATCTCTATGACGTCGCCGGCCCCGAAGTCGTGCAGGGCGACGATGCGGCCGAGCACCGTGCCGGCCGGATTGTGGACGGCAAGGCCGACGAGGTCGGCCTGCAGGTATTCGTCCTCGTCGAGCGCCTCGGCATCAAGGCTCTCGCGCGGGACATAGAGGCGCAGGCGCGTCAGCGCCTCGGCCGCCGTGCGGTCGGTGATGCCGGCGACGCGCACGACGAGCATGTCGGCCGTGCCGGCGACGGGCCGCGCCGCCTCGATGCGGAAGCGGCGGCTGCCGTCCTCGCTCTGCAGGGTCGTGAAGCGGGCGATGGCCGCCGGCTCGGCGGTGTAGGACTTGAGCCGCACCTCGCCCCTGAGCCCCTGCGCGCGGCCGAACTCGCCGACGAGCACGAGCCGCCGCGCCGCGCCCGACGAAGCGGGGGCGGCGGACGACGGCCCGGTCGCCCTTGAGGAGCGGCGGCTCACGCCTCGGCGGCGGCTTCAGCCGGCGCGGCAGCGGCCTCGGCCGCGGCGGCACGCTCGGCGGCGCGCTCCTGTGCCTTCTTGCCCGGCTGGGCCTTCTGCGGGTTGTTGCGGGCCGGGCGCTTCAGGACACCGGCGTTGTCGAGGAAGCGCAGCACGCGGTCGGTCGGCTGGGCGCCCTTGGCGATCCAGGCCTTGGCCTTCTCGATGTCGAGCGCGACGCGGGCCGGATCGTCCTTGGCCTTCATCGGATCGTAGGTGCCGATCTTCTCGATGAAGCGGCCATCACGCGGGGAGCGCGAATCGGCGACGACGATGCGGTAGTAGGGGCGCTTCTTGGCGCCGCCGCGCGTCAGGCGGATCTTGAGAGACATAGGTTCTTCCTTTCCACGTTCAGTTGGTCCAGCCCGGCGGCACCCAGAGGTCCGCCGGAGCCGATATCAGCCGCCGCACGCGCAGCGGGTTGATCTCTTCAAAGGCTCACTTCTTCTTGCCGAAGGGGAAGCCGGGAAGACCGGGCGCTCCCGGCCCCTTGCCGCCGAGCCCCGGCAGGCCGGGCAGCTTCGGCGCCCCGAAACCACCGGGCGGCAGCGGCGGCAGGCCGCCGGCGCCACCGGGCATGGTCTCGGGCAGGCCGCCGGGCAACTGCCCCTTGAGCTGCTCCAACATCTCCGGTGTCGGCTGCGGCATGCCGCCCCCGAGGCCGAACATCTTGCCGAGCGCCCCGCCCATGCCGCCGCGTCCCCCCTTGCCCATCATCTTCATGACGTCGGCCATCTGGCGGTGCATCTTCAGCAGCTTGTTGACGTCCTCGACCTTGGTGCCAGAGCCGGCGGCGATGCGCTTCTTGCGGCTGGCCTTGAGAATGTCGGGGTTGCGCCGCTCCTTCGGCGTCATGGAATCGATGATGGCGCGCTGGCGGCGGATGACCTTGTCGTCGAGATTGGCGTTCTCGAGCTGGGCCTTCATCTTGCCGATGCCCGGCAGCATGCCGAGCACGCCCTTCATGCCGCCGATCTTCTCCATCTGGCCGAGCTGCTCGCGCAGGTCGTCGAGGTCGAAGGCGCCCTTGCGCATCTTGTCGGCGATGCGCTTGGCCTTCTCGGCGTCGATGGTCTCGGCCGCCTTCTCGACGAGGGAGACGATGTCGCCCATGCCGAGGATGCGGTTGGCGACGCGCCCGGGGTGGAACTCCTCCAGCGCATCGACCTTCTCGCCCGTACCGACGAGCTTGATGGGCTTGCCGGTAACGGCGCGCATGGAGAGCGCGGCGCCGCCACGGCCGTCGCCGTCCATCCGGGTCAGCACGATGCCGGTGACGCCGAGGCGCCCGTCGAAGGCCTTAGCGGTATTGACCGCATCCTGGCCGGTGAGGCTGTCGGCGACGAGCAGCACCTCGTGCGGCGCAGTCGCGGCACGCACCTCGGCCGCCTCCGCCATCAGCGCCTCGTCGACCGTAACGCGGCCGGCGGTGTCGAGCATGACGACGTCGTAGCCGCCGAGGCGGGCCGCCTCCATGGCGCGACGGGCGATCTGCACCGCCGACTGGCCGGCGACGATGGGCAGCGTGTCGACGCCCACCTGCTTGCCGAGCACGGCGAGCTGCTCCATGGCCGCCGGGCGGCGCGTGTCGAGCGAGGCCATGAGCACGCGGCGCTTCATCCTGTCGGAGAGGCGCCGAGCGATCTTGGCCGTCGTCGTCGTCTTGCCCGAGCCCTGCAGGCCGACCATGAGGATGCCGACGGGCGCGGGGGCGTTGAGGTCGATCCCCTCGGCCTCCTTGCCGAGCATCTCGACGAGGGCGTCGTGGACAATCTTGACGACCATCTGGCCCGGCGAGACCGACTTGATGACCTCGGCGCCGACGGCGCGGCTGCGCACCGTATCGGTGAAGGAGCGCACCACCTCGAGGGCGACATCCGCCTCGAGCAGCGCGCGGCGCACCTCGCGCAGGGCCTCGTTGACGTCGTTCTCGGTCAGCGCGCCGCGGCGCGTCAGGGAGCCGAGAATGCCGGACAGCTTGTCGGACAGGCTTTCGAACATCGTCTAGCGGTCCTCCGATGGGGTCCTGCCGGCACGCGGGCAGGACGAGGCACTGCGCCCGACATGGGCCGCCCCGATCCGTTCCGCAATGTCCGCCTCAGCGCGTCGCATCATGTCTTCCCGTGACCCGAGGGCCCAAAGCGAAACGCACCCGAGGGCGCAACGCGCTGTCGGGTGTTGACCTCCAGCCTCACGGGCTGGGCGGCGGCTCGCGAACGGACCGTTCGGGCTTTGACCGCGTCCTTATGCTGCGGCAGGCCTTGCGAGTCAAGGAAAAGGGAATGAGCGCCGCCGTCTCGCCCGCTGCAGAGACGCTGCAGAGATAAAGATCGAGAGGCCACATACGAGCCGCGCTGTTCCCCTCCCCCCGCTTGCGGTGGGGAGGGTTAGGGGTGGGGGGCGGCTCCACCAGGGCAACGGGACCCCAGCCATGACTTGCGAACCGCCTGCCTGCTGCACCGCCCCCCCAACCCTCCCCCTACTGCGTGGGGGGAGGGAGGAGCTTCGGCGGCGATGTCTGCATGCGGCGGGCCGGAATGAAGCCTATTCCTGCCGCCCCAGCAAAAATGCCCTTAGCAGCACGGCACTGTTCTGTTCACGGTTGCGAGCGGCCGACAGCAGCGTGATCTTGCCCTTCTTTGCCTCGGCCCGCAGCATCGCAAGACCTGCCTTGGCATCGCTCTGCGCCGCCTCGAGCTCCGCGCGGTAGCGGGCCTGGAATTCCTCCCACTTCGCCGGTTCGTGGCCGAACCACTTGCGCAGGTCCGGCGAGGGCGCGACCTCCTTCAGCCACAGATCCCACGGCGCCGTCTCCTTGGCGATGCCGCGCGGCCACAGCCGGTCCACCAGGATGCGCTTGCCGTCCCCCTTCTCCGGCGGATCGTAGACGCGCTTGACCGCGATCTCGCTCATTGCGGGGCTCCCGCTTCTGGTGTCTTCGGGGCGTCTGTACCTGGCTTTTCCGGCGTGGCGGGCGGGGGCGCGGAGGCCGGCGGCGGCGCGCTGCCAGGAGGGGCGGCGGGCGGAGGCGCGCCCGCCTCGACCGGCTGAACGTAGATGTAGACCTCGAGGCCGGCATCGTCGCCGCTCGTCAGGTCCGTCGCATATTCCTCGATGAACATGTCGCGGACCGTGATGGCCTTGGCGTCGAGATAGGCGGTGATCGCCTCGTAGGTGGAATCGATCTCGTCGTAAGGGCCCTTGTGCACGAAGCGCAGGGCCTTGCCCGAAGGCGTCATTCCAAAACGGATGCCTTCCGGCGGCGGGACTGCACCCGCAGCCGGGGCCGCCTCGACCGGCAGCAGCGCGTCGTAACGGAACCCGGTGTCGTCGGTCTCGAGGAAGAGCACCACGGGACGACCCACGATCTTGACACCGGCACCGTCGAGAAAGTTGCGCAGCTTGCCGAAGGCGTCCTTAAGGGTCCTGACGATATCGTCCCATTGCGCCCGTCCGCCCGCGATGGCGGCCAACTTCTCCGGCAGCACCACCTCGTCGACATCGCCTGCATTGGCCGGCGGCGGCACGAGCGTCGGCTGCGCGGGCGTCGACAGGCTCGGCGGCGGGGGCGGAGCGTCCGCCGGCGGAACGGCTTCGGCGGGAGCGGCCGAAGCAGCGCCAATAGCCGGGGCATCGGCCGGCGCCGGTGCGGCTGCCGCCGGTCCCGCGAGCACGAAGACGAGAGCGCAAGCGGCAGCGCAGATCCCGCCGCGAGCCGCACCGATCAAGGGCCACGAAGCCGTCGTCATCTGCTGCACCCAACCGTTTCGCGCAAACCCGCGAATCGCCCTGCCCAGTCTCCCCGACCATAGGCGGCTTTGGGCGAGGCCGCGAGACGCGCCGTTGCGGAAGGGACTCGCGCTTTTGCGCGACATGGCCCATATACCGGAGGAATTTCGCGGCCCGGCCGCCGGACAATACGATGAACGCGCTGATCGGACACCCCTTTCTCAAGATGAACGGCCTCGGCAACGAGATCGTCGTGCTCGACCTGCGCGGGCAGCGGCACGTCGTCACGCCCGCCGAGGCGCGCGCCATCGCGGCCGATCCCGCCTCGCATTTTGACCAGCTGATGGTGCTCAACGACCCGCGCACGCCCGGCACCCACGCCTTCATGCTGATCTACAACGTGGATGGCTCACTCTCCGCCTCCTGCGGCAACGGCACGCGCTGCGTCGCCTGGGCGCTGACGCGGGACGGCGCGCGCGACGAGCTCCTGCTCGAGACCGAGGCCGGGCTGCTCGCCTGCCGGCGCGAGGGCGAGTGGCTCTTCACCATCGACATGGGCGCGCCGCGCCTGAGGTGGGACGAGATCCCGCTCGCCGAGGAGTTCCGCGACACGCGCGCCATCGAACTGCAGATCGGCCCCATCGACGCGCCGGCGCTGCACTCGCCCTCGGTAGTCAGCATGGGCAACCCGCACGCCATCTTCTGGGTGGAAGACGTCGAGGCCCACGACCTCGCCCGCCTCGGGCCGCTCCTCGAGAACCATCCGATCTTCCCCGAGAAGGCGAACATCTCGCTTGCCGCGGTGAAGAGCCCGGAGCACGTGGTCGTCAAGGTGTGGGAGCGCGGCGCCGGCCTGACGCGCGCCTGCGGCTCGGCCGCCTGCGCCGTCGCCGTCGCGGCCGCGCGCAAGGGCCTCGCCGGTCGCAAGGTGCGCATCACCCTGCCGGGCGGTGACCTCTTCATCGATTGGCGCGAGAGCGACGGCCACGTCATGATGACGGGGCCGGTCGAATTGGAGCACGAAGGCCGGTTCGCCCCGGAGCTCTTTGCGGAAACGGCCTGATGGGCGTCGAGGTTGTCACCTTCGGCTGCCGGCTCAACATCGTCGAGTCGCAGGTCATGAAGCGCCACGCCGAGGCGGCGGGGCACGACGAACTCGTCGTCGTCAACACCTGCGCCGTCACCAGCGAGGCGGTGCGCCAGGCGCGCCAGACCATCCGCCGCCTCAAGCGTGAGCGGCCCGACGCCTCGATCGTCGTCACCGGCTGCGCGGCACAGGTCGACCCGGCGAGCTTCACGACGATGCCCGAGGTCGCGAAGGTTCTCGGCAATGCCGAGAAGCTCGAGGCGGCGAGCTGGCGCGGGCTCGCCGCCGGCGAGAAGGCGGCCGTCGGCGACATCATGACGGTGCGCGAGACGGCGACGCATCTCGTCGACGGCTTCGACGGCCATGCACGTGCCTTCCTGCAGGTGCAGAACGGCTGCGACCACCGCTGCACGTTCTGCATCATCCCGTACGGGCGCGGCAACTCCCGCTCGGTGCCGATGGGCGCAGTGGTCGAGGCTGTCAAACGCCTCGTCGACAACGGCTATCGCGAGGTGGTGCTGACCGGCGTCGATCTCACGGCCTATGGTCGCGACCTGCCGGGCGCGCCGCCGCTCGGCCGGCTCGTCGGCCAGATCCTCAGGCACGTGCCGGACCTGCCGCGGCTGCGTCTGTCGTCCATCGATTCCGTCGAGGCGGACGAGGAGTTCCTCGCCGCCATCGCCGGCGAGCGGCGGCTGATGCCGCATCTGCACCTGTCACTGCAGGCCGGCGACGACATCATCCTGAAGCGCATGAAGCGCCGGCACCTGCGCGAGGACGCCATCCGCTTCTGCGAAAGCGTGCGGCGGGCACGGCCCGACATCGTCTTCGGCGCCGACATCATCGCCGGCTTTCCGACCGAGACGGAGGAGATGTTCGCGCGCTCGCTCGCCATCGTCGGCGAATGCGGGCTGACGCACCTCCATGTCTTCCCCTTCTCGCCGCGGCCCGGCACGCCGGCGGCGCGCATGCCGCAATTGCCGCGCGAAGTGGTGAAGGAGCGCGCCGGGCGCCTGCGCGCCGTCGGCGCAGAGGCCCGCCGGCGGTTTCTGGCCACCCAGGTCGGCACCCGCCAGAGTGTCCTCGTCGAGCGGGGCGACGTCGGCCATACGGAGGGCTTCGCGCTGGTGCGCCTGCCGCCCGGCCTCTCCGTCGGCGCTGTCGTCGACGTCGCCATCGCGCGCCACGATGGGGAAGCGCTGATCGCCGCCTGAGGTCTATGGGAGCGTCTCCCTGACGCGTTCCCAGCTGTTTCGCATGTGATTGGCGAGGATTATGGCGAGGCGGTCGGGGTCGCGGGCGGTGAGGGCCGCGATCATCTCCTCATGCTCAGAGACGGCCTCGTCCCACTTAGGCGGCTCCTGGTTGCCGAGGAAGCGGATGCGCTTGAGGCGCGACTGCAGCGTCTCGTGGATATCGGCGAGCACCGCATTGCCCGAAAGGCGCACGATGGCCGTGTGGATGGCTTGGTTGAGCTTGAAGTACTCAAGCCGGTTGCGGCTTTCGTAAAAGGCCATCATGCGCGCATGCAGGCCGGCGACCGCGGCGATGTCGGCGTCGCTGGCGTTGGCGCAGGCGAGGCGCCCGGCCTCGGCCTCCAGCGTCGCCAGTACGCTCAGCATGTCGTAGACGTCCTTCGGCGAGAAGCGGCGCACGATGGCGCCGCGGCTCGGCACCAATTCGATCAGCCCCTCGCGCGCCAGGAACTTCAGCGCCTCGCGCAGGGGCGTGCGCGAAATGCCGAGCGCCGCGCCGAGCTGGCCCTCGTGGACGCGCGTGCCCGGCGCCAGCTGGCCCTCGGTGATCATGTCGCGAATGCGGATGACGACCTCGTCGTGCAGCGTGCGCCGGGCGATGGGGCGAGCCTCATCGGAGGCCGCCTCGGGCCTGTCCGCCGACGGGGCGATGGTCTCGTCTGTCATGCTCACCTGTGACCTGGGCCTCGTGTTCGGCTCGGAATAGGAGCGCCTTGGATCGCCAAGGGATCTTGTCCGGTCGCCCTGGGGGGAAGGGATCGGCGGGCGAAGGGTCGGGCCTGGTCAGCCGTGACCTCTTCCGCTGTCCCGCCGACGCTCCCTTGGCAAACCCTTCGACTCCCTCGGCGAATCCTTTGCGCATCAAGGGTCATGATGCCTGCGGTCGGGGCGCCGGTCAATTGAACGCTGTAGGATGTCATTCTGTATACAGCATACTTGACGACAGCATTGCACCCCTCTAGCCTCCCCAAGTCATCTCGAGGAGGTCCGCACCGTGGCTCTCAGGCCGCTCAATTCTGCTCCCCAGCCGACCGTCACCCCAACGATCGCACTCGCCATGGGTGATCCCGCCGGCATCAGCCCGGAACTCATGGCCAAGGCCCTCGGCCTCGACGATCTGCGCGCCGCCGCCCGGCTCGTCGTCTTCGGCGACCGGCGCGTCCTTGCCGCCGGCGCCGCCGTCGCGGGCGTTTCTCCCGAGATCGCCGTCGTTGGCGATCCGGCCGAGGCCTCCGCGGACGAGACCCGCCCGATCCTTGTGGACCTTGGCCATCTCGACCCAGCCACCATTCGCCCAGGGGAGGTGAGCCGCGCAGGAGGCGCCTTCGCCGTCGCCAATTTCCGCGCCGCCCTGGACTACGCCATGGCCGGCCATGCCCAGGCAGTCGCCTTCACCCCCTTCAACAAGGCGGCCATGCGCCTCGCCCACCCCACCTACGAGGACGAGATCACGTTCCTCAAGGAGGAGATGGGGGAAGACGGTCCAGCGAGCGAGTTCAACATTCTCGAGGGCCTGTGGAATGCGCGCGTCACCTCGCACGTGCCGCTGAAGGATGTCGCCGGCCTGATCACGCGCGAGGCCGTGCGCGATGGCCTCGCCCTCGCCGACGACGCCATGCGCCAGGCTGGGTTCGTACGCCCGCGCATCGCGGTGGCGGGACTCAACCCGCATGCGGGCGACGGCGGCAACTTCGGCCGCGAGGAGATCGAGGTGATCGCACCGGCGATCACGGAGGCCAAGGCCCGCGGCATCGCCGCCGATGGACCGTTTCCGTCCGATACCGTCTTCCTGCGCGCCAGGGCCGGCGCGTTCGACGCCGTGCTGACCATGTACCACGACCAGGGTCAGATCGCCATGAAGCTCATGGGCTTCGACCGCGGTGTCACCCTGCTCGCCGGCTTCCCTGTCCCCGTGCTCACCCCCGCCCACGGGACGGCATACGACATCGCCGGAAAGGGCATCGCAAACATCGGCGCAACACACGCCGCATTCGCGCTCGCCGCAAAAATGGCCGGCAAGAGGCTTGCGGCGCACGAACCGGAAGCCCGCACGGCCGCCGGCTGAACAATCCGCCCGGTCCGTGGCGGCAGGGAAGAGGAAACTGGAGGAAACGATGATGATGAAGAAAGCACTGATGGCGGCAACCGCGCTCGTCGCGGCACTGGGCATCTCGGCGGCCGAGGCCGCCTGGAAGCCCTCGAAGCCGGTCGAGTTCGTGGTCACGTCGGGCCCCGGTGGCGGCACGGACCAGTTCGCCCGCACCGTGCAGGCCATCATCACCAAGCACAACCTGCTCGACCAGCCGGTCGTCGTCGTCAACAAGGGCGGCGGCAGCGGCGCCGAAGGCTTCGTCTACGGCAAGACGGCGGCAGGAGAGCCGCACAAGGTCATCTTCGCCACCAACAACGAGTGGCTGCTGCCCCTCGTCGCCAAGCTCGCCTTCAAGCCCGACGACCTGACCCCGGTCGCGGCGATGGCGGTCGACGAATTCCTGCTCTGGGTGCCGGGAGATTCCCCTCACCAGGACGCCAAGAGCTTCATCGAGGCGGCCAAGGCCGCGCCGGGCAAGATGAAGATCGGCGGCAGCCAGTCGAAGGACACGGATCACATCCTCGTCAAGCAGATCGAGAAGGCCGCCGGCATCAAGGTGACCTACGTGCCCTTCAAGAGCGGCGGCGAGGCGGCGACCCAGCTGGCCGGCGGCCATGTCGACGCCAATACGAACAACCCCGCGGAGAACCTCGGTCAGTGGAAGGCCGGCGGCGTGCGCCCGCTTTGCGTCTTCGCGCCCGACCGGATGGCCAAGGGCGAGCCGGTGGTGGACGGCAAGGGCTGGGCAGATATCCCGACCTGCAAGGAGGCCGGGGTGCCGCTCGAGCACTACCAGATGCCGCGGACCGTCTTCCTGCCCGGCGAAGTGCCGCAGGAGGCCGTCGCCTTCTACGTCGACCTCCTGAAGCAGGTGCGCGAGAAGCCGGAATGGCAGGAGTACATCACGCGCACGTCGCAATCGAACCGTTTCTTCGCCGGCGAAGACTTCCAGACCTTCATCAGGAACAATGAGGATGAAGGCCGCGCCGTCATCGCCGCCGAGGGCTGGCTGGTGAACTGAGGCGTCGACACGCTCTCGTCTGCGACAAGCCGGCCAAGGGCTTGCCGGAGACTGGCGCGGGGTCGCAGCGTGTCAGGGAGCGTATTGCCATCTGCATGCTGCCCCTTGCCCGTGTCCCTCCCCGCGAGTGGGAGGGACAAATGTTGCCGCCATTCGCCGAATGAACAACGACAAGAGCGGGCGAACCGATCGAGGAGGAGACCCATGTCGACGAACGAAAGAAGCCTCGTTTCCCGCTTCGCCATGGAGGTCGCGACCGGCTGCGCCACGCTCGCCGCCGGCGTCGTCGTCGTCCTCGGCGCGCTGGAGTACGAGATCGGGTGGGACGAGGGCGGGCCGCAGCCGGGCTATTTCCCCTTCTATGTCGGCCTCATCATCATCGCCGCGAGCCTCGGCGTGCTGGGGCAGGCCTTCCTCAACCACAGGCGCTCACGCGAGGCCTTCATCACGCGCGAGGGCTTTGCGCGGGTGATGGCGTTCTTCCTGCCGCTCGCGGCCTTCACGGTTGGCTCCTACGTGCTCGGCCTCTACGTCGGCACCTTCGTCTATCTCGCCGGCGTCATGATATTCCAGGGCGGCTATCGCTGGCCCTTCGCGCTCGCCGTCGCCGGCGGCATCACGGGCTTCTTCTTCGTGCTGTTCGAGCGCTGGTTCCAGGTGCCGCTGCTCAAGGGGCCGCTCGAAGCCCTCTTCGGCATCTACTGACGCACCACCGCACCAAGAAGCCGCGCATAGCGGCCAGCAGGGAGAAAACGGGTGGAAAACATCGCTTCCCTCATGCATGGCTTCGGCGTCGCGCTGACCATGCATCACGTGCTCCTGATGATGCTCGGCGTACTGCTCGGCATCCTCGTCGGCGTGCTGCCGGGCCTCGGCGCACCCAACGGCGTCACGCTCCTGATGCCGCTGACCTTCTCGATGGATCCGATCTCGGCCATCATCCTCTTGACGAGCATGTACTGGGGTGCGCTGTTCGGCGGCTCCACGACGTCGATCCTCTTCAACATACCGGGCGAACCCTCCTCGGTGGCGACCACCTTCGACGGCCATCCCATGGCGAAGCAAGGGCGCGCTACGGAAGCGCTGACCTATGCCTTCCTCTCCGCCGGCTTCGGCGCGCTCGTCGGCGTGGTGCTCATCACCGTATTGTCGAGCTGGGTGGCGAAGTTCGCCCTGCGCTTCTCCTCGCCCGAGTTCTTCGCCGTCTATTTCCTCGCCTTCGCCTCCTTCATCGGCCTCGGCGGGTCCTCGCCCTTCAAGACCGTCATCTCGATCATGCTGGGCTTCGCCTTCACGGCGGTGGGCATGGACACGGTGTCGGGCAGCCTGCGCCTCACCTATGGCATCGACGAACTCATCCGCGGCATCAGCTTTCTCGTCGCGGTCATCGGCCTGTTCGGCATCGGCGAGCTGCTGCTGACCATGGAGGAGGGACTGCGCTTCGACGGCGTCAAGGCGCGCGTGTCACCGCGCAAGGTCTTCGCGACGCTGCTGACCCTGCCGCGCTACTGGTTGACGCTGCTGCGCTCGGCGGCCATCGGCTGTTGGATGGGCATCACCCCCGGCGGGCCGACGGCCGCCTCCTTCATGAGCTACGGCCTCGCCAAGCGCTTCGCCCGGCGGCGCGACGGCTTCGGCAAGGGCCGCGAGGAAGGGGTCATCGCGCCCGAGACCGCGGACCATGCTGCCGGCTCCAGCGCCATCCTGCCCATGCTTGCCCTCGGCATCCCCGGCTCGGCCACCGCTGCCGTGATGATGGGCGGCCTGATGATCTGGGGGCTTACGCCGGGGCCGATGCTGTTCATCGAGCAGAAGGACTTCGTTTGGGGCCTGATTGCCTCAATGTATCTCGGCAATGTCGTCGCCGTGGTCCTCGTGCTCGCCACCGTGCCGCTCTTCGCCGCCATCCTGCGGGTGCCCTTCGCCATCATCGGGCCGGTCATCCTCGTCATCTGCGTCAGCGGCGCCTATACGGTGGCCGGCGCCTCTTTCGACCTCTGGCTGGTACTGATCTTCGGCGTCGTCGGCTATGTCTTCAAGAAGCTCGACTATCCGATCGCGCCGATGGTGCTCGCCATGGTGCTGGGCGACAAGGCAGAGGACGCCTTCCGCCAGTCGGCGATCATGTCGGGTGGCGACCTGTCCATCTTCTGGTCGAACGGGCTCGTCGCCACCATCATGGCCCTCGGCGTGCTGCTGCTGGTGTGGCCGCTGCTGTCGCTTATCGTCCAGCGCCTGCGGCCGTCACGCGATGTCGGGGCGACGACCGCCTGAACGCCCTTCCTCCCCTGGCGGTAGCGTTCAGGCGCTGCCCCGCCTTCTCCACCCCGGGGCCATCGGCCCCGGGGCTTTTCCTGTCTCGCCTCAGGCCGCGGCCGAAGGGCCGAAGAAGGCGGCGTCCTGCGCCTGACGCAGGGCCAGGAGAACGGAGCCCGAGGCGACCTCGATGTCGGCCATGGTGACGAGCGCCCCCTGCCGGACGGCACGTATCAGGCGCTGGTTGGCGGCGAGGTAGAACGGCGCCGGTGCCGCTGCCGACAGCGGCGCGGCGGGCTGCAACTCGGCACCGAGACCATCGATCGTATGATGATGCCCGCCCATGGCGAGCACCGTCCCGGCCGGCAGGTCGCGCTCGGCCCGCGCGACGAGATCGTAGCGGGGCTTCGGCGCCGCGGCCCCGGTCGAGGCGCCGTGAATGGCCGCCTCGAGCACGCTCGTCGCCGCCTCGAGACCGAGCAGGTGGCGCGGCAGGAGGATCGTGGCGTGATTGCCGGTGCGGCTGACGAGATGGCCCTTCTCGGCGAGGATGCGCCACGTATCCTTGTCGGTGCAGCGCACGACGACGAAGACGCCGCCGGCCGCGCTGACCTCGTGCGCGCCACGCAGGCAATGGAATACGTCGAGCCTCCCGGTGCCCGCGAGGAGCCCGCCGTCCTCCGCCGGACACAGGAGGGAGGCCACCTCGTCGATGCGGGCGATGGGCGCGTGCAGGTCCGGCCGGTCGAAGGACAACCCGGTCGCATTGGCGACGAGGAGCAGTTCGCACAGGTCCGGCACGGCCCGCTGAGGCAGCGCCGCCGCGGCGCGGGAGCGTGCAGCGACCCGCTCCCGGGCCGCGGAATCGCCCAGCCGGCCGAGACAGGCGAAGCCGGACGCAGGAACGGTGCGACCGTTGCTGGTGATCGCCTCTTCCGCCGCGTCGAGCACGAAGTCGTATTCGCTCGACTTGCCGGCGGCGACGATCTCGAAGCCGAGCACCTCGGCCCAGGAGATGAGGCCGATCAGCAGGCTCGGCTGATCGCCGTCGACGGGCGTCACGACGACGCCCTTCTCCCGCGCGCGGCGGGCGAGCTCGGGCCCGACGACGCTGTCCACCTCCTTCGAGACGAGCACAAGATGCCGGCCGGCCGCGATGGCGAGTTCGCCGTGACGAGCGCCGGCTTCCGGGTGGCCCGTCGCCTCGATGACGACGTCGATCGGAAGGTCGACCACCCAAGCAAGATCGCCGGCGGCGATGAAATCGCCTGCCGCCCAGGCCGCAGCCGCCTGTTCGGCCGTCTCGCAGCGGCGGATCCGCTCCGCCGGGATGCCCACCGCGCGCAGGGCCGCGGCGGCGGTCGCGGCATCGACATCGACCGCGATGCGCGCATTCACCGCCTTCATGTGCTGCGTCTGCAGCAGAAAGCTGCGGCCGAAGCTGCCGGTGCCGACGATGGCGGTCTCCACCGGCGGACGCGCGGTGGCGAAATAGCGATGGTAGTTCATGGGGATCCTGTGGCGTTCCTGTCGTTGCGGGTCTTCTTCTGGCGGGGCCGCAAGGCCGCACGTCATGGACATGATGGCAAATTGCATGCAATATGGCCATCAAGATTCACGTTTCTCGCCTTCTTCAGGCGGCAATAGGCTGAATGCATTCAATTGGAGGATCGATGGAGGACGCGCAGGCAGTGTCCCGCGGCCGGCTGACGTTGGCCGTCGCCGAGAGGATCCGCGACATGATCGTCGGTGGCGACCTGCCGTCGGGCGAGCGCATCGGCGAGCGCGCCCTGATGGAGCGGCTCGGCGTCACGCGCACGCCGCTGCGCGAGGCTTTCAAGGTTCTGGCGGCAGAAGGCCTCGTCGAGATCGTGCCAAACCGCGGCGCGCTGGTGACGCAGCTATCGCTCGCGGATGTCGATGCGGCGATAGAGGTGCTCGTAGGGCTCGAGACCATAGCGGCTCCGCTCGCCTGCGAGCGGGCGCTGGAGGATGAGATCGCGGCCATCGCCGATCTGCACCGGCGCATGGTGGAGGCGCACGGCACCGGCGACCTGATGGGTTATTTCCACCTCAACCAAGCGATCCACCAAGGCATCGTCGACGCGGCCCACAATGCCGCGCTCTCGCGGGTCTATCGCAGCGAGAGTGCCCGCATCCGCCGTTATCGCTACACGGGGAACCTCGACGGGGTACGCTGGGCGCGCGCGCTTCACGAGCACGCACAGATTCTCGATGCCTTTCAACAGCGCGCGGGGGCGCTGCTGCGCGAGATTCTGCGCGCCCACCACCTCGCCGGCTGGCGCGTCACCCGGGCCATGCTCGCCGATGCGGCGCCCCATGAAGGCAGGCGGCCGGCGCACCGTCGCTCCCGGACAAAAGAAAACCCCGCTCAAGGCGGGGCTCCATCAGTTCCCTCCAACCGTCAGTAATATGGCGAGATGCATTGCTGACGCGGCCCGTTATAGGGCTGGAAGGTGTTGTCCGAGGCGCGGTACGACCGGTAGCGGTCATAGCACCAGCGCACGTGCGCATCGCTAACGCTGCCACGCCGATAGGCAGGCGGCGCCGCCTGCACGGCCTGACCTGCGATGATGCCGCCGACGATGGCGCCTGTCGCAAAGGCCGCCGGCGGGAACCACCAGCCGTTATAGCGGCGCCAGCCCGGCCGTGCGTAGCGATAGCCGCGATGTCCGTTGTAATAGTAATAATCGCCGCGACGATAGAAACCGCGGTCGACATGACGCGGCGGGCGGTAGCGATACTGTACGGTCTCGATCATCTCACCGGCCGGCAGGGCGCGCTCCACCCGCAGCGGCATGGCCTGCGCCGTGGCGCCGCTCGCGCCGACGGCAGCCAGGGCCAAGGCCGCCGCACCCGTCATGGAAAGCAATAGTTTCATCGTTCCCGTCCTCCATTTTTTCAATCTTGGTCCAGATTGCCGCCGGCCCGCTGAACCAATTCTGAATGTGAAATTAAATAATGGTAATGTTCCTCATGGAGAGATGCTAAAACCGATCCCTCAACAGAACGCTTGGCTCGGGCACAGGTTCCCTTTCCGGCAGATCGAGCCTTTCACATTTCATGAGATCATTCACGTTCGGGAACATGGCTGTTGGGCCGCAACTCTCCCGTTGACTTCCTCGATAGCCGGTACAATCTGCGATCCCTACAACCGGCGGGCGCCGCCCATGTCCGAAGAGGTCACCTTCTATTACAACCCGCGCTCGCGGGCGGTCATCGTGCACTGGATGCTGGAGGAGGTCGGCGCGCCCTACCGCGTCGTCACGCTCGACATGGAAAAGCGTGAGCACAAGGCTCCCGCTTTCCTCGCCATCAATCCGATGGGCAAGCTGCCGACCATCGTCCACCGCGGTGTCGTGGTGACGGAAACGCCGGCCATCATCGCCTATCTGGCCGACGCCTTTCCCGCCGCCGGGCTCAGCCCGGCAACGAACGATCCGGCCCGCGGCGCCTATTATCGCTGGCTCTTCTTCGGCTCCGGCTGCTACGAGCCGGCGACGCTCGACGTCATGCTGAAGCGCGCGCCTCTCGAGGGACCGCAGAAAGGCATGGCCGGTTGGGGCGGCCATGAGGACGTGCTGGCGACGCTGAAAACGGCGCTCACCCCGGGTCCCCATCTTCTCGGCGACCGTTTCACGGCGGCGGATCTCTATATCAGCGCGGAACTGGCTTGGGGCATGATGATGGGCGTCCCCGGCCTCAAGGGCGACCCGGTGTTCGACAGCTATGTGGCCCGTCTGCGCGAGCGCCCGGCCTTCCAGCGCAGCATCGGCGCCAGCTGACCACCTGGGGCGGCGGCTCCAGGGCCGCCGCCGCTCCTTCACGTCGCGTCGTGGAAGATGAGGCCGAGCGTGTGCCGGCGCCCCGCGCGCACGCGGCTGACGCCATGGCGCAGGTTGACGCGATAGGCGCCCTTCGCGCCATCGACGGGACGGTTGTATACGGCAAAGACGACCGCACCACCCCGGCGCAGTGGTACCACCTCGGCCCGGCTCTGCATGCGTGGGCGCTGATCCGTCATACGAACTCGCCGCCGGAGAAATCCGCGCCCGGCTGCGACAGCAGCATGGCCGCGCTTCGTCATCGTAGAGCGCGGCGATGCCGGTGCATTCATCCGCGCTCAGAAGGCCGGGCAGCACGGCACAGCCGAAGCCGTCGAGCTCCCGCGCCAGCTCGGGCCAGCCGTAGCGCGCAACACGGTCGGCGGCGATGTCCGGCGTCATTTGCGCAAGGGCCGTCATGCCTTCGCCTCCCGGGCGAGAAGCGCGCGCTTGCGCTCGACGCCCCAGCGATAGCCGGAGAGATCGCCGTCGCGGCGCACCACCCGGTGGCAGGGCACGGCGATGGCGAGGCCGTTGGCGGCGCAGGCATTGGCGACGGCCCGCACCGCCTCCGGCCGGCCGATGCGCCGGGCAAGATCGGCATAGCTCACAGTGCTGCCGGGCGGGACCTCGCGCAGCGCCTGCCACACCCGCTGCTGGAAGGCCGTGCCCCTGAGATCGAGCGGCAGGTCGAGCCCGAGCGAGGGCGCGTCGACGAGCCCGACGACCCGGGCGACGAGAGCGGCGAAAGCCGGGTCGTCACCGACGAGGCTGGCACGCGGGAAACGGTCCTGCAGATCGCGGGCAAGCACCTCCGGATCGTCTGCGAGGGCGATGGCGCACACGCCCTTGTCGCTCGTGGCGACGAGCACGGCCCCGAGCGAGGACTGGCCGATGGCGAAACGGATCTCGGCATCCTCGCCGCCGCGCCGATAGGCCGTTGGCGTTATGCCGAGCATGGCGTTCGACGCCGCATAGAAGCGGCTGCTGGAATTGAATCCGGCACCGTAGATGGCCTCGGTGACGCTGACATCTGCTTGAGCCAGTTCCTCGCGCAGGCGCCGCGCGCGCCGGGCCGCGCCATAGGCCCGCGGGGTGATGCCCGTCACGGCCTTGAAGACGCGGTGGAAGTGGAAGGGGCTGAGGCCAGCCGCCGCGGCAAGTGCCGCGAGGTCCGGCATCTCCTCGGCCTCGTCCATCATGCGGCAAGCGCGCGCCACGGCTGCGACATGGCGGCTCGCCACGGTCGCCGCCGCTTCGTTCGGCCGGCAGCGACGGCACGGACGGTAGCCAGCAGCTTCCGCTGCCGCGGATGTATCGTAGAAGGCGACGTTCTCGCGTCGGCCGCGGCGTGAAGGGCAGGTCGGTCGGCAATAGACGCCGGTCGTCCGCACCGCGTAGACGAACCGTCCGTCGCTCGCCACGTCCCGGCTGAGCACGGCTTGCCAGCGTGCATCCTCCACCGGCTCTGTCCGCGTGATGACGTTCATGGCTGGCTCCTGAACTTCCCCTGAAACGTCATCCCGTTTATGACGCGCCCCGCCGCGAGGCACTCCGCTCCTTGCTGCCGAATTCGAAACGGCAGGCCCGACCGACGATAGTACCAGGGTGGTCGATGGTCACGCCCGCCCCACACGCGGGCCAGCAACGGTGCCGACAATCCGCCGAGTCCCGTGCGAAATTCATGGCCATTGCCGCAGCGACACGGTATCGGCAATGCTCCAGCCATCAGCGTGCCCGAGGCATGGACGTGCTCGATCTCGTGACCGCCCTCGTCCTATGGTCGTCGGCCACCGCGACGGTCGCCATCGTGCTTCTGGTCGTCTGGTGGCGGAACCGGGCGTTCATGGCAAGCCTCTGGTGGTCGGGGGCCTTCGCCCTCATGTCGATCGGCCGGCTGCTGCTGGCTCTGCGCGGCCATGTCGCCGACATGTGGGCCATGGAGGTCGCGGTCGCGCTGTCGCTCGCCGGCTTTGCCTTGTCGCTGACCGGCTTCTCCGTTCTCGACAAGCTGAAGCCGCGCCCGTGGTTCCTGCTGCCGCTCGCGCTGTGGGCGCTTGGCTGCCTTACTCCGTTCTTCGCCGCCAGCGGCAGCTTCCGCATCATGCTGGCGAACGGCACGGCCGGGCTTGCCTATGTGCTGCACGTCGCCGTGCTGCGGCGAGCCGGACGGCGCTCGCCGGCGCGGCGCTGGCTCTCCCAGATCTTCTGGTTCGCCGTCGGCCTGAACGTCGCGTCGCTCATCCTCGCCGCGCTGTTCCCACCTGCCGATTTCTTCTCCTACCGGTTCGCTGCCGCGGCCCTCGTCGCCGGGCTCGCCGCGCTGGTGGCCACCGCCATCGCCGGCGCCCGCCTCCTCGTCGAGGAGACCGAGCAGGGGCTGCGCCAGCTCGTCGAGACCGATCCCCTGACCGGTGCGCTGAACCGGCGCGGCCTCGCGCAGCGTTTCGACGGCATGGCCGCGAACGGCCGACGTGATCCGCCGCTCATCGCGATGCTCGTCTTCGACCTCGACCACTTCAAGAGCGTCAATGACCGGCATGGCCACCAGGCCGGCGACCTGGCGCTTGCCCATTTCGCCCGCATCGCAGCCGCCAGCCTCAGGGAGGGAGATGCATTCGCGCGCCTCGGCGGCGAAGAATTCGCAGCCTGCCTGCCAGTTTCAGGCCTGGCCGAGGCCGTCGCCGTCGCCGAGCGCATCCAGGGCGCCCTGCGGTCCACGCCGCTGAATGTCGCAGGCCGTCCCATCAAGATCACGGCCAGCGTCGGAGTGAGCACACGGCCGCGGCTCGTTGCGACGCTCGACGAGCTCATTGCCGCAAGCGACCGTGCACTCTATGCCGCCAAGGCCGGAGGCCGTGACTGCATCATGACCGACGACGACGCCCCCGGCGCCGGCAAAAGACGCCTGCGGCCACGCACGTACAGTGCCCCGCAGGGGTGATCGCCTGTCGATGATGAGGAGAGGTCGTGACAGAAGATGGTACAGCTGCCCCGGCTTGAACGGGGGACCTCCTGATCCACAATCAGGCGCTCTAACCAACTGAGCTACAGCTGCACAGCCCGGGGAGCCGAGGGCTCCGCAGTCAGGCGGAAACTAGGCGCATCGCTTTGCGATTTCAAGCCCCTTCGCCGCGTCGCGAAGGGGCTGTTGACAGCGCGCCGCGCAGGGGCCGCAAGGCGTTCCGTCGCCCGGGATTGGGGGCTTTCAGCCGCCCCGCTTCAGCCGGGTTTCCTTGCTCCAGGTATCGACGATGCGGCGTACGGGGCTGATCGAGGTCTCGGCGATGCGCCCCGTCGTCTCGGCGATGTCCTTGAGACGCGACGACGTCATCTCATAGCCCTGCCGCCAGCCCTTGGTCTGCAGTTGCACGGCTTCAGAGAACGAGCCCGCACCGAGCATTTGCCGCCACAGTCCGAAGGCGGCATCCGCCTGAGCCCGCATGAGATCGAGCACCTTGCCGTTGATCTCCACCGCGCCCTTGGACGCAATGCCGGCACTCTCGGCGAGCCCACCCTGCAGCTGTTCGAGCGACTGCCGGACCACTGCATAGCCGTCACGCACTTGCGTGAGGCCGACCCGGGTCAGCGCCTCGACACCCGACGCAGCCTGCCGCTCGCCGACGGCGGCCTCAACCCGTCGGGCCGCCTCTGCGCCGCGATCCAGTGCTTCGGCCACCGTGTGGGCCACCGCCCGCGCGGTCCGCACCACCGACGACGAAGCCACCGGAGCCGCCTTCGCGGCCGGCCGAGACGTGGCGGATGGTGTCTTGCCGACGGGTTTCACCGGCACGGCGGCGACCTTTCCGGCGCCAGAGGCCGTCTTGGCCGGCGTCGTCCGGGCTGCCGAGACTGCCGGCTTGGAAACGCTTGCAGGCTTGGCGGGCTTCGTCACCTTGGCGGATGTCGCGGCCTTGGCCCGTTCGGACGCAGGAGCGGATTTCGGTGCCGGTGCATCCCCGGCCGACGCCGACTTCGGTAGCGGCGCCCCGGCTGCGGACGCCCGGGCTGTGGCCTCCGCGGCCGATTCCTTTGCCGCTGCCTCCCCGGCGGGACTTGCGGAAGGCTCCGGTCGCTTCAGGGCAGGCGCGGACGAGGCCTGCCCAGTCGGCGTGGCGGATATAGCGGACTTGGCCGACGGTGCCGCCGGTACCGACGAGGCAGGCATCGCAGCAGACGTACCGGTAGGCGCCCCGGCAATTGCGGGCTTCGCCGCCGGAGCGTCCTCGACCTGCGGACCCTGACCTTGCGGCTGCGACGCCCCGTTCGACTTCGCGTTGGCCATGGTCGATCTCCTTCATATGTTACGGAACGCCAAGCCTCAGGCCTTGCGCTTGGTGGCTTCGCCCACGGCCTTCTCGGCAGCGAAGCCGAATTCCTTCATCTGCGCCTGCAGGGAGGCGAGTTGCTTCTGCAGATAGTCGGCCTGCAACTGCATGGCCTCCTGCATGTCCTTGGCGCGCACAAGTTTCTGCGCCAAGTCGAAGGCAGCGGCGATGTTCTGCTCCGCGAACGACAAGGTGCGGTGCGTCAGGTCCTGCGTGCTGGACTGAACCGTCGTGGCCGAGCCCTCGAAGGCAGTGACCGCCCTCTGCGCGGCAGCGATGAAGCCATCGAATGCCTTGCGCGCCTGCTCGACGCTACGCTCGGCGAAATCGCGCATCTCGGCGGGAATCTCGTAGTTGGGCATATCCTTGGCGTCCATGGAAACCTCCTCGGGTTATGCCGGCCTCGGGCCGCGGCAGGATTGTTGCGTTGCAATATATCATTGTGCGGCGCAAACTCAACCCGTGGCACCGCCGCCCCGTGCCGTTAACGCTAGCGCGAGGTCGCAGGGAAAGACGGCAAGGCCTTTCGTGACCTCGGGCATCGATGCCTATATTAAGTCTTCATTAGGCATTGGCCATATCAACCTGATGACGCGAGCAGGAGCGAACCGACAGGCATGACGCGGACCGCACCGGAAGCTGGAGCGACGCTGGATGCGCTGCGGCACGACGCGATCTTCGGACCGCTCGTTGCCGGCAACGGCGCGGTCGCGCTCGTCGACGGCCAGGGCGACATTCTCGCGGCTTCTCCCGCCGGCGGGCGTCTCGTCGCGGCGTTGCTCGCTGCCGGCGGCGGTGGCCAGATCGGCCGGCTTGCCGGCGGACTCGCGCCGTGCGAGGGCATGCGTCTCGAGCGGGTGCGGCTCTCCTGGGGCGCACGCATTCTTGCCACGACGATCGCCTGCCGTCGCATCGGCGACACCGGGACGCTCGTTATCGCCGCAACCCAGCCGCTGCCGGCCTCCCTCGCCGGCAGCGCCGCGGTCGCCGCGCCCGTGCAGCCAACGCCTGAGCCCACCCCCTGCGCCGCGGACGAAGCCGATGCCGCGACGCGCCTGCGCGCCCTCGCCGGACGCCGTGCGACCGTCCGCTTCCTCTTCGAGACCGATGCCGAGGGGCGTTTCATCAAGCTCTCGAAGGAACTGGCTGAGGTGGTTGGCGCCGGGAGCGCCAACATCGTCGGGCGCAGTTGGGCGGACATCGCCTCCGAGATCGTCAGCGATCGCGCCGGCCGTGTCGCTGACGCTCTCAGGCGACGAGAGACCTGGAGTGGCGTGACCGTGCTGTGGCGCGTCGCCGGCAGTCCGCTGCGTGTCGAGGTGGAACTCGCCGGCCTGCCCGTGCAGGGACCGGACAAGGATTTCGCCGGTTTCCGCGGCTTCGGCCTGTGTCGCCTCAACGAGATCCACGAGGACGTGGCCATCGCGCCGCCCATCGGCGCCGGGACGCCCGACACGGCGGCGGCCGAGCCGGCGCCGCCGATCGCCGAATCCAGG
The DNA here is from genome assembly GCF_001887265.1 of Chelatococcus daeguensis. Taxonomy (NCBI): domain Bacteria; kingdom Pseudomonadati; phylum Pseudomonadota; class Alphaproteobacteria; order Hyphomicrobiales; family Chelatococcaceae; genus Chelatococcus; species Chelatococcus daeguensis. The sequence goes on along the minus strand of NZ_CP018095.1, from coordinate 831,922 downwards.
GCAGCGCCCGAGGATGAAGCGCCGCCGGCCACTGCTGTCCCCTCGCCTTCGCAACCCATGGCATCCGAAAGCGGGGCCGTCGTTCCTTTCCCCGCCGTGCGCACCAGTGTCGGCGCGACGCTCGGCACGCCGAAAGTCGTGCCGCTGAGGATTGCCGAGACCCCGCCCGACAAGAGCGCGCAAGAACCTCTGGAGCAGCGGGCGCCCGATGCTCCGCGCCCCGGCCTGTCGCCGAGCGAGCGCAATGCGCTGCGCGAGATCGCGCGCGCCCTGAGCGCACGGTTCGAGGGCTGGGGCGACACGCCTGCTGCACCGGTGCAAAGCCCCGAAACGCCCAGCCTCCCCCCGTTGGCAGAGGCGACCTCCGCACCCGGGGCACCGGCGGCCGACGCGCCGCTGCCTGCGTCCATCCCTGCGGAGCAGGTTCCTGCGACGCCTCCTGCCACGGAAGCGGTGGCGGAGCCGTCGCAGAACCCGCAGACGATCGAGGAGCGGGCACACCAGGAACCAGCCGGCGAAGAGGCAGCGGCCGCGCACCCCCGGGACGTGGCCACTCCAGCCCCCTCGCCCTTCGCCCAGCTCGTCGACAAGCTGCCGGTCGGCGTGCTGGTGAGCCGGGGCGAGGAGCCGCTCTACGCCAACCGCACGCTGCTCGATCTCCTCGACTATCCGGATGTGGACGCCCTCGCTGCAGCCGGCATGTCGAAGGTCTTCGCGCGCCAGCCGGACCGGCCGGGCGAGGAGGAGCGCATCGCCCTGCGCGGCGTCACCGGCGAGGCCATCCCGGTCGATGCACGCCTTGCGACAATCGACTGGCAGGGCGCCGCCGCCTCGCTCATGACCTTCCGCCGCGCCATGGAGCCGGAGCTGCAGCGCCACCTCGACGGGCTCGAGGAGGACCTGCGCAACTACGAGGAGCGGACGAACGAGCTCACCTCGATCCTCGACACGGCGACGGACGGCGTCATCGTGCTCGACGGGCACGGGCGCATCCTGTCCGTCAACCGGTCGGCCGAAGCGCTCTTCGGCTATGACCAGAACGAGATCGCGGGCGAGCCCTTCACCATCCTCCTCGCCCCCGAGAGCCATGCGGTCGCGCTCGACTATATCGAGGGCCTGAAGGCCGGCGGCGTCGCGAGCATCCTCAACGACGGGCGCGAGGTGACGGGGCGTGTGCGCCAGGGCGGCAAGTGCCCGCTGACCATGACCATCGGCCGCGTCAGCGAGCGCCCGCACCGCAAGTTCTGCGTCGTCCTGCGCGACATGACGGCCTCGAAGAAGGCGGAGGCGGAGCTGATGGCGGCCAAGCGCGCCGCCGAGGAGGCCAATGCCCAGAAGTCCGACTTCCTCGCCAAGATCAGCCACGAGATCCGCACGCCGCTCAACGCCATCATCGGTTTCGCCGAGGTGATGCTGGAAGAGCGTTTCGGACCCGTCGGCAACGAACGCTACAAGGAATACCTGAAGGACATCCACGTCTCCGGCGGGCATGTCATCAGCCTCGTCAACGACCTGCTCGATCTCGCCAAGATCGAGGCCGGGCGGCTCGACCTCTCCTTCACCAGCGTCAAGCTCAACGATGTCGTGGCGAGCTGCGTCGCGCTGATGCAGCCGCAGGCGAACCGCGAGCGCATCGTGCTGCGCACGAGCCTCGCCCCGCACCTTCCCGCGGTCGTCGCCGACGAGCGCTCCATGCGCCAGATCATCCTCAACGTGCTGTCGAATGCCGTGAAGTTCACCGATGCGGGCGGTCAGGTCATCGTCTCGACGGCGCTGACCGATCGCGGCGAGGTCGTCGTGCGTGTGCGGGACACCGGCATCGGCATGAACGACAAGGAAATCGCGGCCGCACTCGAGCCTTTCCGCCAGCTCGCCACCGCCCGCCGTGCCGGCGGCACCGGGCTCGGCCTGCCGCTGACCAAGGCCCTCATCGAAGCCAACCGCGGCTCGCTCGCCATCAAGAGCGCCAAGAACGAGGGTACCCTCGTCGAAATCACCCTGCCGCGCACGCGCGTGCTGGCGGAATAGAACCCGCATTCCCGCACAGCCGCCTGCTCGCCGCCGCGCGTTGCCCCTGCGGCGGGGGCGCCGTACCCTTCCGCTCAAGACGAACGGGGAGGTGCGCCATGCTTTTCGCCCTGAGCGACGAGGAGGAGATGATCCGCGAGACGGCGCGGCGCCTCGCGGCGGACCGGCTGGCCCCGCTCGCGGAAGCCCTCGATCGGGGCGAGGGCCGCGAAGGGCTTCTCGCGAACCTCCGACTGCTCGCCGAGAACGGCTTCATGGCCCTCAACGTGAAGAGCGCCTACGGCGGCACGGAGGCTGGCTCGGTCGCCTTCGCCCTCGCCGTCGAGGAGCTGGGCTACGCCTGTGCCGCGACGGCGGTCACCGTCTCCGTGACCAACATGGTCGGCGAGGTCATCCAGGCCGTCGGGAGCGAGGAGCAGAAGAGAGCCTATCTGCCGCGCCTCGCCGACGGCACCTCTCCGGCCGGGGCCTTCTGCCTCACGGAGGCGGAGGCGGGCTCCGACCCCTCCGCCATGCGCACGCGGGCGCGGCGCGACGGCGACGGCTATGTCATCGACGGCGCCAAGATCTACATCACCTCGGCCGAATATGCCGGGCTCTTCGTCGTCTGGGCGGTGACGGACCCTGACGCGCCGAAGGGGCGTGGCATTTCCCTTTTCCTCGTCGAGGCGGGCACGCCCGGGCTCGTGATCGGCAAGGCGGAGAAGAAGATGGGGCAGACCGGCTCGGCAACGAACATCGTCACCTTCGACAATTGCCGCGTGCCGGCATCGGCTCTCATGGGGCGAGAGAACGACGGCTTCCGTGTCGCGGTGGGTGAACTCGCCGGCGGGCGCATCGGCGTCGCGGCCCTGTCGCTCGGCATCGCCCGCGCGGCCATGGACGCAGCCAAGGCCTATGCGCGCGAGCGGCGCCAGTTCGGCACGCGCATCTGCGACTTCCAGGGCATCCAGTGGATGCTGGCCGACCGGGAGGTGGACCTCGAGGCCGCCCGCCTGCTCATCCTTAACGCTGCCGCTGCCAAGGACGCCGGCCGCCCCTTCGCCAAGGAAGCCTCCATGGCCAAGCTCTTCGCCTCCGAAGCGGCGCACCGCGCCACGGACACGGCTATCCAGATCCACGGCGGGGCGGGATATGTGAAGGACTATCCGGTCGAGCGCTATGCGCGCGATGCGCGCATCACGCGCATCTACGAGGGTACCTCCGAAATCCAGCGCCTCGTCATCGCGCGGGAGATCCTGCGCCAGAACGGGTGAAGGAGCGGTCGGCCGTCGGTTACTCGCACCCCGCCGGATCCAGGGGCAATCTCGTTTCACGGGCGCGTGCGGCGAAGCGGACTGCGACCCGGGAACCAGCGCAAGGGCTCGCCGAAGGCACCGTGTGAAGGAACCCCGGCCCGGCACCGCGTCATTTCATGCGGCGGCATCGGGGGTACGAGCGCGTGTTTGCAATTGCCGACCTTCGGCAACCAATGGCCTGCGAGGAACGATCGCCCCTTTACCGCGCATGGCCGGGCCGTGTTTGATGGGCGTCAATGTCGGTTCACCCCTCGTCCACCAAGGCTAGGCCCCATGTCGACCTATCGCCTCGACCGGCTGTTTTCGCCCCGCTCCATCGCTCTTATCGGCGCAAGCCCGCGTGAGGGCTCGCTCGGCCGCAAGGTGCTGGCCAATCTCACGGCCGGGGGCTTTGCCGGCCCGCTCGCGGTGATCAATCCGAAATACCCCACCATCGAAGGCATCGCGACGCTTCCCTCCATCGAGGCGCTGGAGGAGGCGCCCGATCTCGTCGTGCTGACGACCCCACCGGAGACGATCCCCCACCTCGTCGACGCCGCGGGCAGGATCGGCGTCGCCGCGGCCGTCATCGTCACCGCCGGCCTCGGCCATGGGCCCGGGTCCCTGGCGGAGAAGGCCGAGCAGACGGCGCGGCGGCACGGCATCCGCCTCGTCGGGCCGAACTGCCTCGGCGTCATGGCGCCTGCGGCGAAGCTCAATGCCAGCTTCGCGGCACGCATGCCTCTCGGGGGCGATCTCGCGCTCCTTTCCCAGTCCGGCGCCATCGCCGCGGGCCTCGTCGAATGGGCGGCGGAGCGGGCCGTGGGCTTCTCGGCCGTCGTCTCGCTCGGCGACAAGGTGGATGTCGATTTCGGCGACCTGCTCGACTATTTCGCCCTCGACCGCGGCACGCGCGCCATCCTGCTCTATGTCGAATCCATCAACGACGCCCGCAAGTTCATGTCGGCGGCGCGCGCCGCTGCGCGCGCCAAGCCGGTCGTCGTCATCAAGTCGGGTCGGCACGCGCAGGCGGCGAAGGCGGCGGCCACGCACACGGGGGCCCTCGCCGGCTCCGACGCGGTCTATGACGCCGCCTTCCGCCGGGCCGGCCTGCTGCGCGTCTTCGACCTCGACGAGCTCTTCTCGGCGGCCGAGACGCTCGGGCGGCTGAAGCCGTTCTCGGGACGGCGCCTCGGCATCCTCACCAACGGCGGCGGCATCGGCGTCCTTGCCGTCGATCGGCTCGCCGACCTCGGCGGGGCGCTTGCCGAGCTCTCGCCGGAAACGCTGGCGGCGCTCGATGCCGCGCTGCCGTCGACCTGGTCGCGGGCCAATCCGGTCGACATCGTCGGCGATGCCGATGCCGAGCGCTACGGCGCCGCGCTTGAGGTACTGCTGGCCGACCGTGACAGCGATGCCGTCCTTGTCATGAACGTACCGACGGCGCTCGCCTCGCCTCAGGAGGCGGCACGGCGCGTGGTGGACACCGTCGAGCGCCATCGCCGGCGAGCGATGCGGCCCAAGCCCGTCTTCGCCGTCTGGCTCGGCTCCTCCGGCACGACCGACGACCTGTTCGAAGAGGCCGCCATCCCTCATTTCGCGACGGAAGCGGATGCGGTGCAGGGCTTCATGCATATCGTGCGCTACCGCGAGGCGCAGGCCCTGCTCATGGAGACACCGCCGAGCCTGCCGGAGGATTTCGCGCCCGAGACGGGCAAGGCACGGGACGTCGTTGCCAGGGCGCTCGCCGCGGGGCGCAGCTGGCTCGACCCGCTGGAGGTCACGGCCCTGTTCGAGGCCTATGGCCTGCCCATCACGCCGGCCGTCCTGGCGGTTAGCGCGAACGAGGCCGGCGAGGCGGCGCGGCCGTTCCTCGAAGCGGGCGATCCCGTCGCCGTCAAGATCCTGTCGCCGGACATCATCCACAAGTCCGACGTCGGCGGCGTCCGGCTCAACCTCACCAACGAAGCTGCAGTGCGCGAGGCGGCGCGGGACATCCTCGAGCGGGCCCGAGCGCTCCGGCCGGAGGCGCGCATCACCGGCCTCACGATCCACCCCATGATCCTGAGACCCAAGGCGCGCGAACTCATCGCCGGCCTCGCCGACGACGAGACCTTCGGGCCGGTGGTCGTCTTCGGCCGCGGCGGCACTGCCGTCGAGGTCATCAACGACAAGGCGCTGGCGCTGCCGCCGCTCGACCTCACGCTCGCCCATACGCTCATCGGCCGCACGCGCGTCTCGCGGCGGCTCAAGGCCTATCGCGACGTGCCGGCGGCGGATGAGGGCGCGATCGCACTCGTGCTCGTGAAGCTCGCGCAGCTCGCTGCCGACCTGCCGGAGGTACGCGAGCTCGACATCAATCCGCTGCTTGCCGATCAGAACGGCGTCATCGCCGTCGATGCGCGGGTCGCCGTCGCGCCGAGCATCCAGCCGGTCCGCGGGCCTGCCGGCCATCCGCGCTTCGCCATCCGGCCTTATCCGAAGGAATGGGAGCGGCGGACCGCCCTGCCGGACGGCACCGGCGTCTTCATCCGGCCCGTGCGGCCGGAGGACGAGGAGCTGTTCCGCAGCTTCTTCGAGAAGGTGACGCCGGAGGACCTGCGCCTGCGCTTCTTCGCGCCCATCCGCGATTTCAGCCACACCTTCATCGCCCGGCTGACGCAGCTCGACTATGCGCGTGCCATGGCGCTCGTCGCCATTGAGGAGGAGACCGGCGCCATGCTCGGCGCCGTGCGTCTGCACGCTGACGCCAATTACGACAAGGGCGAATATGGCATCCTGGTGCGCTCGGACCTCAAGGGCCGCGGACTGGGTTGGCTGCTGATGGAGATGATCATCGCCTATGCCCGCGCCGAGGGCCTCAACGCCATCGAGGGCCAGGTGCTGCGCGAGAACACGATGATGCTCGCCATGTGCGAGAAGCTGGGCTTCGCCATCGGACCCGACCCGCACGATCCCGACATCCGGCTCGTACGGCTCGCGGTCTCCGCAGGGCCGGCCATGGCCATGCGGCCAGCTTTCTGAACGGCAAGGCCGCCGGCGAGAACCGGCGGCCTGCAGGATTTCACCGGAGATCGAAGGTCAGTCGTCCAGCTTGCCGATGTGATGCTGACTGTAGAGCTGCTCTCCGAGCTTGCCGATAAGCTCGAGCTGCGTCTCGAGGAAGTCGATGTGGCCCTCCTCATCCGCCATCAGTTCCTCGAACAGGTCCTTCGAAGGATAGTCCTTGACCGAATGACAATAGGTGGCGGCCTCCTGATAGAGGGCGCGCGCCTCGACCTCGGCTGCGAGATCGCATTCGATCACCTCCTTCACCGACTGGCCGATACGCAGCGGATCGAGGACCTGGAGATTCGGATGGCCTTCAAGGAACAGGATGCGGTCGATGAACTTGTCTGCGTGGTGCATTTCCTCGATCGATTCCTCCCGCCACTTCTTGGCGAGATCCTTCAATCCCCAGTTATCCAGCATGCGGTAATGGAGCCAGTACTGGCTCACCGCCGTCAGCTCGCTGCGCAGACCGCGGTTGAGATATTCGATGACCTTGGCGTCACCCTTCATCGCTCCACTCCACGTCCTTGGGAAATCCTATTTAGAATCATTATAAACTAATGCCCGACCACATCAAGGGTCCGGCTTGTCTCCAACGACATACACCATTGCGAAAGAAGCCGCTATTCGGCGGCGATGAGCGGGACAGCGGGCGCCTCGGCGGGTTCCTCATCGCCCGGGGCCACACGCGGACGGCCGTCGAACGGCAGCACGTTGGCGGCGGCAGGCGCGTGCGCCGCGTGCTCGACGGCGCCGGGACAGCCGGGGCAGCCGATATCGCAGGCGTCCAAGCGCGCAGCTTGCAGGAGGCGCCGCACGGTGACGAGGCAGCGCCCGCACTCGGGGCTGCAGCCGAGGCAGCGGTAGGCCTGCGCAGGCGAACGCGGAGCCCCCGGGGCCTCGCTCTGCAGCGTTTCGAGGATCTGCTTGTCAGTGAGGACGTTACAGGAGCAGACGATCATTGAGGCAGTTTGGAACGATTCAAAATTACATTGTCTTTCAATAACTTAATGCTCATCCACGCCCTTCGCAACGACAGAAATGCCGCAGGGTTCGCCCGTTGCCCGGGCGCGACGAACCATTGCACCGGAACCACGGCATCCCCATTTCGTTGACATGATCAGGCCGCTTCTGCGGAGATACGGCTGGTCGACCTTTTTGACTGAAATGCAGGAGCAACCCTCAACCGACAGGAGGACAGCGATGCAAGCGAACATGCAGGACACGGCGCGTCTTCACTACCGCTCGAGCCCGCATCTGACGGATCCCGATCATGTCATCGACTTTCCCTCGCTGGAGGATGCGGTTGCCTTCGCCATGACGCAGAACCCGGGCAATCGCGAACTCGCCTGGGCTGACACGGCGAGCGGCCGCAAGCTGCGGCCGAGCGAGATCGCAGCCCTGTGGGAACTGCGGCGCGAGTGACGCACCTATCCTGCCTCGCCCGGACTGTATGCGGCGTTGAAAAACCCGGGTTCCTCGAGTGCCGGGTTTCGTGCGTCTTAGCCATCCGTGCAAAAAACAACGCCCGGCCAGGAGCCGGGCGCTGCAGGTCCGTTCGACGGTCCGTTCGGGGAAAACCTCAGAACGTGTCGAACTTGTAGTTGAGACCGACACGCACGATGCTGCCGCGATTCTTGGCCTTGAGCACGGCGACATCCGTCGGAACGGCGAAACTCGGCGCAATCGCCGTCGTGTCACCGAGGTCATAATAGAGGTACTCGGCCTTGGCCGTCAGGTTGTTGGTGAAGGCATATTCGAGACCGCCGCCGACGGTCCAGCCTGCCTGCGTGTCGGACTTGCTGCCGACGGCAAGCAAGGCGCCCGTGTTATCGAAGATGCTGTGCGTCAGCTTGGTATCGCCGTAGATCAGACCGCCCGTGGCGAAGATGAGCAGACGATCCATCGCGGCGAAGCCGAGCCGGGCACGCAACGTCCCGAACCACTCCAGCTCCTTCTTACCCTCGGCAAAGCCCGCCGCGGCGAAGGAGGTGCCCGTATCGCTCAGATCGGCATACTGTATATCGGCCTCAAGACCGACGACCACCGACCCGAATTGATAATTGTAGCCAACCTGGGCACCGCCGAGGAAACCTTCAGACTTCAGGGACAGGCTGCCCGGAAGATCGCCGGCGGCGACATCACTGAGATAAAGAGCGTCGCCCACATAGCGGGCATTACCGGAATCGGAGAAGCCGTAGCCGGCATTCACACCGACATAGAAACCCGTCCAGGTGAAAACCGGCGGCAGCGGCTCGGCCGGCGGCGTATAGGTACGGGACGGAAGATCGGCCGCAAAGGCCACAGCGCCGGAAAGCGCCAGGGCCGTCGCCGCCGCCGATAGTCGCAGGATATTCTTCATCTGAGGCACCTCTTTGAACGAAACCTGTTCCTGTCGCGCAGGCCCGAGCGGACCATCATCTCACGCCGCAGCTAGACTCGTGAAGCTTCCAAAAAGAGTCAAGCATGACATGAACGTAGCATCACACGCGCAATTTCATGCGACATTGATGCAACACAAAGAATGGATACCTATCGCGTCTATTGCTCGCCATAAGAACAACCAGGGGACCACTCACAACTGCCGACACAACCGTTATGAAGGCATGCGAAACCCGCCCCAAAAGGAAAAACGGTCGGAGAGCCCATCAGGTTCCATGGCGCATCATCTTTTTCCGAAGGAAAAGGCGCCGCCGCGGCTCAATCCCCCTGCGAGTCAGGTTTTTTTGACTGGCGTCTGATCCGCGGCAAGCGACGGAATGGCACCACCTTATCGTCGCTCGTCAGGCTGACGCGCTCGCGCAAGAGGTCGAGGAAGGCATCCCGTGCCGCGAGCCGCTGATGCGGCCGCCAGGCCACGCCGACGAGAGCCCCGTCCGGCGGCGGATCGAGCAGCAGTCCCTTGAGGCGGCGCGTCGTCACACCCGGCCAATTCATCGCCGCCGTCCAATCCGGGGCAAGCGCAAGGCCGATGCCGGCGGCCACCGCCGCGAACATCGCCGGCTTCTCGGTCACCTCCTGCACGACGTTGGGCACCGTGCCGACGCTGTCGAAATAGCTCATGACGAGATCGTAGGCGTAGGGACGCATGCGGCGCGAAGGCACGATGAAAGGCTCGCCGACGAGATCGCCCATCATGACGGCGTCACTGTCCGCGAGCGGGTGCGCTGCCGGCATGACGACGAGCGGCATCTCGACGCGCAGGATCTCGAAGGCACAGTCCACCTGGCGCCGGGGCGGACGCACGAGACAAAGGTCGAGCTTGCCGGCGTCGAGCATCTGCAGCTGGGGCGCCGTCATCGCCTCGGTGAACTGGATGTGGGCGCGGGGATGGCGCTGGCGGAACTCCGTCATGATGCGCGGCAGGAAGCTCGCCGACGCGCCATCTATGGCGCCGATGCGCAGGACTTTGCTGGTCGAGCTCGCTGCTTCGCGCACATGGCGGGCCGCATGCTCGGCCCGGGCGAGGAGTGCTTTGGCCTCGTCGAGCAGCAGCAGCCCGGCCCGCGTCAGGTTGACGCTTCGCGTCGTGCGCGTGAGAAGGTCCGCGCCAAGCTCCTCCTCCAGCGCCCGCACCTGGCGCGACAGGGCCGGCGGCGCCAGCCCCATGCGCTCTGCCGCCTTGCCGAAATGCAGCTCCTCCGCGACAGCGACGAAGCATTTGAGCTGGCGCAGATCCATCGGTTCCTACCGCCCCTCCGCGCGCCACGAGCGGCGCGACCGCACCCAGCGATGCTTGTCCGCTGTCGAATCGCCGCCTGCGGCACCGTCGGCACCGGACAGCACCGCATTATAGGATTATGTCGCTGGATTATGAAATAAGTTGACGACGATCACGCACGACACGCGCGCTAAGAGAGGCCCGACAGTGTGCCGGCGCAGTTGCGCGGTGGCTGTGCCCTCCTCCGGAGCGCCCGGTGCTCGTTCCGACCCAAGAGCTGTGAGCGTTATGGCCCTAGATGCACAGACATTGATCGCGATCGTCCAGATCATCTGGATCGATATTCTCCTGTCCGGCGACAATGCGGTGGTGATCGCGCTCGCCTGCCGCTCGCTGCCCGACAACCAGCGACGCCTCGGCGTCGTCCTCGGCGCCGGCACGGCGATCGCGCTGCGCATTCTCTTCGCCCTCATCATTTCCCAGTTGCTCGCGCTGCCCTTCCTCAAGATCGTCGGCGGCGCGCTGCTGTTCTGGATCGCGGTCAAGCTCATCCAGGGCGACGACGACAATCACGAAGTGAAAGAGAGCGGCAGCCTGTGGGAGGCCGTGCGCACGATCGCCATCGCCGATGCGGTGATGAGCCTCGACAACGTGCTCGCCATCTCGGCCGCCTCGCACGGCAACGTCTGGCTCTTCACCTTTGGCCTGCTGTTCTCCATCCCGCTCATCGTCATCGGCTCGACACTGATCATGGCGCTGATCGAGCGTTTCCCGATCTTCGTGTGGGCGGGTGCGGCGCTGCTGGGCTGGATCGCGGGCGAGATGCTTGTCGCCGACCCTTGGGTGATCGAGCAGATCGGCGGCGTCACAAGGACCCTGCATTACCTGGCGGCCGTCGTCGGCGCGGCCGTCGTCGTGGCCATCGGTCTCGTGGTGACGCGCTTCAACCGCAGCCCGGCGACGCACTGACCCGAACGGTACGTGCCCCGGCAAAGGCCGGCGACGGCGCCGGCCTTTGCCGCCGGCGCGTTCAACGGCGCGCGAAACGCTGCCTGATGCGCTCGACGAGACCGTCGCGAACGCTGCGGTAGGCCTCGAGACGCTGCTCACGAGCGCCGTGCACGACAGTCGCGTCGAGCGTCGGCCAGTATTCCACATCGACAGCGAGGGTCCGCGTCAGTTCCAGGGCGCGATGGTGCGCCTCCGGCGACAGGGTGACGATGAGGTCGAAGCCGGCATCCTCGAGATCTTCCAGGGTCTGTGGCCGGTGGCGCGCGACGTCGATGCCGATCTCCTCCATCACCGCCACGGCGAAGGGATCGAGTTCGTCGGGACGTACACCGGCCGAAGCGACATAGATCGAGGCGCCGAAATAATGCCGTGCGATACCCTCCGCCATCGGCGAGCGCACCGCATTATGGGCGCACATGAAGAGGACGGATTGCACGCTGCGTCCGCCAGCGGCCCCGGGCGCCATGCGCCTAACCCTTCCAGTGCAGCGCGAAGATGAGGGTGAAGAGCCGGCGAGCGGTGTCGAAGTCCACCTCGATCTTGCCCGCGAGGCGCTCGCGCAGGAGTTCCGCAGCCTCGTCGTGCAGGCCGCGGCGACCCATGTCGATGGCCTCGATCTGTGCCGGCGAAGCGGTGCGGATGGCAGCGTAATAGCTCTCGCAGACGAGTTCGTAGTCCTTGATGACGCGGCGGAACGGTGTCAGCGAGAGGAAATGGGTCACGACCGGCTCGGCGCCGCTGTTGCGGACGTCGAGTGTCAGCTTCTTCTCGACCAGCGCCACATGCAGCGCATAAGGCCCGCCGTCGTGCCCCGGCACCGCGAAATAATTGCGCTCCAGGATGTCCCAGATGGCGATGGCACGTTCGTGCTCCTGATCCGGATTGCCGCGGCCGAGCGAGCCCTCGTCGAGCGTGACGGCAGTCAGCGTGCAACGCTTCGTCGGCTCGGCTGCCTTCAAGGGCTCCTCCACTCCTTACCGGTTGAGCCTGACCGCGACCGAGCGGGCATGCGCGTCGAGCCCCTCGGCCTCGCCGAGCACGATCGCCGCCGGCGCGAGCGCCCTGAGGCCCTCCGGGCCGCAGCGCAGGATCGAGGTGCGCTTCATGAAGTCGAGCACGCCGAGTCCGGACGAGAAGCGGGCCGAGCGAGCCGTGGGCAGGACGTGGTTGGAGCCGCCGACATAATCGCCGATGGCCTCCGGCGTGTGGCCGCCGAGAAAGATGGCGCCGGCATTGCGCACCCCGGCCGCCAGGCGATCGGCATCCTCGGCCATGATCTCGAGATGCTCCGGGGCGAAGCGGTCGACGATGGGGAGCGCCTCGGCGAGGCGCTCGACGACGATCACGGCGCCGAAGTCGCGCCAGCTCGCCCCGGCGATATCGGCCCGCGGCAAGGTCTTTAGCTGATCTTCCACCGCCCGCTCGACCGCATCGGCGAGGGCGGCATCGTCGGTGATCAGCACCGACTGGGCGGCGGTGTCGTGCTCCGCCTGCGCGAGCAGATCGGCCGCGATCCAGGCCGGATTGGCGGAACCGTCTGCCAGCACCAGCACCTCGGAGGGCCCCGCGATCATGTCGATGCCGACCGTGCCGAAGACGCGGCGCTTGGCGGCCGCCACATAGGCATTGCCCGGCCCGACGATCTTGGCGACGGGCGCGATGGTCGCCGTGCCGAGGGCGAGCGCCGCCACGGCCTGCGCGCCGCCAATGCGGTAGACCTCGTCGACGCCGGCAAGATGCGCGGCCGCGAGCACGAGCGGATTGAGCTCGCCGCGCGGTGCCGGCACCGCCATGACGATGCGCGGCACACCGGCGACCTTGGCCGGCACCGCGTTCATCAACACGGAGGAGGGATAGCTCGCCGTGCCGCCGGGCACGTAGAGCCCGACCGCCTCGACGGCCGTCCAGCGCCAGCCGAGGGTGACGCCGAGATCATCCGTGAAGGTGAGGTCCTCCGGGCGCTGGCGCCGATGGAATGCCTCGATGCGGGTCTTGGCCGTCTCGAGCGCCGCGAGGGTCCTGGCATCGCACCGGGCAAGCGCCTCCTCGATCTGCGACGACGCGACGCGCAACATCCCGGGCGTCAGCGCAAGCCCGTCGAAGCGGCGCGTATAGTCGATGACAGCGGCATCGCCCCGGGCGGCCACATCGGCGATGATGGCGCGCACGGCCTCGTCGACATCCTGCGACACCTCCCGCTTCATCGCGAGCAGGCGCGCAAGGGCCTCCTCGAAATCGGGCGCGCGACTGTCGATCCTCAGCGCCATCGTCAGGCCTGCCTTTCATCGTTCTCGTCAAGGGGATGGTGGGGGCGGCCGATCGCCTCCCAGGCCGGACCGAGGTCCATCAGTTGCGCCTCGATGCACTCGACATCAAGCGCGATGGCCCCACCCCCGGAGAAATGCAGCGTCACGGTGCCGCCCGGTGCGTCACGCTCATCGAAGGTGACGGCCAGAAGGCTGAGCACGGCATCCGAGTCCCGCGGCGCGACGGCCCGGGTGCGGGCGGCCATCACCCGCTCGAAATGCAATGCCGACAGGCGCCGACGCGGAGGCTCACCCGGCATCGTCTGCCAGTCGTAGCGCCGCAACTCCAGAGCAAAGCGCCGCTCGCGCGGCAGATAGACGAGATCGCGTGCGCGCACGACAGCATCCTGCACATGGGCTGAGAGGACCGCGAGGTCCTGCCCATCGAGCGCAACGAGCTTCAACGGCTCCATCTCCAACGGCTCCACGACCCACCGCTTGCCTCGGCTGCATCCGGTCCCCTGTTGTTATCGGTGCCGCATGCCGCTGACAACCGATCTGCCGGCGAAGCCCGAAAGACAGGCAACCGGGGAAACCATTCGCCTTCATGAAGCGTTCAGCTTCCATCGTGCTATCTGATGATCACGCGCCGAGGCACAGGCGGCCGAAGGCCGCGGGCGGCGCCTGGATGAGACGATGATGACGAGGATCGTTCTGATTGCACTCGCTGCCGTCGCGGCGCTGATGCTGATCACCCCTCCGCCGGCCTCGGCCCAGCCCTATGGCTGGGGCCCGCCGCGCTACGAGGATGACTATGACGACTGGCGCCCGCGCCGCCCGCCGCCGCGCCGCTGGCGCGACGACGACGACTGGGACCGAGGCGGCTGGGGGCGCCCCCGCCCGCGCGGCGAGCGCTACGGCAGCGTTTGCGTCACATCGCGCGGAAACTGCAACGCCGGCTTCCGCGCGCCGCGCAATACGCCCTGCCGCTGCTTCATCCCCGGTTTCGGCGAAAAGCGTGGCGCCATCGGCTATTGAGGGCGCCATGCCTGACGGTACCCGAGGAGACCCGGCCCCGTGCCGGGTCTTCGCCTTTCAACCCGAGAGGCGCTCGATCTCAGCCCCGCACCGGCCGAGCTTTTTCTCCAGCGCCTCGAAGCCGCGATCCAGGTGATAGACGCGGTTCACCATCGTCTCGCCTTCCGCAGCGAGCGCCGCGATGACGAGCGAAACCGAGGCGCGCAGGTCCGTCGCCATCACAGGGGCACCCTTCAGTCGCGCGACGCCGTCAACATAAGCAGTGTCGCCGTCGAGGCGAATTCGGGCGCCGAGGCGGGCCAGTTCCTGCACGTGCATGAAGCGATTCTCGAAGATCGTCTCGCGGATGCGGCTCGTGCCCTTGCCGCGCGTCATCAGCGCCATGAGCTGGGCCTGCAGGTCCGTCGGAAAGCCAGGGAACGGCTCCGTCGTGACATTCACCGCCTCGATGCCGACCCCGTTGCGACGCACGCGCACACCCGCGTTGGTGGACGAGATGTCGATCCCAGCGCCTGACAGCACGTCGAGGGCCGCCTGCAGCAGCTCCGGCCGCGCACCCTCAAGCAGCACGTCGCCACCCGTTATGGCGACGGCCATGGCATAGGTGCCGGTCTCGATTCGGTCCGGCAGGACGTTGTGCTCGGCGCCGCCGAGGCGCGCCACCCCCTCGACGATGATGCGCGAGGTGCCGGCGCCGCTGATACGCGCGCCCATCTTGACGAGGCAATCGGCAAGGTCGACCACCTCCGGCTCGCGCGCGGCATTGTCGATGACGCTGGTGCCGCGGGCGAGGCTGGCGGCCATGAGGGCGACATGGGTGCCGCCGACCGTCACCTTCGGAAAGGCGAACTCGGCCCCCCGGAGTCCCTTCGGCGCCCGCGTGACCGCATAGCCGCCGTCGATCTCGACCTCGGCGCCCAGCTTCTCCAGCGCCATGAGCAGGAGATCGACCGGCCTGGTGCCGATGGCGCAGCCGCCGGGCAGGGACACGCGGGCCTCGCCCATGCGGGCCAGAAGCGGCGCGATGACCCAGAAGCTCGCTCTCATCTTCGAGACGAGTTCGTAGGGTGCGCAGGTGTCGATGATATCGCGGGCACGCAAGCGTATGGACTGGCCGGTCTCGCTCGTCTGGCCCGGGCGCTTGCCGGCAATGCCGTGATCAACGCCATGGTTGGACAGGATGCGCAACAGCAGCGACACGTCCGCAAGGCGCGGCACGTTGTGCAGCTCGAGCGTCTCGTCGGTCAGGAGACTTGCGATCATCAGCGGCAGGGCCGCGTTCTTGGCGCCGGAAATGGGAATGACGCCATCGAGCTTGTGGCCGCCAACGATGCGAATGCGATCCATGTGTCGTTCCTTGATTGACCGGAGCCAGTAGCGGAGACGCCGGCGATCAGTCCTTCGGGTCGGGGCCGGCGCCCGGCGCGGCTTCCCTGGTGCCGTGCGCCGCCTCGCCGCGCGGTTCCGCCGCGCGCTCGCGCATCTGCCGCTTGCGCCGCTTCAGATTCTCCCGCAGCGCTGCGGCCAGGCGCTCCTTCCTGTCGGGAGGCGGTGCGTGCGACATGTTCGTCGAAGACCCGGGTTCCTCGAAGCTGATCGATAGCGGGCATCGGCCTCGAGGACAAGCGCCGGCTTCCCCTCCTGCCTGCAGGCGACGTTGCAGGGACCGTCCCAAACCTGCGGTGCGCCGCCGCACTGCGGCGATGCGGCCCATTGTGCAGCCGGACGCACTATGGAACGAGAGCAATATAAACGAACATGCGACGAGAACCGCTTGCCCCGGCGCGGTTCCGGTTGTTCACTGGACCAGTTCCAAACTTGGTCTGCCGCCACGGCGGCAGACGGATGCGATCATGGATTACGACAGCTATTTCGACGAAGCGCTCGGCCTTCTGCACAAGGAGCGCCGCTATCGCGTCTTCATCACCATCGAGCGCGACGCGGAGCGGTTTCCGCGGGCCGTCTGGCACAGCGACGAGGGGCCGCGGGACGTCGTGGTGTGGTGCACCAACGACTATCTCGGCATGGGTCGCCATCCGCAGGTGATCGACGCCATGGTCACGACGGCGCAGCGCATGGGCGCCGGCGCCGGCGGCACGCGCAACATCGCCGGCAACAGCGCCCCGATCGTCGGCCTCGAGCGCGCCCTCGCCGAACTGCACCGCAAGGATGCGGCGCTCGTCTTCACCTCGGGCTATGTCTCCAACGAGACCGGCATCGCCACCATCGCCAAGCTGCTGCCGGACTGTCTCATCCTCTCGGATGCGCAGAACCACAATTCCATGATCGAGGGCGTGCGTCGCTCCGGCGCCGAGAAGGTCATCTTCCGCCACAACGACCTCGAGCATCTCGAGGACCTGCTGCGCCAGGCGGGCAAGACCCGGCCCAAGCTCATCGTCTTCGAGAGCGTCTATTCGATGGACGGGGACGTCTCCCCGATCCACGCCATCTGCGATCTCGCCGAGCGCTACGGCGCCATGACCTATATCGACGAGGTACATGCGGCAGGCCTCTACGGCGCGCGCGGCGCGGGCTATGCCGAGGAGGTGGACGCCCTCCACCGCCTCGACGTGATCGAGGCCACGCTCGCCAAGGGCTTCGGCTGCGTCGGCGGCTATATCGCGGCGCGGCGCAACATCATCGACGCGGTGCGCTCGCACGCCCACGGCTTCATCTTCACGACGGCCCTGCCGCCGGCCGTGGCCGCGGCAGCGACCGCCTCGGTGCGGCACCTGATGGAGAGCGGCGAGGAGCGCCAGCGCCACCGCCGGCAGGTCGCCCTGACCAAGGGCGCGCTCGCGGCTGCCGGCCTCCCGGTCAAGCCCGGCCCGACGCATATCGTGCCGGTGATGGTTGGCGACCCTGAGCGCGCCAAGCAGGCGAGCGACATGCTGCTCGCCGAGCACAGCATCTATGTGCAGCCCATCAACTATCCGACCGTGGCCCGCGGCACCGAGCGCCTGCGCATCACGCCCACGCCCTTCCACGACGCGGCCATGATCGAGCATCTCACCGATTCGCTCGTCGCCGTGTGGAAGGCGCTGAAGCTGCCCTTCGTCGACCGCGCAGCGGCCGCCTGAGACCGGCCGCGAGCGACCATCCACAGGCTGTCGGCCCGGACGAAAATGCCGCGCCGACGGCGCTTGCGCCGACGCCCCCCTTGTGGCAGTGTCCGCGCGCTTTGGCCCCCTCGGGGCCCTGCTGCCGTAGCTCAGTGGTAGAGCACTCCCTTGGTAAGGGAGAGGTCGCGAGTTCAATCCTCGCCGGCAGCACCAGCTAGCATGATGCCGCCCCTTCGCTTCGGAAACGTCCTTCGGGCCAGACTTCAGGCGTTGCCGATCAGGACGCCAGCGGCGAAGACGAGGCTGCCGCCGAGCACGACCTGGAAGGCCGCGCGCAGGAACGGGGTCTCCATGTAGCGGTTCTGAATGAAGGCGATGGCCCACAGCTCGACGAAGACCACGGCCACGGCGATCATCGTCGCCGTCCAGAACGATGGAATGAGATAGGGCAAGGCATGGCCGAGCCCGCCGATGGCGGTCATGATGCCTGACGCGAGCCCGCGCTTGACGGGTGAGCCGCGACCCGAGAGCTTGCCGTCGTCGTGAGCCGCCTCGGTGAAGCCCATGGAGATGCCGGCGCCGACAGAGGCCGACAGGCCGACGAGGAAGGTCTGCCAGGTGTCCTGAGTGGCGAAGGCGGCGGCGAAGATCGGCGCCAGCGTCGAGACGGAGCCATCCATCAGCCCGGCAAGGCCCGGCTGGACAAAGGTCAGGATGAACTGGCGGCGCTCGCTCTGCCGCTCCTCCTCCTGCACGCTTTCGGGCGCGTGGGTGAGGCCGAGCCGCCTGGCGAGGCTTTCGTGAACCTGCTCCGCCGCCGCCAGATCACCCAGCAGCTTGCGGGTCGAGGCGTCTCCGGCGCGCTTGGCCGCCTCCACATAGAAGCGATGGGCCTGCGCCTCCATCTCCTCCGCCTGCTGGCGCACCTTGTCGATGCCGAGGGGGCGCACCAGCCAGTCCGGCTTGCGCTCGTAATAGCCCCTCACATGCTCGCGGCGCAGCAGCGGGATGTGATCGCCGAACCGGGCCCGGTAGAGATCGATGAGCGCCTGCCGGTGCCGGTCCTCTTCCCGCGCCATCTCCTCGAAAACCCTGGCCGACTGGGGAAAGGCCTCACGCAGACCGTCCGCATAGGCAAGATAGATGCGCCCGTCGTCCTCCTCCGAGGAGATGGCGAGCGCCAGGATTTCCTGTTCGGAAAGCGAATCGAAGGAGCGGCGCCCGAAGCCGAAAACCCTGGAAAGCATCGATGACCGCCCCTAAGATTGGAATATTTCCAATCTATGGCCGGCTGCGACGCAAGGCAACGGACCAAGTCATGTCGGCAGGGCAACGGACGTCGCGAGAGGGTCGCTGTCACGGGCGCTGGACATGGAAAGGCTGCAGGCGTGGACGTTGGCTTGCGTCATTTCCAGCCCTCGCCCCCGGACGCCTCGGCGGGGGCGGCCCCTCGCGATCTCCCTATTGGCCATGGCCAGTTCGAAGGCTCATCGTATTCGATCTATATTTTCTGATTCAATCCCCACTACGTACTCGCAACGGATAATGATAATATTAATATAATTTAACAAATATAAGAAATTGGCACGATATGCATGCAAGACGCGCGCGCGTCCGATTCCCTTGTCAATCCCCGCCGCATAAATTCAGAACCAGCGATCCGGGCTACCACGACAACGGACAGCCCGCAGCCATCGCAGGCTAACGGGGCCGATCATCAAGCAATCCTATTCGTCTTACGGTCGATCTATTTCAAACTTTACGGGAGAACTGACATGGCCATGGATGGGGATGATTTCCTCGAGGGCGCCGTAGAACAGGCCGAGCAACAGCACGATCCAGGAGGTGGCGGTGTTCCAGCGGGGGCCGGCAACGCAGATGCCGTCTCGCAGCCCGACGATCTCTTCCTTTTGCAGGCCTTGGTCCCCGGTATCGAACTCGATGGTGACGAGGATGGCAATCTCCTCGTCGGCACCGGAGGCGACGACACTCTGCGCGGCCACGGCGGCAACGACACGCTCAATGGTGGAGACGGCAATGATCTGCTGCTCGGCGGAGAGGGTGACGACACGCTCGATGGCGGCAGCGGCGACGATACACTCGACGGCGGCGAAGGATTCAACCAGCTGACCGGCGGCGCCGGGAACGATACCTTTGTCTTCAATCCGCTCGCCGGGTCGATGGATATCCGGGATATTTCCTATGAAGAAGGGAATTATGACCGGGTTGATATTCATGCCCCCGTTCTGAGCTATAATCATCTCAAGGCGCTTTCGGTTAACTATTGGGACCCAACAGGATGGACATCGACCAGCGTATATATCGGCGGTGGATTTAGCTTCTATTATAAATACTTCGAACATATTGCTCCCGAAGTTTTCGGGTTTTCATCGGAAGGGCGTCCCGACGCAACTTTCCTGCAAGGCACGGCTGGCGACGAGACACTGAACGGCGGCAGCGGCGATGACGTGCTCGTAGGCCATCACGGCACCGACACGCTCGTGGGGGGCGCCGGGCGGGATGTGTTCCTCAACCGCGGCGGCCACGTCGTCGTCGAGGATTTCACGGCCGAGGATTATCTCGACCTGCGTTACTGGGGATACTCCACCTTCGATGCGTTGATGGCGATCGCCACCGAGCAGAACGGCGACGTACTCTTCACCATCAATGCGAATACGTCGGTGCTCGTGAAGAACTTCACGAAAGCCCAGTTCACGCCAGAGATGCTGCTCGTCAATGTCGCCGGCCCGGGTACGGGAAGCGCCGGAGACGACTCCGTGACCGGCGGCACTGGCGATGACACCATCGACGGCGGCGACGGCAATGACAGCATCGACGGTGGCGGTGGTCACGATACGCTCTGGGGCGGGGCCGGCAACGACACGCTCAACGGCGGCGACTTCAACGACAGCCTCGACGGCGGCGATGGCGACGACAGCCTTTCCGGCGACCAGGGCAACGACACGCTCTCCGGAGGCCAGGGCAACGACACCCTCACCGGCGGGACGGGCAACGACCGTTTCGTCTATCTCGACGGCGCCGACACCATCACCGATTTCTCGCGCGTGGCCGGCAACCGCGACGTCATCGATCTCTCGGCAACCGGCCTCACCACCTTCGCCGACATCATGGCCACGGCCCAGCAGGTGGGCAACGACGTCGTCTTCACCTTCGGCGCGGGGCAGAGCCTGACAGTCAGGAACACCACCCTCGACGCCTTCGGATCGGGGGACTTCGGCCTTGCCAATCCCGTCATCGGCACCCCCGACGACGACATCCTCGTTGGCACGCCCGATGAGGACTACATGAGCGGTGGGGCCGGCAACGACACCATCCTCGGCCACGACAGCAACGACACCATCTTCGGCAGCATCGGTAATGAGATCATCTATGGCGGCGGGGGCAACGACGTCATCTCCTCCGAGGAGGACGACGATGCGGTCTACGGCGAAGCCGGCAACGACACCATCCATGGCGGCGCCGGCAACGACACGCTCGACGGCGGCATCGGCGACGACTGGCTCGACGGCGGAGATGGCGACGACAGCCTCATCGGCGGAGCCGGCAGGGATTCCCTCCTCGGCGGCGACGGCAACGACTACATCGCAGCCGGCGATGGCGATGACCTTGTCTTCGGCCAGGCGGGCAACGACACCCTGCTAGGCGAGGCCGGCAACGACGTGATGGACGGCCATGAAGGCGATGACGTCCTCGCCGGCGGGGGCGGCAACGACGAGCTCTACGGAGGTGCTGGCAACGACACGCTCGAGGGCGGCGAAGGCGATGACACACTGATCGGTGGCACGGGAGACGACATGCTCGCCGGCGGAGCGGGCGACGATTGGCTGTTCGGCCAAGCCGGGCACGATACCTTCGTCTTTCGGCCGGACGAGGGTCTCAGCCGGATCATGGACTTCAACGTGGGCGGCGAGATCGACTATGTGAGCCTGCAAGGATTCGGCTTCACGAGTGTGGCCGAAGCTGCCTCCTTCTTCGCCGACACGGACGGCGGGGTCTATTTCGATCACAACGGCACGCAGATCGCCATCTTCGGCATCGATAAGGCAACGCTCGAGAGCAGCCTCCTCGTCGCCTGATCTGCGAGACAGGACGACAGCGATGCGGCCGGCGGCAATGCCGCCGGCCGCATCGCGCCGTCTGCAGCATCGGCTTCGCGCTTCGTGCCCGACGAAGCAGGCGGACGGCCGACGCCTTCAGGCAAGGTTCACCTGCTAGGCGTGATGATCAACCGCCACTTCCCAAGCGGAATGCTGGGGCGGTGAGACGACCGCGATCAGGGGGGATCGCACCATGAGACGAGAAGCGCACATCGATCAATCACCTCCTGTCGCCAGACGGCGACGAGGGACACGTGCCGGCGCGCGCGGACAAGAGCGACCGCTCAAGGCCCGGGCAAGCGCCTGCCGGTCATGAACAGGACGGAATGGTCGGCACGGCCCGGCCTGACGCTCGACCGTCGGCCCCTAGGATTTTCGGCGGTCACACCACCTTTCGTACGGCTCGCCTCCGCGCAGCGGCAAACGGGCGCCGGAATCCTCCAGTCGCGACGGATGACCACGGCTCCGGGCGAACAGCGCCGGCGTTCGACGTAGGAAGGAGTGCAGCTCTTGCGCGAACCACCCATCCCGCCAGCCGTCATGGCCGAGGGCTTCGTCACCGCAGCCCTGCTGGAGACGGTCGAGGCCCTCGCCCATGCCCTGAGAGCCCAGGGCGGCGACCCTTCGCGGCTGCTCGACCTGATCGAGGCGCGCTTCGACGAGGCCCATTACCGGGCCGGGCAGCAGGCCCGCAGCTACCAACTTGACCGGGCAGCGGAAGCCTCGACCATCACCCGGCGGCGCATCCGCGAGATCTTCAGCGATCTGCGCGAGAAGCTGGGCGCCCTGCCCGTCAACTGAGCAGCCGCAGCGGCATATGGTGCCATGGCGGCGATTGGCCCAGAGTGTCGCGAGCGAAGACGGCCGGAGCGCCCGCAATGCCCTTCACCGACGTGATCTATCGGTTCTCCAACAACATCCTCGTCGTTATTTTCGTCAGCGCGGCCGTCACCGCATCGGTTCTGCTGCCGCTGATCGGCACGCGCCTCCTGAGGCAGGAGCAAGCGACGGCCAGGGCGGGTTTCGCGCTCGACGCCTTCAAGCTCATCGGGCCGGTCATCGCCATCTTCACAGCCTTCACGCTGCTGCAAGCGATCAACCGCTACCGCGAGGCCGAGACACTCGTATTGCGGGAAGCCACCGAGATCACGCAACTCGACCGTGCGCTGCGCCGGCTCGGCCCGGACGCGGCGCCGCTTCGCGATGCGCTTGCTGCCTATGGCCAGTCCGTCGTCGCGCAGGAATGGCCGGCGCTCAAGAAAGGACAGGAAAGCGCGGCGACGCAGACACTCTTCAACACTCTCATCGAGAGCATTCATGCCGTGCACCAGCGGATGGACATCGAGGCCACCACACGCGAGGCGGTCGATGACGCGGCGGACGAACTCGTGGACATCCGGGCCCTGCGCCTCAATGCCGCCACGACAGGGTTGCCGGCCATCTTCTGGCATGTCCTCGGCAGCCTCATCGTGCTGCTGGCCGCCGAAGCGCTCCTTTTCCGCTTCGACTGGAACCTCGTGGTGCCCAAGGCCGGCTATGCGGCGGCGATCGCCCTGCTCATCGCCCTACTCGTCATACTCGACTACCCCTTCCGGGGCGAGCAAAGTGTGGGGGCCGAGCCAATCACGCGGGCCCTGACGCATATCGCGCGGTACTGACGCCTTCAGGCCGCGCGGGGCAAGCCGGCGATCCGGCTGAGATCGGCGACGGCACCGGGCGCGGCCGCCATCACGGGCGCACCGCGCGTCAGCCCCTCGCCGACCGCCGGGAACGGCAGCAGCGCCCCGCCCGCCTCGGCGACGAGGCAATAGCCGGCAAGGCAATCCCAGGCGTGCATGTAGGGCTCGTAATAGCCGACGAGACGTCCCGCCGCGACATAAGCCAGCATGAGCGCGCCCGAGCCGTTGCGGATGAAGTTGCCGCCCATGCCGAGCAGGCGCTCCACGATGCCGGCGAATTCGGCCGGCGCGACGTGGTGGTTGGCGCCGAGGCCCACGACGCCATCACGCAGGGAACGCCCGGACGACACGTGCATGGGCGCCTCGTTGAGCGTCGCGCCCTGCCCCTTGCCGGCCGCGTAAAGCTCGTCCACGCAGGGTGCGTAGATGACGCCGACCACCGGTTCTTCGCCGGCGAGCACGGCGATCGACACGCACCAGCTGGGCATGCCGTTGACGAAGGGGCTGGTGCCGTCGATGGGGTCGAGCACCCAGGTGAAGCCGGACGTGCCCTCGGTGAGGCCGTATTCCTCCCCGAGCACGCCGTCACCGGGATGAGCCTCGGCGATGCGAGCGCGCAGCATCTCCTCGACCCGCCGGTCAGCGATGGAAACGACATCCTGCGGGTTGGCCTTGGCCTCGACGACCAGGGTCTCGCGCGCATTGAAATAGGCTAGTGCCACGGCCCCCGCATCGCGGGCGAGCGTGCGGGCGAGCGCCAGGCGCGCCTCGACGTCTGCGGCATCGACTGTCATGCATGTCCTCGTTGTCTCGTGAAGGGCGCGTAGCACCTTCACGCGGTGATGATGGCGACCCCACGGTTGTGAAGCCCGATCGCGACCGGCGTCGTCGCGGCAAGGCTCCGCTCCACGTCAGGATCGACGACATAGAGCGTTCCGACTTCCGTCTCCACCTCATATTCGACGTGGTCGCCGAGATAGGCCGCATGGCGCACGAGGCCCTTGAGCCCGCCGTCATCTGCCGGGGCGAGGCGGATGGCATTGGGCCGGATGGCGAGCTTGGCCGGTCCCGGCTGGGCCGCGCGGCCTGGCACGCGATGCTCGAGGGAGCCGAGCCGCACCACCGCCTCGGCTCCCTGAACGCCGACGACCTCGCAAGGCACGACGTTCGCCTCGCCCATGAAGTCGGCGATGAAGGAGGAGGCGGGCGATTCGTAGAGCGCCCGCGGCGGCCCCTCCTGCGCGATGCGGCCCTCGACCATGACGACGATGCGGTCGGAGACGGCGAGCGCCTCCTCCTGGTCGTGCGTCACATAGACTGCCGTGAAGCCGAGGCGCTGCTGCAACTCGCGGATCTCGGTGCGCACGCGCCGGCGCAGGCGCGCATCGAGGTTCGACAAGGGCTCGTCGAGCAGCAGCACCTGCGGCTCCAGCACGAGAGCGCGTGCCACCGCGACGCGCTGCTGCTGCCCGCCGGAGAGCTCGGCCGGCAGACGAGCACCGAAGCCGGCGAGGCCGACGAGGGCGAGCCCTGCCTCGGCCTTTTCGCGCGCCTCCGCCTTCCGAAGACCCGAGGATTCGAGTCCGTAGGCGACGTTCTCGAGGACCGTCATATGCGGGAAGAGCGCATAGGACTGGAAGACCATGGACACGTCGCGTTCATTCGCCGGCAGCATGGTCACGTCCTTGCCGCCGATAAGGATGCGTCCGTCGGTCGGGTGCTCGAGCCCGGCGAGCATGCGCAATGTCGTCGTCTTGCCGCAGCCCGAGGGGCCGAGCAGCGTGACGAGCGTACCCGGCTCGATCGTCAGCGACAGGTCGTGGATCGCGGTGAAGGAGCCGAAGGTCTTGCGAACGTGCTCGAAGACGACCGAGCCGGTCTTCAACCCGTTCATGCGATTTTCTCCTTGATTGTCTCGGCGGACATCGGCCGGGCCACAGCCGGGGCGGCGATGCGCGTCTCGCGTCGCAGGCGCCGCTCGCCGACGGCGAGCTGGAAGCCGGCGATGACGACGAGCATGACCACGATCAGCATGGAGGAATAGGCGATGGCGACGCCGTATTCCCCATTCTCGACGAGGCCTACGATATAGGCGGTGGCCATATTGTATTTGGCGCTGACGAGGAAGACGACGGCGCTGATGGAGGTGATCGCCCGTACGAAGGAATAGACGAGCGCCGCGACGATCGCCGGCCGCAACAGCGGCAACACCACGTGGCGGATGGTGCGCCAGCTCGAGGCGCGCAGCGTGAGCGAGGCCTCGTCGAGGCTTGCGTCGATCTGCGTCATGGCCGCGACGCCGCCGCGCACGCCCACCGGCATGTTACGGAAGACGAAGCAGGCGATGAGGATGAGCGCCGTGCCCGTCATCTCCAGCGGCGGCAGGTTGAAGGCCATGATGTAGCTGATGCCGATGACCGTGCCGGGGATGGCGAAGCTCATCATGAGCGCGAATTCGAAGACGTTGCGGCCGACGAAGCGCTGGCGGACGATGAGATAGGCCGTCATGAGGCCGACCGCGGCCGTCAGGGGCGCCGCAACGAGCGCGATCATCATCGTCGTCCAGAACGAATCCCAGGCGACGCCCGTCCATGCGATGGAGCCGTCGCGGAAGGCGAAGGAGAAGGCGCGCTCGAAATGGGCGAAGGTCAGCGAATTGTCGAGGCCCCAGGTGTTCACGAAGCCGCCGACGAGAATCATGCCGTAGACGACGAGGGTGAATGCCGTCCAGGGAATGACGAGCGCGTTGACGCCGATGGCGAGCGGCCGCGGCAGCGCCGGATGCACGCCGCCGTCGCCCTTGCCCGTGACGGTCGCGAAGTTCCTGCCCGTGAGCCACAGCCGCTGTGCGAGAAAGGCCGACAGCGTGAAGCAGAGCAGGATGATGGCGAGCACGGCCGCCCGGGATGGATCGGTCTGCGCGCCGACGACAGCGAAGAAGATCTCGGTGGACAGCACGCCGTGGCTGCCGCCGAGCACCAGCGGATTGCCGAAATCGGCCATGCTCTCGATGAAGCCGATGAGGAAGGCGTTGGCGAGGCCCGGCTTCATGAGCGGCAGCGAAACGCGCCAGAAGGTGCGCCAGCGGTCGGCGCGCAGGGTCTGCGACGCCTCCTCCATGGAGGGGCTGACGCCTTCGACGACGCCGATGAGAACAAGGAACGAGATCGGCGTGAAGGAGAGCATCTGGGCGATCCAGATGCCGGTGAGCCCGTAGAGCCAGCGCCCCGGCTCGACGCCGAAAAGGTCGGAGAGGAAGGTCGTCACCACGCCGGCGCGGCCGAAGAGCAGGATGAGCGCGAGGCCGATGACGAAGGGCGGCGTGATGATCGGCAACACCGTCAGCAGTCGCAGGCCCTTCTTGAAGGGAAAGCGCGTGCGTGTGGCGACGAGTGCGAAGGCGAGGCCGAGAACGGTCGAGCCGGTGGCCGTCATCAGCGCCAGCCACAGCGTGCGCCAGGCGACACCGCAACGCCCTCCCCCAATGACACAATCGAGACTCCAGATCGCCGGGTCCTGCATGTTGCGCACGAAGCCCGAGGGCTCGAAGGAACCGTCGAAGTCCTGCACCGAGCCGACGAACATGCTCAGCACCGGATAGAATACGAAAACGGCGACAAGGGCGACGAGAAGAGCGATGGCGGCGATGACGAAGAAATCGCCCTTCATCACGCCCTGCTCGGCGAGCCCCGCCGAGAACAGGAACAGGAAGGCGAGCCCCGCGAGGACCGCACCGGCGCCCATGGCCGGTTGGCCGATGGCGAGCGGCCCGAACAGCGCCTCGCCGATGTTCCAGCTCCAGCCGCCGAAGGTGATTGCGAAGCCCTGCAGGACGAGGAAGCCCATGCCGGCCGCGCCGAGAGCGACGAGCAGGCGTCCGCGCGACACGGCCGGAGCGGCGAAGCGGACCGCGGCCGCGGCAAGGAGCAGCGCGGCGACGACGGCGAGCCACCAGCGGCCCTGCGCCGCCATCTGCACCAGGGCCGGCGCCTCCTCAGCGCCGAAGGGGAACTGCGCCGGCCAGCGAAAGGCGTAGAACCCCTCGTCGATCCTGTACCAGGGCAAGAGCACGAACCCGGCAAGGCCGAGGCCGAGCGCCATGTCCAGTCTGCGGTTGCGATGCTCCATGAGAGGTTCCGTACTGGAGAGGTTCCGTCGGGGCATGCACCGGCCATC
The DNA here is from genome assembly GCF_001887265.1 of Chelatococcus daeguensis. Lineage (NCBI taxonomy): Bacteria > Pseudomonadati > Pseudomonadota > Alphaproteobacteria > Hyphomicrobiales > Chelatococcaceae > Chelatococcus > Chelatococcus daeguensis. The sequence goes on along the minus strand of NZ_CP018095.1, from coordinate 804,575 downwards.
GCAGGCAGGAGCAAGGCCTCCCCTCTCCCCGCCTGCGGGGAAAGGGTGAGGGTAAGGGGAACTGTTTCCGCAGATACGAGGGTTCAGGCTTGGGTCAACCCCGGCCCCTCATCCCCGGCCCTCTCCCCGTCAACGGGGAGAGGGAGTCTGCCCTTTCCTCCGCAACTGGCACGGCAGGCGTGCCTCAGTTGGCCAGCGTGCCAATCTCGCGGTCCCAGCGCTGCAGCAGGGCCTTGCGCTTCTCCGGATCGCCGTAGGTCTTGAAGTCGTAGTCGATCAGCCGGACATCCTCGAACTTCGGCGCTTCGGGCGGCACCTCGGCCTTCTTGTTGGACGGCAGTTGGAAGGACTTGGCCTCCTTCATCTGCGACTGCACCTCCGGCGACAGCACCCAGTCGTACCACTTCTTGGCATTGTCGAGGTTGCGCGCGCCCTTGACGATCGACATGGAGCCGATCTCGTAACCCGTGCCCTCGCAGGGGGCGACCACCTTCACGGGGAAGCCCTCGACCGCCTGCGCCACGGCATCATGCATGAAGACGATGCCGACCGTCGTCTCGCCGCGCGCCGCGGCCTTCACCGGCGCCGAGCCGGACTTGGTGTATTGCGAGACGTTGGCGTTGAGCTTCTTGAGGTAATCGAAGGCCTTGTCCTCGCCCATGATCTGCACGAGCGTGGCGAGCGCCGTGTAGGCCGTGCCGGAGGAGTTGGGATTGGCCACCTGGATCTCGCCCTTGAAGCCGGGATCGAGGAGGTCGGCCCAGCACTGGGGCTCCTTCAGGCCCTTCTTCGCCAGAATGTCGGCGTTGTAGCCCCAGCCCAGCGCACCGGCATAGACGCCGACAGTACGGTAGTCGGCGCTCTCGGCCTGCCTGACGGCCCAGGTCTGCAGTTCGGCAAGGCGCGGCGACTTGTATTCGAGCGTCAACCCCTCGGACGCGGCCTGAAGGTGCGGGTCGCCCGTACCGGCCCACCAGACGTCCGTCTTCGGGTTGCGTGCCTCGGCGCGGACCTTGGCATAGGCCTCGCCGGAGGACATGCGCACCATGTTGACGTCGATGCCCGTCTCCTTCTCGAAGCGGTTCTCGAGCAGCTCGCAGATGACGACGTCGGCCGAGCAGATGAGATTGAGCGAGCCTTGGGCGAGCGCCGCTGCAGGCGTGAACTGGACGGCAGCGGCCACAGCCGCGACGGCGACGAAACCGGAACGCATGTCTTCCTCCCCCTTGCGCGCCGCTGTTATCGCGGCATCTCTATTTGCAACCGTGTGCAAGGGTTCCATGCAGCCATGCCCGCTGTCAAGAAACAAGGCTGCAAACCCGCCGACAAATTTCCCTGCGACATGGTTGCACGCTGTTGCACGGCGGTGCATACGAAAGGCGTTCCCTGACGACGGCCGCAGGACTGCCATGCCATCGCCCCGAAAGTTCGTCAGTGCCCGTGAGGTGGCCGAACGTGCCGGCGTGTCGCGCTCCGCCGTGTCGCGCGCTTTCACACCCGGGGCGAGCGTCTCCGAGGACACGCGCCGCCGCGTCCTGGACGCGGCCAATGAGCTCGGTTACCACGTCAACCATCTCGCCCGAGGGCTATCGCTCAAGGAGAGCGGCATCGTCTGCCTTGTCGGCTCGGAACTGGGCACGCCCTACCGGGCAAGCCTTGTGAAGGCCATGACCCAGGGGGCGCAGGATGCCGGCAAGGTGGCCATGGTCATCAACACCGACCGCTCGGATGCGAGCGTCGGCGCCGCCCTGAGGCAGGCCCTGCACTATCGCGCCGATGCCTCGATCATCTTGTCGGGCCTGCCCGACAAGTCGATCACGCGCCTGTGCCTCGAGAACGGCCAGCGCATCGTGCTGATCAACCGCGATGACGATCAGGAAGGGCCACTGCGCATCAACCTCCAGGATGACGAGGCGGCGCGGCGCGCGCTCATCGCCTTCCTGCGCGCCGGCTGCCGGCGCCTCGCCTTCGCCAATTCCGAGGCGGGCACCCCGAGCCTGATGGCGCGCGAGCGCGGCTTCCTCGCGGCGGCCGGCACCATCGGCCTGACGGTCACCGTGGAGCGTTTCGGCCCGAGCATCTACGATAGCGGGCGCGAACTGGCGCGACGCCTCCTCACTGCTCCTGAAAGGCCCGACGCCGTTTTCTGCGCGACAGACCTCATCGCCTGCGGTTTCCTCGACACGGCGCGGCACGAATTCGGACTCGCCGTGCCGGAGGACCTGTGCGTCACCGGCTTCGACGACATCGAGCAGGCGGGCTGGTCCTCCTACAGCCTGACGACCTTCGCCCAGCCGGTGTCCGACATCGCTCGCGAAGCCTTCGCATGGCTAAGGCTGACGCCGGAGGAGGCAACACGGCGACCCGCAGCCGTGGCGCTCGAGGCCCGCATGGTCTGGCGCCGGACAGTAAGGGGCAGTGCACCGGCGCCGTCACCTGCTGCGCGCTCCGCTGCGGAAAGCTGAAGGCGCTTTGAGCGCCCGGCCAGCGGATCCGTCCGCGCCGCAGCTGCATGAATGGCTCAATGCGCCTTCCCAGCGGCGGATGGAAGCCTCTCCCAGCGGCCGGAGCGCTGGTGCGGCTGCCAGGACGAAACCCGCCCCGGCGATGACCAGCGAGCGCGCTCGGGGCCAGGCGCGTGCGGACTCTCCCGGCGATCCGGCATCGGCTGCGGCGCCACCCCTTCGTCAGCATCCACCGCGGCTGCCCGATTGTAGGCATGGCCGAAGAGCTGGACAGGCACCAGGTTCCCATTGCCGTCGCGGGATAGGGGCGGGCTGGAGGGACGATCGTTCAGATAACGCACGAGATGCTCGACCCGGTCTGCATAATTCGCCGCCCGCGTTGCCTGCAGTTCGGCGGGCCCGTTCAAATAGGCCTTCAGATCCTGCGAGCGATTGTAGCCGAACTGTGCAATGCGCCCGAAACCCGTGCCGCCGCTGCGGTAGGCGACATCCTGGGCGGACATCGGCGCAATCACGTCTGCGACGAGAGGCGGCAGATGCTCCTTCGCCCCTCTTGCAAGGGTGCGCGCCACATCGTCCAGCTTCCAGCCACGCTTCAGGAGGGAGGCGAGTTGCCGCCCTCCGGGCGTCGCCATCATGGCGAGGTCGATGCCCAGCTCGGTGGCGAAGCCCTTGAGGTCGCCCTCCGTGAGCGCTTCCACCGCGCCGATGAAGGGAGCGAGATTGTTGACCATACCGCCGAGAACGCCAACGATGATCTCCGCCGGGCTCGCCTCGCGAAGCGGCTCGCGGAACCTCTCCACATAAGCATTCAGAATATTCGCCAGCGCCGAATCGATGTCTTTCAGTTCGAAGACCTTTTCCGGGATCTTCCCGGGCTGGGCAAGGTCACCGCTGATCGACAGGAATTTCAGGCTTTCCCGAGCCGGATGGCCGACCATGATGCTGTCCGCGGCATCCGGGCCGTTCATGCCGTCCCGGCTCAACCGGCGCAGCGCCCCGGTCGAGAAGCTGAACGTATATCGCTTGTAGGCATGCTGTCGCTCCGCCTCTTCGATCGCATCGATCTCGCCGCCGACCTTCAGCCCGGGGGCCGGATTGTGTCTGGGCTTTACATAGAACTCGAGCCCCGAAACCTGCCCGTCCCAGGGCCCGCCAACCACCTTGCGGTAGGTGGCCGCGAGTTGAAGACGCCTCTCTCCGATATCCGCCTTTCCGGCGAAAGCGTTCTTGACGGGATCGCCATCCGGCAGCTGCTGCAGCGAATCCCGGTACAGCGTCATCATGGCCTCGATCGTCCGACGCTTCACATCATCGAAATCCCTGTCGAAAAGCTGGTTCACCTTCCCGATCTTGCTGCGAGGATCAAGCAGCCCCTTGCCCTCGAGAATATTCAGGAACATCATGACGGGACTGTATTTCCACACCTTGGCGAAGTAATCCTCGATAAGCTCACCAGCCCCCCAGGTTTTCGGATGTTCGTAGCCGTTCTCCACCGAGACCTGCGATCTCGGCTTGAGCCTTGCATCGGAACTGCCAAGGGTGCGCGCAGCATCCCGCGCGGCGGAAGCCGAAGGCGGCGCATTGCGATCGAACAGAATACTCGCCGGATTCTTCGGAAGCGGCTGAACGTATCTCTCTAGATGCCCATTCCGATAACTGACCGGGAGCGACATATCCCACCTCTTACTGCAATAAATATAGAAACAATCGACTTTTCAAAAGAAACCGCCATTATACATTGCCGTAAAACCAAATCCAAATATATTACAAGAATTACTGCAATATACTGGCGCCCGCGTGGATCGCGAGCGGGCGCCCCGTTTTCGCGTTTCCAAACACAAGCGCCCGGCGTGGATGGGGAACTGATGGCGCCGTCGTTTCCTAGGCCGTAGACTCATAACCGCGTAGCCAGATGCGGATGGACGCGAGCTTCACGGCGGCGAGGAAGTTTTCCGCCGTCTTGTCGAAGCGGGTGGCGATACGGCGGAAGTGTTTGATCTTGTTGAAGAAGCGCTCGACGAGGTTGCGCGCCTTGTAGAGGTGCCTGGAGAAGCAGATCGGGTCCTTGCGGTTGCGCTTGGGCGGGATGTTCGCCCATGCGTTCCGCTCGGCGACGGCAGCGCGCAGGTCGTTGGCGTCGTATCCCTTGTCGGCCAGCAGCATTGAGCCCGGCGCGAGATGCCCGATCAGGTCTTTGGCACTCGCGAGGTCGCTGGCTTGGCCTGCCGTGAGCTTGAGGAGGATCGGCCTGCCTCGGCTGTCGACGAGCGCGTGGAGCTTGGTCGTGAGCCCGCCTCGGGAGCGACCCAGACATCGATCGACACCCCCCTTTTTGCCGTCGCCCCGTGCTGGTGGACGCGGACGACAGAGGTGTCGATCATCTGCACGTCACCATCGTAAGCCCTTGTGATCGCGTCCATGAGCCGATCCCAGACGCCCGCCTTCCGCCATCGGTTGAAGCGGTTGTAGATCGTGGTCGGCGGCCCGTAGCGCGCCGGCATGTCCGCCCACGGCGCGCCCGAGCGCAGGCACCAGAAGATGCCATTGAGCACCCGCCGGTCATCCACGCGAGGCACGCCCCGCGACTTGTTGGGAAGGTGAGGCCGGATCGCCTCCCATTCGAAATCCGTCAGATCGTAGCGGCCCATCGCAAAGCTCCCGAAAAGGAGCTTGAATCACAATTGCCACCGTCAGGGAACCCAGAGCCGTTTATGGGTTTACGGCCTAACGCCTCTCCCGCAGCGGCATCGCGGCGACGAGCCGGCCGGCGAGCTCGCCGTCGATGATGAGGCGGTTGACGACGCCCGTCTTCAGCACGGCCTGCAACGCATCGGCCTTGGAGCGTCCCGCCGCGAGCATCACGACCTCGGTACGCCGCAGATCCTCCGGCGCGATGCCGATGGTGCGGGCGTTCACGCCGCACGCCACCAGCCGGCCCTCGCGGTCGAAGAACTTGCCGGCGAGCTCGCAGACGGCCCCGGCGGCGCGCAGCTCGGCAAGGTCGGCCGGCGAGAGCAGCCCGTGGCGGAAGAGGAAGGCATCGGGCGAACAGTCGCCGAAACTCATGAGGTGGAAATCGGCCTCGCGGGCCAAAGCGAGCGACGCCTGCACCGGGCGCTGGCGCAGCACCGCTCCGAGATCGCCCGCCTCGTCGACGATGAGCGGCGCGGGCAGGAAATAGCCCTCGCCGCTGCAGGCCTCAGCAAGGCGCACGACCTCGAAATTGTTGAGCGAGACGTCGCGGGTCAGCGAGCCGATGACGGAGACGAAGCGCACGTTCTGCTTGGGAAATGCCGTGAAGGCGTCGACCACCGCCGTCATGGTACGGCCGCAGCCGACGCCGATGGTGAGGCGCGGGGTGCCGAGCAGCCGGCGCGTCAGATAGTTGGCCCCGGCCAGGCCGACGCCGCGCCGCGCCAGCCGGTCCGCCGTCTCGTCGTCGAGGCTTCCCGTCTGCTCGTCGAAGGGTGGCGTCAGGATGCATTCGGCAAGGCGGTAGCGGGCGGCGAGCCAGTCGGCCAGCGCCAAGGTTTCGCTTGTTTCGTGCTGGATGGAGATCTTGACGATACCGGCCTCGCGCGCCTGGGCGAGCATGCGCGTGACCTTGAAGCGCGAGATCTTGAGGTCGCGCGCCACCTCCTCCTGGCCCTTGCCATGGACGTAATAAAGCCACGCCGCGCGCACCATGAGGTCCTGATCGCCCCGCCCCGCCTCGCTCATCGCTCCTCCCTTTTCTGCACGATCGTGCACAGATCGCACGAATTGACGATAGGCAAAAAGGCTGACATCATGAACTTGTGTGCGCGCGGCGCACGATTGTTCAGATCTTCGCCGACAGCTCAATATCACCGGAGGCCGACGAAGCGCTGCAGGGAAGCCGGCTCCGGATACACGAGAGGGGCTGCCGAGGCCTCCGCCCGCTGCCGGATGGGACCAAGGACGCGGGCCGCCCAGGCGCCCGCGCGAGGACAACGCCATAACAACGGCGCCCGCCGCGACGGCGGAACGACGGCGCCGCCGGAGGAAAGGTCATGGATGGGCTGCTGAGCGGTCTCAAGACCGTCGTCGATTCCCTGGGAGCGACCGTTCTGCTCCCCATCGTCATCTTCATCATCGCCGTCGTGCTGGGCGCAAAGCCCGGCCGCGCCTTCCGCGCGGGCGTGACCATCGGCGTCGCCTTCATCGGCATCAACCTCGTCATCGGCCTGATGTTCACGAGCCTCAGCGACGTGGCGCAGGCGATCGTGAAGAACACCGGGATCACGCGCGACGTGGTGGACGTCGGCTGGCCGTCCGCGGCGGCGATTGCCTTCGGCTCCTCGGTCGGGCTGTGGGTGATCCCCATCGGCATCGCCGTCAACGTGCTGCTGCTGATGACGCGGATGACGCGCACGCTCAATGTTGACGTGTGGAACTTCTGGCACTTCGCCTTCATCGGCTCGCTCGTCGTCGCGGCCACCGGCAGCCTCTTCTACGGCCTCGTCGCGGCGGCGCTGATGGCGGCGCTTGCCCTCCTCTTCGCCGACTGGACGGCCAAGGCCGTGCAGCGCTTCTACGGCATCCCCGGCGTATCGGTGCCGCATCTCGCCTCGGCGCAGATCCTGCCCATCGCCATCGCCGTCAACTGGGTGATCGACCGCATCCCCGGCCTCAACGCGATCAACCTCGACACCGACGTCATCCAGAAGAAGCTCGGCGTCTTCGGCGAGCCCGTCATCCTCGGCCTCGCCATCGGCCTCGTGCTCGGCGCCATCGGCTATTACGACGCCGGCGACGCCTCGACGGTGGTCAGCAAGGTGCTCCAGACCGGCATGAACCTCGCCGCGGTCATGTTCCTGCTGCCGCGCATGGTGAAGATCCTGATGGAGGGGCTCATCCCCGTCTCCGAGGCGGCGCGGACTTTCGTCCAGAAGCGCGCCGGCGACCGGGAGATCCTCGTCGGGCTCGATTCGGCCATCCTCATCGGCCACCCGGCAGCCATCTCGAGCGCTCTCATCCTGGTGCCGATCGCCATCGTCCTGTCGATCATCCTGCCCGGCAACCGCGTCATCCTCTTCGCCGATCTCGCGGTCATTCCCTTCCTCGTCGCCATGGCCGCGCCGGTCGTCGGCGGCAACGTGCTGCGCATGGTGATCATCGGCACCATCACGCTCGCGGTCGGCTTCTACGTGGCGACGGGGCTCGCGCCGCTCTTCACCAGTGCCGCGGTCGCCGCCGGTTTCGCGCTGCCGGAGGGCACGACGCAGATCACCAGCATCGTCGACGGCTTCCTGTGGGTGTCCTATGTGGTGGTCGAAGCAGTGGCGGGGCTGGGCATCGTCGGCCTCCTCGCCCTCCTTGCGGTGATCGCACTTTGCTTCATCGCCTTCCACCGCCGGCCGGCCGCCTGGGAGCGGCTCGCTGGCAGCGACGACCCCGCGCCGGCACCAGCGAAAGCCCCCGCCGCCACGCCCGCGGAGTGACGAGGCCCCATGCACGACAGCATTTCCCGGTATCTCGACCCCGAGGCAATCTGCCTCGGGGTCGAGGCTACATCGAACCGTGACGTCATCGACCTGCTCGCCGGGCGCCTTGCCGCCCTCGGCCGCGTGCGGCCGAGCTTCGTCGGCGCCGTCCTCGCACGCGAGGCAAGCATGCCGACCGGCCTGCCGCTCGGCGGCGCCCTCAACGTCGCCGTGCCACATACGGACCCGGAGCACGTGGTGAAGCCGTCGCTTGCGCTTGCAACCCTCGCGCGGCCCGTTGGCTTCGGCAGCATGGACGATCCGGACGAGGAGATCCCCGTCGGCGTCGTGATGATGCTGGCGCTCGACAACAAGGACGCGCAGATCGACATGCTGCGCGAGGTCGCGGAGCTCATCCAGCGGCCAGGAGCGCTCGCGGCGCTCGCCGCCGCGACGTCGCCGGACGAAATCTATGCAGTGCTGGGAGCCTGACGCGGGGGCGCGGAAAGGTCCGCCTTGCCTTTGCCGCCCCCGGCGACGAGCATCGCCTTACAGGAACGGGAGGAAGAAGAATGCCAAGGACCAAAGTCGTCCTCGTCGCCTGCGGCACGGCCGTCGCGACGTCGACCGTCGTTGCCAATGCCATCGAGGAGGAGATGCGCGAGCGCGGCATCGCGGTCGACATCCGCCAGTGCAAGGCAACCGAGGTGCCGGGCCTGATCGACGACGTCGATCTCGTCGTCTCGACGACACCGGTGCCGCCAGACCTCGACAAGCCGGTCATCACCACGCTCGCCTTCCTCACCGGCATCGGCAAGGCCGAGGTGCTCGACAAGATCGAGGCGGCGCTGCGGGGGTGAAGGGAAAGGGGTCGCGATCAAAGCATGATGGCTTTGAGCTGGTGTGCGCGTTGATCCTCCCCCGCGGGGGAGGTGGCGCCACGCAGTGGCGACGGAGGGGGCCACGCGGCGAACATGACCAGCGCCGTTCCTGGCCTTGACCCCGCCCGTCTCGCGCCTTCTGCGCGATCCACCCTCCCCTCAAGGGGAAGGATCAAGCCGAGCCAACTGCACCGGCTCGAATACACACTGCTCGAACGCGCACGACTTGTTCCCCCCGCCCCTCCCGGCAAGGGGGAGGGGGAACGACAAAAAAGAACCCGCCGGAAGCTTTCCGGCGGGCATTCCAGTCAGGGGAAGAGCCCTTTGAAGCCGGGCGCCTCAGCGCCCGATCCGATCACGTTTCGCTGACGATCTTCTTGGCGCGCGGGATGAGCGAGGGGCTCATGGAGAGCTCGCTCACGCCCCAGCCGAGGAGCCGCGGGATCATGTCCGGCTCGCCGGCGGCCTCGCCGCAGACGCCGACCTTGATGCCGGCCTCGCGCGCGGCCCGGCAGGTCATCTCGATCATGGCGAGCACGGCGGGATGGTCGGCCCGGTTGAGATGGGCGAGTCGGGCGTTGGTGCGGTCCGCCGCCATCGTATATTGCGTGAGGTCATTGGTGCCGATCGAGAAGAAGTCGACCTCGCGGGCGAGCGTCGCGGCGCAGAGGGCGGCGGCCGGCGTCTCGACCATGATGCCGACTTCGAGCGGGCCGGCCTCGCGGCCTTCGTCCATGAGCTCCTGCCGGCAGGCATCGATGAGCGCCCGCGCCGCCGTCACCTCGGCGATATCCGTCACCATCGGGAACATCACGCGCGCCGTCCCCACGGCCGCGGTGCGCAGGATGGCACGCAGCTGCGGCTTCAACAGATGCGGCCGGTCGAGGCACATGCGGATGCCGCGCCAGCCGAGGAAGGGGTTTTCCTCCCGCTCGGGCGCGATGCCGGGCAGAGCCTTGTCGCCGCCGATGTCAAGCGTGCGGAAGATGACCGCATGCGGGTGGAAGGCCTTCACGACGCGCGCATAGATGCGGAACTGCTCGTCCTCGCTCGGCAGGGTCTTGCCGTGCATGAACAGGAACTCGGTGCGGAAGAGGCCGACGCCCATGGCGCCGAAGCCGAGGGCGCCGTCGATCTCCGCCTCCGAGCCGAGATTGGCCGCCACCTCGATGGCGCGGCCATCGCGCGTCTTCGGCGCGACATGGGTGAAGGCGGCGAGCGCGCGCCGCTCGGCTTCCGCCTTTTCGAGCCGCGCAGCATAGGCTGCGGCGACGGCCGTATCGGGATTGACGACGGCAACGCCTCGGCCGCCGTCTATGGCAACCGTCTTCGCCGAGCGCAGCGCCGCCTCCTCGGCCTTGACGCCGACCACGGCAGGAAAGCCGAAGGAGCGGGCGAGAATGGCGATATGCGAAGTCGGCCCACCCTCCGTCGTGACCAGCCCCCGGAGGAGACGCAGCGGCAGGCGCGCGAGATCGAGCGCGCTCAGGTGCCCCGCGACGAGGATCGCCGGCTCGGCGAGCGCCGCAAGGTCGATCTCGTCGCGGCCGAGCAGCACGTTCGCGACCTGGCGGGCGACGCCGCGAACGTCCTCGGCGCGGGCGCGGAAATAGGCGTCGTCGATGTGGGTGAAGCGCTCGGCAAGGTCCGCGCCGACGGCGAGCACCGCCGCGACCGGATCCTCCTGCGCGCCGATGCGCACCTCGACGGCCGTGAGGAACTCGGGATCCTGCGCGACGTCCTTGAGCGCCGCCATGATGTCGGCAGCGGTCGCGGCGGCAGCATCGCCGTTGCCGGCCTTGCGCTCGAGCATGGCGCAGACGGCCTCCACCGCGCGGCGGAAGCGCAGCGTCTCGGCCTCCACCTCCTGCGCCGCGATGCGGCCGCGCTCCGGCTGCGGCTCGCGCGGCAGATAGACGAAGGCCCGGCCGACGGCCACGCCCTCGCTCGCGGCGACACCGACGAGTTCTCCCGGCGCCGCAGGTTCCTGCGCCACCGTCGGGGCAGGCACATGTTCTGGCGGGACCGTCTGCGCGGCCTCCCGGGCCGGATCGTCCGCCTCGCCGGCGACGATGGCGGCGAGGCCTTCAACAGCGGCCTCGGCATCCTCGCCGCGGGCGCGAATGACGATCTCGTCGCCCTCCTTGACGGCCAGCAGCATGAGCTTGACCGTGCTCTTGGCATTGGCCGAGCGCCCACCCTTGACGATCTCGATGTCGGACGAAAAGCCCTTGGCGAACTGCACCACGCGCGCGGCGGGACGCGCGTGCAGCCCTTCCTCCAGCCGCACGACCGCCGTCCGCTCGACGTCCATCACCTGCTCCACGGTTGCCTGCCCCGCCATCGTTCACGTCCTCGCCAGGATTTCGATGGCAGCCCCGGGAACGAGCAGCGGCAGCACGGCCGCCCCTTGCGTCTCCTCGAGACAGATCTCGCCCGGACGGTCGGGGCTCGCGACGCCCGAAAAGTTGAAGACGACATGGCCCATGTCGGCCACCTTCCTCCACGCCGTCTCGCCGATGGCGGTGATGGCAAAGTCCCGCCCGCCGATGCGCAGCACGTCGCCCGGAGCGGGGGCGGCGCCGGCCTCCCCCTCCGCCCGGTGCAGCACGGCGACTTCCGCGAGCTCCGGCGGCGCCCCCTCGGCGAAGAGGATGACGACGCCCCCTTCGGCGAGATCCGCCACATCGGGCCCGATCGTCGTGATCACCGTGCGATAGAGCTGCATCATGGCGGATCTCCTTTTTCTTCAGAGCGCAAAGCTGGCGAGCCAGGCAATGACCACGGAAACGGGCCCCATGATCTGGCGGCTCAGGAGAACCGCCGGCACGCCGATCTTGATGGTTTCGGGTTTTGCCTCGCCGAGCGCGAGGCCCACGGGCACGAAGTCGCAGCCGACCTGGGTGTTGTAGGCAAACAGCGCCGGCAGGGCCATGGCGGGCGGAATGGTGCCGTTGCCGATGGCCGGGCCGATGATGGCCGCGCCGATGACCTGGGCGATGACCGCGCCCGGCCCGAGCACCGGCGACAGGAACGGCAGGCCGCAGATGGCCGAGAGCACCAGGAGGCCGAAGATGTTGCCCGCCAGCGGCTCGAGCAGGTGCGCCAGCCAATTGCCGATGCCCGTGGCGTTGATGACGCCGATGAGCATCGTCACGAAGGCCATGAACGGCAGGACGTTGCGGATGACCTGGTCGATCGAGCGCCGGCCGCTGTTGAACAGGACGCCGACGACATGGCCCATGGAGCGGCCGATGCCGGTGATGAAGCCGACGAGGCCGCCCGATTCCGCCGCCGGCATGGCCGCCCCGGCCGGCGCGGCGAAGGGGTTGGCGCCCGCCGGCGGCGCCCCTGCGGCGGCCGGCGCGGCCGCCTCGCTGCCGTCGGCGAGGTGGATCGAATCCACCGTCACGCCGGAGACATAGATGTCCTCGGTGATGAACTGGGCGAGCGGCCCCGACTGGCCGACGGGCGTGAGGTTCACCGTCGGGATGCGCTTGCGCGGGTAGACGCCGCAGCGGGCGGTGCCGCCGCAATCGACCACGACGACGGCGATCTCGCTTTCGAGGGGCGGCGCGGTGAAACCGTCGATCGCCGTCGCGCCGGTCAATTCGGCGATGCGCCGGGCGACCTCCGGGATGCCGCCGCCGGTGACGGCGACGACCTTGTCACGCTCCGCCGTGGGCTGAATGACGAGGGGCCCGCCCCATCCGCGCGCGCCGCGCTCGATCCTGACGGCCTTGAACTGCCTGTCCGACATGTCCGTGCTCCTTCTTTCGCGTCACGAGCACAGCGGCTCAGAGCGTCACGCCTTCGCGGCGCGCGATGATCTTCGTGATCCACTCGGTGACGATGCCCTTGAGCAGGATCACCACGAGGCCGACGACGAAGTAGAAGAGCGCGAGCTTGGCGAGCGAGAAGGGCGCGGTGCCGTTCTCCACGAGCTTGGTGATACCGGCCGCAACCCCGAGCCAGACGAAGAGCTCGCCCGGATTGGCATGGGGGAAGAGGCCGGTGATCGGGTGCACGAAGGACACGGCCGAATCGTAGAAGGCCGGCTTGTGCTTCTCCTCCAGGAAAACGCCGAAGGTGTAGGCCATCGGGTTGGTGAGGAAGAAGACCGCCAGCAGCGGCAGGATGGTGTAGCGCGTGAAGACATTGCCCGCCGCATAGCGCGCCACCTTGTGCACGCGCTGCTCGCCGACGAGCTCGATGATGGCGTAGACCGCCGTCAGGAGCACGATCAGCGTCGGCAGGATACCCGTGACGAAGGCGATGAAGACCTTTCCGCCCTCGTTGAACACGCCGATGAAGGCCTCGGCGCCTCCGGCCAGCCATTCCAACATGGTTCACCCTCCCCAGACATTTTGCCTTGCTTGATCGATCCCTCGCGGCGACCGCCGCCGAGGGCTTCCCGGCGCCCCGCGTCAGGCGATGACGGGCGTCGGCACGGCCACGCAGCCCGGTTCAGGCGCCTCGGCGCGTCCCGTGCGCAGGCGATCGACCTGCTCCAGTGCCTGACGGAAGGCGGCGGCGCGGTTGGCGGCCCCGGCAAAGGGCGTGCCCACACGCAGCTCGGCGGCCGGCATGCCGGTCAGATCCGGCAGGGGCGCGAATTTGGCGAAGACGCTGCGCCCTTCCATGACGAGGGCCTCGCGCACCAGATCGTCTGCCCCGACGACCAGCATGGCGAGGACGCCGCGGCCGAAGCTCGCCTTGGCGACGCCGACGCCGACATAGCCGTCGGCCCAGCGCGTGGTGATGTCGCCGAGCATGCGGCGGTAGTGGCGCATCTGCAGGTAGGTGCCGAGGCTCTGCAGCGCCCACAGGACGCCGAGAACGAGAAGCGCGCTTTGCCAGAAATTCATGCGTTCCTCCCCCATGCCGCACGTTTGTTCGTGTCTTGCACAAATGAGTGTACATTTGTTTCTACGGCCGTCAATGTGTTTGATGTGGCAGTCGGCAGTCGGCAGTCGGCAGTCGGGCGGACATCACGCCGCCGCAACCGAAAGCAAGCTCGTTTCCCGGGCGCATGCAGCGAAGCGGAATGCGACCCGGAAACCAGCACATGAACCTGCCGAAGGCCCGCATGAATAGGCCCCGGCTCTGCGCCGCATCATTTCATGCTGCGGCGCGTCCGGGGCACGAGGGTGCGCCAGGCGTGAAGGGCGGACTGACGTGTCGCGACTGTCCCGAATAAGGACGCCCGGAATCGATGGCGTTATCCGCCTTCAGCCCTCGAGCAGCCCCAGCGCTGCCGGCTCGTCGGTGACGAGGACGCTCGCCGAGGTCGCCTTCAGCGCGGCGCGGATGGCGCGCACCTTGCTGTAGCCGCCGGCGGCGACGACGACCTTGGGGATGCGGCGGATGTCGTCGAGGTCGATCGCCATGATGCGGCGGTTGAAGGGATGGTCGACCACATTGCCCTCGGCATCGAGGAAATGGCACAGCACGTCGCCGACGGCGCCGGCCTTGCGCAGGCTCTCGAGCTGCGAACGCGGCAGCAGGCCCTGGCGGAAGAGCGTCGCCTCCTCGCTGACGTTGCCGACGCTGACGAGCGCGATGTCGACGCGGCGCGCCCTGTCGAGCAACTCCTTCAGGCCCGGCTCCTCCCAGAGGAGCGCCCGCACCGCCTCATTGGCGACGAAGATCGGCGCCGTCAGCTGGTAGCATTCGGCGCCGAAGGCATCGGCCACGCGCCGGGCCACCGCGGACGGGTTGATGGTGCGCGAATGGGTGAGCCCGCCCATGAGCGAGATGACGGAAAGATCATCGTAGCGACCGTTGCCGAGGGCCTTGAGGCTCATGTGCAGGGTGGCGCCCCAGCCGATGCCGATGGACATGCCGTCGCGCACCTGGTCGTTGAGATAGCTGCCGGCCGCGTGGCCGACGAGCGTCGCGGTGTCGGCCTCGTCGGCGGCCGCCGGCACCACGATCGCTTCCCCGAGGCCGAGCTCACGCACGAGGCGGCGCTCCAGCGCGATCTGCTCGGCGCCCTTGGCCTCGATGCGGATGCGAACCAGCCCCTCCTCGCGCGCCGCTGCCAGCAGGCGCACGACCTTGATGCGGCCGATGTTCATAGTCTGCGCGATCTGTTCCTGCGTGAGGCCCTCGACATAATAGAGCCAAGCCGCCCGCACCTTCATGTCGGACGAAGGCTGAACCTCCTGGCGGGCAAGCTTCTCGGCACGCATCGGCAACAATTTTCCCATTCATCCAATCGGTCGCGACAGTGACTGCAAGTGCGGCGGGAGGCAAGCGCGCGGCGTACATTGCATCCCGCTTGACGCGCAATCGTTCATGAATTTATGTTCGTTGCAATGTACAAATGTGCCGGTCGCGGCACGTCACGGAAGCGCCGTTGAGAGGGGAACAGCTCATGGACACCAGAACGCCTGCGGGGCGTGCCAGCGACGATTCCCTCGTCGATGCCCTCCTGCGCCGCGAGCGCGAGGGACGGCCGGTCCGTGTGGGCCTCATCGGTGTCGGCCAGATGGGCACCGACATCGTGGTGCAGACGACGCAGATGCCCGGCATCGAAATCGTCGCTGCGGCCGATGCCATCGCCGAGCGGGTCAGCGAGGCCTGCGCCATCGCCGGCGGCAGCGCCCGGCAGCCGACGACCGCGGCGAACCCGGCCGAGGTGGCGACAGCGATCCGCGAAGGCCGCCTCGCCGTCGCCCCGTCCTATGAAGCGGTGTGCGCCGCCGAGGGCGTCGACGTCGTCATCGATGCGACGGGCAATCCCAATGTCGGGGCCATGGTCGCGCTCGCCACCATCGCCGCCGGCAAGCACATCGTGATGATGAACGTCGAGGCGGACATTACCGTCGGCAGCTATCTGGCGGCCAAGGCCGACGAGAAGGGCGTCGTCTACACGCTCGCCGCCGGCGACGAACCCTGCTGCACGATGGAGCTGATCAATTTCGTGCGCAGCCTCGGCTATCCCGTCGTCGCCGCCGGCAAGGGCAAGAACAACCCGCTGAAGTTCGACGCCACGCCCGACGCCTACGAGGAGGAGGCGCACCGGCGCAATATGAACCCGCGCATGCTGGTGGAGTTCGTCGATGGCTCGAAGACCATGGTCGAGATGGTCGCCGTCGCCAATGCCGCTGGCCTGGTACCGGACCTGCCGGGCATGCACGGCCCCGCCGCGCCGCGCGAGGAGCTTCACAAGGTGCTGTGCCCGCGGGAGGACGGGGGCCTCCTGTCGCGCCGCGGCGTCGTCGATTTCTCCGTGGCGCGCGGCGTCGCGCCGGGGGTCTTCGTCATCGCCGAGATGCGCCATCCGCGCATCCGCGAGCGGATGGAGGACCTGCACCTCGGCGAAGGGCCCTACTACACCTTCTACCGGCCCTATCATCTCACCAGCATCGAGGTGCCGCTGTCGGCGGCGAACGCGGTCATCTACGGCCGCAGCCTCATGCGGCCGCTGCCGGTGCCGAGCGCGGAAGTCGGCGCCGTCGCCAAGCGCGACCTCGCCGCGGGCGAGACGCTCGATGCCATCGGCGAGTATTGCTACCGCGGCATCGCTCTCTCCCGAGCGGATGCGCTCTCGCTGAAGGCGCTCCCCATCGGCCTCGCGCAAGGGGCGAAGGTCACCCGGCCGGTGCGCAAGGGCGAGTATCTCACCTACGAGAACTGCGCTCCCGACGAGAGCCTTATGATCGCAAAGGTGCGCAAGGAGCAGGACGCCTTCGTCGCCGGGCTCGAGGGGCGGTGAGACTGACGGCGCCGACGGATAGCACCTCTCCCGGCAGGCGGGGAGAGGGAGCATCGGCGCATAGGGGCCGAAACGAGCTGCGAGTTGGAAACGCGATGAAAGCCGACACCGACACCTCCGCCAGGCGGCCCAACCAGCGGCCGGAGCTGGCGGCCATCGACGACGAGACGATGCGGGGCGTGCTGCGCAAGATGCACCTCATCCGCAAATTCGAGGAGGCGGCCGAGGCAAGCTACATGCGCGGCCTCATCCACGGCACCATGCACCTGTCGATCGGGCAGGAGGCGAGCGCTGTCGGGGCGACGCTGGCGCTGATGGACGAGGACTATATCCTCTCCACCCACCGCGGCCATGGCCATTGCATCGCCAAGGGGGCGGAACCGGCGCGCATGTTCGCCGAGTTCTTCGGCAAGGAGAACGGCTATTGCCGCGGGCGCGGCGGCTCCATGCACATTGCGGATGTCGACGGCGGCAATCTCGGCGCCAACGGCATCGTCGGCGGCGGCCTGCCCATCGCTGTCGGCGTCGGCATGAGCATCAAGGCGCAGAAGCTCGACCGGGTCGCGGTCGTCTTCTTCGGAGACGGTGCCTCCAACGAGGGCGCCTTCCACGAAGCGCTCAACATGGCCTCGATCTGGAAGCTGCCGATCCTCTTCGTCTGCGAGAACAACAAGTACGGCATGTCGATGGACATCGGCCGCGCCATGGCGGTGCCCAACGTCGCCGACCGCGCCGTGGCCTATGCCATGCCGGGCGTCGTCGTCGACGGCAACGACCTGCCCGCCGTCGCGGCGGTGGCGCGCGAGGCGGCCGAGCGGGCGCGGGCCGGCGGCGGGCCGACGCTCATCGAATGCAAGACCTATCGCCTGCGCGGCCATTCCAAGAGCGACCGCAATCTCTACCGCACCAAGGAAGAGATCGAGGAATGGCGCAGCCGCTGCCCCATCCGCCGCCTCGAAGCCGAGCTTACGGCGCACGAGCGCTTCACGCCCGAGGCGCTGATGACCATCGAGGAGGCGGCGCAGGCGGAGATCGACGCTGCGCTCGACTTTGCCAAGGCGAGCCCCGACCCGGATCCGAAGGACCTGACCCGCGATGTCTACGCTGACTGAGGCCGCCGTGGAGAGCGCGGTGCGCGAACTCACCTATGCCGAAGCCATTCGCGAGGCGCTGGCCATCGCCATGGAGGCGGACGAGCGCGTCTTCCTCTTCGGCGAGGATGTCGGCGTCTACGGCGGCGCCTTCGGCGTCTCGGGCGATCTCGTGCATCGTTTCGGCACCGAGCGGGTCATCGACACGCCGATCAGCGAGCTCGGCATCGCGGGGGCGGCGGTCGGCGCGGCGATCACCGGCATGAAGCCGGTGCTCGAGATCCAGTTCTCGGATTTCGTGACGCTCGCCATGGAGCAGATCGTCAACCAGGCGGCCAAGATCCGCTTCATGTTCGGCGGCAAGGCCAAGGTGCCGATGGTGGTGCGCCTGCCTGGCGGCTCGGGCACCGGCGCGGCGGCGCAGCACAGCCAGAGCCTCGAGGCGTGGTTCGCCCACGTGCCGGGCCTCAAGGTCATCCAACCGTCGAGCCCACACGACGCCAAGGGCATGCTGCTGTCCGCCATCGACGATCCCAATCCCGTCCTCATCTTCGAGCACAAGCTGCTCTACAAGACGAAGGGCCATGTGCCGGAGGGCGACTATCGCGTGCCGATCGGCAAGGCGGCGGTCCGGCGCGAGGGCCGCGACCTCACCATCGTCGGCTCGTCGATCATGGCCGTGCGCACCGCGGCTGCCGCGCAGAAGCTGGCGGAGGAAGGCATCGACGCCGAGGTCATCGACCTGCGCAGCCTGCGCCCCATCGATTTCGACACCATCGCCGCGAGCGTGCGCAAGACGCACCGGCTGATGGTGGTCTACGAGGGCGTTAAGACCATGGGCATCGGCGCCGAAATATCGGCCATGATCGCCGAGAGCGACGCCTTCGACTTCCTCGACGCGCCGATCGTCCGCCTCGGCGGGGCGGAGGTGCCCCTGCCCTACAACCCGGTGCTGGAGAAGGCCGCCGTGCCGCAGGAAGAGGATATCCTCGCCGCCGCGCGTCGCCTTGCCAGGGGAGATGCCTGATGCCCGTCGAGGTCATCCTCCCCAAGGTCGACATGGACATGGAGACCGGCTCCATCGAGGCCTGGAAGGTCGCCGAGGGCGATGCCGTCAAGCAGGGCGACATCCTCTTCGAGATCGGCACCAACAAGGCCGTGATGGAGGTGGAGGCCCCGGCGAGCGGCATCATCCGCAACCTCGTGCCCGCGTCCGGCGAGCCGATCGCAGTGGGCACGCCCGTGGCGTGGATCTTTCAGGAGGGTGAGGAGGCGGGCGCAGCTGCCGCGCCGTCGGCGCGAGCACCGAGCAGGTCCCTCACCCCGGGCGAAGTGGCGCAGCCCGGCGGGCCGCCATCATCGTCCGTCACGCCCCCCGCCCCCACCCCCTCTCCACAAGGGGGAGGGGAGACCGTTGCGCGGACGGCGAACGGCCAGCCTGCGTCCGCCAAGAGCGACGGCATCCGCGCGACGCCGCTCGCCCGCCGGACGGCGCGCCTCAACGGCATCGCCATCGACGAGGTGTCGGGCTCGGGACCGCGCGGGCGCATCACGGAGAAGGACGTCCTCGCCCATCTCGCGAAGGCGCACCCCCCCGCGCCTGCGCCGGTCGCGGCACGGGCGCCGGCCGAAGCGCCGACGGAAGGCGAACTCGTCCCCTTCGGCCCGGTGCGCCGCATTATCGCGAGCCGCCTTTCCGAGAGCATGCGGGTCGCGCCGCATTTCTACATGACGGCGCAGATGGACATGAGCGCCCTGCAGGCTTTGCTGAAACGCGTCGGCCCGCGCATCGAGAAGATGACAGGCGTCAAGCCGAGCCTCACGGTGCTCCTCGCGCGCGTCGTCGCCGGCATCCTGCCGCGCCACCCCATGCTCAACGCGAGCGTCGAGGGCGATGCGGCCCGCCTTCACGCCGCCGTCAACATCGGTATCGCCATGGAGCGCGACGGCGATCTCGTGGTGCCGGTGCTGCGCGGCGCGGAAGGCAAGACCCTTGCGGAGCTGACGCGCGACTTCCGACGCCTGCGCGAGGCGGTGGTGAGCCGCAGCATCCAGCCGGCGGACATGCGCGGCGGCACCTTTACCCTCTCGAATCTCGGCATGTTCGGCGTGGACAGCTTCACGGCCATCATCAACCAGCCCGAGAGCGCGATCCTCGCCGTCGGCCGCACGGTGGACACGCCGGTTGGCCGCCACGGCGAGATCGTGCTTCGACCGATGGCGACCTTCTCGCTGTCGTCGGACCATCGAATCGTCGACGGTGTCACGGCCGCACGCTTCATGGCGGACCTTCGCGAGGCCATCGAATACCCGGAGGTGCTTCTGTGAGATAACCGTCAGAAATATAAGAGAATCCATCGTCACAAAAACAATATGCCGGGACGATAGGAATGCCGGCTTCGCGCATCCTGCGCAGCCCGGCCCACAATGGGAGGAGAATTCATGAACACGCTGACCCGCCACACCCTCGCAGTCGCCGGTGTGCTCGCCGCCGCCCTCGCCCCCGCCCTCGCGCAGGCGCCGTCCGGCAAGCTCGTCCTCTACACTTCGCAGCCCGAGAAGGATGCGAGCCTGACGACCGAGGCCTTCAAGAAGGCCTATCCTGGCGTCGAGGTCGAGATCTTCCGGTCGGGCACCACCGAAGTGATGGGCAAGCTCGCGGCCGAGTTCACCGCTGGCGACCCGCGCCCCGACGTCCTGCTCATCGCCGATGCCGCCAGCATGCAGACGCTGAAGAAGGACGGCCGTCTTCTGCCTTACGCCGAGGCGAAGGTCGAAGGCTTCGACAAGGAGACCTACGACGCCGACAAGACCTACTTCGGCTCCAAGCTCATCACCACTGGCATCGCCTACAATACGGGCGCGGCCGAGAAGCCCACGTCGTGGAAGGACCTGACCAAGGCCTCCTACAAGGGCCAGATCTCCATGCCGAGCCCGCTCTATTCGGGCGCGGCCGCCATCATGCTCGGCACGATCGTGGACAATCCCGATCTCGGCTGGTCGTTCTACGAGGGGCTGAAGGCCAATGACGCAGTGGCCGTGCGCGGCAACGGCGCGGTGTTGAAGTCGGTCGCGAGCGGCGAGAAGGCCTATGGCGTTCTCGTCGACTTCATGGCGCTTAATGCCAAGGCCAAGGGCTCGCCGGTCGATTTCGTCTTCCCGGCCGAGGGCGTGCCGGCGGTGACCGAGCCGGTCGCCATCCTCAAGACCACGAAGAACGAGGCCGCCGCCAAGGCCTTCGTCGACTTCATCCTCTCCGACGAGGGCCAGAAGCTCGCCGCTTCCATGGGCTACGTGCCCGCCAAGGCCGGCATCGCCAATCCCGAATGGCTGCCGGAAGGCACGAAGATCCAGCTGATGGCGACGAATATCGCCAAGGTCGTCGAGACGACCGAGGCGGACAAGAAGCGCTTCGCCGACATGTTCGGCAACTGAGCCGGATGGGTCGCGGACACCATGAGCGGCAGTGCTGCCAAGGCCATGCGCGGCGGGGATCTCACACTCCTGTGGGGGCTCGTCGTCCTCGTCGCCATCCTCTCCATCCTGCCGCTCGCACGCCTCGTCATCGAGGGTATCGCGCCGGGCGGCGCCCTCTCGTCGGGCGTCGTCGGCTCGGTCCTCTCCGATCCGACCACCTGGGCGGCTGTTCGCAACAGTCTGGTGACGACGCTCGGCGGCACCTTGCTCGCCGTCGTCATCGGAAGCATCGTCGCCTGTTTCGTCGCCCTCACGGACATGCGGGCGCGCAATGCGTTCGTCTTCTGCTTCGTGCTGCCGCTGATGATCGCACCGCAGGTCACGGCGCTCGCCTGGCTACAGGTGACGGGGCCGTCGAGCGCCCTCCTCAACATGCTGGGGCTTGCCCCGCCGCTCGGCACGCGCAACCCGCTCTATTCGGCCGAGGGCATCATCCTGCTGCTCGGCATCCAGTATGCCCCCCTCGTCTTCCTGACGCTGCGCGCAGGCCTGCGTGCCCTGCCGAAGGAACTGATCGAGGCGGGCCTTGCCGCCGGGGCCGGCAAGCTGACGGTGCTGCGCACCATCATCCTGCCCTTGATGACGCCGCCGCTCGTCGCGGGCATCGCGCTATGCTTCGTCTCGAGCCTCGGCAATTTCGGCATTCCGGCCTTTCTCGGCATTCCCGCCAACTACCTCGTGCTGCCGACGCTGATCTACCAGCGCCTCGCCGGGCTCGGCCCGGGCATCCTCTCCGAAGTGGCCGTCCTTTCAACCCTCATCGGCGCCATCGCCATGGCCGGCATCATCCTGCAGGACGTGATGTTGCGCCGGCGCGACTTCCGCATCACCACGACCTCGACGGCGGCGCGCCCCTTCGAGCTGCGAGGCTGGCGGCTGCCGAGCGAGATCCTGCTATGGGGGCTCGTCCTGCTCATCCTCGTGGTGCCACTCGCCGGGCTTCTCGCCACCTCTCTCGTGCCGGGCTACGGCGTGCCGCTCAATGCCGCGACGGCGACGTTCGAGAACTACGAATACGTGATGTTCGACCATGCCGGCTCTAAGCGCGCCTTCGCCAACAGCTTCGGTCTGTCGGCTGCCGCCGCGCTCGTCATCGTCGTCGTCTCGGTGCCGCTCGCCTATTTCCTCGTCTGGCGGCGCTCGCGCATGCTGCGCCTGCTGAACCTCGCGGCGGAGCTGCCCTATGCCCTGCCGGGCGTGGTGCTCGCCATTGCGGCCATCCTCATCTTCCTGAAGCCGCTGCCGGTTTTCGGCATCTCGCTCTACAATACCATCTGGATCATCTTCTTCTGCTATGTGGCGCGCTTCCTCGTGCTCGGGCTTCGCCCGGTCGCCAGCGGCTATCACCAGCTTGACCGCACGTTGGAAGAGGCGGCGCAGGTCGCGGGCGCCGGGCTCATCCGTCGGCTCGTCACCATCATCCTGCCGCTCGTCGCCCCGGCAGCAACGGCAGGTGCCCTCCTCGTCTTTCTCACCGCCTTCAACGAGCTCACGGTCTCGGCCCTCCTGTGGTCGTCCGGCAACGAGACGCTTGGTGTCGTCGTCTTCTCCTTCGAGCAGGGCGGGGATTCGACCTATGCGGCCGCCCTCGCGGTACTGACGGTCATCGTCACGCTGGCGCTGATGCTCTCCACCCTTCTCTTCGCTCGCAAGCTGCCCCAGGGAGTACTGCCGTGGCGCGACTGACCATCGACCGGGTCTCCAAGAACTTCGGCAACTACCGCGCCCTCGACGCCGTCTCGCTGGAAGTCCGTGACGGGGAATTCCTCGCCGTGCTCGGCCCCTCCGGCTGCGGCAAGACCACGCTGCTCAGGCAGGTCGCCGGCTTCGACCAGATCGACGACGGCGAGATTCGCATCGGCGACACGGTCGTGTCCGGCACCCGCCAGCATGTGCCGCCGGAGCATCGGCGCGTTGGCATCGTCTTCCAGTCCTACGCCTTGTGGCCGCACATGAGCGTGTTCGACAATGTCGCCTACGGCCTCAAGGTGGCGGGGGTGAAGGACCCCGAGCGCACGCGCCGCGTCAGGGAGGCACTCGCGCTCGTCGGGCTCGAGACCTTCGCCGAGCGCCGCCCGGGCCTCCTCTCCGGAGGCCAGCGCCAGCGCGTCGCGCTCGCGCGCTGCCTCGTTACCGAACCCTCACTCGTGCTGCTCGATGAGCCGCTCGCCAATCTCGACGTGCATCTGCGCGCAGCGATGGAGGACGAGTTCGCCCGCTTCCACGAGCGCACGGCGACGACAATGATCTACATCACCCACGATCAGGCCGAAGCGATGGCGCTCGCCGACCGCATCGCGGTGATGGACCGGGGCCGGCTGCTGCAGCTCGCGACGCCGTCCGACCTGTTCCGCCAGCCGGCCAACGAGACTGTCGCCCGCTTCATTGGCGAGGGCATGGTGCTGCCCGCCGAGGTCGCTGCCGCCGACAGCGAAGGCCGCTGCCGGGGCCGCATCCACGGCCTGGAGCTCTCGCTGCGCGCTTCGCCCCTGCAGAAGGCTGGCCATGCGAAGGTATGCCTCAGGGCGCGCGATCTCGCGATCGCCGGGCCGGGTGAACCCGGCCTTGCGGCGCATATCGTGCGGACCGTCTACCAGGGCGGCTTCTTCCGGCTCGAGGCAAGCCTCGTGCGGGCGCCCGACATCACCGTGCATCTCGAGGTACCGGAGCCCTTCCACCACGGCCCGGGCGACGTCGTCGACATCGCCGTGCACGATGGCTGGGTGCTGCCGGCGGAGACCGAAAGCTCAAGCCAATGAGGATCCACCTTCTCGGCGGCTTCGGGGAAAAAGGCCGCACGAGCCTCGCCATCGAGAGCAAGGGCTATCGCCTGATGCTCGACGCGGGCATCAACACGAGCGTGCGTATGGACGACGCGGACTATTACCCGCGCGTCTCCCCCGCCGCTCTCGCGGCCACCGATGCGCTCATCATCACCCATGCCCATGAAGATCATGTGACGGCGCTCGGCTGGGCCATCGCGCAGGGCTTTGCCGGCCGGATCCTGATGGGCGCCGAGACAGTGCGCGACGCGGACCTGGCATGGGCTGGCTATGCGGCGCCGGCGGACCGCGAGCGGGCGCGCGCGGCCGCGGTCGAGACCCTGCCGGCGCGCGGCACCGTCGCGCTCGGCCCCTTCACCGTGACCACCGGCCGCTCGGGCCACATCGTCGGCGGATCCTGGTGCGTCATCGACGACGGCGCGCGGCGCTTCGCCTATTGCGGCGATGTGGTGCCCGAAAGCCCCGTCTTCATGATGGATCCGCTGCCGCCCTGCGACGCCATCGCCATCGACGCCTCCTATGGCGACGACGACGTGCCGGCGCGCGAGCGGGCGCGGCAGGTCGCCGCCTTCGTGGCGCGGCATCCGCAGGGCTGCGTGCTGCCGACGCCGCTGGCCGGCCGCTCGCTGGAGCTGCTCGCCATCCTGCCCGAACCGATCGCGCTCGCCCCCGACATGCGCGAATCCCTTGCCGCACAGCTTGCCGCGCAGGAATGGCTGCACCCCGGCATCCGGGACCGCCTCGCCGAACGCCTCGCGGCTGCCGCCGACTGGCGGGAGGGCGAGCCGCTGCCGAAGGCCGCCCTCCTCTGCCATGACGGCATGGGCATGTCCGGCCCCTCCGCCACGATCCTGCCCCTCGCCGAACGGCAGGACCATCCTGTGCTGTTCACCGGCCACCTGCCGAAGGGTAGCCCCGGCGACAGGATGGTGCAGGCCGGGCGCGCCGCCTGGAACCGCCTGCCGACCCACCCGACGCTCGGGGAGAACCGCGCCATCGTCGCCACCAGCGGCGCGCGCATCGTCCTTGGCCATTCCTGCGACCCGGCGATGCTCCGCGCCCTGGCCGCGCACATTCCCCTCCTCCGTGCCGATCTTGCGACCGGCGCGAGCCTCGACATCTGAAGGTCTCCATGCGTGTGCTCATCGCCAACGACGACGGCATCGCCTCTCCCGGCCTCGCGCTTCTCGCCGAGGCCGCACGGGCGCGCGGCGACGAGGTGTGGATCGTCGCGCCGGAGCGGAAATGGACGGCGGCGAGCCACCAGCTCTCCTTTGACACAGACATCGTGCTGACGCGCCGGGAGATCCGTACCTATGCCTGCTCGGGCGCGCCGGCGGACTGCGTCGTCGCCGCCCTGTCGGTGCTGATGGCGGAGACACCGCCTGATCTCGTCCTCTCCGGCATCAATGACGGGCGCAACGTGGGGGAGGACATGGCCTATTCCGGCACCATGGCCATCGCCCGCGAAGCAGCCATGTGGGGCCTGCCCGCCCTTGCCTTCTCGCGCACGAAGGGCGGCGAAATGGGCCTGCGCGAGCAGGACGCGGTGGGGGCGCTCATCGACCTCCTGTGGGCGGCGCGCGACGACTGGCACCACGAGGGCACCTGGCTCTCGGTCAACCTGCCGAAGGACCTGCCGGCCCCGCTCGCCGGCGCGTGCATCGGCCGCGACAAGATCGCCGCGGCCATGGACGTGACCGCACAGGACGGCGAGCGAATCACCTGCCGCATCCGCCGCGGACGGCCGCACACGTTGTCGCCCGGCGACGAGAACACCGCCATCGACAGCGGCCACGTCACCATCGTCCGGCATTGCTGGTTCGCGCACGCGCCGCTCGAGGATGCAACCGTGGCGCGCTGGCAAAGCATGGTCAAATAGCCGGCTTACAGTAAGATGCCGGCACCGGCAGAAGGAACGGACACCGGTCGAAGCAACTGGACAGGGCCGGCTTGGCGACAAGGGAGCGTTGAATGTCGGCAAATCTGGTGCTGATCGACCTTCTCGGCGCGGGGGCTTTGCTGCTCTGGGGCCTGCGCATGGTCAAGACCGGCGTCACCCGCGCCTTCGGCTCGAGCCTCCGGCACTGGATCGCGCTCGGCACCACCAATCGTTTCAAGGCCTTCTTCGCCGGCCTCGCCGCAACCATCGCCGTGCAGAGCAGCACGGCCACCGCCCTCATCACCGCCTCCTTCGCCAGCCGGGAGCTGATGACAACGGCGATGGCGCAGGCGATCATGCTCGGCGCCAATGTCGGCACGGCGCTGGTGACGCGGCTTCTCGCGCTCGATCTGCACTGGCTCTCGCCAGTGCTGATCCTGTGCGGCGTCGCCACCTTCATGGCGAGCGACAGTTCGCGCCCCAAGGCCATCGGCCGCGCCATCATAGGCCTCGGGCTCATGCTCCTGTCGCTGCAGCTCATCGGCGCGGCGACGGAGCCGATGCGCGCCTCGTCCGCACTGCAGAGCCTGCTCGCCGCTCTTGGCGCCGCGCCCGTCATCGGCCTTCTCGTGGCGGCGGTGCTCGCCTTCGTCGCCTCGTCGAGCCTCGCCATCGTGCTGCTCGTCGCCTCGCTGGCCGCCTCGAGCAACATGGATGCGGGGCTCGTCGTCGCGCTCGTCCTCGGCGCCAATCTCGGCGGGGCGGTGCCGCCCGCGCTGGCCACGGCGGGCTATGGCCCGCTCGCGCGGCGCGTCACCCTCGGCAATCTCGCGGTGCGCGGCGCCGGCTGCCTGCTCGCCCTGCCGCTCATCGGCCCCATCGACGGCTATCTCGCCCGGGCCGCGGCGCTGACCGGCAATTTCTCCGTCGACGTGCATCTTGCCTTCAACATTCTGCTCGCTCTCCTCTTCCTGCCGCTCGTCGGTCTCATCGCGCGCCTCGCAGAGCGGCTGATGCCACCCCAGCCGATCGACCGGCTGGGGCCGCGCTATCTCGACGATTCCTCCCTCGATACGCCGGTCGTGGCGCTGAGCTGCGCTGCCCGCGAGACGCTGCGCATCGGCGACGTGGTGGAGGTGATGCTGGTCAAGAGTCTTGAGGCGCTGCGCAACAACGATGCCAAGCTCAAGAACGAAATCGCCAAGATGGACGACGAGGTCGATGCGCTGCAGCAGGCCGTCAAGCTCTATCTCTCGCGCCTCGGGCACGAGGGCCTCGACGACGAGGATGCACGCAAGGCGACCGAGATCATCTCCTACGCCATCAACCTCGAGCACATCGGCGACATCATCGACAAGAGCCTGCTCGACATGATCGCCAAGAAGATCAAGTACGGCCTGCGCTTCTCGCGCGAGTGCATGGGAGAGATCGAGGAACTGCACGCGCGCACGCTGGAGAACCTGCGCATCGCGCAGAGCATCTTCATCAGCCGCGACATCGACCTCGCCCGCAAGCTGGTGGAGGTGAAGGTGGACGTGCGCCACATGGAACGCCTGTCGGCCGAGCGGCACCTGGAGCGCCTGCGCGAAGGACGCATCGAGAGCATCCAGTCGAGCACCCTGCACCTCGACGTCCTGCGCGACCTCAAGCAGATCAACGCCCATATCACGTCGGTCGCCTACCCCATCCTCGACGAGGCCGGTGCGCTGCGTGAAAGCCGCCTGCGCGGCGACGGCAAGGCGGTTGTCGCGTGAGCTTTTGAGCGACCGTCCCCTGCCCGAAGAAAAGCGGCCCGATCCTGCAGGACCGGACCGCTTCGTGGCTACCTTATGCTCGCCGGGAAAGCCTGCCCTGTTCCCCTGGCACATCAGGGCATCAGCTGGCCGCCGTTGACCTCGATGACCTGGCCGGTGATGTAGCCGCTCATGGCGGGCGAGGCGAGGAAGACATAGGCGCCGACGCAGTCCTGCGGCTCGCCGATACGCCCCATGACGATGGTCTTGCGCATGGCCTCAAGCATCTCGGCCGTCGAGAAGCGCTGGTGGAACGGGGTCATGATGACGCCTGGGGCGACCGCGTTCACGCGGATGTTGTCGCTGGCATATTCCTTGGCCATGTTGCGCGTCAGGTTCGACACGAAGGCCTTGGAACTTGCGTAGAGTGCCGCGCCCGGCCCGCCGCCGTTGCGCGCGGCGATGGAGCTGGTGTTGATGACGGTGCCGCCACCCGCCTTCTTGAGGTGCGGCACGGCCGCCTTCGAGGCCATCACCACCGAGCGCACGTTGAGGTCGAGCACCCGGTCGTAGAAATCGTCCGTGATCTCGGTCAGGGACATGCGCTGCACGAGGGCCCCGGCATTGTTGATGAGCACGTCGAGCCCGCCGAGGACACCGGCCGCCTCGTCGACGACGCGGATCGCCTCAGCCGAGGTGCTCACGTCGCCCTTGAGCATATCGGCCTTGCCGCCCGCCTTGCGGATGGCCTCGACGACGGCCTTGGCGTCGTCCTCGCTCGAATTGTAGTGAACGACGACATGGCTGCCGAGCCGGCCGAACGCCACGGCCGTCGCCGCGCCGATGCCAGTGCTCGCGCCCGTGATGAGGACGCGCTTGCCCTTGAGATCATTCAACATATCGGTCTCATCTCCCTAGCCTGGACCGCCGGCGCGGCTCACCCACAGCTCTCCGGCGATCGTTTTCCATCGGTTCGGCGCGAACCGCCACGCAGGCGGCGCGCCTCCGGCCCCGCACCTCAGGCAGCCTGCGAACCGAAGCCCGCGTAGCGCCCGGGGAAATCATGTCCCGCGTCGGCCAGCCCCGGCGCGCCTCCAAACGCAGCGGCCGTTTGCCACGGCCGGGCGGAATCGTCTGTTAATCGATTTATATCTTTCATATAGCCGATGCCGTCCGACGCCAACTCTCGTTCCATTGCCTGAAGGTCGGGGTAATGGCGGAAGGCCGGCCACCAGATAGCGCGGCCGGCAAGATAGCCATTGGCGCCGGCCCGGTAGGCATAGCTGAGGACGCGGCGGAACTCCTCCATCCCGGCGCCGGCGCTCAGCATCACCCACGGCTTGTCGATGAGCCCGGCCATGCGCGCAAAGAGCTGCTCCGTCTCAGCCACCGCGGCATCGCTGCCTGCGGGATCCGGCAGAGCGCCGGCCGGCACCGGGCTTTCGAGCTTGTAGATGTCGACGCCATAGGCCGGGTCCGCAAAGTCCGTGAGGCTCTGCAGCACGAGATCGGGGCGCTTCTCACGATCCTCGATGTAATCCGTCGTGTGATTGCTGGCGCCCTTAAAGGGATAGACGAGGAGCTCCAGCAGGAAGGCGATGTCGTAGCGCGCACAGGCCTCGCCCACCTGCCGCACCAGCGCCTGCTGGTGGGCGACGACCTCGCGCGCCGCGTCGGGGCGATACCAGAGCAGCAGCTTGACGCCGTCTGCACCCATGCGCTTGATCTTGCCGACGTCCCAGCCGGGATAGAGCCGCGTTCGGCGGCCGCGCTCGTCTTCCTCGAAGCGGAAATCCTCGAGCGTGATCAGCAGGCCGCGCCGGGCAGGGATGTGGTCGACGGCGCGGCTGTAGCCGTAGTCGGGATCGATCAGCACGGCCGAGCCCAGCGGCGTCAGCACGCGGGCGAGCAGCGCCTTGACGGCGCTGACCTCGTCGTAGCCCGGCTGGCGCGGCGCCAGCTTCTCACCGAGCACCTTCAGGATGGGCGGGCGCTGGTCGACGGCGACCATCTTGAAGCGCCCGCTGTCGTCGGCGAGCCTCTTCAACCCGCGCAACTTGCCTGCGGAAACAGTCATCATACCTCCTCGGACAAAGACATGAGGGCCTCAACTTCGGCCCGATCCGGAATGCCGGCACGGCCACCACGCCGGGTGCATTTGAGAGCGGAGGCGGCATTGGCGAAGCGCGCCGCGGCGCGCATGTCGCGCCCCTCCGCGATGGCGAGGGCGAAGGCGCCGTGGAAGACGTCGCCCGCGCCGAGGGTGTCGACCGTCTCGACGGTGAAGCCCGGCTCGCGGGCCAGGCTCTCCCCCTCCAGCCAGGCGAAGCCCTCGCCGCCAAGAGTGACGCCGACACGGCCGGGGCAGACCTGCGCCGCCGCCCGGAGCCCCTCGGCGATATCGTCCGTCCCGGCAAAGCGCGTGAGCGCCGGGCGCGAGAAGACGGCATAGTCCGAGCGCGCGACGAGCCGGTGGGCGACGTCGTCCGACGCAAGATCCGCGTCGAGCACCGCCGGCACGCCGGCCGCCCGGGCCGCATCGAGCACGATCTCGCTCGCGCGCGGCCAGCGCATGTCGGCGAGGACGGCATTCGCCGCCGCGACCTCGGCAAGGGGCAGCCACGCGGGATCAGTGTCGAGCCCGGGATCGGCGAAGGCGATGATCAGGCGCTCGCCCTCCTTGTCGACGAGCACGCCCGAGACGCCGGAGCGGGCGCCGGGGAGGAGGCGGATTGCGGGCCTGACGCCCCATTCGCCCAGTTCCTCGATGATGCGCCGGCCCACGGGATCATCGCCGACGCGCGCCCACAGCACGGCCTCGCCGCCGAGGCGCGCCACCGTCACCGCGCCGGTGGCGGCCGGTCCGCCGCCGATCTCGCTGTAGCCGGTGGCGAAGACCTTGATGGGCTCGTCCGGAATGGCGGACACGGAGAAGATCTTGTCCATCACCGCGATGCCCACCGCGATCACGCGTTTCGTCATGAGTTGTTCTCCGCGGGCTTTGCGGCGCGCGTGCCGCCGCGCAGGAGGCGCAGGCCGGCGAGGCCGAGCGGCACCGCCCAGATGAGGATGGCGGCCACGCCGAGCGCGGCGGCGACCGGGCGCTCGAAGAAGCCGGTGATGTCGCCGCCCGCAATCACCATCGAGGTCAGGAAGTTCTGCTCGAGCAGCGGCCCGAGCACGATGCCGAGGATGATGGGCGCCACGGGGAAGCCGGCGAGGTTGAGCAGGAAGGCGAGGATGCCGAAGCCGAGCATCAGGCCGATGTCGAAGACGGTGTTGTTGATGGCGAAGGAGCCGACGACGCAGAAGAGCAGGATGATCGCCATCAGCTGCGGGCGCGGCACGGTCAGGATGCGGCTCGCGAGCCGGATCGCCGCCCAGCCGAAGGGCAGGAGCAACAGGTTGGCGATGAGGAAGATGATGAAGACGGCATAGAGCATCTCCGCCTGCGCCTCGAACAGCCGCGGACCGGGGTTGAGCCCCTTCATGAAGAGCACGCCGACGGCGATCGCCGTCACAGCATCGCCCGGGATGCCGAAGACGAGCGCCGGCACCCACGCGCCTGAGAGACCGCCGTTGTTGGCCGCACCTGCCTCGATGACGCCTTCGGGATGGCCGGTGCCGAACTTCTCGGGCGTCTTCGAAAAGCGCTTGGCGGTGGCGTAGGAGATCCAGGCGGCAATGTCGCCGCCGGCGCCCGGCAGGACCCCGATCAGCGTGCCCGTGACCGAGCCGCGCGCCACGTTGCGCCAGTAGTGACGGATGAGGCCGAGGATGCCGCGGAAGATGCCGGTAACCTTCTGCGTCGCGGCAAAGCGCTCACGCGCCGTGCCGCGGACGAGGCTGTTCAGGATCTCGGAGACGGCGAACATGCCGATCATGGCGGGAATGAAGCTGATGCCGCCCAGGAGCTCCGTGACGCCGAGCGTGAAGCGCGGCGTGCCGCTGACGCCGTCCATGCCGACGCTGGCGATGAAGAGGCCGATGAGCAGGGAGACGAAGCCGCGCAAGGCGTCGTCCGAGCTCACGAAGGCGGCGCAGGACAGGCCGATGAGCGCGAGCCAGAAATATTCGAAGCTCGAGAACTGCAGGGCGATGCGCGCCAGCGCCGGCGCGGCGAGGATGAGGACGACGGTGCCGACGATGCCACCGATGACCGAGGAAACGAGGCTCGCGCCGAGCGCCTGCGCGCCGAGGCCGCGTTTCGTCATGGCAAAAGTCTCGTCCGTGTAGGCGGCCGAGGCTGGCGTGCCGGGAATGCGCAGCAGACAGCCCGGAATGTCACCGGCGGTGATAGCCATCGCCGTGCAGGCCACAATGGCGGCAACGGCCGACAGGGGATCCATGAAGAACGTGATCGGCACGAGCAGCGCCGTCGCCATGGTCGCCGTCAGGCCGGGGACGGCGCCGACGAACAGGCCGAACAGCGAGGCGAGCACCACCGTGAGAAGCACCTGCGGATCGAGCACCAGCCCAAGCGCCTGAATGACCGAATGCATGAGCGCTTACCCGAGAAGGGGTTGCAGCAGCCCGGCCGGCAGCGGCACCAGCAGCAGGCGGACGAACAGGAAATAGACGCCGAGGGTCAGGAGAAACCCGAGAACGACCGCCTGCACTGGCCGCACACCGAGCAGCAGCATGAAGCCGGCGAGATAGATGCCAAGGAGCGGCACGAAGCCGATGGCTTCGAAAGCCCGGATGATGACGACAAGCCCAGCGACCAGCCAGGCGAGCGCTCCCCAGTAGGGCCGCGTCGCAGTCGGTGCGGGCCGCCCCGCCCCCTCCACCACCGCTTCCGGCGCGGTGAAGAGGCCGCGCAGGGCGATGATGAGCCCGGCGACGACGAGCCCGCCGCCGACGAGCGAGGGGAAGAAGCCAGGCCCGTAGGCCTGCCCGATCATCGGAGGAATGGACGCCGCCTCAACGACGACGCCCGCTCCGAAGGCCGCGAAGAGCAAGCCCGCGGCGACATCCACCTTGCGCATGGAAGGAGTCCCGGCCCTATTGCTTGGCGAGGCCGGCGGCCTTCATGGCCTCGCCGAAGCGTTCATCCATCCGCTTGAGGTAATTCGCGAAATCCGGTCCGCCAGCATATTCGATGCCGAACTTGCGGGCATCCATGAACTTAACGAACTCTGGGTCCTTCACGACCTTGGCCATGGCCTTCGAGAGCGTCTCGACGACCTCCTCCGGCATGCCCTTGGGGCCGGCGACGCCGCGCCAGGCGCCGAGGCTCCAGTCGACGCCGAGCGTTTCCTTGACGGTCGGCACGTCGGGGAAGGCGGGATCGCGCTCGGGACGCATCAGGGCGAGCGTCTTCACCTCGCCGGCATCGACCATGGTCTGCGCCTCGGGCATCGTCGTCGTGACGATATCGATGGCTTTCGAGGTGAGGAGTTGCAGCGAAGGCGCCGAACCGTCCGTCGGCACCCACGGCGCGTCCTGGGCCTTGAGGCCGATGGCGTTGAGCAGGCCAACGAAGGACAGATGCGCCGCGCCGCCCTGGTTGGCGCCAGAGGCCTTGTGCTTGCCGGGGGCCGCCTTGATCGCCTCGACGAGGTCCTTGATCGTGGCCGGCCCGTCCTTGCGCACGTGCACGCCCTGCGGATCGGTGTTGTAGAGGGCGATGAGGCTGTAGCTGTCGTAGTTCAGCGCCGAGGTGCCGAGCCAGTGATACATCGACAGCTCGGTCGTCACGACGCCGATGGTGTAGCCGTCCGCCTTGGCATTGGCGATCTCGGTGTGGCCGACGATGCCGCCGCCGCCGGTGCGGTTGACGACCGACACGGGCTTGCCGAGTTCCTTCTCGAGCAGGCTCGCGACGATGCGCGCCGTCGCGTCGGTGCCGCCGCCGGCGCTCCACGGCACGATCATGGTGACGGGCCGCTCCGGCCAGGCGGCGAGCGCCGGCCCGGCGACGGCGAGCGAGACCGCCGCGGCCATGGCGACCCGGCGCGTCAGGGATATGCGCGAGAACGATTTGCGCGAGAACATGGACGTTTCCTCCAACCCGATATGCTTTTGCTTTTTTGAACAGGAGACGGCCTTCAGGCCGCCTTTGCCTTGACGGCAACGCCGAGGCCCGCCAGCGCCGCGCGGATCGCCTCGCGCTGGGCGGGCGAGGCCGGCGGCATCGGCGCGCGCGGTTCCATCGCGTTCACGCCCTGCAGGCTCTGGGCATATTTCGTGCAGGCCGGCAGGTTGTCCGAGACCATGGCGTTCCACAGCGCCAGCAGCTTGACGTGGAGATCGAGCGCGCGCGGGTGATCGCCGGCCTTCACCGCGTCCCACAGATCGACCGACGCCTTGGGCGCCGCGGCGAGGATCGCGGCGATCGAGCCGTGGGCGCCGAGCGTGTAGGAGGGATACATCAGCGCATCGACGGCGCTGAAGATCAGCTTGTCGGCAAGGTTCTCGGCCATCAGGTCGGCGAAGAGCTTGAGATCGCCGGCGCTCTGCTTGACGCCGACCACCATCGGCACCTCGCGCATGATGCGGGCGAGCAACTTCGGCGACAGATAGGTCCAGGGCACCACGTTGTAGATGATGATCGGCAGGCCGGTCTCGTCGGCGAGCGCCCGGAAGTGGCGCACCATCGCCTCGTCGTCCGGCTTGAAGAGATAGTGCACCGGCGTGACCTGCAGGGCGGCGACGCCCATGTCGCGCACCAGCTTGCCGCGGCGGATCGCGTCGCGCGTGCTGTCGACGATGATGCCGGCGATCACCGGCACCCGCCCGGCGGTGGCGGCGACCGCCGCGCTGATGAGATCGCGGAACTCCTCCGGGTCGAGCGTATGGCCCTCGCCGGTCGAGCCGCCGGCTGCCAGGCCGTGCGCTCCGGCCGCGACAAGAAAGTCCACCTGCCCGGCAACGGCCTCCAGCGCCATCGTCCCATCGGTCCGAAACGGCGTCGTCATTGGCGGAATGACACCTGCGAGTTTCCTGTGCATTTCAGCTCCCTGGTCCGAATATCGGATTTTTATTCCGTATATCAGACTTTATCGAGCCTCCAAGTCGATCGTCAACACAGAATCGGACTCCGCGCTCGCCCATCTGGACGCACGGCTCAAAAGCGCTTGACGCTCGAAGAACTTCCTCGATATGTTCCGCATGACGGAATGAACGAGGCAAAGCGTGACGCGGACCCAGCGCAAGGATCTGGTCAACTCGCTTGGCAAGATGGCGAGCATCCTGCAGTGCTTCACCAAGCACGACCGGACATTGACGCTCGGCATGATCCAGGCGCGGACGGGCTATCCCAAGGCCACCGCCCACCGGCTGCTCGCGACGATGAAGGAGATCGGCTTCATCGAGCAGGACCGAGACCGGGAGCGCTACCGCCTCGGGCTCAAGCTGTTCGAACTCGGCAGCCTCTATCTCGCCAACCTCGACCTGCACCGCGAGGCGCAGCCGCATGTCGACCGCCTCGCCAAGCTGAGCGGCGAGGTGGTCCACCTCTGCATCTTCGACGGCCTGCACGCCGTCTTCGTCGACCGCAAGGAGATGGACAGCGGCCCAAGCTCGCTCGTCATGACCATTGAGGGCGCACCGGTCTATTGTACGGGTGTCGGCAAGGCCATCCTCGCCTTCCAGGACGAGGCGACGCTGGAGCGCGTCATCGCCGCCGGGCTCAAGGCCTTTACGGAAAACACCATCGTCGACCCGCAGCGGCTGCGCGAGGAGATGGCGGCGACGCGCAAGCGAGGCCACTCCATCGACTGGTCCGAACACCAGCGCAACCTCAACTGCGTCGCCGCCCCGATCCGTAACGCCTCGGGCAGCGTCTTCGCCTCGATCAGCGTCTCCGGCCCGGCCGAGCGCATCTCGCCGGCGCGTATCCCCGTGCTCGGCGAACTCGTCATCGAGACGGCCGATACGATCTCGCGGGCACTCGGCTGGACAGCGCCCGCGAAGCAGGCGGAAAGCCGGTCCCCCCCACGCGCCGCCGCGTCCTGAGGCCATCGCCACCTCGATCATTGCGGCCGCCCTGGCGGGCGCCGTCTTGTCAGGTTAAGCCGTTTGAATTATCAATATCAATATCGATAATAAGAAAGCAGGGAGGATTAGGACTTGCGCCCGCGCGAGGCAGCCTATTCGGCGGTCAAACGCCGCATCATCCTCAACGACCTGCAGCCTGGCATCGCCCTGACGGAACTCGGCCTCGCGCGCGAGCTTGGCTGCAGCCAGGGCACGGTGCGGGAGGCGCTGCTACGCCTGCAGGAGGACGGGCTCGTCATCCGCAGCGGCCATCGCGGCACCACCGTCACGCCTCTCGACCCGGAAGAGGCCGACGAGATCATCGCGCTCCGGCGCCGCATCGAGATGCGTGGAGCCGTGCGGGCTGCGGCGGCGGTAACGGATGGCGCGCTGCATGATTTGCAGGCCCTCCAGGACGAGATGGAGCGAGTGGCGAGCGCGGGCAACCAGTACCGGCTCATCGAGCTCGACACCGATTTCCACCTCGCCATCTTCCGCCTCGCGGGCCTGCAGGCGCTGGAGCAGATCCTCGTGCGCTGCATCCTGCATTCGCACCGGCAGAAGTTGTGGGAGCCGCGCCATCGCCGGCCGCTGCTCGAGACGGCGCGCCGGCACCAACCCATCTACGAGCGCCTCGCCGCGCGCGACGGCGCCGGCCTTGCCGAGGCGCTCGGCCATCACATCGACACCATCGTCGACGTTTCCTCGGAGCGTCAGTCAGCATGACTCTGCCCCTCGACCCAGATTTCCGGCCCATCTACGAGCGCATGCGCGCTGCGCCCGCCGTCGACTACCGCACCATGGCGATGGGTGAGGCCCGACAGACCTTCGAAGAGCTGGCGAAGCCCTGGAACGCTGGCGCGCCGGAGCTGGCGGCGGTGCGTGAGCTCACCGTCCCCACGGCTGCCGGCGGCCTGCGGGCCCGTCTCTACGAACCGCAGGCGGACGCGCTGACGAACGGCCTCGTCGTCTTCGTGCACGGCGGAGGCTGGACCTTCGGCTCCATCGACACGCACGACGGCACCGTGCGCAACCTGGCCAAGGCCTCGGGCTGCGCCGTCCTCAGCATGGATTATCGCCTCGCTCCGGAACATCCCTTCCCGGCACCGCTCAACGATGTCCTCGCCACCCTCGCCTTCGCGGCCGATGGCGGCCTCGGCCAGCCCGTCGACATGGCGCGCATCGCGCTCGCCGGCGATTCGGCCGGGGCGAACCTCGCGCTCGCCGCGCTTCTCGCCCGGCGCGACAAGGGACAGGCGCTGCCCGCAACGGCCGCCCTGTTCTACGGCTGCTACGCGCCGATCTTCGACACGGCAAGCCAC
Source organism: Chelatococcus daeguensis (assembly GCF_001887265.1). Lineage (NCBI taxonomy): Bacteria > Pseudomonadati > Pseudomonadota > Alphaproteobacteria > Hyphomicrobiales > Chelatococcaceae > Chelatococcus > Chelatococcus daeguensis. The sequence continues at coordinate 767,791 of NZ_CP018095.1, read as the reverse complement.
GAGCGCCTTGGCGACGGCAGCCTCTTTCTCGGAACCGCGATCATGCAGTGGTACTGGGGCAACTTCCTCGGCACCCTGCCGGCGGACACCACCGAGCTCGCCGTCCCGCTGCGCGCCGAACTCGACGGCCTGCCGCCGCTCTATCTCAATGCCGCGGGGCTCGATCCGTTGCTCGACGACACGCTGCTGCTGGCCGACAAACTCGCCCACACCGGCATTGCCTTCCGCCTCGACGTGACGCCCGGCGTCGTCCACGGCTTTCTGCGCATGACGCGCGAGCTGCCGGCGGCAAGGGCGGCCATCGCGGCCGGCGCGGCGCATATCAGGGAGGTTCTCGGCCGATAGGAGACGGCAATTTCCCCCTTGCAGCGAAAGGGGACCAGGGCGGTACCCCAGAAACAACACGCAAAGAACCGGAGGAGAGGACATGACCAAGGACAACATGACCCGCAAAAAGGGCATCGGGAGGCGCAGATTCCTGCAACTCGCCGGCGCGGGCGCGCTTGCCGCGCCCTTCGCGGGCAGCTTTCCCGCCCCGGCCGTCGCGCAGGGCGTGACGGTGCGCTGGTGGTACCATTTCGACAATCCGCAGCACTCGCCAGCCGAGCTCGTCGCGAAGTTCGAGAAGGAAAATCCCGGCATCAAGGTCGTCGCCGAAAGCATTCCGTGGGGCGGCGGCAACGACTACTACACGCGCCTTTTCGCCGCGCTCGTCGCGGGCAATGCGCCCGACTGCGCCATGGTGAAGCTCAACAACCAGGCCCGCCTCGTGGAGATGGGAGCGCTCGAGCCGCTCGACGACATGCTCAAGGGCTGGAACGCGCGTACCGACATCACCGAGGACATCTGGCAGCTCAACAGGGCCAGCGATGGCAAGCAATATTACCTGCCGCTACAATACGTAGTGCTCTATCTCTACTACCGACCGGATCTGTTCGAAAAGGCCGGCGTCGCAGCCCCGCACACCTTCGACGACTTCCTCAAGGCGGCGAAGGCACTGACCAGGGATGGCGTCTTCGGGTTCGGCATGCGCGGCGGAGCGGGTGGCCACGACCATTGGGGGCCATTCGTTCTCGGCGGCGGCGCCAATTTCCGCAAGGGCGGCATGGTCAGCGACAAGGCGCTCGCCGCCAACCGCTGGTTCGTCGATCTCGGTACCAAGGAGAAGGTCTTCCCGCCGTCAGCACCGACCGACGGCTTCCGCCAGATCATCGACGGCTTCAAGGCGGGCCGCACGGCCATGACCATCCACCACGTCGGCTCGTCCAACGAGATGGTTGAGGCGCTCGGCGACAAGGTCTCCGCTGTGCCGGTGCCGCGCGCGCCCGACGGCAACGGCTGGACCTCCTTTGGCGACGAATCGAACGCGGTCTTCGCGGCAAGCGCCAACAAGGAGGCCGCCTTCAAGTGGATCACCTTCCTGTCCACCGCCGAGAACAACGTCACCTTCAACGGCTTCACCGGCCAGCTCACCGTGACCACCTCGGGCATGGCGAACTGGAAGCTGCATCCCAAGCGCTTCGTCGAGGCCAGCGAGCAGTCGCTCGCCATGGCCGGTGTGCTGCCAGATAGCCCCAAGACAGCGGATTTCGTGCGCACCGTTTGGCCGACCAACATGCAGCGCGCGCTGCTCGGACAGATCAGCCCCGACGACATGATGCAGGCCATCGAGAAGCACTTCCACGGTTGATGGGTGGCGGGGGGCCCCCCCTGGCCCCTGCCGACCCGGGTGGAGCGCGGCGCAATACCGCCTCCACCCACCTTTTCCGGAGTTTCGGCCCGTGACGAGCCTCGTGACGGCGGGAGCGCGCTCGCGCGCGCTTATGACGCCTTATGCCTTTCTGCTGCCCGCCCTCGTGGTCACGGCGGCGGTCATCCTCGTTCCCGTCCTGCAGACGGCGTGGATGAGCCTGCACGATTTCGTGCTCTTCCGCCCCAAGGACGTGCCCTTCATCGGCTTCGGCAATTTCCAACGCATGTGGAACGACGAGGTCTTCTGGATCTCGCTCGGCCACTCCTTCCTATGGATCGCGCTCGTCGTCGGCTTCCAGTTCCTGCTGGGGCTCGGCGCCGCGCTCCTCCTCAACGAGAGCTTCTGGTGGCGGGGCATCGCCCGCTCGCTGATCATCGTGCCCTGGGCCCTGCCGAGCGTCATCATCGGCCTGATGTGGACCTGGATGTACGACTTCAATGTCGGCGTCATCAACGACGGGCTCCTGCGGCTCGGCCTCATCTCCGAACCGGTCGCCTGGCTCGCCCATCCCGATACGGCCTTCTACGCCGTCATCCTCGCCCTCATCTGGCAGGGATTTCCCTTCTTCGCGGTCGTCGTGCTCGCCGGCCTGCAGACGATCCCCGCCGAGCTCTACGAGGCGGCCGAGATCGACGGGGCGAGCCGCTTCCAGAAGCTCGTCTACGTCACGCTGCCGTCGATCTCCGAGGTGATCGCGACCGCGCTCCTGCTGCGCACCATCTGGGTGGCGAACTCGCTCGACGTGATCCTCGTCATGACCGGCGGCGGGCCGGGCTACGCCACCCACACCTTGCCGCTCTACGCCTTCCTCAAAGCCTACAGCGGCATGGAATTCGGCTATGGCGCGGCGCTCGCGCTGGTGCTCACAGCGCTTCTGCTCGTCGTCGTCTTCATCTATGTGCGCCGCGTGGCGCGGGAGCTCAGCCGATGATCGAACGCCGCTCCCGTCTCGCCCGCGTCGTCCAGGTGGAGATCCCGGTCCTCGCCATCGTGCTCTTCGCGCTCGCGCCCTATGCCTGGATGGTGATCACCTCCTTCAAGCCCAACGAGGAGATCGCCCAATGGCCGGTTGCGTACTGGCCGAGCGAGGGCACGCTGCAGCATTATCGGGACCTCCTCGCCCGCACGACCTTCGCCGGCAACCTCCTCAACAGCTTCATCGTCGCCGTCGGCGCGGTCACGGTCGGGCTCCTCGTCAGCGTGCCGGCGGCCTATGCCTTCTCGCGCTTCCGCTTCCGCGGGCGGCGCTTCCTGATGGTGCAGTTCCTCGTCGTGAACATGTTCCCGATCGTGCTCATCATCATCCCGCTCTTCGTGCTGATGCGCGCCCTCGGGCTGCTCGACACCTTCCTCGGCGTCATCGCCGGGCATTCCACCTTCGCGATCCCATTCTCGATCTGGATGATGACGAGCTACATGAATGCGATCCCGCCCGAACTCGACGAGGCAGCGATCATGGACGGGGCCAGCCGTCTGCAAACCATCCGCCTCGTCATCCTGCCGATCGTCATGCCCGGCATCGTGACGACGGGCATCTACATCTTCGTCACTTCCTGGAACGAATACCTCTTCGCCATGATGCTGTCGGGCCAGAACGTGCGCACCGTCACGGTTGCCCTGCAGCTCTTCATCGGCGAGTTCACGGTGCAATGGGGCCTGCTCACGGCGGGCGGAACGCTCGTCGCCATCCCCGTCACCATCCTCTTCCTCCTCGTGCAACGGCGGCTCGTGGGCGGTCTCACGGCCGGTGCGGTGAAGTCATGACCAAGCAAATGAACCCGATCGGCGTCATCTCGATGTTCTATGCCCGGCCGTTCGGCCGCGAACATTTCGCAACCTTCACCCGAGCGAAGAAGGCCGGCTGCGACTTCGTCGAACTGCTGGTGCCCGAGCCCGGCGAGCTCAATCTCGCCGAGACCAGGACCGCACTCGCCGACAGCGGCCTCGGCGTGGTGCTGGCCGCCCGCGTCAGCCTTGCCCGCGACATTTCGAGTGCTGACGAGGGCGCCCGACAGGCGGGCATCCGTTATCTCGGCACCTGCGTCGAGACCGCGACGGCGCTCGGCGCAACCATCGTCGGCGGGCCGCTTTACGGGGCGCCGATGGTCTTCGCCGGGCGCCCGCCGGCACCGGTCGCTGAGGAGGAGCGCAAGCGGCGCATCGATCGCGTCGTCAGCGGCTTGAGGGAGGCGAGCCTGCGCGCCGAGAATGCCGGCGTGACCTTCGGGCTCGAGCCGCTCAACCGCTTCGAGACCGACATCGCCAACACCACGCGCCACGGCCTCGCCATCGCGGAGGCGGTCTCCTCGCCGGCGCTCGGCGTGATGCTCGACACCTTCCACATGAACATGGAGGATCCCTCCATCCCCGACGCCATCCGACTGGCGGGCAAGCGGCTCGTACATTTCCAGGCCAACGAGAACAACCGCGGCTTCGTCGGTTCCGGCCATATCGACTGGCCGGCGGTGGCGCGTGCCCTCGTCGACGTCGGCTACGCTGGGCCGATCACCCTCGAGCCCTTCCGCCGCGACGACGAGCGGCCGGGGGTGCCGCTCGCCCAATGGCGTGCACCGCAGCGCAACGAAGACGGAGAACTCGCCCACAGTGTGGCCTATCTCAAGGCCGCGCTCGCCTTCGCCGGGAGGGCATGAGCCATGACCATTCGCATCGGCTGGATCGGCTGCGGCACGCATGCCAACGAGATGCTGCTGCCGCAGCTCATCCGCCACGATGTCACCATCGCCGCGCTCTGCGACACCGACGAAGCGCGGCTCGCTCAGACCGCGAGACGCTACGGCATCCCGGTGCAGAACACGATGCGCGATTGGCAGGCGCTGCTGGCGCGCCAGGACATCGATGCCATCGGCATTGCTGCAGGCCCTGCCGTACATTTCGCTGTCGGCATGGCGGCGATGGCACGCAAGCTGCCCGTCTTCGTCGAGAAGCCGCCGGCAGCGACGGCGCGCGAGGCCGAGGAACTTGCCAAGGCTTCGCAGGCCGCGGGCGTACCCGTCGTGCTCGGCTTCATGAAACGCTATTCAACGGCAAACCGGATCGCCGCCAATGTCGTCGCCAAGCCGGAATTCGGCACGCCGGCAAGTTTCCTCGGCGAGTACATGACGGCGCCGACATACTTCGAAAAGGACCCGGACTACACCGGCTTCTACCTGCATCATTGCGTGCACTATCTCGACCTCGTTCCGTGGCTGATGGGCGAGGTCGCCCAAGTCGGCGCGCGCCGGCACGAACTCGCCCCCGGAAAGCTGCTGCTGCACGTCGATTTCCGCTTCGCGAGCGGCGGCCTCGGCACGCTCGTCATGGGCACGCACCAGTCGCGCGGCACGCCGATGGAATGGTGGCAGGTGATGGCCGACCACCAGCGCGTGGAGGTGCGCAACGTGCACGAGGTCCGCTACTACCGCGCCCCGCCCTTCAAGGTGAGCCGCACGGACGCGAGCCTCGTCGACGGCGAGGATACGCTCGTCTGGGAGCCGAACCTGACGGTCGCCGCCAACGAGGACCACAAGGGCTACTACGCCCTGATCGGTGACTTCCTCGCGGTGGTACGAGGTGAGCAGCGCGACGTGCCCGACGCCGCCGCCGGGGCGCGGGCGATGCGGCTTCTGGAGGCCGTCGTCACGCAGGCGTAGCGACGCAACGGCCCGAGCGCCCGGCGCTGGCGATGCCATGGCGGGCGGCGTCTTGGCGCCCCCTCCCTCATGTAATGGGGAGGGGGCAGCGGCGCTCCAGCCCTGCGACCCGCCGAAACGTTTTCAGCGCTTGAGGCCGCTCACGTCGCGCACGGCGCCGCGGGCGGCGCTGGTCGTCAGGGCCGCGTAGGCCTTCAGGGCGGCCGAGACGGCGCGCTTGCGCGGGGCGGCCGGCTGCCAAGCGGCGTCGCCCTTCGCCTCCATGGCGGCGCGGCGGCGGGCGATCTCCTCCTCCCCCACGGCGAGATGGATGCGCCGGTTCGGGATGTCGATCTCAATGATGTCCCCCTCCTCGACGAGGCCGATGGTGCCGCCCTCGGCCGCTTCCGGCGAGACGTGGCCGATGGACAGGCCCGAGGAGCCGCCGGAGAAGCGCCCGTCGGTGACGAGAGCGCAGAGCTTGCCGAGCCCTTTCGACTTCAGGTAGCTCGTCGGATAGAGCATTTCCTGCATACCCGGGCCGCCGCGCGGCCCCTCGTAACGGATGAGGACGATCTCGCCGGCCTTGACCTTGTTGCCGAGGATGCCCTCGACCGCCGCATCCTGGCTCTCGAAGATGCGGGCGGGGCCGGAGAATTTCAGGATCGATTCATCGACGCCGGCCGTCTTCACGATGCAGCCGTCCTCGGCGAGGTTGCCGTAGAGCACGGCGAGGCCGCCGTCCTTCGAATAGGCATGCTCCGCGGCGCGGATGACACCCTTTTCACGGTCGAGGTCGAGGTCGTCCCAGCGCCGGTCCTGGCTGAAAGCGACCTGCGTCGGCACGCCGCCGGGCGCGGCCCTGTAGAACGTGCGCACGCTCTCGCTGTCGGTGCGTGCGATGTCCCAGCGCTCCAGCGCCTCAGCCATCGTCGTGCTGTGCACGGTCGGCAAGCTGGTGTCGATGAGGCCGACGCGATCGAGCTCGCCCAGGATCGCCATGATGCCACCGGCGCGGTGCACATCCTCCATGTGCACGTGGCCGACCGCCGGCGCCACCTTGCACAGGACGGGCACGCGGCGCGACAGGCGGTCGATGTCGCTCATCGTGAACGGCACCTCGCCCTCATTCGCCGCGGCGAGGAGATGGAGAACCGTGTTTGTTGAGCCGCCCATGGCGATGTCGAGCGTCATCGCATTCTCGAAGGCCTTGAAGCTCGCGATGGCACGCGGCAGCACCGAGGCGTCGTCCTGCTCGTAATAACGGCGGGCGAGATCGACGATGAGGTGGCCGGCCTCGACGAAGAGGCGCTTGCGGTCGGCGTGGGTGGCGAGAGTGGAGCCATTGCCGGGCAAAGCGAGGCCCAACGCTTCGGTGAGGCAGTTCATCGAATTGGCCGTGAACATGCCCGAGCACGAGCCGCAGGTCGGGCAGGCGGAACGCTCGATGACCTTCACATCTTCGTCCGAGACGGTGTCGTCGGCGGCCGCGACCATGGCGTCGACGAGATCGAGCGCCTTTTCCTTGCCGTTCAGGACGACCTTGCCAGCCTCCATCGGTCCGCCGGAGACAAAGACGGCCGGGATGTTGAGGCGCATGGCCGCCATCAGCATACCGGGCGTGATCTTATCGCAGTTGGAGATGCAGACCATGGCGTCGGCGCAATGCGCATTGACCATGTATTCGACGCTGTCGGCGATGATCTCGCGCGAGGGCAGGCTGTAGAGCATGCCGTCGTGGCCCATGGCGATGCCGTCGTCGACCGCGATGGTGTTGAATTCCTTGGCGACGCCGCCCGCCGCCTCGATCTCGCGCGCCACGAGCTGGCCGAGGTCCTTCAGGTGCACATGGCCAGGCACGAACTGGGTGAAGGAATTGACGACGGCGATGATCGGCTTGCCGAAGTCGCCATCCTTCATGCCGGTGGCGCGCCAGAGGCCGCGGGCACCGGCCATGTTGCGGCCGTGGGTGGAGGTTCGCGAGCGATAGCTGGGCATCGGGTCTTCCATATCCTGGCGCCCTGCGGCGCCGTCCTTGAGCGTGAGCGAGCTTTTTCTTATGGCTGTTCCAATGAGGCAAGGGACAATGCCAGCGAACGACAGGAAAAGCCATGCGTGCGAGCGCATGGCTGGCGACTGCGGCGCACAAGGCCGTGCGGGAGCCGCCCTTGGCTGAAATCATCGACATCGATGATCCGGGTGACGCCCGCATCGCCGCCTATCGCGACGTGCGCGAGCGCGATCTCGTCGGCCGGCAGGGCCACTTCGTCGCCGAGGGCGAGGTGGTGCTGCGCGTGCTCTTGACGCGCGCCGTCCACCGGACGTGCTCGTTGCTGGTGACAGCCAAGCGCTTCGACAATCTCGGCCACCTGTTGGCGCTGGTGCCGGCGGCGGTGCCCGTCTACCGCGCCTCATCGGCGGTGATGGATGCCATCGTCGGCTTCCATATTCATCGCGGCATCCTGGCGCTCGGCGAGCGGGCGCCGATGCCGGGAGCGGCCGAGCTCCTCGACCAACTGCCTGAGGAGGCGCTCGTCGTCGTCGGGCTTGGCATCGCCAACCATGACAATGTCGGCGGCATCTTCCGCAATGCAGCCGCCTTCGGCGCTGCGGGCGTGCTGCTCGACGGGGCGAGCTGCGATCCGCTCTACCGCAAGGCGATCCGCGTCTCCGTCGGCGCGAGCCTTATCGTGCCCTCGGCTCGCATCGGCGCGAGCGAGGACGTCGTGGCCCTCTTGGAGCGGCACGGCTTCCTTCCCTTCGCGCTGAGCCCGTCGGGCGCAACGCCACTTGCGCAGCTCGCGCGTCCGGCCCGGGCCGCCATCCTGCTCGGCACGGAAGGTCCGGGCCTGCCGGCCGGCGTCATGGCGCGCGCCCGCACGGTGACCATCCCCATGGCACAGGGCTTCGATTCCCTCAACGTGGCGACGACGAGCGGAATCGCGCTTTACCATCTCTCACAGGCGGCAACACGCATTCGCCGCGCGGGCGATTGACCCCCCTGCCCTCGGCAGTGCCGTAAAAATCGATCGGGAGCGGGCTCGTTCAGCTTGCCCCTTCGAGAGCGCAGATCGTCACGAAGACGATCATGGAACCGAGCACACCAAGAAGCTGGATCGTCAACTCCATGTTCTCTCTCCCTGTGACCCTGAATGTCACGCCGCCGCCGGCGCGGAGAACGTGCGCCGGCGGCCGACCCGAAAACGCCTGATCCTGTCGGGCGCTACAAGCGCCCCATCAGTGCGAGAATGAGGATGACGATGAGGATGAGGCCCAGGAGGCCGCTCGGGTAATAGCCCCAGCCTGCACTGTAGGGCCAGCTCGGCAGAGCGCCGATGAGCAACAATATCAGTATGACGATGAGTATCGTGGACATGGCGTTCCACCCCTTGACTTAAGCGAGTGCCATGGAAACGCGCGAAGGGGCCATTCTGTTTCAGGCGAGCTATAATTTGTTGTTCGTCCGGCGCCCGGCGCCCATGTGGAGGCGAGACGATGAAAGCCAGCACCCTCACCCTTGCCCTGTTGATGGCCGCGTCCGTCGCTGCTCCGGCCACCCAGGCCTTCGCACAGTCGCGCCCCTATGCGCCCGCGCTCACGTGCCGCGCCCTTGCCGGCATCGTCGCCTCGCGCGGCGCCGTCGTCGTCTCGACCAGCCGGACGACCTACGACCGCTATGTCGCCAACGGCAGCTTCTGCTTCCCGACACAGGTCACCCGCCCCGCCTGGGTGCGCGCCGCGGACACGCCAAGCTGCTTCATTGGCTATACCTGCAAGGAATTCGAGATCGACGACTGGTGGTGAGATGCCCGCCCTGGGGGCGGTCGCCGCCGACGGGCGGCCGTGCGCGTGCCGAAGCGCCGCGGCCCGGCCAGGCAGGCGAGCGCGAGGATCAGCCCTGCGACAGTCGCGATCATCCCTGCGGCACTGACACTGTAGGCGGCACCCAGCCAGAGCGGGCCGTAGCCGGCCAGAACATAGCCGGCGATGGCCGAGACCACGGCGAGTACGACGCTCCAGGCCAGCTGCGGCACGAGCCGGTCGGTCATTAGCCGCGCGCTGGCCGGCGGGCAGATGAACATGGCGATGACGATGATCGAGCCTACGGCATCGAAGGCCGCCACCGCCGCCACAGCCACCATGACGATGAGGGCGAAGCTCACGGGCCCGGGCCGTGCGCCGACGCTTTCCGCGAATGTCGCATCGAAGGTGCCGACGACGAGTTCTTTCCAGAAAACGAGCAGGAACAAGACGACGGCGAACGTGACGAGTGCCAGGCGCGGCAGTTGCGGCGGCAGCGCCGCGAGCGCGGCAGGATCGAGGAGCGCCGCCCAGCCTGCGCTGCCCGCGAGCCAGATGAGGCTCTCGAGATTACCGTAGAGCGCGTGCTCCACGTCGAGATGCACGGAGCTCGTGTCCGATTGCTCGAGCAGCAGCACGCCCGCGGCGAAGAACGTGGTGAAGACGACGCCCATGGCCGCGCCGGGCTCGACACGACCGACCCGGCGCACGATCTCGATGAGGAGGACCGCGAGGACGGCGGCGATGCCGGCGCCCAGCAGCATGGCGCCGGCCGCGACGGTGCCGGTGACGATGAAGGCGCCGACGATCCCCGGCAGCACTACGTGGCTCACCGCATCGCCGATGAGGCTCTGGCGACGCAACACGAGGAAATTGCCGAGCAGCGCACAGGAAACGCAGACGAGGATGCCGATTGCGAGCGGCACCAGGCTGAGGACAACGAAATCGGTACCCATCAGCGTACTCCGGTATCGGCCGGCTCGAGGCGCACGGCAAGATCGGCCACAACGTCGGGCGGCAAGGCCGTCGCGATGGGCGCAAGCCCCTGGTGATCAAGGGCCCCCGCCTCATCGGGATGAAGCCGGCGGTAGAGACCCCACAAGGCCTCCTCGCGCACGGCGGCCGCAGCGGCGGCGCGGCCTTCGAGCGTCGCGACGCCATCGGCGCGGATATGTCCGGCCCGGCGCAGAACCTTGATGGTCAGGGGATCGTAGATGGCCTCGCCACGGGCGAGCGCGAGCAGGCCCTGACGCTCGTGCACGCGCCGCTGGAAACGCAGGCGCGTGGCAAGGCCGGACATCAGCCCGCGGACGGGCGACAGGACGAGCGAGACGGCGAAGAAAGCGGCGGCGGTGAGCACGATGACCGCCCCGGTCGGCAGGCCCCGGTCCGAGGCGGAGATGGCGGCGCCGACATAGCCTGCGGCGGCGCCGAAGGCGGCGGCGATGAGCACCATGCGTTCCGGCCGGTCGGTCCAGAACCGCGCCGTCACCGGCGGGATGATGGTGAGCGCGACGATGAGCACGAGGCCGGCCACCTTGAGGCCGATGACCGTGACGGCGAGCAGCACGCCCATCATGGCAAGGTCGGTGAGGCGCACGTCGATGCCGCGCGTCGCGGCATAGCCCTCGTCGAAGCACACCAGCGTGAAGGGCCGACGCAGGACGAAGATGGCAGCCCCCGTGGCAAGCGCGGCGACGGCGATGGTCTCCGCCTCCGAGCGCAGCATGCCGGCGGTCGAGCCCAAGAGATAGCCGGCGATGCCGGCCTGCCCGCCGGTCTGCAGCGACTGGATGACGGTGAGCAGCACGATGCCGAAGCCGAAGAAGACGGACAGGACCGCACCGATGGCCGCATCCTCGGTGAGACGCGTGCGGCGGGTGATCCACTCGACGCAGAAGAGGCCGAGGGCGGCGCTGAACGCTGCGCCCACCATGAGCGCGACGATGTTGCGTCCGTCGCCGGTCAGGAGCGCCATCAGGATGAAGGCGAGCGCGAGGCCCGGCAGCGTGCCGTGGCTGACGGCATCGCTGACGAGCGAGCGCTTGCGCAGGAGCACGAAGGTGCCGATGGCCCCGGCGCCGCCGCCGAGGATGGCAGCACCGATGGTGACGAGGGCGGTGTTGTAGCCCGCGCCGAGGGCGAGCGCCGTGAGGAAGGCCATCATCGCCCCTCCCCCGCCGCTTCCCGCCCGACCGCGACCTCCTCCACATGGGCGGCCGCGAGACGACCGCCGTAGGTCGCCTGCAGGTTGTGCGAGGTGAAGGTGGTGGCGACCGGCCCATCAGCAATCTTACGCACATTGACGAGCAGGACATGGTCGAAATAGTCGGGCACGGTAGCGAGGTCGTGGTGCACACAGACGATGGTCTTGCCGGCGCCGTTGAGCTCCTTGAGCACGGCGATGATGGCGCGCTCGGTGGCCGCATCGACGCCGGCGAAGGGCTCGTCCATCACATAGAGGTCCGCCTCCTGGGCGAGCGCGCGGGCGAGGAAGACGCGCTGCTGCTGGCCGCCGGAGAGCTGTCCGATCTGCCGGTCGGCGAAGGCCGCCATGCCGACGCGCTCGAGGCAGGCGAGGGCCCTTTCGCGATGGCGGCGGCCGGCGAAGCGCAGGAAACCGATCTCGCGGTAGAGCCCCATCAGCACGACGTCGCGCACGGTCGCCGGGAAGTCCCAGTCGACGCTGGCACGCTGCGGCACGTAGGCGATGCGGTGGCGCGCCTTTTCATAAGGAGCGCCGAAAACCGTGACCTCGCCGGCGATGCGCGGCACGATGCCGAGCGCCGCCTTGATGAGCGTCGACTTGCCGGCGCCGTTGGGGCCGACGATGGCAACCATCGCCCCCTTCGGTACGACGAAGTCAATCGAGAACAGCACGGGCTTCTCGCCGTAGCTGACCGTCAGCCCGTTGACGGCGAGCGGACTGTCAGGATGGCTCTCGCCGAGCGTGCGGCCGTTGTCGGCGATCAGGGTCGGGGTACTCATGGCGTCATGCCTCTTCAATCGACCGGGTCGAGCTTGCCCTGAAAGCCCCTGGCCGGCGCGTCGCCGCCGAGCGCCCGGGCGATCGTCGTGAGATTGTGGTCGATCATACCGACGTAGGTGCCTTCGTAGGTGCCCGGCCGACCCATGGCATCGGAATAGAGCTCGCCGCCGATGACCACCTTGTGGCCGCGCGCCGCCGCCCCTTCGATGAGGGCCCTGACGTTGCGGTCCGGCACCGAGGTCTCGACGAAGATGGCGCCGATCCTGCGCTCGACCAACGTGCCGACAAGATCCTCGATGTGCTTGAGCCCCGCCTCGCTCTCGGTCGAGATGCCCTGGATGCCGAGCACCTCAAAGCCATAGGCGCGGCCGAAGTAGCGGAAGGCATCGTGCGCGGTCACGAGGACGCGAGCCTCCGCCGGTACGCTGGCCATGGCCTTCTCGCCATAGGCGGCGAGCGCATCGATCTCGCCTAGATGTACATCGGCATTGCGGCGAAAGGTCGCCTCGCCGGCCGGGTCGAGCGCAATCAGCGCATCGCGCGCGGCAAGAACGACCCCCTTCCAGATGCGCGGCGCCATCCAGACGTGCGGATCGTAGCGGCCCTCGTAGTCCTCGTGCGCCAGCAATTCAGCCTTCGGCAGAGTTTCGCCAAGAGCGAAAACCCTTTTGTGCTTCGCAAGGTCGACGAAAAAGGCCTCGAGCTGGGCCTCGAGGTAGAGCCCGTGCCACATCACGGCGTCAGCCTGCGTCATGGCGACAATATCGGAACGGGTCTGGCGATAGGTGTGCGGATCGACACCCGGACCCATCAGGGCCTTTATCTCGGCCCGGTCCCCTGCCACCTGGCGCACGGCGTCGGCGATCATGCCGGTCGTGGCAACGATGACGAGCTTGCGAGCCGGCGGCGTTTGCGCCGCGGCCGGGCCGGCTGCGACCATGAAACCAAGCAGGGCAGCAGCCACCATAGCCATGAGGCCGCGTCGCGTCGCATCGGGCATGAAACGCCTCTCCTTATTGCGAATGAATTGCAATTGCAGATATAGGCGACGCGCAGCCGCGGCGCAAGTGCAAACGAGTTGCATTACGAATCGGTGCCCCGCCCCGCGACCATGTATCTAGCGGCGTTGCGGGCCGGGCCTCTGGCCGCGTGGGGGAACCGGGCCAAGACAGGCGCCCGGCACAGCCGAATCCGGCGTTCTTTGATCCGCATCAAACAATCGGCCGCCGGCTCGTCCTATGGCCTGTGAGACGGGCGGATTTCCGCACCCGTCGCAGGGACCAGGAGCGGAGCGGGAGCAACGCCACCATGATATCGGAACTGACGAGGGGCGAGAGGCGGCTGGCTCTTGCCGTGCTGACGGCCGTGGCGACATTCGGCCTTGCCCTGGCCATCGCCGGCCGGGGGGACATTCTTGCCGTGCACGGCGGGCTCATCATGGCCTCGGCCGTCATCCTGATGTTCTTCGTCATCGCCGGCTTCTATGCGCCAGAGCCGGGCGAGGAGCGCCTCGCCCAGTATTACGACACGCCGACGAAGGCCGGCGTCGTGCTCGCCATGATCTGGGGCGTCATCGGCATGGGCGTCGGCGACTGGGTCGCCTGGCTGCTCGTCTATCCGGACATGACCTTCGACGCCGCCTGGGCGAGCTTCGGCCGCCTCAGGCCGGTGCACACCTCCGGCGTCATCTTCGGCTTCGGCGGCAACGCGCTCATCGCCACCTCCTTCCACGTCCTGCAGCGCACGTCCCGCGCCCGCCTGCCCGACCAGTTCAGCCCGTGGTTCGTGCTCGTCGGCTACAACCTCTTCTGCCTCATCGCGGCGAGCGGCTATCTCCTCGGCATCACCCAGTCGAAGGAATATGCCGAGCCCGAGTGGTACGCCGACCTGTGGCTCGTCGTCGTGTGGGTCGTCTATTTCTCGATCTACCTGCGCACGCTGATGCGCCGGCAGGAGCCGCATATCTACGTGGCCAACTGGTACTACATGGCCTTCATCCTGGTCGTGGCCATCCTGCACATCGTCAACAACCTCGCCGTGCCGATCTCCTTCGGCAGCGCCAAGAGCTACTCGGCCTTCTCGGGCGTGCAGGATGCGATGACGCAGTGGTGGTACGGCCACAACGCGGTCGCCTTCTTCCTCACCGCCGGCTTCCTCGGGATGATGTACTACTACCTGCCCAAGCGCGCGGGCCGGCCGGTGTTCTCCTACCGCATGTCGATCCTCGGCTTCTGGGGCATCACCTTCATGTACATGTGGGCGGGCTCGCACCACCTGCACTACACGGCCCTGCCGCAATGGGTGCAGACGCTCGGCATGACCTTCTCGATCATGCTGATCGTGCCCTCGTGGATGGCGGCGGCGAACGCTCTGCTCACCCTCAACGGCGCCTGGCACAAGGTGCGTGATGACGCCACGCTGCGCTTCATGATGCTGGCGGCAGTGTTCTACGGCCTCTCGACCTTCGAGGGCTCGTTCATGTCGATCCGCGCCGTCAACTCGCTCTCGCACTACACGGACTGGACGGTCGGCCACGTGCATGCCGGCGCGCTCGGCTGGGTAGCGCTCATCACCTTCGGCTCGATCTATGCCGTCGTGCCGTGGGTCTGGAAGCGGCCGGCCATGTATTCCAACAAGCTCGTCGAGGTGCACTTCTGGCTCTCGCTGGCCGGCACGCTCGTCTACGTCTTCGCAATGTGGAACTCGGGCATCATCCAGGGCCTGATGTGGCGTACCTACAACGAAGGCGGCACGCTCGCCTATTCCTTCATCGACTCGCTCGTGGCGATGCGGCCCTACTACATCGCCCGTGCCATCGGCGGCCTCCTCTTCGTCATCGGCGCAGTCGTCGGCCTCTACAACGTGTGGATGACCATCCGCGAGGCGTCGGCCGAACGGGCCGACGCGCCCGACGCGCCCGTCGTTCCCGCCCTCGCCCGGTCGCTCCAAGCGGGAGAATGATTGAGATGTTCGGCATCCATCAAAAGCTCGAACGCAACGCCATCGGCTTCGTCGTCGCCATCATCGTGGTGTCGAGCATCGGCGGCTTCATGGAGATCGCCCCGCTCTTCACCATCGACGAGACGGTCGAGGAGGCGCCCGATATGCGCGTCTACACGCCGCTCGAACTCGCGGGGCGCAACATCTACATCCGTGAGGGCTGCTATGCCTGCCACTCGCAGATGATCCGCACCCTGCGCGACGAGGTGGAGCGCTACGGACCCTATTCGCTGGCGGTCGAGTCGAAATACGACCACCCGATGCTCTGGGGCTCCAAGCGCACGGGGCCGGACCTCGCCCGCATCGGCGGCAAGTATTCCGATGCCTGGCACGTTGCGCATCTCATCAACCCGCGCGACGTGGTGCCGGAATCGATCATGCCGGCCTACCGCTGGCTCGCCGAGACGCCGCTCAAGGTGAACGACCTCTCCGACCATCTCGCCGCCCAGCGCGTGGTCGGCGTGCCCTATACGGACGAGATGATCGCCAACGCCACCGCCGACGCCTATGGCCAGGCGATGCCGGACGGCCCCTTCGCGGCCGGCGTCACCGCCCGCTACGGCGAGGCTACCAACGTGCGCGCCTTCGATGGCAAGCCCGAGCGGGTGAGCGAGATGGATGCGCTCGTCGCCTACCTGCAGGTGCTCGGCCGCCTCACGGACGCCGCCCACCAGCAGACCGCATCGACCGAAGGGGCGAAGCCATGATCGACCACGACACGCTCGTCGCGTTCTCCAAATCCTACGGCCTCTTCTACCTCATGGCGATGGCCATCACCGTCGTCGCCTACACCTTCTGGCCCTCCAACAAGGAGCGGTTCGAGGAAGCTGCCAAGAGCATCATCGACGACGAGGACACGCCATGTCGGTAGGCGAGCACGATCCCTACACCGGTCAGCGGATGACCGGGCACGAGTGGAACGGCATCAAGGAACTGAACACCCCCGTGCCGAAAGCGGTGTGGTTCTTCCTCTCCGTCACAGCCCTCTTCGCCTTCGTTTACTGGGTGCTGATGCCGGCCTGGCCGCTCGGCGTGACCTATACGAAGGGCCTGCTCGGTATCGACCAGCGCGAGATCGTGCGCGAGAGCGTCGCCGAGGCCGCGCGCCAGCGCAGCTGGGCGCAGCGCATCGCGCAGGACGATTATGCCACCATCCAGGCGGATGCAGGCCTGATGCAGAAGGTGCGCGAGAGCGGCCGCGCCCTCTTCGGCGACAATTGCGCGGTCTGCCACGGCACCGCCGGCAAGGGCGGGCCCGGCTATCCTAACCTCACGGCAGGTGCATGGCTGTGGGGCGGCACGCCCGAGGCGATCGCCGAGACGATCCGTGTCGGCATCAACAGCGGCCATCCCGAGGGCCGCATCGCACAGATGCTCGCCTTCGGCCGCGACCAGATGCTCGACAGGGCGGCCGTGCTCAACGTCGTCACCTATGTGCAGTCGCTGAGCGATCCGACCCTCGCGAGCGGGCCGGAAAAAGAAGTGATTGTCGCGGGCAAGGAGGTCTATGACGCCAACTGCGCCTCGTGCCACGGGCCGGAGGGCAAGGGCAGCACCGACGTGGGGGCTCCTGACCTGACGGACGGCTTCTGGATCTACGGCGGGGACCGCCAGTCGATCTTCAATACCGTCTACGGTGGTCGCCAGGGCCACATGCCGGCGTGGGAGACGCGGCTCTCGGAGCTCGACCGCAAGATCCTCACGCTCTACGTGCTCGACCTCGGCGGAGGCAAGTGACCCATGACGGCGAGGACACGACATCGGGATCCGGCCCGCAAGCCTTTGTCGCGGGGGCGCCTCACGGCCTTCCTCATCGTCGCGGTGGCGGCCGCGGTGATCATCGGAGCGAACGCGCATCTCGTCGCGGTGGCGCTGTCCTCGCAGCCGGACTGCGTCGCCCATCTGAAGGCGCCGGGCGGGGGCGAAGGCGCCTTCCGCGCGGCCAAGTCATCGTGCTGAGCGGACGGAGCGAGGGAAAAGGACATGAGCACAGTCGCGCACGAAGCGCCGGTCAAGCCCGCCCGCGTCGATCTCGATCGCGGACTGCCTGCGTCGGAGGCCCTCACTTGGCTCCGGAAGGGCTGGCGGGACTTCACGGTGCAGCCAGGGGCGAGCCTCGCCTACGGCGTTCTCGTCTTCGCCGTCTCAGTCATCACGATCTGGGGGTTGTTCGCCTTCGGATTCGACTACATCCTCTTCCCAGCCTTGGCTGGGTTCATGGTGGTCGGACCGGTGCTCGCCATCGGCCTCTACGAAAAGAGCCGGCGCCTTGCCGAGGGGCGAAGGGCGAGCCTTGCCGGTATGATCTTCGTCAAGGCGGCCTCGACGGGGCAGATCCTCTTCACCGGCGCGCTCCTGATGATGCTGATGCTGGTATGGATGCGTGCAGCCGTCATCATCTACGCGCTGTTTTTCGGCTGGCAGCCCTTCGTACCCGGCCTCGGGCCGATCACGGCGATGCTGTTCGGCACACCGCTCGGCCTTGCCATGCTCGTCGTCGGCAGCCTCGTCGGGGCACTGTTCGCTGCCTTCTCCTTTGCCATCAGCGCCTTCTCAATCCCGATGCTGCTCGACCGGCGCGTGGATGCCTTCACGGCCATGGGCAAGAGCATGGCGCTGGTGTGGAACAATCTGCCCGTGATGCTCGCCTGGGGCGCCATCGTGCTCGCGCTCTTCCTAGCGAGCCTCGTCACGGGCCTCCTCGGGCTCATCATCACCTTCCCGGTGCTCGGCCACGGCACCTGGCACGCCTACAAGGCCATCGCGCAGGAGGAATGACCCCATGAGCTGCTGCGGGCCGGCCACGCTCGCCCTCGCCGCCGCGCCCGCGGCCGCTGAAGGAGGGCCCTCGCGGGAGGAGATCGTCCTCGCCAGCCATCGCATCGGCGAGGGCCTGTGGCAGACGGACCTGTCCGTTCCGGCCGTGCATTGCGGTGCCTGCATGCGCACGGTCGAGAACGCGCTCGGGCGCATCGACGGCGTCGAGGGCGCGCGCGTCAACCTCTCCACGCGCCGCGTCTCGGTGCGCTGGCGCGAGGCGGCGGACCCGAGCGCCTTCGTCCCGACGCTTGCGGCCATCGGCTATCCCGCCCATCTCGACGACCCGGCAGCCGACGAGCGCGACGAGACGCTCTCCAGCCTCGTGCGTGCGCTCGCGGTGGCGGGCTTCGGCGCGATGAACATCATGCTGATGTCAGTAGCGGTGTGGTCCGGCGCCGAGGCCGGCGCACGCGACCTCTTCCACCTCATCTCCGCCGCCATCGCCCTGCCGACCATCGCCTATTCCGGCCGCGTCTTCTTCAGCTCCGCCTGGAACGCACTCAGCCACGGGCGCACCAACATGGACGTGCCGATTTCCATCGGCATCCTCATCGCCTTCGGCATGAGCCTTTACGACACGGTGAACAGCGGTGCTCATGCCTATTTCGACGCAGCCGTATCGCTCATCTTCTTCCTGCTCATCGGCCGCACGCTCGATCATGTCATGCGCGAGCGGGCACGCACCGCCGTCAAGGGCCTCGCGCGTTTCGCCGCGCGCGGCGCCCATGTGGTCCGTGGCGACGGACGGCAGGAATACCTGCCGCTCTCCGAAATCGCTCCCGGCATGACGCTGATGGTGGCCGCGGGCGAACGCATCCCGGTTGACGGCGAGATCATCGCCGGGCAATCGGACATCGACTGCTCGCTCGTCAACGGCGAGAGCCTGCCGCGCGAGGCCGGCCCCGGCACCGCCGTGGAGGCCGGCACGCTCAACCTCACCGGGCCGGTGACGATGCGGGCACGGGCGGCGGCAAAGGATTCCTTCCTCGCCGAGATGTTGCGCCTCATGGAGGCGGCGGAAGGTGGACGCTCGCGCTACCGGCGGCTCGCCGACCGCGCGGCCTCTCTCTATGCGCCTTTCGTCCATGCGGCTGCGCTCGTCACCTTCCTCGGCTGGATGCTTGTCGGCGGCGGCTGGCACCAGTCGCTCACCGTCGCTGTCGCCGTGCTCATTATCACCTGCCCCTGCGCGCTGGCGCTCGCCGTGCCGATGGTGCAGGTGGTCGCCGCCCGCCGCCTTTTCGAGGCCGGCATTATGGTCAAGGACGGAGGCGCGCTGGAGCGCATCACCGAGATCGACACCGTCGTCTTCGACAAGACGGGGACGCTGACGCAGGGCATCCTCGCGCTTACGAATGCCGGCGACATTGCACCGGCCGAACTTGCGGTCGCCGCGGCCATCGCCGCCCATTCGCGCCACCCCCACGCGCGCGCCATCGCCGCCGCCGCGCAGGACCGGGTGCGGCTGGCGCCCGTCTTCGACAGCGTCGGCGAACATCCCGGCCTCGGGCTCGAGGCGACCGCGGGCGGCCATGTCTACCGCCTCGGCCGCGCGGCCTGGGCGCTCCGCGACGCCAGCGGCATCACCGGCACCGTCCTCTCGCGTAACGGCCGCCTCGTCGCCGGCTTTTCATTCGCCGACCGACTGCGGCCGGGCGCGCAGCAGGCGGTGCGGGCGCTCAAGGCCGAGGGGCTCAGGATCGTCCTCCTCTCCGGCGACCGCAGTGATGAGGTCCTGCGCCTTGCCGCCGAGCTCGGCATTACCGAATGCGCCGGTGACCTCGTGCCGGGCGACAAGGTGGCGATCCTCGCCGCGCTCGCCGCCGACGGCCGCAAGGTGCTGATGGTCGGCGACGGGCTCAACGACGCGCCGGCGCTCGCCGCCGCGCATGCGTCGATGGCACCGGCCACGGCCGCCGACATCGGCCGCAACGCAGCCGACTTCGTCTTCCTGCGCGACGGGCTCGAGGCCGTGCCGGCGGCCCTCGGCCTCTCCCGCGCGGCGCAAGCGCTGACCCGCCAGAACTTGGCCCTCGCGCTGATCTACAACGCCATCGCCCTGCCCTTCGCGGTGTTCGGCTTCGTGACACCGCTCTTCGCCGCCGTGGCCATGTCATCCTCTTCGGTGATCGTGGTTGCGAATGCGCTGCGCCTCGGCCGTGCCGACGGCGGCGCCCGAGAGGCGGGCCGGCGCGTCGGCCGGATGTCGGAGGCACGTGCATGAGCGACTTTTTCTACCTCATCCCGCTGTCGCTGGGCCTCGGTTTCGTCGGGCTCGCCGTCTTCCTCTGGTCGCTGCGCGGCGGCCAGTACGAGGATCTCGACGGCGCGGCCGAACGTGTACTCGATGACGAGGACGCGCCCATCCTGCCGCACGGAAAGTCCGCCTCCAGCCAATGCTGAACCATGCCATCGCGAGGACGCCGAGCCAGTGGAGGCATGCTCCAACCGCTTCAATAGCGCTGTTTCCAGATCGTTTTCGCCCTATCTGCGAATGCTCGGCGGCTATTCGGCTGCGACCGTAGGGCTCCTGATGGCGCCGCACGGGGTCGGCACCATGATCGCCATGCTCGTCGCCGGCCGGCTGTCTTCGCCCCGACCCGCGTCTCATTGATGCTCACGGGTATCATGATGCTCGCCCATTCGTTCTGGAACGAGAGCTACTGGACACAGGAGCCTCGGTCGCGACGCTGACCATGACGACCGTGCTGCTCCTGTCCGTGCTACGGCTCCTGATGATGCGCCGGCCGGACCTGCCGACCGCAAGGGCGAACCGGGCCATGCCGTGATGGACTGATCCCCATAACCCTTGAAAAGTAAGGCTTTCCCGGCTAAATGAAGAGCAAGCGGTCACCGTGACACGGGCCGCAGCCGGACCGGGGTCCGGAGATGTCGCCCATGCACGGTCCTCCACCGGAGGATGTGGCCATGAGGACGACGCAGTACGTGTCCCTCTCCTTCACCTTACATGTTCGCTGGCCGCGCCGGCGGCGCGGCTTTGCGGCCCTGCCACGGCGAAGGCCGGCTGCGCGCGTCACGGGCGACCGGTGTGTCAAGGAAGGAGCAGTGTCATGCCAGCGAGAATGATGAGGAAGACGGAGCATACGGCGCTCGACGTCGGCAATGCCCTCGTCGGCGTCTGCCTCGCACTCAGCCCTTGGGTGCTGGGCTTCACCATGGAGGCAGCGGCCTCCTGGAACGCTTGGCTCGTTGGGGCGGCGATCGCGCTCATCGCCATCGGCGCGCTCGTCTCCTTCGCGGAATGGGAGGAATGGGCGAACCTGGCGCTCGGCATCTGGGCGCTGATCTCGCCGTGGGTGCTCGGCTTCACCGGGATCGCTGCGGCGTTCTATCCGCACGTGATCGCGGGCGTGATCGTCGCCGTCCTCGCCGCGATCGAGCTGTGGTTCATCCACCGTCAGCCGGTAGGCGCCGCCTGACGGCAAGCTCATCCGGGCGGGCCCAGCCGTCCGTGGCAGGGCTCGCCCCTCATCATTGTCCCATGCTCCGGTCGCCGCGCCGGCCGCTGCTGCGTCAGCCCCTGTCCGGCAAACCAACGTGCAGCTTTTCGCGCAACGCCGCCAGCGCTCGACGACTCTCAGCGACTTCGCCCGGCGACATGCCGGTCATCTCCAAGATCCTCGCCGGCACGCAGGCCGCCTCGTGGGCGAGGTTGCAGCCCGCCGACGTCAGGCTGACTTCCGCGATGCGTATCCTTGTTTGCGGCCATGCAAGGCGTCCCTAGTCCTCCCGCTCGATATAATCGCGCGATTTGATCGCAATGCCCGCTTACCCCTGCCTGCCATTCGGGATGCCCCCGATACGGGTGCCTGAAACCCAATCGCTTGCAATCGGCCTGAGGCGCACCCCGTTCGGTCGCTCAATCGCCCGGGCGGCCGACATGCCTCAGCGCCACGGCGGCAAGCACCGCGAGAATGGCGACCGATACGGCGCTGACGACAGCGGCAGCGGTGAAGCCCGCCATGAAGGCGGCCCGCGCCTCGTCGATCAGCCCGGCCGGCAGCCTGCCGGCGATGGCGGAGGCCGCCCAGAGGCTGTCCGCAACCGCTTCACGCGCATCGCCGGCGAGCGTCTCCGTCCCCCGCCCCGCCATTGCGCCGCGATAGACGGCGGTGGCGAGGCTGCCGAGCGCGGCGACGCCGAGGGAGGCGCCGAGGTCCTGCACTGTCTCCGACAATGCAGATGCCGACCCCGCCTTCTCGGGGGGCGCCGAACCGACGACGAGATCCGTACCGAGCGCCGCGATCGCCCCGAGCCCAAGATAGGCCAACGAGAAGCCGGCGCCCAGCAGCCCCAGGTCCGAACCGCCGCCCTCGAGCTGCGTCAGCATGAGATAGCCGGCAACAGACACAGCAAGCGCGCCGGAGACCACATACCCCGGCCTGACGCGCCGCGCGACAAGCGGCGCGCCGATGCCGGCAACGACCATGGCCACGGCCGGCGGTCCCATCCAGAGACCGGCGACGAGCGGCGAAAGGCCGGCCACCAGCTGCAGGTACTGCGTGACGAGCAGCATGGTGCCCCCGACGGCGACAAGGCCGAAGAGCAGCACCACCAGCGCAATGCCGAACGCCTTTTCGGCGAACAGGCTCATGTCGACGAGCGGGTCCGCGAGACGCCGCTGCCGCCGCACGAAGATGAGCGCGACGAGCACCCCGAGCCCCACGGCGACGGCTGCCTCGGGCGTGGGCCCGTCCTTCGCGAACCGCTTGACGCCGTAAATGACCGGCAGCATGGCGGCGAGTGACAGGACGACGCTCGGAAGGTCGAGGCGGCCAGCGCGCGGGGCGCGGTATTCCGGCAACAGGACCGGGGCGAGGACGAGCAGCAGCGCAACGACGGGGACGGCCAAGAGAAATGCGGCGCCCCACCAGAAATGCGCCAACAGGGCGCCGCCCACGATCGGTCCCAGAGCCATGCCGGCCGCGAACATGGTGGCCCAGACACCGATCGCTAACGCCCGCTCGCGGGGGGCGACGAACATGTTGCTGATGAGCGCCAGGGTGGACGGCATCAGCGTCGCGCCTGCGATCCCGAGCGCCGCACGCGCCCCGATCAGCATCGGCGCGGAGGGCGAGAAGGCTGCGGCGACCGAAGCGACGGCAAAGGCGGCAGCGCCGATCATCAGGAGCCGGCGACGCCCGATGCGGTCACCCAGGGTGCCCATGGTGACGAGAAAGCCCGCGATCAGGAAACCGTAGGCATCCATGACCCAGAGCGCCTGCGTGCTCGTTGCCTGCAGGTCGGCGGCGAGCGCTGGCAGCGCCAGATGCAGCAGCGTCAGATCAAGCCCGAGCAAGATCGTCGGCAGGGAAAGAAGGGCAAGGCCCAGCCATTCCCGCAGCCGCGCCGAGGACGGGACCGTCGCGGCGTCGCCCAGGACCGCGTCTGGAAGAGAAATGTCGATGTCGCAGCGAGATGTCATGTTGCCTC
Source organism: Chelatococcus daeguensis (assembly GCF_001887265.1). Taxonomy (NCBI): domain Bacteria; kingdom Pseudomonadati; phylum Pseudomonadota; class Alphaproteobacteria; order Hyphomicrobiales; family Chelatococcaceae; genus Chelatococcus; species Chelatococcus daeguensis. Next base: position 744,345 of record NZ_CP018095.1, on the reverse strand, counting down.
CTTGTCGGAGGACTGTCGGCACGACATCATCCTGTTACAATATTGGAAGTTATCCTGTTACTTGGAGCAATCCCCTGACGAACCGAACCCTCGCCCGCACACGAAGCGACCTGTCGGACTTCCTGATACGCCACCGCCGCAGGCTGACGCCTGCCGACGTCGGCCTCGCCTCGACGGGTCGGCGACGCACGCCAGGTCTCCGGCGCGAGGAGGTTGCCGCCCTCGCTGGCGTCGGACTGACCTGGTACACGTGGTTCGAGCAGGGGCGCGACATTCAGGTCTCCGAGGATTTCCTTCTCAAGGTGTCGAAGGCCCTCAGGCTGGACGACGCGGAATGCTGCCACCTCTTCCTGCTGGCGCATCGGCGCCCACCGCCGCTCGAAGACTATCAGTGGCTCTCGGTCAGCCCGCTCATACAGCAGATGCTGGACGATCTCGCCGCGCGGCCGGCCTGTGTCGTCAACCTGCGCTGGGACGTGATCGCCTGGAATGCGGCTATCGACCGGCTGCTCGACCTCTCCGGCCGCGAGCAGGCGGACCGCAACATCATGCGCATGCTCTTCGCCGACCCCGACCTGCGCCGGCGGCTGCCGGCATGGCATCGGGATGCGCCAAGGTTGCTCGCCCAGTTCCGTTACGATGTCGCCGCCGCGCCGGAGAGCCCGATGCTCGCATCGCTGATCGGCGAGCTCAAGAGCCTGTCGGCGGATTTCCGGCGCTGGTTCGAGCAGCCGACCATGGACAGCTACAGCCGCGGCATCAGGGCCGTCATCGATCCGCACGGCAGGCATCGCACCTTTCGTCACGAGGTGCTGATGGTCGATGAACATCGCCATCTCAGGATGGTAGTCTATTTCGAGGATCCGTCGCCGGCTGAAAAACGGGGCCCGTAGCTCCCCGCCCACGCCGAGGGCGCAGGTCCCGATTGTCTTCATGGCCCTTGCCAGCGCCACATTGCCCTTCGAGGATGCTGGAAGCGCGCTGCCCTCACCTCCGCCCGCCAGTGCCGTCGAGATGCGCGCGCCGGCAAGCGAGCGCAGTTGGAGAGAACAACCATGCAGACAGAGCCCCGATTGAAGCGCCCCGAGCTTTTCCGCTCCACCAATCTCATCGGCGGCGAATGGGTCAAGGACAGCTCGGCCGGCGAGCCCATCGCGGTCACCGATCCGGCGACCGGCCGGCTCCTCGGCACAGTGCCCAACGCCGGAGCGGCCGAAACCACCCGAGCCATCGCGGCCGCCGATGCCGCCTTTCCGTCCTGGCGGGCAAAGACCGCGGCCGAGCGGGCCGATCACCTGCGCCGCCTCGCCCAACTCATCGCCGACAACAAGGAGGATCTCGCCCGCATCCTCACAGCCGAGCAGGGCAAGCCGCTCGCTGAGGCGCGCGGCGAGGTCGGCATGTCGGCTGCGTATGTGCTGTGGTTCGCCGAGGAGGGCCGGCGCATCTACGGCGACGTCATCCCCTCGCCGTGGCAGAACCGGCGCATCCTCGTCACGAAGGAGCCGGTGGGCGTCGTCGGCGCCATCACGCCGTGGAACTTCCCCTCCTCCATGATCGCGCGCAAGCTCGGGGCCGCGCTTGCCGCCGGCTGCACCATCGTCGTCAAACCGGCTTCACAGACGCCCTATTCAGCCCTCGCCTGGGGCGTGCTCAGCGAGGAGGCAGGCATTCCCCCCGGCGTCGTGAACATCCTCACCGGGGCGGCGCGGCAGATCGGCGGAGAGCTGACGTCGAACCCCCTCGTCAAGAAGATCACCTTCACCGGCTCGACCGAGGTGGGCAAGCAGCTCGCCGAACAGGCGGCACGCACCATGAAGAAGGTGTCGATGGAACTCGGCGGCAACGCGCCCTTCATCGTCTTCGACGACGCCGACCTCGACCGAGCCGTCGAGGGCGCCATGATTGCCAAGTACCGCAACGCCGGCCAGACCTGCGTCTGCACGAACCGCTTCCTCGTCCAGGACGGCATCTACGACGCCTTCGCCGAACGCCTCGCCAAAGCCTCGGCCGCCATGAAGATCGGCAACGGCTTCGAGGACGGCGTCGTGCAGGGCCCGCTCATCGACGAGAAGGCGGTCGCCAAGGTGGAGGAACATATCGCCGACGCCCTCGCCAAGGGCGGCCGCATGCTCACGGGCGGCCGGCGCCACCAGAGCCTCGGCGGCAATTTCTTCGAGCCGACGGTGATCGCGGATGCGACGCCGGCCATGGCCGTCGCCCGCGAGGAAACTTTCGGGCCGCTGGCCCCTCTCTTCCGCTTCGAGGATGAGGCACAGGCCGTGCAGCTTGCCAACGACACGCAATACGGCCTCGCCTGCTACTTTTACACGCGCGACCTCGGCCGTGCCTTCCGCGTTTCGGAGGCGCTCGAATACGGCCTCGTCGGCATCAACGAGGGGCTGATCACCACCGAGGTCGCGCCCTTCGGCGGGGTCAAGGAATCCGGCGTCGGGCGCGAGGGCTCCAGATATGGGATCGACGATTACCTGAACATCAAATACGTCTGCGTCGGCGGCCTGTGAGGCAACCGCAGCCCTCCCCAGCGGGTTTCCGCCACACCCCCGCGCCGGCTCCGGCGACCGGCTCGGGCATCGAGCAGCGGCTCCGTTCCCAACCTTGTCATCGCATGGACGATAGGGGGCTCGGCCTCGCCGCCTTTTTCCTATCGCCGGCGTCGCTGGCGCCTCCCTCGCGGCGATCAGCTGTTCGGCGGCGCGTTTCCCGTTTCCGGATCATAGCCCAATGCCCTCGATAGCGGGCCGACCATGTCAGCCTTGTTCTGATCGGTATAGTTCGTGTTCTGATGCTTCCGGACGAAGGGATACATGACCCCATCGTCATCGTCGTGCATCAGTTCATACTTATGGCCGAACTCATGCTTGAGGACACCATCATCGAGATGATTGAAGGCGATCATCATGTACGCCTTGCCAGGAGCGGCCTGACCGATGACGCCATGAGGGACATCAGAAACAAGTATGTACGTCGTTGCGGAGTCGATAACCATGGGGCGATTGTGGGGATTACTATTGTTCTCATAGATGTAGAGAGCCAGGTCATCCCTGAAGCGGCGCCCATCCCGGCGCGCCAGATCCTGCGCACCCGTCGGCGCGTGGCCGTTGAAGTCGAACCTGAAATCCCAACTCAGCGGAACGTTGGGCGCAAAGGTCTCAAAGTCGGTGGCAACCGGCTCGATCCCCTTCTTCTGAATGGCATCTATGATTCTGCTCTGGATCGAGGGATCGCCGATCTCGCCGCCGAGGGCCCTGGCAACATTCGGGTGGACGAGGAAGATGCTATCCTTTGAACCGACGGACTGCCGTGGCGGCGGATGGTCCAGTTCCCACTTGATCGTCTCGTAGAGCCTCCCGCCGCCCCGGCGAGGCTGACCGGTCTGGTTGCCGGCACCTTTCGGCTCGCCCGTCTCGAGACCCAGCTTCTTCAAAGTGCCGTCGGCGGTGCGCCAGCCGACCTGACGTGGTTGTCCATCCGCACCGATGCGAAAGACGGGATCGCCGTGCGTCGTGTCCCACGACGGCAGCCTGTCGGGAGTGTCGTCATTCTTGCGCGACACCTGATAGATCTTGCGATGGCGCGGGCGATGCTTGCGCGCCCCATCCACGGCCCTCTCCCGGCGCAGCTCCCCATCGCCAGCGACATCCGAACAGGCGCGGGTCACAGGAAACATCTGATTGATGAAGGTTGCGGCCTCTCGAATTTGTTCCTCGAGCCTGGCCCCCACCTCCGGAGCCGGAGGATGGAAGGCCGGCGAACCTACGTTGCCCGGCCCCACACCCGGCCTCTGCGGCAAGCACGGCGCCCGATGATCGGCTGTCATGGAAATACCGAAGGACAGGTTGTTGAAAACGGATGCTGGAATCATTCTCTCACTCGCAATTCGACATGCCGCTACAGACCAGGCGACAAACAGCGATGGGGAATGTTGTGTCCCATCCGGAACGCCGCTCCCGAATCGACCCGCCCGGACGTTCACAACCAAACGCAGAGAACTCAAGTTCGAAATATATAAAACTGTCGGGTCATCTCACGCGTGAAGAATAATGTATTCATGGCGCCCGTCAGCATATCAGAGACCCGAACGACTTTTATGGCAAGTGATATACGTTTGAACGACAACGCGGCGCAACAACACAACTTACAGGCAGCCGCCATGCTTGCTGCTGCCGCCGGCCTTCGTGTCGACCCTAGTCGGAGCGCGATCGTCGTCAGGCGGTAAGCCGCAGGATCGGCCCGCGGCATCAATGCCGATCGCCGGGCATGGGTGTGGGCGTCGTGAAGGGAAACCTTGAAACGTTCATCTGCAGCCGTGTCGGGAAGCCTGCGCCTGGCAATCCGCCGCTCCGGCGCAGCCACCGGGACTGGTCTGCCCTGGTCTTGCTGCCGACCGCCCGATCAACGGGCTTGCAATGACACGCCGCCCTGTCTATGCACGCACCATCGATGCTGCGCTGCAGCAGCCTTTGTTCCCAGAGACGAACGAGCCGATGTAAGCTACGCGCTCTCCTGCCTGTATCTGCGTTCCCCGCTCGGCCGCGCCGTGTCGGCGATCGCGTGCTCTCAGGCGGCCGCTGCGACATCCCGTTCTCTCCTGTTCCTTCACGACAAACTGACCTCTCTTGCCGCGCCGGACCAACGGCGCGCCTGCACGGAGCCCTGTTTCTATGTCCTCCTCCCTTTCGCGGCTCAGAACCGAATGGTTCGGCAACATCCGCGCCGACATTCTCGCCGGCCTCGTGGTCGCCCTGGCTCTCATCCCGGAGGCCATCGCCTTCTCCATCATCGCCGGCGTCGACCCTAAGGTCGGGCTCTATGCCTCCTTCTCGATTGCCGTCATCATCGCCTTCACGGGCGGGCGCCCCGGCATGATCTCGGCGGCAACGGCGGCAACGGCCGTACTGATGATCACGCTCGTCAAGGAACACGGGCTGCAATACCTGCTCGCCGCGACGGTGCTCGCCGGCGTCTTGCAGGTCGGCGCTGGCCTGCTGCGGCTCGGTTACGTCATGCGCTTCGTCTCGAAATCGGTCATGACCGGCTTCGTCAACGCCCTCGCGATTCTCATCTTCATGGCGCAGCTGCCGGAGCTCACCAATGTGCCGTGGCTCACCTATGTGATGGTGGCGGCGGGGCTTGCCATCATCTACCTACTGCCCCTCATCACGAAGACGATCCCCTCGCCGCTCGTCTGCATCGTCGTGCTCACCGCCGTCTCGATCGGCCTCGGACTCGATCTGAGAACCGTCGGCGACATGGGCGAACTGCCGTCCACACTGCCCGTCTTCCTCCTGCCGGACGTGCCGCTGAATCTCGACACGCTTCTTGTCATCCTGCCCTATTCGGCAGCGGTGGCCGCCGTCGGCCTGCTCGAATCCCTGATGACGGCCACCATCGTCGACGAACTGACCGACACGAGGAGCGACAAGAACCGCGAGTGCATCGGCCAGGGCATCGCCAATTTCGCCACCGGATTCATCGGCGGCATGGCGGGCTGTGCCATGATCGGCCAGTCCGTCATCAACGTGAAGTCGGGCGGCCGCGGGCGGCTGTCCACCTTCTGTGCTGGCGTCTTCCTGCTCGTCCTGTGCGTGGGCCTCGGCGACTGGGTGAAGCAGATTCCCATGGCCGCCCTCGTCGCCGTGATGATCATGGTCTCGATCGGCACTTTCAGTTGGGTGTCGCTGAAGAACCTCGCCACCCATCCGCGCTCGTCCTCCATCGTCATGGTGGCGACCGTCCTCGGCGTCATCGCCACGCACAACCTCGCCATCGGCGTTCTCATCGGCGTGCTGCTGTCCGGCATCTTCTTCGCCTGGAAGATCGCCCAGATCTTCCGCGTCACATCATATCTGTCGCCCGACGGAACCCACCGTACCTATGTCGTCGAGGGCCAGGTCTTCTTCGCCTCTGCGGATGCCTTCACCGATGCCTTCGATTTCAAGGAGGCGCTGGAGAAGGTCACAATCGATGTCTCGCGCGCCCACATCTGGGACATTTCCAGCGTTGCAGCGCTCGACATGGTAGTGCTCAAATTCCGGCGGGAGGGTGCCGAGGTCGAGATCCTCGGGCTCAACGAAGCGAGCGAGACCATCGTCGACCGGCTCGCCATCCATGACAAGCCCGGCGCCCTTGAGCGCCTCATGGGCCATTGAGGGGAAACGCCATGACGAAGCTTCTCGCCCTGATCGATGCCTCCGTCTATGCGCAAAGCGTCTGCGACCATGCCGCTTGGGCGGCCGCCCGCCTGGACGCCTCAGTCGAGGTGCTGCATGTCCTGGGCCGACGCGACACCTCCAGCATTCCCGCGGACTATACCGGCAGCCTCTCGGCGGATGCCCGCGACACCCTGCTCGCCGAACTCGCCGCCCTGGACGAGGAGAAGGCACGCCTTGCCCAGAAGCGCGGTCGTCTCGTCCTCGACGAAGCGAAGGCGCGCCTTGCCGCTGCCGGCATCGATGCCGTGACCAGCCTGCGCCTTGGCGATCTCACTGAAACGGTCGCCGAGCGCGAGGTGGACGCCGAACTCGTGGTCATCGGCAAGCGCGGCGAGGCAGCGGATTTCGCCAAGCTGCACCTCGGCTCCAACCTGGAACGTGTGGTGCGCGCCAGCCGCCGCCCGGTACTTGTCGCGGCGCGCGCCTTCAGGCCAATCGAACGCGTCCTCGTCGCCTTCGACGGCGGCGCCAGTGCTCTGAAGGCGGTGGACCACATTGCGCGCAGCCCGATGTTCGCCGGGCTTTCCTGCCGGCTGCTCATGGTGGGCGCTGAGACGTCCGACGCGCGGAAGAAGCTCGACGGCGCCGTGGCCCAGCTCGCCGCCGCGGGCTACGTGCCGAAAGCCGACCTCGTGCCCGGCCAGCCGGAACAGGTGATTGCCCAGAGCGTCGAACGCGAGGGCATCGACCTCCTTGTCATGGGCGCCTACGGCCACTCCCGCATCCGCAACCTCATTGTCGGTTCGACCACCGTCGAGATGGTCCGTTCCTGCAAGATCCCGATCATGATGTTCCGGTAGGGCATCAGGAAAGCGGAGGATGCGCTCCGGGTTGCAGGGGAGGCAGGGCAGACGTGCCTTGCCCGTACTGTCCTACCGGCGCGCCCCTGTCTAGGCTCACGGCCATGCCACCATTCGACAACGGCTGCCCAACTTGCAGCGTGCGCGCGGCACCGCTTCCTGTCCGGTGCGCTCCTGCGGGAGCCGGCGCCGGTCGTCATTGCGTCCCTTCCGGCACCGTGGCCCGTCAGGCGGTGGGCCTCGCCCATGGCTGATGTACCAGGCACCGCCGGGCCGCAGGCGGGCGCGGCCCGTCCCGCACCGGGTCTTCGGTCGGCTGGTCTTCAGCGCGCTCCGGCGCCGACCGAATTCGTCGTCGCCGCCATCGTGATGACCATGTCATCCGCCTTCGGGCAGACCTATTTCATCGCGGTCTTCGCGCCGTGGCTGAAAGCCGACCTCGCTCTCTCCGACGGCGGCTTCGGCACCCTGTACAGCCTGGGCACGATCGCCAGCGCCTGCGTTCTGATGTGGGGCGGGAAGATCGCCGACCGCTTCAGGATCCGCGGACTGGCGGTGCTCGCGCTTCTTGCCCTGGCCGCGATGTGCATGGGAATGTCACAAGTCCGTTCGCCATGGCTGCTGCTTCCGATCCTGTTCGGGCTGCGCCTGTTCGGCCAGGGCGCAATGGGACATCTGGCGCTCACCGGCGTCGGCCGGTGGTATATCAAGCGGCGCGGCCGCATGATGTCGCTCGCGGTGCTGGGATTTCCGGTGAGCGAAGCGTTCATGCCGGCGACCGCCGTCGCCCTCATGGCGGCGATAGGCTGGCGCCAGACGTGGCTCGTCGGCGCCTTCGTCCTCTGTGCCGTGTCCGTTCCGCTCACGCTCGCCCTGCTGCGTCGGGAGCCGCGGCACGATCACACCGAGACCGGCGGCGAGGCGGAAGGCACCGGCCAGAAACAGTGGACCCGCGGGGAGGTCCTGCGCCGTCCCGAATTCTTTGCCGCCCTGGTCGCGGTCGTGGCGCCCTCCTTCGTCATGACGGGGATATTCTTTCATCAGGCCTATCTCGTTGACGACAAGGGCTGGACGCTTTCCTGGTTCGCCGGCTGGTTCCCGGTCTATGCGAGCGTGAGCGTGGTCACGGCACTGTCCACCGGCTGGCTCATCGACCGTTTCGGCTCGATCCGGCTGTTGCCGTTCTTCCTTTTGCCGATGGCGGGCGCCGTCACCGTCCTCGCCCTGTCGGCTTCGCCATGGAGTGTGCCGGTCTTCATGGCCCTCGGTGCACTCACCAACGGGGGCGCCTCGACGCTGCTCGGCGCGCTATGGGCGGAGCTGTTCGGCACGCGCCATCTCGGCGCGATCCGATCCGTCGCCTTTGCGGCCCAGGTCATTGCCTCGGCACTCGCGCCGGGGCTCATGGGCGTTCTACTCGATCTGGGCGCGCCGCTTGCTCTGCAATATCTCGCCATGGTGGCCTATGCTCTTGCCGCCGCGGCATGCCTGGGAGTGCTCATGCCGCGACTGCGTCGGCTGGCGCGATTCTAGGACACAGCGAGAAGGGCCGACCGCTACGCGATGGGAGGCTTCACCAATGTCGCCCACATGTTGTCCGAGGTCGGCACAAGCGTCAGCAGATCGAACCGCACGTTGAAGCCGGCCGCACCGGCCATACGCCTGAGCGTTCCCGGCGTGAAGTAATTGACATGATCCGGAAGACGGATGCCACACCAGCGCTGCCCCATGATCAATCGGTTGATGCTCGCGAAATTGGGCACCTTGACCAGCGCGACACCGCCCGGCACGAGCACGCGGTTGAGCTCCTCCAGAATTGGCAACGGTCGGATGTCGTGCTCGAGGAACGAACGCAACAGAGCTCCCGAGAAGAAGCCATCATCGAACTCCCGCAATCCGTCGAGTGCCGAGGCCTGCACCGTGCGGCCACCGCGCGCGCGAAAGAGCCGGTCCGATATCTCCGCGAGCTCGCGCGAGATCTCCACGCCATAGGGTGTGTAGCCCTCCGGCAGGTCTTCCAGATGGCGTCCCGTGCCGCAGCCCAGATCGAGCACGGCGCCGCGCGCGGCGGAGCGCGCGATCCTTCCAGCAGGCGACGCTGCCCGGCCGAGTCTCAGCCTCCATCGTGTCGCATGATCCAGCGCCTGCCACAGCGGATTGCGCTTCCTGCGCCTGTCGCGCTCAACATGAAAGCTCTTCTCCCAGGCAAGCTCGCTTTCCAGTGCCTTGAGCGGCGGCGCGTGCGACAGATGCACGAAGTCGCAGATCGGGCACGCGACGACCGACCATCGCTCATCCGAATAGCGCTGCAGCTTCTTTCGTTTCCTCTCGTTTCCGCACAAAGGGCAGGCGCGTGCAATGCGTGCCGTTTGCGGCTGCGGGGCCGCATTCATCATCGTGATCTCCGGGCATAGGTGAGGACGCAGGCGGCGTTCAGCGCGCTACGGCGGAGTACTTGCCGGATTGGACGACGGTCGCATCTGGCAGGGGACGTCGGCCATGCGGACGAGATGCGAAACGAGCCGAAACAGCAGGCGCCACTGAGGCCCAACCGCAATCGAGGCATCGAACATGTCAACGCACGGATACAACAACAAGCAATCCATCCCAGTCCATCACGCGTCGAGCCGCATGAGGCTCACCGGTGAACACGCCCTTTCACACCCGGTCACTGTGTTATTCTGAACCACAAACCAATTTCTTGCTCAAACTTAGGCTAAAACAAACCGGACGACATGCCCTGCAGAATGCACAATTATGAGCAATAATCGATCTATTTTGGAAAGCGCGAGAAGTTCGGCATTACCCGCAGACGCGGACGGGACGGATGGCAAGGCAAGGGAGGATCCATTGAGAGAGGAATACGACAGGACAATGCGCGCACTGTTCGGTCCCCGGCTCGAACGGGCGCTGGAGGAAACGAATGCGGAGATCGAGGCCCAGGCCGCCAATGTGGCACCTGTCGAGCTCGACCAGCAGAGTGTCGGGCGGCTCAGCCGCATGGACGCCATGCAGGCGCAGGCCATGGCCCAGGCCTACGAGCGCCGGTTGAAGGCCCAGAAGGTCCGCATCGAGCACGCGCTGACGCGCCTCGCAGCCGGGGAATACGGCTATTGCACCGAATGCGGCGAGGAAATCGGCATGCGGCGGCTGGACATCGACCCCGCCGCACATCGGTGTGTCAGATGCGCCTGATCGGCCGCTGAGATGCCGGAGCCAGCTTCGCCCCGACGCGGCGCCAGCCGAGCCGATCCGCCAGGGCAAGGCAGCTTTGCCAGTCCTCAACGCTGTCGGTCGTGCCGAGACTCCGCAACGAGGCTGCGGACCACTTTGCATGACCTCGCCCGAGCCACTGGACGCGCTCGCCAGTCAGTCCCCGACGGCGGCCTCGAACCTGCGACGCAAGTGTTCTCGGTCGCGCACTGTCCGGGGTTCCCGTCTGGGATGGTCGGGGCTATCATTTTGTACAATTAACAAAGAACGAGGGGAGGCGACATGCGCGCGGAAGGTTCGGCCCCGCCGGATCGTCGCCGGGTTATTGCCGTTCTGGCCGCTGCCCTCGTGGCTTGCCGGGCCGGCGCGAGCGAGGCCGCGCCCATCGGGGAGATCCGCTTCGGCCTGACGCCGGTCTTCCTCAACAACGATCTCGAGCTGCTCGCCCGGCTTCAGAGCTATCTCGAACGTGCCACCGGCCATCCGGTCAGGCTCATCACGCGGCGGACTTATCAGGAAATCACGGCGCTCCTGACCACGCGCCAGATCGACGCGGCGTGGATCTGCGGCTACCCGTTCGTCACGCACCGCAGCGAACTGCAGCTGGTCGCCGTGCCGCTGTGGCGCTCGCGCCCTTTGTATCAATCCTATGTCATCGTCGGCAATGACAGCGAGGCACGTAGCGTCGCCGATCTCGCCGGCGGCATCCACGCCTTCTCCGATCCCGATTCCAATTCCGGCTTCCTGGTCACGCGCGCCCTGCTGGCGGAGATGGGCGTGCGGCCCGAAGGCTTCTTCGCCCGAGCATTCTTCACCTACGGCCATCGCAACGTCATCCGCGCTGTGGCGAGCGGCCTCGCGGGATCGGGCTCGGTCGACGGCTATGTCTATGAGGTCATGGTCCAGATCGAGCCCGAGCTGACGGGGCGCACGCGCGTTCTGCGGCGATCGGAATGGCTTGCCTTTCCGCCCGTTGCGGCGCCGCGCACACCACTCGACGAGACCCGGCTCGCGAAGCTCGCCGGGGCGCTCCTTGCGATGCCGGCGGATCCGGACGGCCACGCGGTCCTCGCCATGCTGCGTCTTGATGGCTTCGCCCGCGAACCAGCGAGCCTGTTCGATGCGATTGCCGCCAAGGTCGACCTTCTGGCGCGGGCGGGCTGAACGATGCTCGGCCGCCTCGATCCGCGCTCCTGGCCCATTACAGCGAAGGTGCCGCTGGCCGTCGCCGGCCTGATGGTGCTCGTCGGCCTCATCCTCTCCGAACGCGTCCTCGCCCGGCTTGCCGACACGCAGGAGCGGCACCTGCGCGATCTCGCCCAGAGCTATCTCGACGGCCTGTCTTCGGCTGTCGCGCCCTCCATGCTGCGCGACGATACCTGGGAGGTGTTCGATGCGATCGAACGCGCACGGGACCTGCACAGGAGCCTGCGCCCGCTCGAGACGGTCGTCAGCCATGCCGACGGCCGGGTGATCGCCGCCTCCGATCCGCGTCGGTATCCTGTGGGATCATTGAACGAGGAGCGCCAGCGCGTGCAGGTGGCCGGTGCCGACAGCTTCAGCTTCGAAGCAGGGGCTGACACGGCGACGGCCGTGCGCAAGCTGTCCTATCCGGGGCAGACGGTCGGCTTCATCGAGGCGGTCTTCGACACGCGGCATCTCGCCGCCGAGCGGCGCAGCGTCATGTTCGCACTTGTTGCGACAAACGGGCTGCTCACGCTCGTCCTGGCAACCGCTGGTTGGTTCCTCATGGCGCGCATGATGCGACCGGTCACCATCCTCACCAACCATCTGGGGCTTGCTCGCAGCGTTTCCGCAGTGCCCATCGCCGAGGATGTCGTCATGCGCCAGCGTGGCGAATTCGGCCGTCTCTTCCGCGCCTACAACGCTTTGGCGGCATCCATGGATGAGCGCGAGACGCTCGTGAAGAAGCTCGCCGAAGAGGAGCGCCTTGGCAGCCTCGGGCGCCTCGCCTCGGCCCTTGCGCACGAGATCAACAACCCGCTCGGCGGTCTTTTGAACGCCCTTGCGACGCTCAGAACCCACGGCCATCTCGCACATGTCCGCGCCAATGCCATCGGCTTGCTCGACCGTGGTCTTCTCGGCATCCGAGACGTGGTGCGCACCACGCTGGCCGCCTACCGCGAGGAGAAGCGTGCGCGCGACCTCGCCGCGTCGGATCTCGCCGATCTTCAACTTCTGATTGCACCGGAGGCGCGGCGCAAGGCTGTCGGCGTGTTGCTCGACAACGGCCTCGACGGCACGGTGCCGCTGCCGAGTACGCCCGTGCGGCAAGCCATCCTCAACCTGTTGCTGAACGCCGTGGCGGCCTCACCCGAAGGGGCAAGCGTCGTCCTGTCAGCGGAGGTGAGCGGCCACCTTTTCGTTGCCTCGGTGCGTGATCGAGGTCCCGGCCTGCCGGAGGCGGCCGCGCAGGTTCTTACGGGGCCGGCAGCAGCGACGCCGCTGCGCGACGGCGGGCTCGGGCTCGGCCTCTGGACGACCCGGCGCCTCGTGAGCGAGCTTGGCGGCCGTATCGAGGTTGACCGCCCTGGGGAAGGCGGCACGGTGCTGCGGCTCATTATCCCGCTGCGATCCGGCGAGGAACTGTCCGATGTCGCTTGAGCCCGTCACCATCGCGCTCGTCGAGGACGACCCCATCATGGGCGAGAGCCTCGTGCAGCGCCTCTCGCTCGAAGGTCTCACCGTCCGCTGGTGGCAGCGCGGGCGCGAGGCCGTCTCGGCCCTGAGGGAAGCCCGTGTTCGGGCTGTCGTCTGCGACATACGGCTGCCGGATATCGACGGCGAGACCCTCTTTCGCGAGATCGCCCGACGGCCGGATGCTCCGCCGTTCCTGTTTATCACCGGTTTCGGCGATATCGACCAGGCCGTGCGGCTGATGCGTGCCGGTGCCGCCAACTACGTGACGAAACCCTTCGACCTCGAGGATTTCCTCGTGCGGCTGGCGGAACTCGTCCGCCCCACCCCAGGCGACGATACGCCTGTCCTCGGCGTATCGCAGGCCATGGGCGAGGTCGAGCGGCTGCTGTCCCGCCTCGCCCGCGTGGCGGCGCCCGTCCTCATCTGCGGCGAAACCGGAACGGGCAAGGATGTCGCCGCCCGCTTCCTGCATGCCCGCTCGGAGGCTGCCGCGAAGCCCTTCGTCGCCGTCAACTGCGCCGCCATCCCGGCCGACCTGATGGAGAGCGAGCTCTTCGGCCATGAGAAGGGCGCCTTCACGGGCGCCATTCAGCGCCACGTCGGCTATGCGGAGCGAACAGCCGGCGGTGTCCTCTTCCTCGACGAGATCGGCGAATTACGTCCGGAGCTGCAGGCCAAGCTGCTGCGTCTCATCGAGGAGCGCAGCTTCCACCGGGTGGGCGGCGAGCGGCCGGTCGCCTTCGACGGCCGTATCCTCGCGGCGACCAATGCGGACCTGCCGGCTCTCGTCGAAGCCGGGCGCTTCCGGCAGGATCTCTACTATCGCATCAATGTGGTCACCGTCCGCATGCCCGCGCTCCGGGACCGGCCCGACGACATTCCGTGGCTGATGAACCGCTTCTTCACGGAATTCGCCGAACGTCACGAGACATCGGTGAAGGGGATCAGCGCCCTGACGGAGGAAGCGGCACGGGCCCATGCCTGGCCCGGCAACATCCGCGAGCTGCGCAACCGGATGGAGCGGGCGATGGCCCTGGCGCTCGGTGCCTGGCTCATGCCGGGCGATCTCTTTCCCGACCTGGCGGAATACGGCGGGCCGGGGCTGTCCGGCTTCGGCTCCCTCGAGGATGCGAGGCTCGAGGCGGAACGTCGCCATATCGTGCGGGCCCTTGCCGCGACCGGGGGCGAGATCGCTGCGGCTGCCCGGCTCCTCGGCATCGGCCGCACGACGCTGTGGGAAAAGATGCGCCGCCTCAGCATCGCGGTGCAGTAGCAGGCAGCATGTTCGGCATCCCGAACCTTCGGCACCGCACCATGTTCGGAAACCCGGACACAAGACCGGGCGCCACCTGCGCCCTCGCCGCCCATCCGACTGATACGTAAATCGTTTTCGCGCTGGCCCACATCCTGCAGAAGCCTCCCCGACCATGATCGTCCATGCCGAAGGGGACAGCGATGAAACGATGCGACAGGTTGATCGACGTGGGCCGGCGGCGCTTCCTGACCGGGGCGGGCGCCATGACGGCGGGGGCTGCGGCAGCGTCGGTGCTGGCGCCGGAGGCAAAGGCAGCACCCGGCGCCGCCCTCGTCAGCTATCCACCGAACCGGCTCGCCAATGTGAGCGACCTTAAGGTGAACGAACCCCTCGACGTCGCCTATCCGGATGACGAAGCGCCGGGCGTGCTGATCAAGCTCGGCACGCGTGTGCCGGCGGGCGTCGGTCCCGACGGCGACATTGTCGGCTTCACCATCCTGTGCCCGCACAAAGGATTCCCCATGGCCTACGACGCCGCGGACAAGACGCTCAACTGCCCCGGCCATTATTCGCGCTTCGACTGCGAGCGCGGCGGGCAGCAGATCTGGGGTCACGCGACCCAGAACCTGCCGCAATACGCGCTGCGCGTCGACGAGAAGGGCGACATCTACGCCGAGGGCGTCGACGAGCTCATCTACGGCCGCCTGTCGAACGTGCTGTGAGGGAGGGGAGAATGGCCTACAAGCGTCAGATCGGCCGGCTGCCCATCGTCCCGGCCGACGCAAAGGAACACAACGTCGTCTGCCACTATTGCATCGTCGGCTGCGGCTACAAGGCCTACACCTGGGATGCGCGCTACGAAGGCGGCACGGCTCCATCCGAGAACAAATTCGGCACCGACCTCACCGCGCAGCAGGAGGCGGAGACCGCCGCCTGGTACGCGCCGTCGATGTACAACATCGTCCGGCAGGACGGGCGGGACGTCCATCTCGTCATCAAGCCGGACAAGGAGTGCGTCGTCAATTCCGGCCTCGGCTCCGTGCGCGGGGCGCGCATGGCGGAGATGAGCTATTCGCGCCAGCGCAACACGCAGTTGCACCGGCTCACCGATCCGCTCGTCTGGCGCTACGGGCAACTGCAGCCGACAAGTTGGGACGATGCGCTCGACCTCGTGGCGCGCGTAACCGCCGCGGTCATCGACGAGCAGGGCGAGGACGGGCTCTTCGTCTCGGCCTTCGACCACGGCGGCGCGGGGGGCGGTTACGAGAACACCTGGGGCACCGGCAAGCTCTATTTCGGCGCTATGAAGGTGAAGAACATCCGCATTCACAACCGGCCGGCCTACAATTCGGAGGTCCACGCCAGCCGCGACATGGGCGTCGGCGAACTCAACAACTGTTACGAGGATGCCGAACTCGCCGACACGATCGTCGCCGTCGGCACCAATGCGCTCGAGACGCAGACCAACTATTTCCTCAACCACTGGGTGCCGAACCTGCGCGGCACGTCGCTCGCCAAAAAGCAGGCCGAGTTCGGCAGCGAGCCGGTGGACCGCGCCCGGATCATCATCGTCGATCCCCGCCGCACGGTCACGGTCAATGCCTGCGAGGTGGAGGCGGGCAAGGACAACGTCCTGCACCTTGCCATCAATTCAGGCACCGACCTCGCGCTGTTCAACGCGCTGCTCACCCACATCGCTGACAAGGGATGGACGGACAAGGCTTTCATCGACGCCTCGACGAGTGGCTTCGAAAAGGCACTGACGGCGAACAGGATGACCGTCGAGGAGGCGGCGCGGATCACGGGCCTCGCCGCAGGGGACATCGTCAAGGCCGCCGAATGGATCGCCCGGCCCAAAGCGGGTGGCGTCCGCCGGCGTACGATGTTCGCCTATGAGAAGGGGCTGATCTGGGGCAACGACAACTACCGCACCAATGGCGCACTGGTGAACCTTGCCCTCGCCACCGGCAACATCGGGCGGCCGGGCGGCGGCTGCGTGCGCATGGGCGGCCACCAGGAGGGCTATTCACGCCCGTCGGATGCCCATGTCGGCCGGCCGGCGGCCTATGTCGACAAGCTCCTCATCGAAGGCAAGGGCGGCGTCCATCACGTCTGGGCCTGCGACCACTACAAGACGACGCTCAACGCCATGGAGTTCAAGCGCGTCTACAAGAAGCGCACCGACCTCGTGAAAGACGCTATCAATTCCGTCCCTTATGGTGATCGAGAGGCGATGGTCGCCGCGATCATGGGCGCCATCCGGCAGGGTGGACTGTTCAGCGTCGACGTCGACATCGTGCCGACGAAAATCGGCGAGGCGGCCCACGTCATCCTGCCGGCGGCCACCTCCGGCGAGATGAACCTCACCTCCATGAACGGCGAGCGGCGCATGCGGCTCACCGAGCGCTACATGGATCCGCCGGGCCAGGCGTTGCCCGACTGCCTGATCGCAGCGCGGCTCGCCAACCATCTCGAACGCGTCTTCCGCGCTGCGGGCAAGACGGACACCGCCGACAAGTTCAAGGGCTTCGACTGGAAGAGCGAGGAAGACGCCTTCATGGACGGCTACCACGCCCATGAGAAAGGCGGCGCGTTCGTCACCTACGAGCGGCTGCGGGCGATGGGCACCAACGGCTTCCAGGAGCCGGCGGTGGCCGTCGAGAATGGCCGGATCGTCGGCACCAAGCGGCTCTATGCCGACGGCAAGTTCAACCGGCCCGACGGCAGGGCGCAGTTCATGGAGACCGCATGGCGCGGCCTCCAGGCGGCCGGAAAGGAGGCCGAGAAGGAGAAGTTCGCCTTTCTCATCAACAACGGCCGCACCAACGACGTGTGGCAGAGCGCCTATCTCGACGTCGAGAACGAGTTCGTCATGGACCGCTGGCCCTACCCCTTCATCGAGATGAACCCGCAGGACATGGCGGAGCTAACGTTGAAGGAAGGCGACCTCGTCGAGGTCTACAATGACAACGGCTCGACCCAGGCGATGGTCTATCCGACCCCCACGGCACGGCGCAAACAGGTGTTCATGCTCTTTGCCTATCCCGCCGGCGTGCAGGGCAATGTCGTCTCGGCCGGCGTGAACGAGTTCATCATCCCCAACTACAAGCAGACCTGGGGCAATATCCGCAAGATCGCGGATGCACCGGACGGTGTTCGGCATCTGTCGTTCAAGTCGCCGGAATATCCGGCGAGCCCAGCTTGATCCTCCCGCAACTTCGCGGCCCACGGGCGCTTCGGCACCCGTGGGCTTCGTGCCCGTCGCTCAGGCGGGCATATCGCGCCTTCCGGTCCCTTGAAGCACAGGCTCCCGATGACAAGACTGCTCACGCTCGCGTTCGCCGCCATGTTTCTCCTGGACCCCCGCCTCGCCGTCGCGCAGGATGCGCAGGCGGGAAAACGCGTCTTCAACAAATGCAGCGCATGCCACGCGGTCGGGCCGAACGCGCCCAACAAGATAGGCCCGCAGCTCAACGGGCTGTTCGGCCGCACCGCAGGCTCCGTCGAAGGCTACACATACTCGCCGGCCAACAAGCAATCCGGGATCACGTGGACCGAAGAGACGTTCGCGAACTACATCAAGGACCCGCGCGGCGCGATCAAGGGAACGAAGATGGTCTTCGCCGGCATCAGGAACGAGCAGGAGGTCAGGGATCTTACGGCCTATCTGCGGTCCTTCGCAGCGGACGGCGAACCCCAGTAGCCATTGCAGCGGATAAGGGCTCGAGGCGCCTGGCGGGGCGCGCGGCGACTGCATAAAAATTCGACTTATATCGAAATAACTATTGACGCGGCTCAGCCGGAAGCATAGCTTATTTCCATGAAGATCGAAGAAGCAGCCCAGCAACTCGAGGCGCTGGGCAATCCGACCAGGCTCGAGGTTTATCGAACGCTTGTGCGCGCGGGCGGCGTGGGATTACCGGTCGGCCGCCTGCAGGAGAGGCTCGGGATTGCAGCCTCCACCCTGTCGCACCATCTGCACCGGCTCATTGCAACGGGGCTCATGACGCAGGAGCGCCAGGGAACGACGCTCATCTGCCGGGCGCATTATCCGGCCATGGATAGCCTCATCAGCTTCCTTACGGAGGAATGCTGCATCGAGTCGGCCTGCACCAGGGAAGAGGGAAAGGCGGCCTGAGGCTGTCTTTTTACATCCGCTAATTCGATATTTTTGGGAGGATCGAATATGTCCATCGAGACCCTGCCCGTTGCCATCATCGGCGGTGGTCCGGTCGGCCTTGCCGCGGCGGCCCATCTCATCGCCCGCGCCGTGCCGGTGAAACTCTATGAGGCCGGGCCCACCGTTGGCGCCAGCATGCGCGAGTGGGGTCATGTGCGGGTTTTCACACCCTGGCGGTACTGCGTCGACGAGACGGCAGCCGCTCTCCTCGCCAGGCATGGCTGGCACCGGCCGCCGGCGGAGGCTTTCCCGACCGGCGGCGAGATCGTCGCCCACTATCTCGAGCCGCTGGCCGCGGTGCCGGCGCTTGCACGCGTCATCGAGACCGATGCCCGCGTCACGGCTGTGTCGCGGCAAGGTCTCGACAAGGTCGTCAGCCGCGGCCGGGCGGAGCGTCCGTTCGTCATGACGGTCGAAACACCCGGCGGCCGCCGACAGGACCTTGCCCGGGCGATCATCGACGCCTCCGGCACCTGGAGAACGCCGAATCCGCTCGGAGCCAGCGGCATCGCGGTGGAGGGCGAGGCGGCCTTCGCCGGGCGTATCGCCTACGGCATCCCGGATGTAACCGGACGGGAACGTGACCTCTTCGCCGGAGCGACCACATTGGTGGTCGGCGCCGGCCATTCCGCGGCCAATGTGCTGCTCGATCTTGCCCGTCTCGCCGAGGCCGAGCCATCGACATCGATCCTGTGGGCGACGCGCGGCCGTGATCTCTCCCGCGTCTACGGTGGCGGCAGCGCCGATCAGCTACCGGCGCGCGGCGAACTCGGCGCCGAGATGCGCCGGCTCGTCGCAAGCGGCCGTGTTGCCCTCGCCACCGGCTTTGCCATCACCGGGCTGCACGAGGAGGCCGGCCGCCTCGTCGTGACCGGCGAGACAGCCGACGGTCAGCGCCGTCTCGGGCCCGTCGACCGGATCGTCGCCGCCACGGGCCAGCGGCCGGACCTGTCGCTGACGCACGAACTGCGTCTCGATCTCGATCCGTGGCTGGAAAGCGCCCGGGCGCTCGGTCCGCTCATCGACCCGAACGTGCATTCCTGCGGATCCGTGCCGCCGCATGGTCACCGCGAGCTCTCCCACCCCGAGCCAGGCTTCTACACGGTGGGCATCAAGAGCTACGGGCGCGCCCCCACCTTCCTGCTGCTGACTGGCTACGAGCAGGTCCGCTCCGTGGCCGCCGCGCTTGCCGGCGACATGGCCGCGGCGGATGACGTGCATCTCGTGCTGCCGGAGACGGGCGTGTGCACGACGCAGGTTGTCGGGGCCACGCAAACGGCCGCCGGCTGCTGCGGCGGTCCGGCGCCGGAGGACGTCGAGGCCTGCTGCGTCGCCGATGCCAAGGCCAAACGGTCGGGGCGTGCGGGTTGCGGATGCGGGGCGCAGGGTTCTGCGGCCCGATCGGCGGTGCTCGATGCGTGATCGCGCATTTCCCGTCTGGGCTATCTGGGCTCTGGGCCTGACCCAGATCATCGGCTACGGCACGCTCTACTACAGCTTTCCCGTCCTGGCGCCGGCGATCGCGCGGGAGTTCACTCTTTCGGAACAATGGATCTTCGCGGCGCTGTCGGCGTCCCTCCTTGCCGGCAGCCTGCTTGCCCCGACGGCAGGGCGCTGGATAGACCGCGTCGGCGCTGCATGGCTCATGACCATCGGTTCGGCTGCCGCGGCGCTGGCGCTTGTCCTATGTGCCCTGGCGCCCGGGCGCGTGACCTTCGTGACCGCTCTTCTCGCCATGGAGCTCACCTCCTGCTTCGTGCTCTATGGCGCGGCCTTCGCTGCCATCGTGCAGGCGGGCTCGCCACAGGCTCAGCGCAGCATCACGCATTTGACGCTGATCGCCGGCTTTGCCTCGACATTGTTCTGGCCCCTGACATCGGCCCTTCACGCTCACTTGAGCTGGCGGGAGGTTTATGGCGTGTTCGCCGCCCTCAATCTTGGCCTGTGCATGCCGATCCACTGGGCTCTCCTGCGCATCGCGCGCCGTGGGTCCCGACTGGCGCCCTCTCCTCCCGAGGTGGCCCCCGTTGCGGGACCGGCGGCAAACGAAGGCAGCACGCTCGACGCGCGCTCGCGGCGGACGGCTTTCCTTCTCATGCTTGCCGGCTTCGCCATCGAAGGCTTCGTCCTCTCGGCGCTCCTGATGCACATGGTGCCCCTCATGGCGACGCTCGGACTTGGCGCGGCAGGGCTCTTCATCGCGACGCTGTTCGGACCGGCGCAGGTCGCCAGCCGTCTCGTCAACATGCTGTTCGGCGGCCGGCTGGCTCAGACGCATCTCGCCACCATCGCCGCCGTGCTTCTTGCGCTCGGCGTCGCCATTCTCGCCGCGACGGCCCCATGGCTGGCCGGTGCCGTCCTCTTCGCGGTCCTCTTCGGGCTCGGCTCGGGTCTCATCAGCATCGTGAGCGGCACGCTGCCGCTGGAGCTGTTCGGCCGCGACGGCTATGGCGCCAGGCTCGGATGGGTTTCCGCCGCGCGCCAGTTCACCTCGGCTCTGGGCCCGTTTGCCTTTGCCCTCCTGATGTCGCGAACGGCCGTCGAAACCTCGTTGTGGAGCGTGGCCGTGGCGGGCCTCCTCGGCCTTTCCGCCTTCGTGCTCATCGACATGGTCAAGCAGCGTGGCCGGCGGGGACGTCATCCGGTTCTGGGCAACATCATTGGCACGATCCGGAGCGATCAAGGGCCGCGAAGGCACCAGGCGCCTTCGAGTGGCCCCCACGACATGGAAAAGATATGAGAACGCGCACGCTTCCCGATCCTGACACGCTTCCCGCCTTGGACCGGCGTTACGCTCCGGGTCATCCGGCGCTCGACCTGCCGAACGGCGGGCCGGGCCATCCGCCGCGCATCCTGCTGCTGTACGGTTCGCTCCGCGAACGCTCCTATTCACGTCTTGTGGTCGAAGAGGCAGCGAGACTGCTACGGCATTTCGGCGCCGAGCCGCGCATCTTCGATCCGTCTGACCTGCCGCTGCCGGATCAGGTCAAAGGCGATGATCATCCCGCCGTGCGCGAACTGCGCGAACTCGCCATGTGGTCGGAGGGACAGGTGTGGTGTAGCCCCGAGCGGCACGGGCAGATTACGGGCGTGATGAAGACGCAGATCGACCACCTGCCGCTCAGCATCGGCGGCCTGCGCCCGACTCAGGGACGAACCCTGGCCGTCATGCAGGTCTCGGGCGGCTCGCAATCCTTCAACGCAGTCAACACGCTGCGCCTTCTCGGCCGCTGGATGCGGATGTTCACCATCCCGAACCAGTCGAGCATCGCCAAGGCGTTCCAGGAATTCGACGAGAACGGACGCATGCGGCCATCGAGCTACTACGAGCGGATCGTCGACGTCGTCGAGGAACTCGTGCGCTTCACGGTGCTCCTGCGCCCCCATGTCCGGACGCTGACCGACCGCTACTCCGAGCGCAAGGCCGCGGGCGCGCCGATCGACATGGCAAAGGATCTCTCTGCCATCGCCATCGCACGGCAGACGAAAGGCGCTGGAAGGTGACGAAGCTGTTCTGGCTCACCGATCTTCGGCGGTTTTCCTTCGGCACGCACGACGGCCGGCGATTGAATGTCGAAACCCTCGCGTTGCACAAGCCCGATCCGGAACATTCCGCCTTGGCGTCGGGCGGCAGTCGTCCCGTGCCCGTCGCCATCGGCGGGTCCGGAAAGAAGAAGCGAAGTGTAAGAAGCGCCCTGCGAAACTGCGGCTACAAGACGGCCGACGCATTCCGAAACCATTGTCGCCTGCAAGGCCTGCCGGACGATTTCGATCTGCCGCCGTTTACCGTCGCGGCCAAGGTCAAAGCGGTGGGGAACCGCGTTCCGCTAGCGATGGGCCGCGCTGTCGCTCAAGCGGTGGCTCGCGCGATCGCCGCATGAGGTTTCCGATGACCTGCCCCCTTCCTGATCCCTCGGTTTGAGTGAGAGTCCGTCACCTAGAGGAGACGGACGTGAAGAAGAGCAGGTTCAACGAGGCGCAGATCATCGGCGTGCTGCGGGAGCAGGAGGCCGGAAGCCCGACGGCGGAGGTGTGTCGGCGGCACGGGATCAGCGAGCAGACCTTCTATCGCTGGAAGGCCAAGTACAGCGGCATGAGCGTGTCGGACGCGCAGAAGCTGAAGACGCTTGAGGACGAGAACCGGCGGCTGAAGAAGCTGCTGGCGGAGTCGATGCTGGACGTCTCGGCCCTGAAGGACCTTCTGGGAAAAAACTGATCGGGCCTGCAGCGCGCCGGGAGGCTGTGCTTCGCCTGATGGCGGAGCGCGGCTTCTCGCAGAGGCGCGCCTGCGGGCTGGTCCAGGTCGATCCCAAGACGGTGCGTCGCGTGGCCGATCCAGGCGATGCGGACGTGCGGGAGCGGCTGCGGGGCCTGGCGGCGGAACGACGCCGCTTCGGCTACCGGCGGCTCGGCATCCTGCTCGAGCGTGAAGGCGTCAGCATGAACAAGAAGAAGCTCTTCCGGCTCTATCGCGAAGAGGGCTTGGCGGTGCGAAGGCGGCGTGGCCGCAAGCGCGCGACCGGGACACGGGCGCCGATGGCGCTGCCGGATGGCCCGAACCAGCGCTGGAGCCTGGACTTCGTGGCCGACACCCTGAGCTGGGGCCGGCGCTTCCGGATCCTGTGCATCGTCGACGACTTCACCCGCGAGGCCCTGGCGCTGGTGGTCGACACCTCGATCGGCGGCCATCGCATGGCCCGCGAGCTGGACGTCCTGATCGCCCGGCGGGGGAAGCCGGCGACCATCGTCAGCGACAACGGGACCGAGATGACCAGCCGGGCGATGCTGGAATGGACCAATCGCACCGGCGTCGACTGGCACTACATCGCGCCGGGCAAGCCGCAACAGAACGGCTTCGTGGAGAGCTTCAACGGCAAGCTGCGCGACAAGTGTCTGAACGAGGAGGCCTTCGCCAATCTGGCCGAGGCCCGCGCCGTGATCGAGCGCTGGCGGCTCGACTACAACCACGTGCGCCCACACTCGGCGCACGGCGGGCTTACCCCCGAAGCCGTGCGGCTGAACCCCGCGGCCGGGCGGTTGCGCAACGTAATCAGCTCCACCGCCCGGCCGCTACCGCCGGCGATGGAGATCAGCTACCAAACCCCTGGGCTCTCACAATGAATGAGGGACCGGCGGGGGGCAGGTCACAGCGCCGTTGGTGTGGGGAGCCCACGATAGGGACTCCACCGCAGCAGCCCCCGATTTGCGGAGGTATTGCGGAGTTAACATGCGAACGCCCCGGACGCGAGTCCGGGGCGTTTGTCGAAGCCGTTGATATTGCTTCGTAATTTTGGTTGCGGGGGTAGGATTTGAACCTACGACCTTCAGGTTATGAGCCAAGCGAAAAGCCATTCTCGGCACAACCTGCCAACAGTACTCAACAACCAATTCACTGAAATAGAGCTGTTTTTTGATTGAGCCCTTCAGGCTGTTGTTGAGATTTTTTGCTTCTAAGTGTGCCAAAAGTGTGCCAAAAAGCGGCTTGGCACATTCGCGCCGTCCCTCTCCTCTCCCTCTTTCCGAGGCACACCGTGGCGACCATCCAGAAGCGTGAAGGCAAGAAAGGCCCGTCCTATCGGGTCATGGTGCGGATGAAGGGCTTCCCGCCCCAGGTGCGGACCTTCAAGCGGCTGACGGACGCCAAGCAGTGGGCGTCGGACACCGAAAGCGGCATCCGCAAGGGCGAGTTCAAGAACGTCGTCCGCACGGCCGCCAGCAAGACCCTCCAGGACGTGATCGACCGCTTCCGGAAGGAAGTGTTCGTCCACCGGGCTGAGAGCACCAAGCGGGCGGAAGGCTCGTTCCTCGCCTACTGGGAGAAGACCCTCGGGCAATACTCCCTCGCCTACATCACCGCCGACATGGTCAGCGACAAGCTCGCTGAGCTTGCCGCCGCCGGCGATGGTCGGCGCAAGCCGCCGGAGGAAGGCGAAGAGGCGAAAGCCCCGAAGGCGGCGCCCAAGCCAAAGAGCCGCAAGACGATGAAGCACTACCGCGACATGCTGGCGGTGCTGTTCAAATACGCGGTCCAATGGGGTTGGACGGGGTCGAGCCCGCTCGACGGCGTGAACCGGATTACCAAGATCAGGAACGAACGAATGCGCTATCTGAGCGATGCGGAGCGCAAGCGCCTGCTCGATGCCTGCAAGGCCAGCGACAACGAGCACATCTACCCCGTGGTCGTGTTCGCGCTCTCCACCGGCGCGCGGAAGAGCGAAATCCTCGGCCTGACGCTGGCCGATCTCGACCTCGACCGCGATACGGCCGTGCTGCGGGACACCAAGAACGGCGACACGCGGGCGGTGCCGGTCGTCCATCACCTGCGGGATGTGCTCGAAGGGCAGGTTGAGAAGGTGAATGGCATCTACAAGGAGCTGGGCTCGCCGTCGGGGCCGCGCTGGCTGTTCCCGCGCCGCGACGGGGAAGCGCCGATCGACATCCGCACGGCCTGGGAGAACGCCCGCGACACGGCGGAGATTGCCGACTTCCGCTTCCATGACCTGCGGCACTCGACGGCCAGCTACCTGGCCATGAACGGGGCCAGCCTCGTTGAGATTGCCGAAATCCTCGGCCACCGGACGCTCCAGATGGTGCGCCGCTACGCGCACCTCTCGGAGAGCCACGTCAAGGGGGTGGTCAAGGAATTGAACGAGAAGATGTTCTGAGGCATAGATAAGGCTTCCTGCTGTTTATAGGCCCCGAACCATGAGGAAAACATGGTGGATTACAGGGACCTCGCTACCGTGAAGCAGGTTGCGGCGGATTCGCCGGTCATCACGGAGCACACGTTGCGCTGGTGGATATTCCATGCGGAGACGAATGGACTGAAGCCCGCGCTGCTGAAGATCGGTGGCCGGGTCTACATCGACCGCGCCGAATTCAACAAGTGGCTGGAGGGCCAGCGCATGGCTCCGAAGCCGTTGAAGCCCGCGGCCTGACCGGCCCCTATCGACGACTGAAGCCCCACCCTCGCGGTGGGGCTTCTTTTCCACAGCCAGCATCCTATTCCGCGAATCCCATCTCCACTAAGAATCGGGACGGTTGCTTTTGCCAACCCCGGTAGCTTTGGGCACGACTAAGTATGAGGGCTTCCTTCGCGCGTGTAATCGCGACGAAGCAGTTTCTCCGCTCTTCCTCCATCTCGGGGCTTGCATCGCCCTTCTGCCGACTCTGATAGGATGGCATGACGTCCTCTGCCAGCCCGATAACATAAACCAAATCAAACTCACGCCCCTTGGCACCATGAATGGTCATAAGCGTTACCGTTCCCGGTGTCGGTGAGGGCTCCTTGGAACGGAGCTGCAATTCTTGAAGGAACTGATCAAGCGGAATATCACGCCCAAGGTGCTTAGAAATATCTCTCGATATTTCGCGCCACGCCGCCACGTCTTCCGTGAGGTCTGATTCCCCGTTGGTGTCCGTTGCGGCCCGCTCGAACTCAGCCAGAATGTCCTCCGTCACCTTCCTTGCACCGGAGGGTTCCTTCATGAGTTTGCCAATCAACTCCAATAGCCTTCTCTTCGGCGATGAGGCTATTTCCCTACCAGCAGCGGCCAGCCATGTTGCAAGGTAACTGCGTCCCGTCGCTTCTGCATCGGCGATGACCTGATCGACGGACACACCAATTTCAGCGATCCGATTGAACGCCTCGATGAGAACCGTCACGTTTCGCTTGTCGAGCGGCCTAACGACCTGCTTTAGGCTGGCCACAAGCCAACGCAGCTCGGCAGAAAGAAAATCATCGCGCCGCTGCGAAATAGTGGAGGGCACGCCCCTCTGCTGAAGCGCGGCGCGCATCTTCTCAAGAAGAGCGCGTGTACGAGCAAGTACAGCGATCTGGCCCCATTGCGCATTTCCTTTTTCCGCGATTTCCTGCGCTATCCCCTCGGCCTCCTCCTGGTCGGTTTCAAACACCCGGTGCTGGATGTGTTGCTCGGGTGGGTATCTGAGGTCCGTTTTCCCGGCAACCAGCGGCTTTTTGGCCTGTGTCCGATTGGTGTTGTAAGCAACGAGCCGGTTGGCGGCATCGACGATGGCGGGCGGGCACCTATAGTTCGTTGGAAGCTGTATTAGCTCGGCAGCGTAATCCGCGCGGAACCGCTGTATTTGACGAAAACTCGCGCCGTTCCACTGGTAAATGATCTGATCGTCATCCGCGACGGCAAAGATGTTTCGGAACGCATCGCCAGCCATCGCGCGAACAAAGCGATACTGTGCATCATTGGTGTCTTGGAACTCATCAATGAGCCAGTACGGGTGCGATCGGCGGTAACGCGCCGCAATGGCCGGGAAGGAGACCATCAGCCTGTGAGCCTCGAAGATGAGAGAGTTGAAGTCGAGTGCGTTCACTCGCCTCAGCTCGTCTTCATATAGCTTGTAGACAAGAGCTATTCGGCTGCGGTCGTCGAAACGCGACAGTCGCGCCTCGGCGTCCTCCGGCTCGATCAGTCGCTCCTTCATCCGATCAATTAAGCTGAGATACCGACCATCCTCTGACGAGACGGCTTCCCCTGCGGAAGCAGCACGCCTGAGCGCATCCTCAAGGATTGCGCGCCGGTCTTCGTCCAAGGCATAAATAGCGAAATCAGGACTGATACCCAAATGAACACCATGCTGTCGAAGCACCTGGCCACAGAAGCTATGGAACGTCCCGATGTTAGCTCGTTCTCCAAGGCCCGGTACGAACGCAGTCACGCGGTCCTTCATTTCGTCTGCCGCCTTGTTGGTGAATGTCAGAGCGAGGACGCGAAAGTTCTTGTCCCGGGCACCGTCCAATAGACGAGCGATCCGGCACGTCAGCACCTGAGTCTTGCCGGAGCCGGGTCCGGCCAACACTAACAACGCTCCGTCTTTCCACTCAACGGCTTGCCGCTGAATGTCGGTGAGCTTGGCCAGTGCGGCTTCTAAGGGCGTGTCTGTCATGTGAGCCCCCTTAGACTGGAGATGGCGTCCCGTAAGGCCTGTGGCATCCGCTGCGAGAGCGCGCCATCACCGTTGAGCCGCGCAGCAAGGGCAGCGGCATAGGGAATCTTGTTATCGGCTAGCCGTTTCCGAAGGGTCGTCCTATCGATTGTGTCAGCGTCGTTCTGTCCAAGATCCTGCAGGATAGTACGCAATTCGGGCTCTAATCCGTCGGCGAGAAGCTGGTCCTCCAGGTGTCCAGCGGCGTGTGTCCGACACCGCTGCGCGATGAAGGCGGGATCGAAGCCACGTGCCGCCAGCGCATTCACGTACCTTTGGCCAGCCGCGTCACCGTCGAACACTGCGGTCCACGGAATCCCCAACGCGCGTGCGAGCGCCGCGAAGAGTGTAGGATTGCCGTTGTTGACGGCGTCGATCAGGGCAACCCCGTGTTCGTCTAGATCATAGCCGAGGCTACGCGCCAGAGAATGAACGATAAGATACTCTCCCTGCCCCTCCACGATCATCCATCGGCGCGCGAAAAAAATCTCGCCACGTATCCGCCGGGCAAATGTCTCAAGTTGCCGCAGCTCCTCGTCAGAGATGAAGAGCTGCGATCTGTCCCTAAGCTCCCGGAGAACGCCGTGAATGACCGCGCGTTCCGGGTGGGTGCCAAAGCTGGCCAGAAGGCCGCGGTAGGGGGCCTCCTCCAGCCGTCCACGGACGGTCAGTGTCTGGGCCGCCCGATCATATGCAATCACGCCTCCGCTTCCGGCAACTACGTGATCAAGCCCGGCAACATGGGGCACCTGCGCCGAGAAGCTCGGCGGAAGCCATCGGACCTCGGTGCCGTTTTCCGTGAGACGTACCAAGCGGAGATCGCGGAAGGGCACATGCTGGACGAAGTACGGCGAATGGGTCGTTATCAGCTTCTGGCCCGGCAGATTGTTGACATGGACCCAGAGTGTCCTGGCTGCCTGCGGATGCAGGTGGGTTTCTGGTTCTTCAAGAGCAAGCAGGGGCGTGCTATCTGCCTCATAGAGGTCGGCAAGCAGATGCTCGACGAACGCCTGAAAGAGGAAAATGACCGACAGACTTTGCATCCCCTGACCGTGCCTTTGCAAAGGCAGCCAAGGCCAATCCGGCTCGTTTCGCAGAATGATCTCTGCCTTAGAGAGTAGGTCCCACGACTTCAGGGGAACGAGCCTCAGATCGACGCTGCCGTCTCGGTCTCGCGCAGCTACCCTCGTCGCCCCGGATAGCGTGTTGGCGATTTGCCCCAGCCTGGGATCGGCTTGCAGGAGCTTCCTATTGAGAAGGTCCAGGACTCTCTGCACGCGGGATTCCAACTCGGGTGGAATTTCCATCGCCTTGAGCAATCTGCCCCAGAATTGGGACCGCGGAGAGAACTCGTCATCCGCATCTCGCAATGCGCCGAGGTAGAAGACAGGCAAGTACTGCCAGAAGCGCTCCAGGTTCATCCGGCGCGCGGATTGTCCCACTAGGGGCGCGCGTGCAGCATTGAGAAAAGCCCAAGACGGTTGGAAGCAGCCTTCGGCGTCGCTCCAAGCGCAGCTCGCACGGAGAGAAATGAAGCTCCGGCCAGTGGCGGGGTCGGTCTGCACGATCTCGTCAAGATCCTGCTGCAACGCATCCGGCCATTCGCCTGCAACAGTCTCTTCGGCCCGTAGCTCTATGGCAACACCGGGGGAAGTCTTAGGGTCGTCTGTCTCGCTTTGCAGATGGACATCGTACTCGGTGAAGCCGGTACCCCTCTGCCCCCAGCGCCGGGTGAGCGCAATGCGGACAGCATCCAAGATTGCGGTCTTACCGGCATTATTGGGACCGATAAAGACCGTCGTGTCGCTAAGCTCGATGTCGAGCTGGCGAATGGAACGAAAATTTTCGATACGAAGCCTAGTAATTCGCACGACAGCCCGGTCTTTCGCTAAATTTATCTGCGAGATCAGTTTTCATTCATCCTCAAACCCCACATTCCCAGCGGCCAGCTTCAGGTCGCGGATATTGGCACGGATCACATCGACCACATCGTCAGGGTACCCGTCCGGAGCTGAAGCTTCGATTTCTAAGGTTAGACGCAGGGTCGCGCCATCGGGGCGGCCCAGCTCGAAGAGGATTTCCTCGGCGATCTTGGCGACCTGCAACCCGGCCTTGTCAGGATCGAGTGGGATCGACCCGTAGAAGCGGCGCGGCTTCCTATTCACCGCACCTTCCGGTCTGGTCTGCTCGCCATCGCCGGAAGTCACGCCCCTGATGCCTTGACCAGCACCGGTGGACCCTGTCGGACCTGGCACCGCCTGATCGGGAAGTGCAGACCGCCACACCAGAAGTCCACTCGCGACATTGGTGCCGAGATTGGTGGCCCAGCGCGACACGCCATCGTATGTGCCGGCTTGTTGATTATACGCTTGCGCGAAGCCGACTGGCCCCTCCAGTTTCCCTATCAGCTTCTCGATTGCGAGCGTCAGGGTCGCGTCGTCGCGCAAACGCGGCAGGTAGACGTAGGACGCGAACCAGTCGAGAAGCGTGGCAACCTCGATGTGCGGCTTGTCCTCCGGCCAGACCTTGCGCAGCTCCGCCAGCAATGTGTCCGGCCCCAGCTCATCAACGATCACGCCGTTCGCCCGGAGCTTCTCATAGACCACCTGTGGAATGGGCTTGCCTGGTGCCCGGTTGGCAACGGAGGTGTGCTCCAGGGAGAAACCCATTGCAGGACCGGAGCCGTTGCCGCCGTCCTGCGTTGGCACCGGATAGAGAACGTGCGACCAGGTGCTGCGGATACGTTGCGCCAGTGCTTCCGCCGACTGGCGCATCCGCGAGCCAGCGTCCTCGAACTGCGCCCGAGTGAGGCCGTCGGCCATCTCCTTGTCCTCGACGATGGACTTCCATGCGAGATATTTGCGGGCGATCTCGCGGCAGGTGTCGAGGCCGCTCTCGTCGGCGGCGGCGAAGACAAGTGCGTTGCGGAACTTGCGCTGCCCCGTGCCCCGACGCTGCAAGGCGTCGGTCGCAATGCGCTCCGCCGGTGTCTTGTCGGGGCTTTTGAGCGCATGTGGATGCGCGGGGGGAATGATGACGAGGGCGATGGCCCGCGCGTCATCGACGTCAATCAGATTGTCGGGCGCGGCGTGCACACGATGGAACCCGCCACGATAGCTCTGCTCTTTGCGCAGGATCGCAATGATTTCCGCGTCGGCATCGTCGGGCGAAATGTCATTGGCACGCTCGTCGGCGATGCGGTTCAGCGTTGGCTGGGTCGAGAACCAGTAGCGATCGCCTTCACGATAGAGATAGGCGGACCGCTCTGACAGCTCGCGAAGCGCATCGCCGAAGATGGAAATCTGATCGCCCGGTTGGGCGCAGGCGAGCCTGAGCGAGGGACCCGTCAGTCCGCCGCGCGACGAGCCGCGATGTGGCGCTGTGGCAAGAAACACGGCACGAGCTGCGCGTGTCGCAGCGATGACATCACCGAAGCGCTTGCGCGATGCCTCCATCTTCGCCGGCAGCGCCAATTCGCCGTCCACCTCGGCCTGAAGGATCGGGCCATAGGAACGGTCGAGCGGCTCCAGGATTGCGGTGCGAACCTTTTCCTCGGACAGAGGCAACAGCGCCAGCGTAATCAGCGGCGCGTTGCTCTGACCGCGCCAGAGCGCATAGATGGCGTTGGCCATGATCTTGAGGATGCCGCGGGTGCGCTGGAACTTCTCCAGCGTGGACCAGTCCTCGGAAAAGCGCTTCAACACCTCCGGGTGGATTGGGTACGCCCGGCGCATCTCCTCACGATAGGCCGGCTCTTTCACCTCGGGCGGGAAGTCGGTGGCATTGTCGCGATAGAGTTTGGCGAACGCTTGAATAGTGGCGTCGCGAGCCTTTTCCCCGTCCTCGTCGAGCGGCTGGAACAGGCGGCGGCGAACGATCTCGAAGGTCTCCATGCCGCTCGCCGGCGTCCAGGCAGACTGCACGCGACCGAACAGCTTTTCCAACCGATGCAAGGCATCGACGCCGCGCTGGTCACCCACCTCCATCGTCGATTCCGGCAGCGAACCCACGACCATGGCGCCGGGCACGGCCGCAGCCGCCTCGGTCAGCGACTGGATGAAGGCATGGAACGCCTCATACTCCTCGCCACGCAGCTGCTTCGCGAACGCAACGACTTCGTCGAGCAAGATGAGGCAAGGAGAGGCTGCCTCCAGAATCCGTACCAGCCGTTCCGATCCGGGGTTGGTGCGATTCGCTTCCGAGTCCGCGATCAAGTCGACGGCCTTCCAACCACCGAGGCGATAGGCGATGTAACCCCAGGCGGTGCGTACCGCGCGGCCATCGCTGGCATGCATAACCTCACTCGGTCCTTTGTGGGTGCCGACGAAGACTGCGCGTCGCACCTTGGGAAGCGTGGCAATGCCCGCCGCCTCCAGGATTCCCGGCATGCCGTGAAGCGTTTCGGGCCGATATCCGGCCTCCACCGCGCCCGCCAGATGGTAGAGGGCGAGCATTGTGTGGGTCTTACCGCCGCCGAAGTTCGTTTGCAGGCCGATGACGGGATCGCCGCCCTTCTTCGCGAAACGCTCTGCCGCAGTTCGCAGCACGCGGCTCAGGCCCTCGGTCAGGTAGGTGATACGGAAGAAGGCGAGAGGGTCAGTGTATTCCTCGGACCCGATGCCTTGATCGACATGGGCCAGGTTCGCTGCAAACTCCGCGTCGGTGAAGCGCGCTTCCAGCACATCGGGATGGGGCTGGGCCACCTCGCGCCACGGCCGCAGCTTCTCAGGCAGTGGAGGTTCGTCGAATCGCCGCTCCTCCTTGACCTTTTCCTGTTCAGCGTCCGGGTTCGCGCGCTTTTGCGCTTCGTAGAGCCCATCGACGATCTTCACCTGCGGCTTGGCGCCGACGGCCTCAAGAAGCTCGCGAATGGCGTCGAGATAACGCAGCGCCTCTCGGTCCTGCATCATGCCGTCGAAGTGCGAGGCGGCATTGCGTGCGTCGAGGGCCAGCGAGACGTAACTGCGCGCCTTGCGTAGTGCCGCATCGTGACGGAACACCTCGCTGTAATTGTCGAGGACTGTCTTCAACAGGCCGTAGGCGTCGAGCTCCCCGCCTGGCTCGCCACCGCTGGCGCGGCTTGCGTACTGTCGCCAATGAGCGCCATGGCGCTGCTTCATCCGCTCGGCGACATAGGGGCCAAGGCCGATGCGCAGCGCTTCGAGGGCCTGATCGACCCGCTGCTTCGCGGTGAAGGGATTGTTCATTGCCGCACCTCCCCGAAATCAAGAGACCTCTGTGCCGGAGCGTGAGCGGCCTGGTGGTGCAGCGCGGCCTGCTCCAGATGCGGGAACTCCTCGGCCAGAAGGTTGTAGACCTGCGCCTCCTGCGCCCAGCCCTTCTTCTCGCAGATATCGTAGAGCCGATAGGCCAGCGCCCGCGCGGCCTCGGCATCTTCCGGGCTCATCTCGGCCACCAGCGCGGCGGCGGCCTCGGTGCCTCCGTGTTCGTCCTCCAGAAGGCGGATCAGATGCTGGGTGCATTCCCAATGCGTCAGGTGCCTGTCGGTGCTTGGCCGCCAGTCGGCACGCATCTCGGAACGCTTCAGAAGCCGCGCGACACCCCCCTTGGCATGGAAGACCCCCGCCTGTTCCAGGTCGCCGAGGCCCAGATTGTAGGCGTTGGCCATGCCGATGGCGTCGCCGGACTTGCCAGCCTCCATGCCGAAGGCCTGGAACCAGTCGATGCAGAACCGGGTCGCGGGATCGTAATGTGCGTCCTCTTCGCCGAGGATTTCCTCGCGCACCTCGTTGATCAGCGCGATGGCGGTGCGGACGGTCATCTCGGAATCATCCGGCTCCAGCACCTTGGAATAACTGGTGAAGACGCCCATGCCGGGACCAAGCGCAGACTGCGCCATGTCCACCGGACCGACGCCGGCCTCTTTGATCTTCTGAAGGGCGCCCGGCATCTCCCGCTTCAGGCGGGCGATGAACTCTCGGCGAGTCGTGACGGCGGCAGTGGGCGGCCGCTTGGTGCAGACGAGGACGATGGAGGAGGCGAGGGCATTGGCGCCGTGTCCGATGAGACGCGCTGACTGCTCAGTTCGCATTGGCCATGTACCATCAATGACGAACCCTGCGTTAGCGACTGCCTGGAGGAAGCTGGCCCAACCAGATGATGTGAGTCCTTCGGACGCAATCTCAGTCTGCTTGAATGCATAATAAACAGTAGTTGGGGAGTTACTGTCCGCGGCATTATGCATTGCAGTGAGGGTCGCAGACATACCGTCCATGAAAAACTTCTCGGCGTTCTCCTTCCCTCCGTGCCTGTACGGCGTTGCAACCAACTCCTCATCCTTTGGAGTAAGGGTTCGCCGAAAGGCTACCGGCCATACCTCTCGCAAGGACTTGCGAAGCCAAACATAAAAAAAATCAGCGAGTACAGCGTACCCAATATTGTCAAAATACGGCGGGTCTGTAGCGAGCAGTGCTGGCCGTATCGGATAGCTGTTTGATGGAGCATCAATTTGCTCTATTTGAGCAAAACCTACCGCCGGGACTTTCAATATGCATTTGGAAATGAAGTCGCAGGATGGGAAAAACCCTCCCACCACATCATTCAGAATTGCGGCCTCGCCAAAATCAAAAGTCATAGGTAAGGCTTGACGGGCGAGTGTATTCATCACCTTTTCATTGCTCGGATTCCACCGCACTAGGCTTGAGTTGAAGTCCACTGCACGATCAATCGCAAACGCTAGGTATGTCGCTATCGCGTCGGCATAAGCGATAGAATTGGTTCCCGCTTCCGATAACGGAGCACCTTCCTCAATGCCACATGCTTCAGCATCGCCTTTAACTTTCTCTCGAACTGATGTGATCAGCGAGCTGAACGTGGTCAGCGCTTTTAGTTGCCGCGCTGTGAAGATATGTCCCCACGTGGAGAGGCCATAGGCGGAGCAAACGCCGCCCGTTATCATCGCGCGTGTGGGGGTCTCCGAATTGAGGAATGAATCGCGTGCTTCGTTGACCGTTTCATCCTCGTTAAGATGAGAGGCTGTTAGTTGATGTTCATCATCCGGGGATAAGTAGATGCGTGTTCTTTGGCCTTCGGCAACTATTGCCATCAGCCTAATACCGAGTCGGCCAGCCTTGCCTTCCGACTGTATGTAAGCGCGTTCTATAGGCGACCCAGTCAGGGTACATAGGAACGCTTCCGCCTTGCCGGCCTTAGTACCCAGACGTATTGTCTTTTCTTCTTCGGTTGAAAGCGATCCCGTAGTAACTTCGAACCGCCAACCGTCCTGCGCTGCCGGATCGCGCACCACCTCGACCCATGCCTGCTTGCCCTTCCTGGTCGAGAGCATGAAGGATGAGACGAGCGGCACATGCGCGCCCTTCGCCATCGGGTCGGGCGAGGCCACGGTGCGCGCCCAAAGCCAGGCGATGACGGTCGCTTCACTGCCGTCGGGCAGCTTCGCCTTTGGATAAAGATGGCCGATGCGCTTCTCCGCCTCGTCACGCATCCACTGGCCGTAATGGCGGACGTCGTCGGCCAGCCCTTCCGCCCCCTTCCAGGCACGGTGCGGATCGCGGTCGGGGTTGACCGGGGGTAACCCGGCGAACTTCGGGGGTATCTCGACCAGCGCCTTGGAGATCAGCACGGCGACGGGGTTGAGGTCTGAGCCATAGGCACGCAAGCCCAGCCGCTGCGCCTCCAGCGGGATCGAGCCGCCGCCGCAGAACGGATCGTAGACCGGCGGCGCCTTTTCTTGCAGATAGGCGAGCACGGCCGCGGGGTCGGACCTCGGAGGCGGTTCCTCGCCGCGCCCCCAGGCGACGGAGCGGGCGATCTCCCAGCGGGCATTGTTCAGAATGTGCTCATTGGTCGAGGCCTCCCACGGCACCATCGCCTCGATGATCTTGTGCAGGCGTTCGCGCTCGCGCTTTTGCGCCTCCTCGGTCGGGAAACGCTCCGGCCAGGACGACGGGTCGTCCACAAGCTGCGCGAACAGCACGGCTCGGCAGGCGGCCAACGGCCGGCGCGCCCACCAGAGATGCAGCCCTCGGGGATGCGGCCCGATACCAGGCATCTTTTCATGTGCGCTCGCCTTGTTGATGGCTTCGAGCGGAATCGAGACCTCGATCAGCTTCTTTCTTCTTGTTGCTTCTGTCATGCAGGCGGCCCCCCGACGGCCAATATCTTTGAAAGATTGAGGATGCGCGAGACCTCGGTGAAGCCGGGCTCGGCACCGAAGATGCCGGTTGGGTTGCGAACGTAAACCGGCTGTTGCGCGAATCCGACCTCCACGCGCACGACGGCGAGAATGTAGGAAAGCCCGGATTGCTCCGCGTTGAAGGCCGTCAGCATCTCGTTGCGGGTGATGGCGACGGTGTCGGCGCCGTCCACGCGCCCCTTCACCTCTATGAAGGTTAGGCTGCCGGTCTTGGGATCGCGGCTCTCGATGTCGTAGCCGCGGTTCTCGGCCGACACGTCGCGCGGCTCCCGCCCGAGGCTGCGCTCGGCCACCATGACGGCGTCCATTGCAAGCTTCTCGACCGCGGCGCGCCCTTCGGCCAAGCCGGTCAGTGCGGCGACCGGTTGCGCCTTCTTGGCGAACCATCCGATGGGGATGACGAGGGCCGCGCCCTGAATCTCGGGCGGCAGCGGCGCGATCTGACGTTCCTTCGCAAGCTCGGCAAGCCGCTTGTCCAGACGGTCGGTCAGCGTCTCAACGTAGCGGCGGGCATTTTGCGAGTTGAGGCGTTGCTGCTTGCCCGCCTGTTCCTCACGTTCCAGTTCCAACGCGCGGCTTTGCCAGTGCAGGATTTCCCGGCGAAGGCGCTCCTTCACCGCCGCCTCGGTGCGGGCGATTTCGTCGAGACGACGCGCCTTCACTTCCTCCAGATGACGCGGCACCAATTCGGCAATGGCATAGCCGCGCACGCGGTCCTCAATATCTCCGGCGAGCCAGCCTTCCTTCAGGATCTCCTCGACCTGGCGCTTCTCGTTCTCGGTGGGCGGGCGGCAATCGAGATAGGGCGCGGCACCGCCATCGGTGGCCTTGCCGTAACGGTCGAGATAGACGAACTGAAGCCGCTGCGAGATGAGGCGCGGGCGGCCGTTGCCGCCCACTCGGCCGTCACGTATGGCGTGCTCCAGATAGACCAGCACGCGCGGCTCGTCGCTCGTGTCATTGTCATCGACCAGCACCGCGCCTTGCGCGAGTAGGTTCCGATAGCGCTCCAATGTCAGATCGACGGTTGCATCCAGGAGCGGATGACCGGGCGCCACCAAAGCCGCCTGACGCTTGCCGGGCACGTCAGCCTTGTCGAAGCAGATGCGTTCGTAGCGCGGCAGGACAGGATCGCCGCGGCCGATCAGCCGGTCGCGGTCGCGCAGGATAGCGGGGACGCGGCGCACCTCGTAACGCCCTGTCTCCCGCTGGTGCATGACGCCGCCAGCGAGCGCGAAGGCTTCCTCAAAGAAGGAGCGGATGTAACGCGGTTGAAGCCGACGGGCTTCTGCGCGCTCCATCTCTTCCTTGAGCGCTGTGATGGTCGAAGGATCGAGTCCTTCCTTGGTGAGCTTCGATCGGGCGACAACTTCCTCGATGCGCTTTCGCTCGAAGGCAATATCGATTGTCTTGAAGTGTCGCTCAAGGACATCGGGCCTTTGGTTGTATCGTATTGCCTCCATGAACATGTCTCGAAGCGCACGGGCTTCGAACAACTCGCCGAGCACATCGTAGACCTTTCCGCCAAGCGCCTCACGGGCGATCTCCAGCTTTTCCAGGAGCCGGGCATAGACCTGACCTTCGCGGGTCTCGCCGGCGATCAGGTTCCAGAGGTGGCACACTTCGGTCTGGCCGATGCGGTGGATGCGGCCGAAGCGCTGCTCCAACCGGTTCGGGTTCCAGGGAAGGTCGTAGTTGACCATGAGGTGCGCGCCACGCTGAAGGTTCACGCCCTCACCGGCAGCGTCATTAGCAATCAGGAAACGGACCTTGGGGTCATCGTTGAAGGCGGCAATGGCCGCACGACGACGGTCGCGCGGAACACCGCCATGGATAACGACGACGCTCTCCTCTTCACCGGTGCGTCCGCGGATGCGCCCGGCCAGGTACTCCAGTGTGTCTCTGGACTCAGTGAAAATGACGATCTTCCGACGCACGTCGTTGTCTGGGTCGTGCACAATGGGATCGTCGAGAATGCGGTCTAGCTCGCGCCACTTGGTGTCTTCACCGGAGCGGCGAAGCTCGCGCGCCAGCTTCTCAAGCTCCCGAAGCGAGGCAATCTCGGCCTCCAACTCGGCAATGGTGCGGGCGGCAGTTGCCTGGTCCACCACCTGATCTTCGAGGTCCTCAAGCTCGTCCTCGGGCGCTTCCTCGATGTCCTCTTCGTCCCAAGCCGGGAGATCGACGCGCGTCGCAAGTTGGCCTGCCGCTTCCTGGCCCCGTTTCAACAGCCGTTCCTCTTCGAGCCGAGCCTCCAGCCGGGCGAGACGGCGCTTCAGGGACTCGTGGATGGCAGCGGGCGAAGATGCGAGCCGCCGCTGGAGAATCTGCAACGCAAAGCCGACGTTGTTGCGGCGACGGTCGCCACCCTCTTCGATCTGATCGGCGCGGTTCATCTCGTCGCGCACGTACCGCGTGACCGCCTCATAAAGAACGGCCTCGCGATCCGAGAGCTTGTAGGAGACAGTGTATGCCTTGCGCTCGGGGAAGAGCGGGCTGCCGTCGAAGCGCCGGAGTTCCTCCTTGGTCAGGCGCCGCATCATGTCGGATGGGTCGATCTTGTGAACACCCTGCCGGAACCGCCCCTCAAAACGGTCCGAATCAAGCAGTCCCATGAAGAGCTGGAAGTCCTCCTCTTTGCCGTTGTGCGGCGTCGCCGTCATGAGGAGGAAGTGCCGAGCCACCGCGCCGAGAAGTTGGCCGAGCTGGTAGCGCTTGGTGTATTTCACCTCGCCGCCGAAGAAGCTTGCCGACATGCGGTGCGCCTCGTCGCAGATCACCAAGTCCCATGAGGGCGCGGCCTTGAGACGATCCTGAAGGTCCTGGGCGCGGGAGAGCATGTCGAGCCGCGCAATCACCCGCTGCCTCTCGGCGAAGAAGTTGCCGGTGCTCGATGCCTCGATTTGGTCGCGGGTCAAGATATCGAAATCGATCGAGAACTTGTCCTTGAGCTCGTCCTGCCACTGCTCGACGAGGCTGCCGGGCGCCACGATCAGGCAGCGCTCCAGATCGCCGCGAATCAGTAGCTCCTTGATGAGGAGGCCGGCCATGATGGTCTTGCCGGCGCCGGGATCGTCGGCCAGCAGGAAGCGCAGGGGCTGGCGCGGCAGCATCTCCTCGTAGACGGCCGTCAGCTGGTGCGGCAGGGCCTCGATCTGCGAGGAGCGGACGGCGAGGAACGGGTCGAACAGATGGGCGAGCCGGATGCGCAGCGCCTCCGAGGCGAGCCTGAGGAGGTGCCCGTCGCCGTCGAACGCGAAGCGGCGCGTCAGCTCGGCAAGCTCCAGCTCCGACTCCGACGACCGGAAAAGCACCGTTTGATCGACGGCTCCGTTCAGCTTGTAAGTGACCTCCACGGCGTCAGGGCCGAACGAGCGCGCGGCCAGGACCTCGACGAACTGCGTGCCCGCAATCCCCCGAATTCTGGCTCCCGGCACGATCTCTTCAAGCCGAATCATCTTTGTGGGGGTTTCCTGATCTTGCAGAGTGTTTTCATTTCCTTCGGTTCTCGTTTACATCGCATTGCTCTTGTGGCCTCTACGACGAGGGCCTCTCTTATTCGGCGCATCGCCTTCTGACCGTTCGTCACTGTGCTCAGCGACATACCCCCGCATGAACTCGCGCAGAACCTGGGCAGCCGGCTTATCCTGAGCGCGGCACACCTCTAGGAACTGATCGCGTAGCTCCCGCTGGACTCGAATCCGGAGGCCGACATCCTTCATGGCGGCCAGTGTAACCAACGGATACACAAATTGCCAGCCCGAAGGGGAACCCCAATCTCCAGGTTGCGTTCAACGGACATCGGGTCTGCGCGGTAGAAGCTACGGAGAAACCCTACTGGCCGCTTTCTCGTTCAGGTTCTTGGGCGAGCACACGGGCGACGGTGGACGGGTGAACGTGGAAGAGACGGGCTGCGTCCGCCGCCAACTCTCCCCGCACCCGCACCATATGTATGATCTCGCGACGCTGACGTTCCGAGAGCTTGGGCCGCCGTCCGCCTCGGCGCCCTTCCCGTCGGGCGCGCTCCAACCCGGCCCGTGTGCGTTCGCGGATCATTTCCCGCTCGAACTCTGCGACGCTGCCAAGCATCTGCATCGTCATCCGGCCGCTGGCCGTGGTGGTGTCGATCGCTTCCGTGAGCGAGCGGAATGCAGCACCCGCACGGTCGATCTTCTCCATGATGAACAGCAGGTCTCGGAGTGAGCGCGAGACGCGGTCGAGCTTCCAGACGACAACGATATCATTGGGACGGAGTTGCTCCAGAAGACGCTGGAGCTCGGGCCGATCCCATCGGCCGCCGGATGCGGTTTCCTCGAAGATGCGTCCGCAACCGGCATCCCGAAGGGCAGCAACCTGGGCAGCAACATCCTGCCCATCAGATTTGGAAACGCGAGCGTAGCCGAGCAGCAATCAACGAATCCTCCCAAACGTATTGCAATTGCGCTCTATTTTGCGATCGATTTTCGCAATTCGGAAGACCGCAGGTTAGCGTCTGCACAATTGGTGTTGCGAAAACGGTCGTTTTCACATTGATTGACTTCAATGCAATAAGAGCCAAAATTGCTAAAGTCGATATTACGCCTCCGGCGGCCCAATGTACGAATTACATTTGCCGATGTTTGTTTACCTAGCGGACGGCTCATCGGAAACCACTCCATGCTCAATCCGTGATAGCTCCTTATCGATTACGGCACGAAGAGCCGGCCAGTTATAGTTGATCAGATGCTCGGTCGTGCCGATAAATGTTGTCGGCGAATAAAAGTAATCGAATGTCTCGTTGGCGGTCTCCTTAAGGAGGCTGAGCATGCGCCTTGCATCAGAACCAGAAGCGCACGCCAACACACGGGCCGGATCAATGTGCAACTCTTTTTGGGCCTCTTTAAGCAGCATCGTCAGTCCATCTCGGCGATAGTTCCAGAATCCGCTTGCTGACTGCCAATGCTTTGACGTCGCAGCCGCTAAGGCGAAAAGGCGAAACTGGACAATCGGGTCGTCTGATGCGCACAGAACAGCCGCGGCAACCTCATTGCCATTCTGAAACCACGTATAGGGACGCAGCGTGAAGCGCACCTTACCTGTATCTATATAGTTACTCTTCAGGTGCGGAAATACATCGTTGAAAAAAATGCCTGCTGCTGGAAACTCAGGTGTGTCGTATCTCACGATGTGCAGCGGTGCAGCGGGGTCACCGATAGTGATCTCGCCAACCGTAGGCGCAAGCGCCTCAGCGATCGCAGATACGGCTCTGGGTCGACCATTGGCCTTTCTGATCGCACGCAACAGGGTTTCGGTCAGCACCGGCTCGTCAACAAGACCCGGAAAGTAGTGCTCGTTCAAATAGAGATGGAGGTTAGGCATTGGCACCGGCCGGAACAGACGGCCTTCCGCAATCTTCTGTCGGGTGACCATTTCCTCCCGCAGCTTGGTGTTGCCCAAGCATGAAGCGATCTCACTTTGCTTCAGGCCGGCTTTGTCCAGTTCCGGTCTCAAATATGAATGTACCGAGCGCGCCTTTTCCCATGACCGTGACTTGCTTGCCGCGGCGCGCAGAAACACATAGCGCCTATCTTCCGGCAAACAAGCCGCCAAGGCGAAGAGCTGCCACGTCTGCTCGGTCAGCGTTTTAGGTCTGACAACGATACCGGCACCGGCAGAAATGGCTTTGGGAGCAACCTGCGTGAAGAAAACGTCGGCTGCGTCTTCCCCGAAGGGGATGAAGGCAAAAAGGACGACTTTGGTGTCGCGTTGGTGCGGCCATATCACAACATCCTCAGACGCGACGTAGAGCACTTGGCGATTCTGGTTCGTCGGAGATGAAAAGAACTTCTCAGCGGTGAAACCTGCTGATGGACTGATAAGCGCAGCCATAAAATACAAGAAACGGATTACGATTTTCATTCTTCTCTTGGTGTTTCAAGTTGTTGTTGTCGTGCTGGGATAACAAGAGGAGTAGCGCTGAGCGCGTACTTTTCACGTAATTGCTCGTATATTTGGTCGATAAGTTGATCGGCTTCGACGAAGTGGTCCTTTTGCGCCCGCACCTTGGGCTCCAGTTGGTTGTTCGCCTCGCGGGCGATGTGAGTAAGCGCAGCGTTTCCTGTCTGTTGCCGAACGCCGGTCTGCGCACTGGCGGGAGCAATCAAAATTCCGGTGAAGATGATCCCAAAAGTCACATGAAATACAGCAATCACTGACAGCACCTCACTTCGATACGGATTGTTTGTAAGTTGCGCACTTGCTCTTGCAATTCATGCAGTCGGCGTGTCCGCTCCTGAATTTTGCGCTCCGTGGCATCCAATGCGCCAGAGAGCGTGACGGCGAGCATCGTTGCTGTGTTCTGTTCTGCGACAAGCGACATCTCCCCGCCGGTACGAACGGTTTGCTCGCCGCGGCTGTCGGCTGCTGCCTGCTGAACCAAGAGGACTGCGGCACACATCAGCGCCAAAGCACTTAAGCGCTGCATGACTTACCGCTCCCCTATCCCGGCTTGCACGGCGCGCGCACTCACCCGAGCCGTGGCATCGGTCCGAAAGTTGTGATGCACAACATAGCCTTCTGCAATGTAGGTACCATCGCCAGAGACCAACAGGCTGTAGACCACGTCTTCGTCGTAGCCGGACAGGATCGCGATGGATTTGACGGGTTCTTGCCCGTGCAGAGTCATCAGCCGATCACCTACTTCCAACCGGGTAACAGGTGTGTCTGGATTGACGCGCCGCGTGCTTTCGGGGTCGAGGCTCTTCCAGCCTTGGTCGGTCAGGAGTGGGTGTTCCGGCGTCAAACGCAATTTTTGATTGATCAGATAGAGGGTTCGTTGCCCAACAGGGAATGTCGGCGTGTCCAGCACGGTATTGACCGATCCGCTGCGACCAAGCACCTGCTCACCAACTCTGATGCTCTCAATTTCCTTCTCATAACCGTCAGCCATCGTCACTAATGTGCCGCTGCAGAAACAGTCCCCCCCGCCACCATCATCGCCGCCGCCGCCGCCGCCGCCACCGCCGTCACCGCCGCCGTCACCGCCATTGCCGAAATCCAAAGCCACCAAATCGGTGTTTGGCAGCCAAATAGTTTCGACTTGGGGCTCGTATCCAGCTATAAACTCTTCAATCCGCGCTATTTCTTCATCAATTATTTCAAGGTCTCGTTGTCGGCGCTCCAGCGCCTCGCTGAGTTGATTTAGATTTGATATTTCTGCGTTTGAGCTTGCGAGCGCTTCGGCGCTGAGCTCAGCACTGGGATTTCGACCGGCGCGCTGCAACTCTTGTTGGGCGAAACCCTCTGATGCCATCAAACCGACCAGCAGGCCAACCGTGAGGACATAGGGGCGAAAGACGCTCGTGCCAGCGTGCGTTGGTGGAAAGCCACCATGAATACCTATAACATCCATCGCCATTCTCCTCATTTTGCTTGAAACAATATTACTCATACTGTCAATATTATGGATTATCTCACTTTTTTCTTATGTTGAGCATCGAAAAATGTGAGCTGACGCCGAACTGACGGGGTCAAAGGTGCGCCACCGCACCAAAATCTGCCGCTGAAACAGTATGAGTAATTCTGTTGCAGGCTGCGGGATGACCGCTGCGCGTGCGGGCAGATAACGGGCGGCTGAGCTTCGGCTCGCCGCCGCTTTGAACAATCGAAATGAAACCGATGTCAGGACAACTGTTTGATCAGGATGGCCAGCGGAAGTATCTGACGGCCGATGAACGGGAGGCGTTTCTCAAAGCGGCGGAGCGCGCACCGCGCGACGTGCGGACGCTATGCGGTGTGCTCGCCTTCACCGGCTGCCGCATCTCCGAGGCGCTCGCGCTGACGGCCGATCGCGTCGATCTTGCCGGCAGGCTGATCGTGTTCGAGAGCCTAAAGAAGCGACGCAAGGGCGTGTACCGCGGCGTGCCCGTGCC
Organism: Chelatococcus daeguensis; assembly: GCF_001887265.1. Lineage (NCBI taxonomy): Bacteria > Pseudomonadati > Pseudomonadota > Alphaproteobacteria > Hyphomicrobiales > Chelatococcaceae > Chelatococcus > Chelatococcus daeguensis. The sequence continues at coordinate 700,953 of NZ_CP018095.1, read as the reverse complement.
GCCGGCCTTACTCGACGCCCTCGACCTGGTGCATGGCATTCGCCAAATCCAGCAGCGGCGTAGCGGCGGACGCAGCGTTCGCCTATGGAGCATGAGCCGGCCCACCGCTTGGCGGCAGGTGAAAGCGGTGATGGACACCGCCGGCATCGGCGCCGGCCCGCAGGCGAGCCCGAAGGGACTCCGACACGGGTTTGGGGTGGCGGCCGTCTCGGCCGGCATCCCACTCAACATGGTGCAGAAGTGGCTGGGCCATGCCCAGCTCAGCACCACAGCGATCTACGCGGCGGCCGTGGGGGATGAAGAGCACCACATCGCTTCACGGATGTGGTGATGAAGGAACCTGTCGGGCGCCGCTCTATCAGTGCCTTAACCGCCGCAGGTTCTCGATGTGTGGCTCCATTCTGGCAAGGACATTTTTTGTCCCATCTGGCGAAAGCCACCAATCGCCACGCTCAGAGATTTTGGCTCTCAGACATAGTCCGTCGAACTGGGCAAGCTCTTCAGGGGACGGTTCGTGGCCAAAATATTCCTTGGCAAGCATCTCACGATTGCTTGCATATCCGCCATAACTGTAGATTGTTACTGAATTGAGGTTCTTGAGTTCGAGTACCACCTCATTCTGTGATCCCCCATATTGTCCAATACCGCTACCAAATCCAACTATCTCACCTTTGTGCGTGTCAACGGCCGCCAAGAATGCCGAATCTGCATAAATCTCGACAAGGTTGAGAACGACACTATCCGCTGGTGGCACGATCTCGAAGATTACGCCTTGAAGCCCCTCTGGCGGAACTCCACCTTTAAATGCCTTTGCAGTGGAAAGGTCGGACGTCCAGGAAGCGATCGTTTCTGGCAAGGCATTCTCCGCCAGGAGCTGCCAAACACGATCCTTTTCGTGAGCCTCCTGCCGATAGCAAGGCCCGGAGAAGATACGGAATCGCTCTGGCAGCGTCAGAGCGACATCCTGGAGCTTCGCACCTCTCCTGACCTTCTGCTTGTGATCGCCACCACGTTGCCAATCATTGATGGCTTGCAGGACTTCCAAAGTAAATTGGGTCAATCAACACATCTCCTTATTGGTTCCCATTTCGCGACGATTATCGGGAAGGAAAGAAGGGCGACAACTGGTTCCGTCCTTCTCAGAAGGATCATACCCTCAACAACGATCGTTGTTGCGAGGCATTTCTACTGCCTCCAGAGCCGCTGCGGTTTCGTCGAAACCACTCCGTCGCGCCTCATCCGCCAGATAGCGTATGCACCAGGCCAGCCTGTCGGCTTCGATGCGGGAGGGCCGTTCGCCGGCCTGTGGCGGCGACGCCGGCCATTCGGTGTCGTATGTCATGCCGCAATCCTCCCCTGATCGATCTCGTCCAGGTTGGCGATGATCGGCGCGGCGGAGCCAGCCCGCTCGCGGACCCGCCCGAGGTAGGCCAGAGACACCTCCAGCCATTCGGCAGCCGCAGTGTCCGTGCCGGTCTCCATCGTTCCACCTAGGCGAACGGGATTCCAGCCGGCGCGGCGCATGATGGGCTCCATGCGGATGTCGGATACCGACACATAGCCGCGCAAACCGGTGAACAGCCCAAACTCCAGCATGCCCGCCATCAGGATTGCGGCGATGTTCGCCGGCGCTGTGGCCTGGTCTGCACAGAAGCGGGTGCTCTCCCATATGTCAGGCGCGCGGGGTGGCTCGCCGTCCACCAGCTCCGGGAACACGTCGGCCAGAAGGTAGGGGCAGGTCGTCGGCAGAAGCCGGGTGCAGGCGTTCACGCGGCCGTCGGCGGCGTAGTGAACCAAATAATGCGCCTCGGGCAGGTCGAACTGGTCGATCTCCAACCCGTTGACAACAGTGACGCTCCAACCAAGCCGCTCGCTGAAGACCGCGCGGCGAAGCTGGTGCATGGATGCGAGCGCATCCCAGTGCAGGTGTGCATTCTCTTTCGTTATGATGTGAAGCAATGGCTTTCCTCCCAATGTGTTTGGGAGCATTGAGCCAGAGAAAGACGCGCCTGCCATCCTGTCAACCTCCACAGGTTACTGGCGAGTAAAGCGCTTTCAGGGAGTGATGATGCCTTCCATGATCGCCTTCATCACGGCGTGATAGACGTTCGCCACGCCCATCTTGGCGCGGACGTTGGCGAGGTGGAAATAGACCGTGCGCTCCGATATCCCGAGTATCTGCGCGGTCTGCCAGGCGGATTTCCCGGCAGCGGTCCAGAGCAGGCATTCCCGCTCGCGCGGCGTCAGGCTGACGGTGATGCGCCCCATGCGGCCGAGCGCGAGCAGCTCGCGGGCATGATTGTGGAAGGCCAGCGAAAGCAGATGCACATCCTGCCCGACGGTTGACATCAGTCGGTCCAGACCGTTCGCGCCGTGGTCGGAAACCATGGACGCCATCGCAAGCGCCCCTCGCGCGCCATGGATTGGGATGCCGACGCCTTCCCCGACCCCGAACTCGGTGGCTTCTGCGAACAGGCGCCGTTGTTCCTGCGACGGTTCGATGCCGAATGACATGGCGCTCCATGTAAAGGGCGCGACCTGCAACGGTCCATTCTGGATCACCGGATCGATGCGGTGATAGCCGTTGTCGATGTAGTGGTTGTACCAGGCATCGGAGAAGGTTGTGAGGATGAGCGGCTTCTCGTCCGGCAGAGCATCAGTGCGAATGACCTGGTAGGCCCATTCCCGGAATCCGAGGTCCCAGAGCGCCTTCGAGAATGCTGCTTCGAGGGACGCCACATCCTCGACATGGCGTATCTGGTCAAGGAAGGCGATGACGGTTGGCCGAATGCGTGGCTCCTCCAAGTACTGTATTTTGCAAATACTTATGCGCGTCAGCGAAAGTGCGTGAAATAACGATTTCCATATGTCATGATTTCCTCAATTCGTCCTTTCAACAAAAACAACAAGAAAGATCGGACATGACTCTCTTCATTGGAATCGTCTCTCAGAAAGGTGGCGTCGGCAAAAGCACGCTGGCGCGGCTCATCGCCCGCGAGTACGCGCTTGCCGGTTGGAACGTGAAGATCGCGGACCTCGATATCCAACAAGGCACCAGCTTCAGCTGGCAGGCACGGCGTCTTCAGCGCGCGGTCGAGCCGGTGGTCGCGGTCGAGCGCTTCGGCACCGTCGGCCAGGCCGTGAAGGCGGCGACAGGCTATGATCTGATGATCCTCGACGGCCCGCCGCACGCGACGATGGGCACACTTCATATCGCCGAAGCGAGCACTCTCGTCGTGCTGCCCACTGGACTTGCCCTGGACGACCTCGAACCGACCGTCCTGCTGGCGCATGAGCTGACCCGGAAAGGGATACCGGCCGAGAAGATCGTCGTGGCCTTCTGCCGCGTCGGCGACAGCGAAGGCGAACTTGCCGAGGCCAGCGCCTATGTGCGGCAGGCGGGCTACCGTTCTCTGGTCCACGTCCTGCCCGAGAAGACCGGGTTCCGCCGCGCCAGCGACGAAGGCCGCGCGCCGACGGAAACGCGCTTCCCGTCGCTCAACGAGCGGGCGGAAGCCATCGCCCAGGAGATCGCCGAGCTGATGCAGGCGCGCAGCAACAGGGAGGCCGCCTGAGATGACGAAGATTCTTCCACCTCAGCGGACGAGCAAGGGGCTGCCGCCCGCTCCGGTTCAGGTCGTCCACAACCTCGATCGTGCTGAGGCCGGCGCCCTGAAGCCGCTCAACTTCAAGGTCAGCCCCGAGTTTCACCGCGAGTTCAAAGCCTATGCGGCGGTGCACGGCGTCTCGATGCTGGACTTGCTGAAGGAGGGCTTCGATTTGGTGAAACAGCGGCGCGGATGAAGAAATAACGAAATCGCCATATAGGTATTTCTTCCGGAAATTCAAGCTGTAAGGGTTGACAGGTTTTCCTGCAAACCATCGATGCCAATATTTGTATCAGGAAGGCGTTGCCGACTCCTCATTTGGCAAAGTCGTCAACTGGGAATGCGACGAACGGAGCCGGCAACACTTCCATTATTGCTCCGATCGCAAACAATTTCCACACGTCAGCCAAAGTAATTTTTCGCCGCCCCATAAACCCTTGGCAAAGTCAACTACCAAGGGAATGCACCATGGGGCATTTATGTCTTCTGTGGCGTCTCGTCAGGCTTGTCCTCGTCGAGCTGCCAATCTGCCTGCTCATCGCAGCGCTCATCTGGACCATCATCGACAATCTGACCATCGGCGCCGACCGGCTGGTGGTGCTGGGCACGACGGGAGCCGCGGCCTTCGCGGCGATCCTCTTTTTCGCCTATCGTCTGTCTCGAAAGCCGTCCGACGCGCATGGCTCGGCGGCATTTGCGACGACAGGTGACATCCGCAGCGCAGGCTTGCGCTCTCGCGGCGTGATCCTGGGCAAGAAGGGCGGACGGTTTATCCGTTTCGGCAAACCTGGCCACCTCCTCACCTTCGCGCCGACGCGCTCGGGTAAGGGCATCGGTGTCGTCATCCCCAACCTGCTCGATCATCCGGGCTCGGTGGTGGTGACCGACATCAAGGGCGAGAACTACCGCATCACCGCCCGCCATCGCGGCACGCTCGGGCCGGTGCACGCCTTCGCGCCCTTCGATCCCGGCATCGAGAGCGCTTCCTACAACGCGGTCGAGTTTATCCGCGCCGGCACCGTCAACGACGTGGACGACGCGCGGCTGATCGCGGAAATGGTCATCGCGCCCGAAGGGCATGAACCAAACCACTGGGAGCAAGAGGCACGGGTGCTGGTCACCGGCCTGCTGCTCCATATCGCCCTCGACATGCCGCCGCACCGGCGCAACCTGCGCGAACTCCGCGTTCTCCTGATGCGCTCGCGCGAGAAGTTCGACGCCGTGCTCGCCCACATGGGCGACAGCAAGCACCCCATCGTCCAGCGCATCGCTGACGGCTTCTCGCAGAAGGAGCCAAAGGAGCGGTCGGCCGTCGTCTCGACGGCTCAGACGCGCACGGCGGTGTTCGACAGCCCTCAGCTCGCGGCGATCACCAACCATTCGACCTTCCGGCTCGAAGACCTGAAGAACGGCGTCATGTCGATCTTCCTGATCGTTCCGCCGGAATACGCGACAGTCTACCAGCCCTTCCTGCGGCTCATGGTCGGGCTGACCACGGCCGCCATGACGCGCAACAAGCGTGTGCCACGGCATCCGGTGCTGTTCCTGCTGGACGAGCTGCCGACGCTCGGCTCGATGCGGCCAATCGAGGACGGGATCGGCTACCTCGCGGGCTACGGCGCGCATCTGTGGCTGTTCGTTCAGGACCTCGACCAGCTCCAGAGCACCTACCGTAAATGGCGCTCGATGATCGCCAACTGCGCGGTGCGGCAAGCTTTCAACGTGCAGGACAGCGACACGGCGCAACTCCTCTCCGCTATGCTTGGCAAGCGCACGATCCCCGTCACCAGCGGCGGCAAGAGCGGACGGCTGCCGTTCCTCACCTTCGCCTCGACCTACAGCGAGCATCAGAGCGAGATCGGTCGCCCGCTGCTGGCGCCGTCCGAAATCATGCTGCTGCCAGAGAGCTGCCAGCTCCTGTTCGTGCAGGGCTGCCGGCCGATCCTGGCGCAGAAGCTCCGCTATTTCGAGGAGCGCGCCTTCAAGGGCCGCTGGACGCCGTGGCGGATGGAAGCGGCGGAGGACGACCCCGGCGCGCTCATCTCCGCCGACATGATGAAATAACGAAAGGATGAAATGATGAAGCCGTTCAATCACGATATCGGCGGGTATGCCTTCCTCGGCCTGCTCGTTGCCACGGCCTGGGCCATCCCGCTCGCCGTGTTCCTGCACCGCGACGCCCATGGGAGCGCGATGGAGTTGCCGCGATGCGACGAGGCGCGTTCGCTCGATCAGGTGCGCGAGGCGCTCGAAGAGCAGGGTGGCCAAGCCGTTCTTGGCCTCTTTGACGCAACCGAGCTGCGGCGCGGCGCCATTGGGGATTACCGGCGCTGCCTCGCCAAGGTGGTGACTACCGCCGGGGAGGCACACATCGGCTTCGCCATCGGCTGGCACGACCGCCGGAACGCCATCCCGTTCTGGACCGGCGACCGGCTGCCCCCGTCGCCGCTGGACAGGGCGAACCATTGACATTCCCGGCTGAAGTAATTACATTGTAATTACATAGGAGGGCTTGGCCATGAAAGTGAACCTGATCCCGATCGGCAATTCCAAGGGCGTGCGGATTCCCAGCTCGGTCATCAAGGAATGCGGCTTCGGCGACCAGATCGAGATGCGCGTCGAGCACGGCATCGTCGTGCTGGCGCCCGCCCGTCGCACCAGAGATGGCTGGGACGGCGCGTTCGCGAGGATGGCCGCAGCCAAGGACGACACCCCGCTTGTCCCCGACACGATGGAGCATGACTGGGATAAGGAGGAATGGGAGTGGTAGCCGATGTCCGACGCTATGATGTGTATCTGGTGAACCTCGACCCGACGCTGGGCTCGGAGATCCAAAAGACGCGACCGTGCCTGGTCATTTCGCCGGACGAGATGAACCGGCACATCCGCACGGTCATCATCGCCCCCATGACCTCCGTGCGGCGTGACTACCCGACCCGCGTCGATGTCACCTTCCAACGGAAGAAGGGACAGGTCGTGCTCGACCAGATACGGACAGTGGACAAGGCGCGCCTTGCCAAGCATCTCGGGCGCCTGCCGGAGCCACGTTGCCGCGAGGTCGCCGACCTGCTCCAGCAGATGTTCGCCTACGAATAAGTCGCCTCAGAGACTCAAGTCCCTGTCCCGCGATTTCTCTCGCGCGAGTTCGCGACGGATGCGAATGACGGCAGCCTTGAGACGGGCCAAGTCTTTCTTGCAGGTTTCCCACAAGATGACCGGATGGCTGTCGTGGTAATCGTGACGCAGGATGTTCCCGATTCCGGCGATCGCCTTCCACTCGATCTCATTCTCCTTGGCCTTGAGCCGATCGGGAAGGCGGCGGCTCGCTTCGGAGATGATTTCGAGATTGCGCTCGACGAGCTGCTTGGCTCGCCTGTCGGACCGGAAGCTGTCGAAATCATGTCCGGCGATATCCTCCTCGATATTGGCGATCGCTTCGAGAAGATGGTCGGCGTAAAGCTTCGGGTCTTTCGCCATCAGAAGACGCTTTCGGCTTCGTTGAACACGCGGTCTCTGATGGTTGGCTCGATACCCTGCCGTGTCACGACATCGACCTTGCGGCCGATGCGTTCTTCGAGGAGGTTCTGGACGGACACGAGATCTACGAGACTGAAGCGGGCCTTCGGATCGACATCGACCAGGACGTCGATATCGCTGTCAGGCCGCGCATCCCCGCGGACCACCGACCCGAACAGCGCAAGAGACGTGATCCCCTTCTCGCGGAGCGGCCCTTCCAGCGCCGCGAGTTGCGCATGAAGCTCCTCCTTGCGAGGCGGGCGGGCGTGCTGGGCTACCTCTGAAGCGCCATCCCGTTCGACAAGGAGGCGCAACCCTTCGCGGATCACCTCGCTGGCATTGCTGTACAGCCCGGACGCGACCTTGCGTCGGACGAACTCTTCCAGCTTCGATGTCAGCGAGACGTTCATCGGCCCATACCTCTCCAAGCAAAAGGATAGGCACGATGTCCAATAATGTCAATCTTTGTTACTTCTGCTCAGCGAGACGCCGGGCCTGAGCGCCTCAAGCAACATCACGCCGCGTCAAAGCCCCAGCCGCGCTCCCGGTACAACGCACACAGAGCCCCAATCAGCGCGTTTGCCTGCGACAAGCTGAAGACCCCCGGGTCGAAGCCGCCTGCCCAATCCACGATGTCCCGGTGTTCCGGGTGGTCGGGATCGGCCAGCGCGTCCAGAAACTCAGGATAGCGATAGACGCCGCCGCAGTCCTCCGGCGGACAGGCGCGCTCTCCGGCGATGCAGCGCGGCGAGAAATGGCGCACAGAGGCGGGAGCGGCGATATCCTCGACCGTGACAAGGTGCTTCCAGTTGTCGCCGAAATCGTAGATGTAGAGGAACTCCATTCCCTTCGTAAGGATTTTCGCCAGCGTTTGCTTCCGCTCGTCCGCATAGCCGTCCTCCGGCCCGATCCTGTCATCTTCCGGCACCTCGAAACGCTTTCCGTCGATTTCGAACATGTGCAGGTGGTAGTCCTGCCAGCCCATGGCGCCTTGAAGGACCGCATGAAGCTCCCGCAGCGTCAGCGTGGCCGGAACAATGATGCGGCGCCAGATTTCCGGCTCGATGCCGATGATCTGAACCTTGATCTGAAATGCCGTGGTCGCGGCGGCGGGCTTCTTCTTGCTGGGCATACTCGGCTCCCCCTCTGTTATCGCCATCTAGTCTATCGGTTTTCAAAGCATTCGACGAAACGCCGCGACACCAACGATCAGTATTTGTCGAAGAGATCGAGGTCGAGCCCAAACGCCCGGCCTCGCTCGCGTTTGCGCTCCCGTTCAAGACGCTTCTCCTTCGCCACGCGCCATGCCCGATGGAGCTGCTCCCGCCGCTCGTCGGCGAGGCGGCTGCGCTCGATAGCGCGTTCGGTCACCCGCGAGAGAGCGCGTGCCCGCGCCTTGATCTTCTCCAGCATGGTCTCGCGCAGCATCTGCGGCGAGCCTGCGACATGCTGGAGAAGTTCGTATTCGCGCACGGCAAGCTTCACCCGCTGGCGGGCGCGCTCGATCTCGGCGCGGGTGTGTTCCAGCCGGTTCTTCGCATCACGCCAGCGCTGGCGGCGCTCGACGATGTAGCGGAAATACCGCTTGGCCTCCCGCCGGTCGGCCGTGCGGGTGTCGCCCAGCCGGATGCCCCGCACCGCGCCGAGGATGAACGGGTCCTTCTCGATCATCCGCTCGGCGTCGCGGATGCCGAACTTCTCCTCCAGGTCATCCCAGATCGCCCGTGCTTTGGCAGCGTCCCGGTAGACCTTGCCCAGAATCTCGTCGAGGCTGCGGCTGCGCTTGCCAAGCCATGCCTCATCCCGGTGCACCTGCTTCTCGTTGAAGGCTTGCTGGCGTTCGGCGTAGCGCACCTTGCCGGCGGCAGAGCGATAGGACGCCTCGATCTGGCTCCAGTAGCGGAACTCCATGTCGGCCTGGTCGAAGCGCCGCACAGCGGCCTCGGCTGAACCGCGCTCGGGCTCCTCGTCGAACATACCCTCCACCGTCCGCCGTTCGGCCGGGGCCATGCTGCTGGTGTCTGGGGCGCGATCCTCCTTGCCCCGTTCCCGCTCGGCGACACGGGCGGCGCGGCGGGCCATGTGGTCGTCGAAGCTCTCGCCGTAGCGTTCCTCCAGGACATGGAAGCGCACGCCCTTGCCCATGTCGGAGAGCTTGGCGAAGCGCTCACCGTCGGTGAGCACCAGGCCCTGCCCCTTGCGCTCCAGGGTGATGCCCTTGGCCGCGAGCCGTTCGGCCAGGTCATCCCAGTCGCGGGCGCGGATGAAGTCGTCCTTCAGGCGGCGGCGCAGGTCGGTGACGGCATCCTTCTCGAAGGGTCGCTGCGCCTCGCGTTCCTCGCGCCGGGCGCGCCAGTATTCGGCATCGGTCGGGGCCGGGCCGAAATCTTCCACCACCTCGCGGCCGAGCTGGCGCTCGTACTCGCGGTTGCGCAGGATGTTGAGGCCGTGCTCGCGCGCGAGCTCTTGCACGACGCCGGTGAGCCGCCGCCCGTCCTGATGCCGGTCGTAGGCAATGTGCTTCGTCGGGTGCACCCGGTTGACCAGGAAATGCAGGTGGGGGTGGTCGGTGTCGGTGTGGGAATAGACCAGGAGCTGGTGCTCGGTGAGCCCCATCCGCTCGATGACCTGCTGCGCCACGCGGCGCTTCAGCTCCGGCGTCACCTTCCCCGCCGCCGCGTCGTCGGGGTCGAACGTGACGATGAAGTGGTAGGCCGGCTGGCGGCATCGCGCCGACTTCTGGGCGGTGGCGTCCATGACGGCCGCCGCCGAGCGCGGATCGTCGGTATGCAGGTTGCGCCGTTCGACGAACTCCACCCGGTCGGGCGACAGGCCCTTCACCCGCCCGGCGAGATAGAGGACGGAAGCCCGGAAGCTCTCCGGCTGGCGGGCGGGCACCTTAAAGCGCATCCGGCCCGTCTCCCGGATCGGACGTGCCGTCGCCTGCCTTCGCCGGTCGCTTCACCGCCCGGTGGATCGGCTCCAGCACACGGCGGAGGATGGAGAGGGTTTCCTCGACCTGAGCCGCGTCCAGCGGCTTGCCCATGTTGGCGCGGCGGGCCATCGCGTTGACCATGTGCCCGGCGCCGTTGATCGCCTCCAGGTGCTCCTCGATGAGGGGTGTCAGCTCGTGGCGGTCGGTCACCCGCTCGACCAGCTCGCCACCGACATAGCGTGCCCATTGCGCGTAGGTCGGCTCGCCGGTGGCGTCCTCAAGCTGGGAGAGGTTCGTGGCGATGGACGACAGCTCGTAAAGCAGCGCCGCCATGACCCGGTCCTTGACCGGCTTCGGCTTCGGCCGCCGCCCCGTCAGGGTGGCGCGGGCATAGTCGGCGAGCGTCACGCCCGCCTCGGCTGCGCGGCGCCGCAGGTCGTACATCTCGGTCGGAGAGAGCCGAAGGTTCAGGACCTCGGAGCGCTTGCGCTGGGGATCGAGGGTTGGCCGTGCCATGGCTAGATGCCCCCTCTCCCAGTCGCCTCGCAGAGCAAGATGAGCTGCGCTTGAGACCCCGTCAGGGGGTCGAATGCGGGTGCTGTTGGGTGAAGAAAACTCCCGTCAGGCCGGACGGCGGAGCCGCGGCCGGTGTCGGGGCGGCAGCCTCGACGCGGGAGTTTTTGTAACACAACATCCATCTTGCCTCCCCCCTGTGACACGAAAACCCTCCCCCGCTTATGGGGTCGGTCCACAGGGTGGAGTGGATTCGGACTGACAGGTCAGATACTTAATGCCAATGATGGACAACGCGATACTAACCGCAATCGCCCGTCTCCACAAGCCACAACACCTGCCAGCGGCCACCAACACCATGTCGCTGCCGACACCCGGCACAGCGCCAGCCGGCGGACGGAGGCGCGACAGCGCCGTCGCGGCCGTCGAAAGATGCCGGCAGCCAGGCATGCGAAAACCCCGCCGGGTCGCACCGACGGGGTTCGCTCGGGCCGCCGTCGGTCAGGCGGCGTGGAACCAGTGCTCGCGCGCGTCGAACGGCCGGCGGGCGTCGATGATGCTCATGACGCAGCCGTTCGGGCTGAGGCCGCGCTCGAAAGCGGCGAGCACCGTGGCGTAGTCGTCGTCGGCCAGATCGGCGCCGGTCTCGATGAGGTGCAGGTCCTCCACGGTGATCAGGAACTCGTCCCAGGTCAGCTCGTAGTCGGTGTCGATGGTGTGCAGGGTGTTCATGGTTTGCCTCCTTCCGTTACTGTGGCCGCGACCGCGGCCTTCCATGGGCAACGTGAGGCGTCGGCAAGGGCGTCCAGCCGCACCCGAAGGGCGAAGCGCAGCGGCAGACGGCGAGGCCCGTCTTTCTTGGAGCGCAGCGACCGCGAGGAAGGCGCCAGCGGCGCCGGGGAAGAAAGTCGGGCAGCGCCGTTGCGGCAGACGCCGCCGACGCCAGTTTGCCCAGTTGGAAGGCCCGCATCGGTCGTGTGCCTCGGAAGGGGACAAGCCCCGCCCTGCATGCCTGACCGCCGACCCGCTGACCGTGAGGACGTCAGTCGCCGGGGTGACCTTCGCCTTCATAAGACCCGTGTCGGCCGACCGACGCCTGCGCCGGGGCCAGCTCGCCACGTCGCGCCTCGCAGACGCCGCTCGTCAGAAGCAGCGTCGCGCCAGCGGAGCCCGATGGGAGCCGCCCACGTCTGACCGCATGACGCACCGGCCGCCGACCCCGCGTCCGTCGAGGGGATACTGGCGGAAAACGCGGTCGAGGCCGCCCTTGGCGAGGGCGGCCTCGTTCCAAGCGGCGCTTACCACCACGAGGTGTAGAACACCGTCTTCCCTTCGGCGATGGCCGCGCGGGCCTTCTCGATGAAGGCAAGGTCGAGGTCGATCTCGTCGGGGCGCGAGGTGCCGAAGAAAAACCCCTCGGTGTGCGGCAGCGCCTGATGGCGAATGTCACGCTCCAGCCGATCGAGGTCGTCCGCGTCGAGAGCGACGTTCACGCAGTTGAAGTCGGCGTCCGTGCCGCCCTTGGCGCGATAAAGCTGTTCCATCCAGCCATGCAGGTTGGGGTGCTTGCGCCAGTAGGCGAGTTCGGTGGCGGTCTCGGTGGTGAAGTCCACCTCGGCCGTGATTGGCTCGGCGGTGGTGAAGGCGTACATATCCAGTCCCATGATGATCTCCTTTCGGTCGTTGGTTGCGCGTCCTGACGGACGCGACCGAAAGGGCGGGCGGCATGAGCCGCCGCCGTCCTGACCAACACGGGCGGGGCACCGACCCGCTGGTGCGGGCAGGTCATGGACGGCAAGGCGCCGCCTGCCAGGTACGCGGAACCTCCAAAGGACGGGCAACCGACCGGAAGGGATCGGGACTGGATGCCTGCGCCCTCCGCCGAAGAGCCACCGATCGGACACACGAAAAGCCCCCGCCGCCGAAGCGACGGGGGCGGAAGCCACCGTCAGTCGAGGCGGATGTCGAGCTGACCGTCGCCCTGCCATGGGCGCTCGGTGATGAGGTAGCCAAGGCGGTTGACGAAGTGGAAGCCGGACAGAAGGTAGAGGCCGTCGTCGTCATCGCTGCTGACGAGCGTCCAGACGCAAGCCGGGTCGGCCGCACGAACGGCATCGAGTTCGGGGCCGAAGGTCTCGAACATCAGCCCGCCGAAGGGCGCATCATTGCGGAGCGTGTTCAGGACGGGGCGGTCGGCGTCTTGGGAGACAGCCGCGCGAAATTTGATGCTTGGCTTGCTCCTCTGCTCGATAGACGACCGGAAACAACTTGAAGCCGGAAATAGGGAATCTACCCGATGATAGCCGCGATCGCACCCGCCTCCCATGCCAAGCATGGGACGGCGAAAAAGGCTCGCCGCAATGTCCGTGGAGAGCGCTCCTATTCTTCCACCCGGATCGTGATGGGGTCTTCGTAAAGCATGAACCGATGTTCTCCGGGGCGCGTGGCCGTGAACACGACCGCTCTTGCGGGTGTCGCTCCGCCACATGAGCGGCTGACGCGGTAGCCTACCCCTCCATCTGACCAAATGCCCGTGGCGAGTTCCGGCAGATACTCGAACACCTCTTCCCACGATGGTGGCTGCTCCCCGCAGCGTCCACGCTTGGCGTGGATCACAACCGACTCGCCTACCCTCACCTCGGAAAGCTCACGCCAGTAAATGCGCTGGTCAGTCATGTCGATCACACGCGGGCCGGGTTCGGGCCGCTTCCTTTGGATGGCCGAGCTTTCCGACACCTGCCAACCGCTCAATCCGATCATGCCGCCGCCAGCGGCCAACAACACAAGGGCGACGATACCGGCAATCTGCCAATGACGGACGCGGCGGGAAGCCGCAACAGGATGAGGCGGTGCTATCCTTTCGGGGGTTCCCGTGTGTCCGTTCGCGTCGCCGTTGTCCGGTTCGGTGGAAGGCTTGCGCCGCTGGGCATCTTCATAAAGCCGGTGCCAGTAAGGCAGCGCATCGTCCATGTCCTCCACTTGAAGCAGCAAGGTCAGGATGCGGAAGTTACGGCGGCTGGGGGTGTGTAACCCCCTGCGCCAGTTGTTCAGGCTTTTCAGCGCGCTTTCGTAAGCGCCGTCCGCCTTCTTCTTGGTCAGGTTACAGTATTCGCTGGCAATCCGGTCGTTATCGACATGGCCACGCTCGATGCACAAAGCATCGAACAGCTTCCACCATTCTGCAAAACTGGCGAACTTGTCCCCCATGCCGTCCCCTCACGCGGCTCTTTCCCTCCTTTCTAGCCAGACCGGGACTCCCGATCAAGCTCTTGAGAAGGATCACCTATTCGGCGCATTTTCCGATTTTTCCATGCCTTCCAACATTGCCGGTGACACCAGCCGGTAGCAGCCCTTATGAAAATATTCGGGCGACCCGTCGCACGGGTCGTAGTCGTGCGCCTGTTCGCATGAACAAACTTTACGGAAGCCGGGGGCACCCATGACCAACCAACACAAACCTTTCCTGCGGCCTGCCGCACTTCTCTTAGGAGGGCTTATGTTCACCGTGGCGGGGGCGTCCAGCGCACTTGCCTGCCGGGGTACGGCGGAATACCCGGACGTGGCGTCCCGGCTGGCCGCCGCCTCGTTGCCCGCCGACAGGAAAGCCGACCTTACCCGGCAACTCGAAAGGGGCCGCGCCTTGCACGACCGCGCCCATCAACAGAACGACACCGGAGCCATGCGGGAGTCGCTGACGATCCTCGACCGCATCAAAGCCGCGCTACCGAGGTAAACAATGATGTTCCCGAGCTTGTCACGCTGCGGCGCGGTCTTCGCCGCGCTTTTCATGCTGGGCCTGATGGCCTGCCAGACAGCAGCGGCCGATAACGGCAACCGTCTGACGGCTGATCAGGTGCGTAGCACCTTTGTTGGGCGGGCATGGAGTCAGGGAACAGGAACGTTCATGTTCTCGCGGGATGGCACCTATCGGTATGACGATAGCCGTATGAGCGCGCGGGGCACCTATCAGATTGCCAATGACGGCGTGCTCTGCACGACCAACAGCAATTCGGGCGTGCGGACTTGTTACACGTTCTACCGCGACGGCAACGGATACCGATACTGGCACGACCGCTCTGGCCGATACTGGCCAGCCTACCTGCGGTAAACGTGATGAGACTTCGTAGGATCGGCTCCTCCGCACTCTTACTGGCAGGCTTGCTCGTCGCAACACTTGCGCATGCGACGACGCCGGTGGTTCGCAGCTTCGATTTCCTTGAAGGCGACGAGTCCTTACTGATCGGAAAACTGCCCGATGCGGATATCCGCGCGGTCGCGGCCGGAGCGCCAATGTACGAGAGGATAGGATATCCGAAGGTTCTTTTGGCCACGCCGGAGTTCGGCTTGGGTCATCAATGGCTCGTCGTGATACTCGCGACCACAAACACATGTAATAGTCAAGGATGCAGTATCCGAATCCTTCATTCCGGCCCTGCTGGATATGTGACTGTAGCCGAAGTGATGGCGTCAGACGTCGCGTGGATCGATGACGGCAACGAACCACCCGCTCTGATCTTTCTGTCGGAAGCCGTAGAGGGAGCCCAAGAAACGGCAATCTGGCGGTGGAACGGATCAGCCTATGCATTCGACCAGCTCGGCGATGAAGCACTGATGGACGCCTATACGGACGCCATTACGGGAGCACAGAATCGGAATTGAGGAACTTATGAGCCATTCACGACGGGGAATGAGTGCCGCGATGATCGCGGCGCTAGCTGGACTGCTTCTGGGCACCACTGGATCTGCCTCTGCGGACGCTCTCATCGTGCACAGCTTCGAATTCGTCGCAGGCGACGAGACATTGCTGGTCGGCACACTGCCCGATGCGGATATCCGCGCGGTCGCGGCCGGAGCGCCTGCCCCCGGCCTTAATGCCAAGGTCCTGCTCGGATCGCCAGAGCTCGGGCTCGGCCACCTTTGGGTCATCGTCCAGCTGGTGACGGACAAGACCTGCAATGCTCAGGGCGAGTGCAACATCCGCGTGCTCCATTCCAGCCCCAACGGATATGTGACCGTCGCCGATGTTATGGCGATCGATGTCGCCTGGATCGAGGATGGGAGCGAGCCGGTGACCCTGCTTTTTGCCGGACTGCAAGGACCGGCCATCTGGCGCTGGAACGGGTCAGCTTATGCCTTCGACCGCATCGGCGACGATGACCTGATGGATGCCTATTACGCCGCGACGGGCGGCGACACCTACTGAGGGGCCGCAGATGGCGCGCGCGACATCAAATGGTGGATCGCTCGTGTTACTTGCCGTCCTGATTTGGAGTACAACCCCAGCATTGGCAGGGGACTGGTTCGCGGTCTCCGATGATGTGCTTGGCTGGGGAACCGCCGCATGCAGCGCCGACGGGGACGCGGCGCGGTGCTTTGGTCTGCGCTGCAAGGCAGACAACCCGCCCCCGGGCGCGGAATGGTTCTTGTTTGTCGATGACGCGGGGCTGGTCGATGCCCCCCTGCAGGTGAACCTGTCGGTCGAAGGACGGATCGACGCCACCTTCTCCATGAGCCCGGTCACCTTGGGAGGTTATCTCCAGCACGTTACACCCCTCGATCTTCCGGGGCATTCGGATTTTCTGGATGCGCTGCAAGCCGGACAGCGCCTGCGGGTCACTGCCGGGGATTTACCGGCCTTTTCACTGGCACTGGCGGGCTCGCGGGCCGAGCTCACGCGCGCGCTGGCGGTCTGCGCCCCTTCCGGTCGTTCAGACCGCCCCGCCGCGCCAAGTTGCGATGCCGAATACCGCGCGCGCGTGCGGGAAGCGGAGCGCCTCGACACCGTTCCGAACGGTCGGCTTGCCGCTGAGGGCATGCGCCTCGATGCGGAGGCGCGGCTGAACCTGTGTCGTGCCGGGGTAAGGCCATGATCCAGAACCGCGATCTTGCACGAAAGGAGGACGGATGAAGGCGACGATTTCAGGAATTTTGTTGGCTCTTGCCCTTGTGGTTGTCGGGCCAATAAAGGGTCAGGCGCAAGAGGCACCCACCGAGGCGCAGGTCGCCGAGGGGCTGAGCTTCGAGATCCCGGCAATCTGGTCGGTTGAGTCCCTGACCATCCAGGCCACGCAGAATGTCGGCAGCATCGTCGATCCCGATATCCGGATGCGCATTCGCGCCACCGCGCGTCTGCAACAGGCGACCTTCGGCTTCGTGTCTCAGATCGACGACGTCACCGTGCTGGCGCCGGTCCTGCCCGAGGGCCATGTGGTCGAGCTTTTCGGCTTTGCCTCCGCGCGACTCTATCGCGGGGAATGGGAATATTCCTTTGATTTTCAGGGCAGCCCTTTCGAGGGCTCGGGCGCGCCGCGCAGCAGCTTTTCCGGGCGGACGGTTCTGCGCGACAGCCACGAGCATCGCGCAGTGATCGCCGAGGCCGAAGCGCGACAGCGCTCGGCTCGTGAAGCTCAGCAGGCCGCCATCGACCGCGACTCCGCGCGATTGCGCCATCTTCTCGGGCGAGGCGAGTTTCGCGGTGAGTCGAGCCAGGGCGGCTCGGTCTGGCCCTTCGAGGTCGTCGATGTTGTCCTTGATGCGAATGATCGCTTTACAGGTCAGCTGACCTGGCTGACGCTGTCATCGGTTCAACGGATCAACGGCATCATCACCAATGGCATGATGATCTTCGAGAATGTCGAGGACATCCAGCGTGGCGATGCCGTCCTGAATTGTGTCTATCGGCTGGCGCTGGATGGAAGGGAGACGGCGCTGGGCGGTTTCTCGGACTGCGCGCAGGGCCTTGTGCAGGTTGCCTTCTACCCCGAAGAGGTCATCGCAGAGCGTCGCGCCAGACGGGCCGCGGGCATTGTGATCCTGCGTGACGCACTGGCTGCCGGAGCAGCGGTTCAGGCGCGCTATGACGAGCCGGACAGATGGGGCTGTGCAAGATTGCCCTGCGGAAAACGAACAGTCAGCGAGTTCACGATCACCTTCGAGACATTCGACCCCAACGACAATCTGTTCAGTGGCGAGTCCTTATGGTCGTCCGGGTCGCGCTATGCCATCGAGGGTCGGATCGACGGCGAAACCATTGCGTTTCGCGAGACTGACATACGCGAGAACCCGTCCAACCGCGCGCCGGAGTTCCAGAGCTATCATGGGCGGATCGGAGCAGAGAGCGTGACGGGCATCGTCTGCCGGGACGCCGTGATCGACGCCCCCTGCCGCGATCCATACGCCACGGATACGCGCTTCTCGTTTGCGTTCCCGTGAGGCCCAAGGGAGACCGCCGCCCGGTTGCGGACGGCGGTCTCCCGGCCTGTTCAATCAAGGGCGATTTCCACTGACTCCGCGCCCTTCCATGGGCGCTCGGTGATGAGGTAGCCAAGGCGGTTGACGAAGTGGAAGCCGGACAGAAGGCAGAGGCCGTCGTCGTCATCGCTGCTGACGAGCGTCCAGACGCAAGCCGGATCGGCCGCACGAACGGCATCGAGTTCGGGGCCGAAGGTCTCGAACATGCACCCGTCGAAGGGCGCATCCTTGCGGATGGTGTTGCGGACAGGGCGATAGGCATCGCGCCAGTCGTCGTAACTGAGAGCGGGCGCGGGCGGCGTCGGCTCGGGATCGGCCGCCTCGCGGGCGACCTCCTGAAGGGCGAGCTTGAAGCCCGTGGCGATGCCGTCAGCTTCTTTCCACGCATCCCAGTCGTCGGGATCGTCGCTGTCCAAGGCGGTGGCGAGGCGGCGGTCGGCGTCTTCGGCGAGGCGTTTGGCCTCGGCGTGCAGGCGTTGCAGATGGATGTCGGTCAAAGTGATCATGTCAAAATCGTCCATTCATTAAATCGTCAAACTATCGGGGGAGGCAGGGCCGCCCGCCGTGTGGCGGGCGGCGTCGCCTGCGGTCAGCGGCTCCAGATGAGGGCGAAGCCTTTGTCCTGCTCGACCAGGTTGGCGTAGATCGGGGCGGCGAAGCTCGGGTCGTCCAGCTTGACCGAGATGTACTCGTTGCCGCCCTTGGAGGTGCGGTGCCAGGCCGCGCCGATCTCGACAGCGCCCGCCTTGACGCGGAAGTCGGGGGCGGCGTCTGCGGTTTTCTCGACGCTGGTGATCGCGACCTTGGTGGCCTTGACGCCGAGGGTCTGGATGGTGCCGGTGAAGCCGCTGTCGGTCCTGGTGAAGGTGCCGATGGTTGCCATGATGAAAGTCTCCTTTGTTTGGTTCTGGCGGTCGCGCCCATCGCGACCTTTCCATGGCCCATGAGAGAGACCGTCGAAGCACGGACCCGCACCCGCAGGGCGGAACGCAGTGGGAGACGGCAAGCGGGCTGTTTCTTGTTTCGCGAGGAATGACCGCAGGTCAGGGGAAGAAACCGACCGCGCGCCGTTGCGGGGACGGGCGACGGGCTCAGATGTGGCCATGAGAGGAAAGGACGCAGAAGGGCGGCTGATCCGCGCCAAACAGAGGCAAGACGCGCTGGCGACCTCGGCCCCCTTCACCCGACACGCGGCCAATCGGCCTCCGTCCTCTCTCGGCCTCCGGCCAAATCGCGTCCCCTGCGCAATGAGAAACCGCCCCGCCCCCTGACGGGAGCGAGGCGGCGCTGTGGGTCGGTGCATGGCCGCACCGTCCTCGATGCGGCGCACGGGATCTTCAGTCAGCGGGGGCTCGACCCGCTTCGGATCGCTCTGAAAATCCAACCGAGGATGAGCAGGACGTAGAACAGCCCCAAGGCTGCCAGCGGGACGACGACCAGCACCGCGATGAAGGCGTCGGCGCTGCCGGTTCGGGTGCTGACGAAAGCGGCGAGGATGATGAGCGCGAGGGTCACGATGATCGGCATGGCCATGGCTCCTGACCGTCAGGGGGACGGCGGCGGGCCACGGAACGCGGCCAGCAGCTTACCGATAATCCAGAGCACGATGGCGGTGACGGGAATGACGAAGGGCACGGCGACGATCGTCCAGAGGAAGTTCTCGGGATTGCCCGTGACGTGGGCGATGTAGGCGGCGAGGATAAAGAGCGCGAGCGCGCCAAGGATGGTGGGCATGGGGCACCTGTCGGATGAGGAATTGACGAATTGAGGAAAGGACGAAGCCCGCCCATTGCGGGCGGGCTTCGCTGGACGGGTCAGGCCGCGTGGGCGGGCTGCACATCCTCGGCGACGGCGGGCGTGGGGAAACCGTCGCCAATCGCGTCATCGGCCTCGATGTCGGCCTCGACCTCGGTCACGTCCTCGGCCACGTTGCCGCTCTCGACCTCCAACCCGCCGAAGCGCATGGCCTCGGGCAGCCACGCATTGGCGCGGGCCTTCAGGTCGGCGGCGATCAGCTTGTCATCGGCGGCGCAGCGCTCGAAGTGACGGGCAAGGGCAGCGGCCAGCTGCGTCTTGTTGTAGTCCTTGAGCGCCCCGAGGCGGGTCACAGCACCCGTCTCCTTGGCGATGGCCTCCAGCTGATCCTTGCGGCGGCGGGTGAGGAACGCCTCGTCGGGGCACCAATGATCCCGCATCGACACCCCGAGATCGCTGGCCACGCGGTTGAACAGGCTCGCGCCCGCGTCCAGCGCGTCCATGTTGCCCTGACCAAAGGTCAGCGTGGTCAAGAGAAGATGCAGCGCATCGAGCGCGGCATCATCGAGGGCGGTCACGGCCTCGTAGAGCGCCAGCGGCTCCTTTTGCGGACGCAAGAGCGTCTCCCACGCCCCACGGTCGGGTGACAGATAACGGCTGGTCAGGGTGGCGGCGATGTCGAGCGCCTCCATCACCGTCAGTGCCGCCCCTTCCACCGTGGCGTAGGTCTCGGGCTTGCCGTCTTCGCCCGCGAAATAGCCCAAAGCTGGATGGGCATCGAGACGCGCCCGCGCCGTGAAGTCACAGGCGTTCAGCATCGTCACCACGGCCACCTCCCGCGCCTTGCGGGGGTTCGCCAGAAGCCCCGCCATGACGGCGAGCGACTTGTGGGCGGCGGCCATGCGGATGACCGCGCCCGTATATTCGGGCTTCTCCTTCGGCGCGGCGGGATGGTCGGCGGTCTCTTCCGCCACGCTCGGGCGCACCTCGCGGCGCGCAAGCCCTTGCCGCACCTCGACACGGCCTGACGGCTTGAAGTGGATGACCACCCCGCCCGTCTCGCCCTGCTCGGCATCGGCCTCTCGGTACTGCCACCATGCGGCGTAGCTGTCGGTCAGGATGTCCACGAAGGCGGCACCCGCCTCGCGGTGATGCGCGGCCAGCGCTTCGACGGCCTCGGTCTGGAGCCGAAGGAACTGCTCGGCATCGTCGAAAACAGTGCTGTCCTCGTCCGCGAACAGGTCGGACGTGGTCGTGCCCTCGTAGCGTTCCAGCGGAAAGATCGCCAAGGACAGGGCGGGCTTCTCGCCCGTCAGCCAGTCGCGGATGTCGTCGGCATCGTAGCGATAGCCGCTTTCCAGCCGCTCGATGACGGCGCGCTGCTGCTCGGCACTGCCCAGCGTCAGCGCCTCGGCGGCGGCAAGGGAAATCTCGCCGTTCCGCACAAGCGCCTTCACCTCGTCGGTAAGGCTCGCCAGCGCCACACGGCGCTTGACGGTCAGCACCGACACGCCCGCTTTCGCGGCCACGTCTTCGAGGCGCGCGCCCTGCCCCAAGAGAAGGGCGAAGGCTTCGGCCTCGTCCATCGGGGGCAGTTGCTCGCGCTGGATGTTCTCGACGGTTGCCAGACGCAATGCGTCGGCCTCGGTCAAATCAGCGCGCACCTCGACGGGCACGGGATAGTCCTTCCCGATGTCGCCGCGCTCGACCAACAGGGCGAGCGCGCGCCAGCGCCGTTCGCCCGAAACGATGCGGAACTTCCGGCCGTCCTTGCGCACGACAAGGTTTTGCAGAAGGCCGTCCGCCTTGATCGAGGCGGCAAGCCCCTCGATGGCGGCGGCGTCGATGCTGCGGCGGGGATTGGCGCCCTCGGTCAGGGCGAGTTTCGAGAAGGGGATGGTTTCGATGGTCATGGGTTCGGTTCCTTTCGATTGGGTAAGCGCCCGCGCCGTGACGCGGGCGCGGGATGTCAGGCGCTGATACGCCCGTGTTCGTTCGCCTCGGCGGCGTAGGCCGTCAGGCTCTTGGTCGGCTTGAAGTGGAGGTCGCGCTCGACGGGCAGGCCAAGACGGCCACGCAGGGCAGCAATCTCCGACAGGCGCACGCTGCCCAATTCAGGGCATCCCATGCCCAAATCGCAGAGGCCGAAGGCGATGTCCTCGTCATCGGGGTCGAGTTCGGACAGCAGCCACGTACACGCCCCGTCGGGCGTGAACAGCTTCACCACAGGCCAGAAGTCGTGGGTGTCGCCGTCATCCGCCATGCGTTCGGCGTTCGCCCGCCCGTTGGCCAGCATGCGGGCGCGTTGTTCGGCGGTCAGCAGGTTCATCGGCCTGCCTCCCGTCCGTCATGGTCGGTCAGGCGCATCGTGTCGGTCACCGCGCAGATGGCGGCGGCGGGCTGGCCGTCCGCGAAGCAGGAGAACAGGGCGAAGTTGGAAAACGCGCCGCTGGTCAGCGCCTCGAAGGCGCTGCGATGGTCTGGTGTGATGTTGGTCTGGCTCATGGCCGAAGTCCTCCGTTCAGTCGTTCAAGGCTGCGAAGGACACCCACGCCCCGCGCATTACCCTCTGCCCAGCGGCGAGCGACGACAGACGGTGGAGTGCGAGGACGTGTCTGGATTGAGCCTGGCGGCGGCGCGCCGACATCCGACGGGCTCCAAGGGAGCCGCCCCGTCAGGGGGCATCCGGCCAACACGGGAGGGCGGCGTCAGCCGCCCGAATGGAGCGGGCAGGCCGGACGGCGACCTTGGGCAAGCCCGGCGGGGTCGGCACAAGCTGGCAGAAGAGGGTATCGCGCCAAGGCGCGATCAGAGGATCATCTCCGGCCCAGAGGGCCGTCCGCCGCCGCCGCATCGGGCAGCGTCAGCGCGGGTCCCGATATGGCGGCGATGGGGGCGTTGCGGGGTCTCCCCGCTCGAAAGGGGTGCGCCGAAGACATCTTGGCTGAGGCCAGGGGAAAGGCGTTTCCCCAAAGGATGCTCCATCTTCAGGTGCTAGTTTTCACTCGCAACAGATCTTCATTGCGACATTGCCTCCAACGATTAACGCACTCATCAAAAACAGGAAAAATACTATTACAATGAAAGCCACCATCGTTCTCAGGCAATCATTTAGATTCATTTTCATTCTTCCTGGCATCGATCAGAATCCCAATAAGACAATATATCAGCAATCCAAATACAATAAATGGAAACACAACATGTACAAACAAATTTACGGCGTTCAAAACCTCATAAAGTCTAACCCTATTGTCGATGTGCGCATATCGAAGATGCGGCCCCCTATACCAGCGCACCGGGAGAACCTTTGAAACGTACCAAGGGAAACTCTCATTGACCTCAAAGAATATATGATTGAGCAGCGCAAAGTACGAAATGTGGAAATCTTCAAGCCGCGCTGGATAAGAAACCTCTCCATAGAATACTGTTTCAACATCCCCGGTCCTTCCCGATGCCCAGAATCGATATAAATCTAGAACGCCCAGAAGTTCGCCGCCCGACCGAAACGAGACATTGAAGGTAGGGTCATAGATGACCCATCGGCCGCCAATTGCGATCTCAACTGTGCTGTGGCTATCTATCCACTCGCCGAGGTTGCGCACCAGAGTAACACGACGGGCGGGAACTCCGGCTTCGTTGAGGTTCCCGACGAACAGCTTCGCCATGCCAGCGCACATCAGCGCGCCGCCCGCGGCTGCGTGCCGCGTCAAAACATCAAGGTCGAAAGATCCAGGCTCAGAGCCGACATTCTTTACGGCATTCATCGTGTCACGAAGAATGGCTACCACGCGATCATGCTCTCTGTGCGGCAGAGATTCAGCCGGTGGCTCGGCAAGGGCGGGCACATGAACGAGACGCCGCGCCAGTCCGAAATCATGCAGCGCCAAGAAAAACAGCACGTTGAGCGCAAAAAGAATGCAAGCTACGGCAGCAAGTCTATTTACGCGTATCTGTGATGTTTGGATTATTTTCATACTATATAAAAACATATACTTGAGAAAATACAATTGGATTGCCTTGCCATGCCGCGAAGTCCTTTTAGAAATGTTTTGATTATCAAGAGATGCGAGATACTTGATACTACGTCTATCCTTGCACTGATCGAGGAAGCGCAGGCAAATCATGGAATCTCAATACGTGCGATCTGTCGTGCCGCAGGAGTTTCCACGACATCCTACTACCAGTGGCGCGCCGGACGAGGCATCATGCCGGAGACGCAAGCTGCGGTTCGCAGCGCAATCCGGCAATTGACAAAGCGTGCGCAGTCGCAGCTGGAAGCCGAGAAATGAGGCCGCCTAAGCGGCGGCCTCGGTGATGTCGGCTGCTTGCAGCCCGGCGAGGAAGTCCGTCGCCTTGGCCGCTTGGCTGGCGGCGGTGAAGATGGCCTTCTTGTCGGCCTTGAGCACCTTCAGCCAGTTGTCGATGTAGGCGGCGTGGTCGGGACGCGGGGTAAGCGTCACGCCCAGGTCGGCGCACAGGAACGCCGCGCCCAGCTCGGCCACGAGTTCTTCCATCGCATAGGCGTCGTCGCCGAAGCGCTTGCCGAACTGGCGATCGCAGCGGTTCGGAGCGCCGGAATAATGCACCAACTCGTGCAGGAGCGTGGCGTAGTAGCTCTCGGTCGCCGTGCTGGTCCCGGTGCCGAGGAAGCGCTCGCGCTCGGGCATCTGGATGATGTCGTCGGAGGGACGATAGAAGGCGCGCGTGCCGCCGTGACGGATGATCGCGCCGGTGGCGGTGATGAAGCGGTCAGCGGCTGCCACGGTGGCGACGGGGTCCTTCGGCTCTGGGAGCGCAGGCGCCTCGTAGCCGTCCACCTGGTCGGCGTTGAAGACCCAGCTCGCGCGGGCCATCAGGCGCTTGCCGTGCTCGGTTTCGCCGGTGTCGTCGTTGCGCTCTTCCACGTCGAACTCCTTGTAGAAGACCACGAGGCTCGACTTCTCGCCTTTGCGGACCTGAAAGCCATTGGCCTGCCACTGTCGGTAGGTGCCCCAGGTGCCGGTGGTGAAGCCGCGGGCTTGGGCGGAGGCCCAGAGACTGACGACGTTGATGCCGCGATAGGCTTTGGCGGTGTCGATATTGACGGGGCGGTTCAGGCCCTCGCCGCTGCGGTGCCAGGGCATCTGCCAGTCGCCCGCTCCCGCCTCGATGGCGGCGATGATGTTGTTCGTGACCTGGGTGTAAACGTCGATGCGTTCTGCGGTCATGGTTCCTCTCCTTGTCTTTGCGACCGCGCCCATCGCGGCCGTCCGATGGCGACCGGAGAGGCAGGGGCAAGACGGGCGGCGCATCCACACGGGCTGGAGGGAACCGGAAGACGGCGGGCGGGCTGTTTCTTGAAGCACCGCGTCCGCGAGGAATGCGGCCTCGGCCGCAGGGGAAGAAACTGACCGACCGCCGTTGCGCCGCACGGCATCCCTGCCAGGTCAGCCAAACCTGAGGACGGCTCGTGGGCAGCGATCAGCGACAAGGATTGGAGGAACCTCGCCAACGAAAGTCGTGATACCCGGACACAGAACGACCCCGCCAGCGGTGGCGGGGCCGATTTGGAGAATGTTGCGATGCCCACTGGCGCAGGGCACCGAGGGCTTATGGCCGCAGGCAACAATCCGTCCCTGACAGCCTGAAACGGAACGAGCGTCAGAGGTGGCCGCTCAAGTCATAGGAAGAACAGGCAAATCGGGTTACAACCAAACGGAAGAACAAAGGAGGCTGGTCAGCGGCGGAGGGCAGCCATGGTCTGGGGCAAGCTGTTCGGTTGGGGCAAAGGCGGGAACGAGCCGATCCGATGGACGGGCGGGTCGTTCCATGTGGCTTGGTATCGGTCGCTCGACCCGGAATGGCGAGAAGCCCTCCGGATCATTACCGACGACCCCTACATGGAGCACATGTTCAAGGTCCGCCTGTGGCAGGAGCTGAAATCCGGCGATCTGGAGAAGTTCCGAGCACAACTCCGCAGTACGTTTCCGATGCTTCATCCCGACAGCCAGGCAAGGCTGAAGTCGATCAGCGCGTCGGCCGCATGGGCGTCCTTGCAGCAGCTGGAGAGCGGACGGTTCATCCCGGAGAAGGGGGAGCCCTGGCCGGAGGACACGATCGAGCTGGCGAGGTTCGCCCTTCCGTATGTTGACGAAGACGGTGGGCAGACGACGCTGTTCTACCCGATCCACTTCCATGGCGAAGGCCATCTGCTCACGGTCGCCCCGACGGGGGCAGGCAAAGGCCAGCGCTTCATCCTGCCGACGCTGCTGAAGTTCGAAGGCCCCGTTGTGGTGCTCGATCCCAAGGGCGAGAACTACAAGGAGACGGCGTGGTGGCGAAGCCTCTACGGGCAGGTCTTCAAGTTCGCCCCCGGTCAGCCTGACTCCGACAGCTACAACCCGCTCGATAGGGTGAAGAGCTGGGACGATGCGCGGCTGGTGGCCGACCTGATGATCGTGCCCCAGAGCCGCGATCCGTTCTGGGACGATTCCGCGAAAGTGCTGCTGAGCGGCCTGATCTACTACGTGGTCAGCACCCGTCCGCCCGGCCTCCGGAACATGGCGGAGGTGCAGAGGCTCCTGGCGGCCTCGAAGGAGGAGCATGACCGCATGCTCGAAGAGCTGAAGGCATCAGGCGACCAGCGCCTGCGCCAAGCCGGCAATCTCATCGAGAAGCAGACCGACGGGCTGCGCATGTCAATCACGACGACCTTGCACACGCAGCTCGAGGTGTGGAGTTCCGACCGGGTACGGGCGGTCACCTCGACAACGACGCCGGGATTCACGATGGAGGACATCCTCGTGACGGCCAACAACGATGCGGTGGCGGCCTCGAAGGAGAAGAGGTGGTACGGCTGGCAGGACAAGGGCGAAGGGCAGGTCGAGCGGGGGGCATCGGGATCGGTCTATCTGATCGTGCCCCCGGAAGAGATGCGCGCGACGCTCACGGTGCTACGCGTCATCCTGGGCCAGCTCCTGAGCGAAGCGATCCGGGTGCGCAAGGAGATCATGGAGCGCAACGCAGCCGACAAGGAGCTGCATCCGAAGTTCCTCAACTACCCGATCACCTTCTTCCTCGATGAGATGCCGCAGCTCGGCTACATGGGCATCATCGAGAACGCGGTCGCGATCACGCGCAGCTACAAGATCAGGATGTGGCTGTTCACCCAGGACATCGCGCAGCTGAAGGAGGTGTACCCGAAATGGGAAAGCCTCATCGCCAACTGCCGCTGCCAGATCTACTTCCGCCCGAACGATACCGCCACCGCGGCCCATGTCTCGGCGCGCCTTGGCCGGAAGCGCGACATCTGGGGCAAAGAGGACTGGGTGGCGTCGCCGCAGCAGCTCATGGGCACGGAGTTCTGGGAGGATTGCGTCATGTTCCAGGACGGCCTGGCCATTCGTGCCCGCATGCAAACGCCGCTGTTCGCGGACCCGGATCACAAGGAGTGGGTCGAGGAGAACCAGGCGAAGTACGGCAAGGAGGTACTGCGCGCGCCTCGCGTCGCGCCGCTTCCTGTCCCGGAAACGAGACCGCCTGTGCCCGCCGAGGGGTCAAATGCGGTCGCGGCGGCACAAGCCCCGGCGCCATCTTCTCCTGGCGCTCAGGATGACGCCGTCGATCTGGAAGATGACGCCGAATATCAGGCAGAACTCGCCGCGCTCCAGGCGCGGATGCGTGCCCGCAAGAGCGGCTCCCCGCCCGCTGCCGCCGCGAGCCCGCCCGACGATGGCGGCCCCAGACCGCTTGAGCGGCCTTCTGGTTCATCCGAGACGCCGCGCCGCCCACCTGCCCCTCCCAGCTTCGACGAATGATCTGAGAGGACTCCCAGCGCGCCACACGCCCCTTCAAAACCCGATAGCCAACAGAAAGGAGCGCCGCCAATGAGATGGATAACGGAGAATTTGACGACGATTGTCGTGCTCGGCGTCATCGCCGTCGGGCTGTATGTCTGGGTGATGCGCAAGAAGTACGCAGAATCCTTCAAGGATGAAATGGCGCGCACTCAGGCGGAGAGGCAGGCACGCCGCGACGAGGCTGAACGCCTTCGGAACAAGGATTCCTGATCCAACGATAAGGCACCTGCCGCAGGTTGACGGGAGTGCAGAGCGGGGTCCTCAACTCGGACCCGTTCGGGAGCCCATTGCCGCCGGTGCAGCGCGCTCGCTGGTTTCCGAATGACACTTTTTCGGTGAAACATCATCCAGGCAGCGGTCGATATTGCTCGGCCTCCCAGGTAACGGCCCGGATCGGTCGGGCGAATATTTATCGTCAAATTCTGAGGCATTAGATGGTGATGGGTCATCCGATGGACTATCGGCAGTTATCCACAGGCCAGGCCGCTTGATGTGCGTTTTCTTTAGTTTTATTTAAGTTTTAAATAGTTTTAGGCGTGAGATTTTTTTCTTTCCACCAAGAAAACTGCGGCTTTCAGTGTATACAAGGTCCGCAATTTCCACTTTTTGGTCCGCAATCTCCACTCTGAAGTCCGCAATTTCCACTTTTTGGTCCGCAATTTCCACCGCGAGGCGGAATCGGAGTCAAATTTATCAACAGCCGACATATACCGGTGGAAATTGCGGACCTATGCTTGATCACTGGATGCGAGCGCCACTTCGCGACACTGCATATGGAGTTGCGGGCCGTCCGCTCCCCTGACCTCCTTGAGGTGATAGCCAGGCAGATTGTCGGCTTCGATGAGCTTTCGCAAATCGCTGGTGAACTTCTTCAGCGGCCGTGTGGAGCCACTGCGGGCATGCACGGTCGTGAAGGAATAGATGGCGCTGCTGTTACCTGCCGCCTTTCGCGCGAGGCGGTAAATGAAGCGCGCCAATCCCTTCTTGAGCAGGAAGTAGTCGGGGTCGATGGTCAGGACCGCCGGATTCTCGTGACTCGTCACGCTGTCGTAAATCCAATCGGGGATGATAATCTCGATGGTCGCAATCCGTCCGCTGTCGGTTCGGGAGACAACATCCGCGCCTGCGAGAAGCGGAAAGTAGCCCGTGCGACGGGTGCGCTTCACGCCGTTCGTGCGCGTGATTTCGATAAAGGTCCCTTGCAGACGACGTAGGGAGTCCTCCAGTGCGTCGTAGGAGTTTCCGCCTTTCGGTACGCGGCAGAACTTGAAGACCTCGACGCTGTTGGGACGGAAGATTTTGGAGGGCTTATGCCCCCGACCCTGCCGATGGCGGCGCGTTTCGTCGGCCAGATGGCTGACCATCATCAGGACCACGTCGTAGTCCATGATTGTCGCCATGCCGTGAGCGCCGCCAGCAACCGTAACAGTGACGCCCGGCAGTTCATGGCGGATAATGTCGCCCTTTCGGGTCTGGCTCTTTGCAAGGCGAAAGACCGCGATGTCCATAAGGTCGAGGCCGTCCTTGATGGGCACGTCCTGGACCGCCGGAACGAAGAAATCCGGCTGATTGTCATTGGCGGGAACCGCTCTCTTTGTCAGGCCTTTCGTTTTCGCCTGGTTTTCCGGGGAAGCGGCGAGCGTCAGCTCAAGCTGCTTCAAGTGCCTACGAAGGGTCGGGTCGCGCACGTCATCAGCACTTACCTTGTCTTTCGCTGTCGTCATTCGACGGCCTCTCTGGCACGGCTTTGCAGGTCATAGGCGTCGAGAAGGCGGATCAGGAGTTCTTCTCCGCTCGCCACCTCCAGCTCGTAAGCGAGCTTCCAGAACCGCTCCTTTACGGCAGGCCGTATCGCGACGTTGAGCTGCGCGGTGCGGGGTGTAGGGCGCCGATACATACGAGCATCCGCGACGGCTACGGCACCCTCCCGAGTGGTGAAGCCCAGTTCCTCGGCCACCTGCCGTGCCGGAGCGGGATCGGCCACCGGCGTCGGCTTGAAGGCATCGAGATTGAGTGGGGGACGGTTACGCGGCTCGGCCATTGTTCGGCTCCTTCTTGTTGGCAATCAGGTCGATGACAGCCGCGGCAACGGCTTCGGCGTTCTCAATGGCTGCTTCCGGGTTATGGACTTCGGCACCGGACAGGTCGTAGAGCGTCCCCCCGAACTGCATCATGGCTCGGAAGGCAGCACGTTCGGTGAGTTCCGTAGGCAGGCAGAAGACACCGTTGGCCTCCAACTCCTGCCGCAGATGCGCGAGGTCGCGGGAGCGGATCGCCGGAGACGTGGCCGTAAACAGGACTGCATGTCGGATACGTCGGCGATATGCCTGCTCCTCGCGCTGGATGAGCGCAATGACGCGAGTCGTCTGGTCGGCGTCGAGCTGGCTGCCGCGCATGGGCACGATAACCACGTCGGCTCGGCCGATAGCGTAGGAGACAGCAAGGTTGGCAGTGCCCTCAAGGTCCACGAAGACGAAGGCATTGCGTTGCGCCTCCCGGTCGATGGCGTCGAGGATGGAGCTTTCGCTCACGTCCGGCACAACGGTCAGCAAGCCGGGCACGCGGCTGGGGTCGCGACTGGCCCAGGCTTTAATGGGTTGATTAGGGTCGGCGTCCAGCAGGGCGACGGAGGCGTTCGACCGAACGAGCACCTGGGCGAGAGCGAGAGCGGAAGTCGTCTTTCCGACGCCGCCTTTGGAGTTTGCGAATACGATTGTCGGCATTTTTTCTTTTCATGGTAGCCGAGGGTATCGGTCGGCTACAACAATAATATTCACTATTTGTTCTCTATCCGCCCAGGTGACGGCTCTTGCCCTGCTAGCGGTCAGAAACCGAACGACGAGCGAAAAGCCGAAGAACGGGCCGAGCCTATGCCGCCATTGGGCGGCTAGCCACTAGGCGGACAACAGGCTGTGCTCGCCGACATTGCGGGCGGCGTTGGGCTTGTGACTTTGATCGCTAAATGGCGGGGGTTCTTGACCGGTAAATGGCGTACTTGACTGAACGAATAGTGAGGTCCGCCATTCCTCGATCCCCGCATAGATCTGGAGACCTCCGGAAACTGACTGGTGTTGCCGCGCGGGGCGTGATTCCGTCTGGTTGAGGCGGCAGCGAGCGAGGTTCGGATGTCCGGAGGTCAGCGAGGGTTCTGGGATGTGCAGGAGCGTCTGCGGGAACTCTCCGCACAGGGCGATCCGCTGGAGAAGCTCGCGGCGACGGTGGATTTCGAGATGTTCCGGGCTGACCTCGACGCAGCCTTCGGGCCGCGGGATCGCGCAAAGGGCGGGCGGCCTTGCTTCGATCCGGTGCTGAAGTTCCGCATGCTGGTGCTGCAGGCGATGCACGGGCTGTCGCTGGCGCAGACGGAGTACCTGGTGGCCGACCGGCTGAGCTGGATGCGCTTCTGCCGCCTCGGCCCCGGCGATGCGGTGCCGGACGCCAACACGCTGTGGGATTTCCGTGAGGCACTGATCGCCGCCGGCGCGCTCGACGCGCTGTTCGCTCGGCTCGACCGGGCGATCACCGAGGCGGGCTATCTGCCGATGGCCGGCCAGATCGTGGACGCGACGCTCGTTGCGGCGCCGCGCCAACGCAACACCGAGGCCGAGAAGGCGCGCATCAAGGCGGGCGAGAAGGCCACCGACATCTGG
This sequence comes from Chelatococcus daeguensis, assembly GCF_001887265.1. NCBI lineage: Bacteria > Pseudomonadati > Pseudomonadota > Alphaproteobacteria > Hyphomicrobiales > Chelatococcaceae > Chelatococcus > Chelatococcus daeguensis. The sequence goes on along the minus strand of NZ_CP018095.1, from coordinate 669,887 downwards.
TCCGACAAGCCGGCCAAGGCGCGCCAGAAGGACACCGACGCGCGCTGGACGGTGAAGTTCTCCAAGGCCAAGCCCACTGCCGAGGGCAAGCCGCAGGTCGACATCGCTGTCCCGGCGTTCGGCTACAAGTCGCACATCTCGATCGACCGCCAGCACGGGGTCATCCGGCGCGGCAAGACAACCGATGCCGCGGCGCATGACGGCGCGCGGCTGCGCGAGGGGCTGATCGACCCGAACAACACCGCCGCCGACGTGTGGGCCGATACGGCCTATCGCTCGGCGGAGAACGAGCGGTATCTCGCGGGCATCGGCAAGGTCAGCCGCATCCATCGGCGCAAGCCGCCGGGCCGGCCGATGCCGAGGCGCACCGCCCAAGCCAACGCCGCCAAGTCCGCGGTGCGCGCCCGTGTCGAGCATCCGTTCGCGCATCAGAAAGGGGTGATGGGGCTGGTGATCCGCACCATCGGCATCGCCCGCGCCCGCGCCACCGTCACGCTCGCCAACATGGCCTATAACATGAAGCGATGGTGCTGGCTCGACAGGAGAGGTCTGCCCGCCTGAGCCGCAGGCCGCTCGGAACACGCCCCAACAGCCCAACAGGGGCCTTCAAGCGGCCCCTCCGTACCCTCGCCATCCCCCGGAGACGCCAATCCAACCGCCGCTCCCGCGCCCGCCGCAGGGTTGTCGGAGGTGTCCATCTTCTTGCTCAGCTTCGGCGAGGTGCTGAATTCTAACAGCGAAAGAGTTAGCATTCAGCACGATGTTAGTATCGAGCCGAACCTGCGCAGCTGCGACTCTTACCGATTAGCTTTTTCTTCGATGTGTCTGCATCTCTCCATGAGCACCTCGAAGGTCTCCGGATCGCTCAGTAGCAGGCCGTCATCGACCATCTGGTGGTAGTCGTCGGCGAGCGCCTCGTAGGCATCGCCGTTGGGAACGAGGGACAAACGCCCGAGGACGGCCGCTTGGTAGTCGATCGGCTGGCCATCCTCGTCCTTCTCGGCGAAGAACATGGCCTTGTGGCGGGCGACGGCCTCAGCGAGTTCCCGCTCAAGGAGAGCGGCATCCACATGCCCGGCCTCGTCGAGGCGCGCGAGGTCATGCCAATGACGCGCGAAACGGTGTCCGCGGATGCGGCCTTGCAGGCAGAACACATGTACCGCCGTCGCCTTTTCCCAAAAAGTGCGCTCGACGCGCATGATGCGCGGCTCGGCCGCAGGGAAGACCAGCCCTGTCAGATGCGGCGCCGCATCACAGATGACTGGACGCTTGTCCGCCGGCTCGCCGGTCGATCGCGCCCCGAACTCCAATAGAACCGAGGGGCTCACATAGCCGGTGCCCGTCGCCAGTGGCTCATAGTCGATGAAGATTTTGTCATCCTCGATCCGCAGGGTTGCCGCCAGCTCGTCGCGCCCGAGCGCCTCTTGCAGCACTGGGGCGACCGAGTCCGTTATCCAGTGGGGCAGACGGCGTCTGACTTCGCGCGTCCATTTCTGCTCCTGACTTCGGTTCGGCGGGAGCGGCTCAGCGCCGTCTCCGGTCAGGTCGGGCGCAAGCGCACGAATGTCGTAGGTCAGATCGACGTCTTCGGAAAAGCGCTGGATGGCGCCATAACCCTTCGACAGCGAAGTGCCGCCTTTGAAGACCAGATGCTCGGCGAAAGGCGCGCCGAACAACGTCGCGAGCGACCAGACGACCCAGACATCCTTTTCCAGAAGATGGATCGGCCGGCCGCTGGCGGTTGCGGCGACCCCGAGAGCGTCACGACGCTCATTGGCTGAGAGTTGAAGAAACGCCTCAGCCATTCACGACGACCTCACTCACTTGCTTGGCGAGCCAGGACGGAAGAACGGCGCGCGCCGAGGCGATCTCGTTCAGCTCTTGCGGTGACAGCTTGTGCTTAAGCGCGCGCAAGGCTTCCACGGCCTTCTCGGGGCCGAGCCATGCGAGCGCCCTCAGCACCTCGCCAGCCGGATGGTTGCCGAGAGCGAGCTGCCAGCGCGGCGCGTGGCGGAGTTCCACGACCTCAGAACCGAGCTTGAGACGACGGCTCGGGCCGGAGGTGAGGTAGACAGAGCGCACGGGAACCTGCGTGGTGAGGCCGAGCTTGTTCGCCGCTGCGGCACCATGAGGCGCGACGGTCTCGCCCTTGATGCCGGCGACGTGCTCGACCACGGCGGAGGCGGACGGCGCACGCTTGCCGAAGCGGCTTTCCACAGGCCGGACATAGACGCCGCGGCTGACCCGCATGAAGTGACCGCGCTTCACGAGCCGAGAGAGGGCTTGGTCCACGGCTGCACGGCTGCCCAGGTGCAGCAGTTCCTTGGCGCAGATCGTCGCTCCCTCGGGAAGCCCCTCGGTACGCTCCAGAATGGTCTTGGCCAGCG
>NZ_CP018095.1:0-660000 GCF_001887265.1 Chelatococcus daeguensis | reverse complement strand
GCTTCGGCTGCAGGTCGGCGACGATGTCCTGCTGCTTGACGCTGCGGTCGTCCCAGTCGACCAGCCGGCCGAAGGCCATGAAGTCGGTCACCTCGGGAAAGCCGACGATACTGAGCGTCGAGCGGATGCCGGGATATTGCGACACCAGCGCCTCGACCTCCTGCGCATAGCGCGTCGTATAGGCGAGGGTCGCGCCCTCGGGGCCGCTGCCGCGCAGCATCACCGTGCCCCGGTCCTCGACCGGCGACAGCTCCGACCGCAGCTGGGTGAAATAGAAGGCGCTCATGCCGGCGACGCCGACGGCCAGCAGCACCACGAGCCAGCGCAGCTTCAGCGAGGCGACGAGCGCGCGGCGATAGCCATGCTCCAGGGCCGACAGGAAGCGCTCGAGCGCCGAGAAGACGAAGCCGGGGTTCGGATTGTGCTTCAGCAGGCGCGAGCACATCATCGGCGTCAGCGTCAGGGCGACGAAGCCCGAGACGAGCACCGCGCCGGCGAGCGTCAAGGCGAATTCGAGGAACAGCCGCCCGGTGCGGCCCGGCGAGAAGGCGACCGGCGCATAGACCGCGGCGAGGGTCAGCGTCATCGCCACCACGGCGAAGGCGATCTCGCGCGAGCCCTTGATGGCGGCCGCGACGGGCGTCATGCCCTCCTCGATGTGCCGGTAGATGTTCTCCAGCACGACGATGGCGTCGTCCACCACGAGGCCGATGGCGAGCACCATGGCGAGCAGGGTCAGCGTGTTCACGCTGAAGCCCATCGCATACATCAGCGTGAAGGTCGCGATGAGCGAGATCGGGATGGTGACGATCGGGATGATGGAGGCGCGCAGCGAGCGCAGGAAGAACAGGATGACCAGCACCACGAGGATGATGGCCTCGCCGATGGTGTGATAGACGGCCTTGATTGAGCGGTCGATGAAGACCGCGTTGTCGTTGGCGACCTCTGCCGTGACACCGGCCGGCAGCGATTCGTTGACCGCTGGCAATACGGCCCGCACCGCATTCGAGACGTCGAGCGGATTGGCCACCGCCTGCTTGACGATGCCGACCGTGATCGTCGGCTTGCCGTTGTAGCGGCCGTCGCGCCTCAGGTCAGCGGCGCCGAGCTCGACGCGCGCCACCTCCCCCAGCTTGACTTGATAACCGTCGGCCAGCTTGACGATGATGTTGCGGAATTGCTCGGCGGTGGTGAGGCCGGTGCGCGACAGCACCGTGAACTCGCGCATCTGGCTCTCGATCCGGCCGGACGGCAACTCGACGTTCTGGCTGCGCAATGCACTTTCGACGTCCTGGACGGTGAGGTTGTAGGCAGCGAGCCGCTCGCGGTCGATCCAGATGCGCATCGCATAGCGGCGCTCGCCAAAGATGGTGACGTCAGCGACGCCATTGAGATTCTTGAACCGGTCGACCACGTAGCGGTTGACATAGTCGGTCAGCTCAAGCGCATCCATCCGCTCGGCCATGAAGGAGATGTAGATGACCGGCTGGGCGTCCGCTTCGACCTTGGCAATGGTCGGCTCGTCGATCTCGTCCGGCAGGCGCCGGCGCACCCGGCTGACGCGGTCGCGCACATCGCTGGCGGCAACATCGACATCGACATCCGAACGGAAGCGCACGGTGATGCGGCTCGATTCGGCCCGGCTCGTCGATTCGAGGACATCGATGCCGGCGATACCAGCGATCGAGCCTTCGAGCACCTGCGTCACCTGGCTCTCGATGATGGTCGCCGAGGCTCCGGGATAGCTCGTCGTCACGGAGACGACCGGCTCGTCCACGTTGGGATATTCGCGCACCGCCAGCCGGTCGTAGGAGACGATACCGACAAGGATGAGGACGAGGCTGAGAACGGTGGCGAAGACCGGACGGCGGATGCAGATCTCCGGCAGGCGCATCTGCCTTCCCTCAGCCCTGCGCGGCGGTCGAGGTCACGACCTCGACGTTGGCGCCGTCGCGCAGCCGCTGCTGGCCGGCAGTGACGACCACCGCCCCCGGCTCGACCCCTTCGGCGATCTCGACGAGGCCGCCGTAGCGGTTGCCGAGCGTCACGCGCGCCTCGACGGCCTTGCCGTCCTCTACGCGGAAGACGAAGGTGTCCTGCCCGCGCGGCACGATGGCCTCCTCCGGCACGGTAACCACCTGCCGCTCCCGGCTACCCTTGATGAGGATGCGCGCGAAAAGCCCGGGCCTCAGGGCCATGTCGCCGTTGGGCACCCGGGCGCGCACGCTGAGTGCCCGCCCGTTAACGTCGACCAGCGGGTCGATGGCCTCGATCACGCCGTTGAAGATGCGTCCGGGGAATGCATCGACGCTCACCTCGACGGCCTGCCCCACGGCGATGTCGCCGAGATGGATCTCCGGAACCTTGAAGTCGACGTTGAGGGCATCGATCTTCTCGAGGTTCACGAGCGGCTGGCCGGTCGTGACATAGGCGCCGACCGAAACCGTGCGGATGCCCAGGATGCCCGGGAATGGGGCGCGGATCGTGAGCTTATCGAAGCGGGCCCGGATGAGCGCGACGGCGGCCCGTGCCATGGCGAGATTGGCCACCGCCTCGTCGTTCGCCCGCTGGGTCGTGTTGCCGGAACGGGCGAGTGTGCTCGTGCGCTCGTAATTGGCGAGGGCGAGGTCGAGCTTGGCCTGTGCGTCGTCCATCTCGGCCTGCGTCAGCGCGCCGTCGAGCTTGAAGAGAACGTCACCCTCCTGGACGGCTTGGCCGTCGCTGAAGGCGATCGAAGAGATGCGGCCCGCAATCTCTGACGCGACCTTCACCGATTCGTCCGAGGCGAGGCTGCCGATGGAGCGAACGTCGGCGGTCGACGTGCCGGCCTTGGCCACCGCGGTCTCGACGGCAAAGGCCGGTGCGCGACGCGAGGTCGTCGCCGGGCCCTGCCCCTGCGCCGAAGCATTCGACTGCAACGCGGTCCACAGATCATTGAACCGGCCCTGATTGAGCAGGTAGGCGCCGCCCCCAGTGGCCGCGAGCAATGCGATGGCGACAACAACCGATTTGCGCATACCGTCCCCTGACTCTCTCGGCCCGCCGCCCATCGCGCACGACGAGCCTGTCTTGGCATGCCCGCGAACGTTCGCGAACGCCCCCGTCCGCCGGCCCGAAAGTGGCCTAGTTCCTCAACCCGAGAATTATACGCTAGCTATGTGGCGACTAGCAGAAAGCGGCAAATTAAATCTTCGTCATCAAACACCCGGCAAGGCACCGCCTCGTCAGTGGGCAAAAGTTCACAGTGCGGACAGGAGATGCCCGCCGTCGACGGGAATCACCGCGCCCGTCATGTAGGCCGAAGCCGACGACAGCAGCAGCAGCAGGACGGCATCGAGATCCTGCATGCGGCCGAAGCGCCTCTGGGGGATGCGTTTCAGGAGCGCCGCCCCAGCCTCGCTCGCCAGGACGTCGCGGTTGAGGTCAGTTTCGACATAACCCGGGGCCAGCGCATTGACGCGGATGCCGTGGCGCGCCCATTCGAGGGCCATCTGTTTCGTGAGTTGGATCAGCCCAGCCTTCGACGTCGCGTAGGAGCCGACCTGTCTGCCCTGGCGCAGGCCCAGGATGGAGACGACGTTGACGATCGCCCCGTCGCCGCCCGCCGCGATCATTGCTCGCGCCACCTCGCAGGCGACATGCCGCGCCCCGGTGAGATTGGTGTCGATGGTCGCCACCCACTCCTCCGATGCCTCGTCGAGCAGCGCCCGCGTACGGGCGATGCCGGCGTTGTTGACGAGTCCGTCGATCGTGCCGAAACGCGCCACCACACGGGCAACGCCGTCACGGACGGAAGCGATGTCCGTCACGTCCATCGCCACCGGCTCGGCCTCGCCGCCGGCCATGCGGATCTCCTCGACCAGGGGCACGAGCAGATCGAACCGTCGGGCCGCGACCGCGACATGGACCCCATGGCCGGCGAGCATGCGCGCGAAATGATGGCCGAGACCGGACGAGGCGCCGGTGACGATCACCACCGCGCCGGCCAGGTCGGCGAAGGGATTGAGAATCCGTGGGCCATTCTCGTCGAGCATCGCGCCATCCATCCGCAACCGGCCCCCTCCAGGCCCCGGCGACCTCATGCGAGCACGCGCGCGCATGGGGCGCAAGGCGGCCGGACGGCGATCCGCCCGCCGGCCGCTCAGCGCTGCGTGCCGGCCTGCCGTGCGGCCTCGGCCGCCGTCTCGCGCACGACGACAACGGTCGCATCGGCATGGCGGACGACACGCGCGGCGTTCGGCCCGAGGAAATAATCGTCGATCTTGGGCCGCGCTGCGCTGATGACGATGAGGTCGATGTCCAGTTCCCGGGCATAGCGCAGGATGACCTCGTAGATGGTGCCGTGATCGACAATGTGCCGGTGGCGCACACCCGCCGGGATGGTCTCCTTCGTATAGGCGTGGAGGGCAGCGTTCGCCTCCTCCATTGCCCGGCGCACGTGATCCTTCGGGAAGAAGCCAGCAACGATGCTCATGCCGAAATCCGGCACCACGGTCAGCACGTGGATCGTGGCACCGAAGGCCTTGGCCATGTCGACGGCGGTCTTCACCGCCTTGGTCTGGCTGTCGAGGTGGGCGACGTCGATGGCGAGCAGGATGTTCTTGTACATGGACTTCCTCCGGCTCAGGCGGTCGCGGGCGCGCCGACGGCCGTGCGCTGCCGGCGGCGCTGCAGGAGAACGACGAGGCCGATCAGCAGGAAGCCGGGAATCGTCATCAGCTGGCGATTCATGCGCTCGCGCTCGCGCTCCAGCTGCACGATGCGCACCGGCTGCTCGCCGTAGAAGTCGAAGTTCTTGAGGCTCTGGGCCGCCTGGCTCGTGGCATCGAACGGCTCCTCCAGCACGACCGCATCCCCCTCGACCTGGTAGAGGAGACCCGTGTTCTGCTCCAGGCGCCCGCGCGGATCCCCTGCCGGCGCTCCGAGCTCGAGCACGATGGTCTTCTGTGCGATCCGCCCGAGGCGGAAGTCGGGCCCCTCCACCGTGAGCCGCAACGTGCCCTCGTCGGGCTCGGAGGCCACCGCCTCCTCGATCCGCGCCGGCGCCAGCGTTTCATAGGGTTCAGATATCTGGTCCAGGAAGAAGCCGGGACGCAGCAGGAAAAAGGCCGCGAGCAGCAAGATCGCCGATTCCCACAGGCGCGAACGCACGAGGAAGAAGTTCTGAGTCGCCGCGGCGAAGACCAGCATGGCGATCGTCGCCTTGAAGAAGATCCAGACCGCACCGGCCCAAGAGACGTCGATGAGCAGGAGGTCAGTGTTGAAGATGAAGATGAACGGCAGCAGCACGGTGCGCAGACTGTAGAAAAAGGCCGTAACGCCGGTTCTGATGGGATCGCCACCGGAGACGGCGGCCGCGGCAAAGGAGGCGAGGCCGACGGGTGGCGTCACATCCGCCATGATGCCGAAATAGAAGACGAACAGATGCACGGCGATGAGCGGCACGAGGAAGCCGTTGGCGGCCCCGAGTTCCACGACCACCGGCGCCATCAGCGAGGAGACGACGATGTAGTTCGCCGTTGTCGGCAGGCCCATGCCGAGGATAAGGCTGATGACGGCCGTGAAGAAGAGGATGAGCAGGAGGTTGCCGCCGGAGATCAGCTCGACGAACTGCGCCATCACCTGGCCGATGCCGGTCAGCGTCACGGTGCCGACGATGATGCCGGCCGTCGCCGTGGCCGCGGCGATGCCGATCATGTTGCGGGCGCCGAGCACGAGCCCTCCGAAGAGATCGTCCGCCCCCTCGCGCAGCGCGGCGCCGACATCTTGGCCGCGCAGGCCGCGGAAGAGCGCCTTGAGCGGCTTCTGCGTGACGAGGATGAGGAGCAGGAGGGCCACGGCCCAGAAGGCAGACAGGCCGGGCGACTTCTGCTCGATCATGAGGAACCAGACGAGGACGACGATCGGCAGGAGGTAGTGCAACCCGGTCTTTAGCACCTCCTTGGCGAGCGGCAGTTCCACCACCCGGGCGTTCGGGTCGTCGAGTTCGAGGTCGGGCGAGCGCGAGGCATACCAGACGAGCCCGACATAGGCGGCGAGCAGCAGCAGGACGAGCAGCGAGGCCGACATGTCGGGCAGCAGCATCTGCACGCCGCGGATGACCCAGTAGATCACGCCGCAGAGGATGACGATCGAGGTCGCGGAGATGCCGGTGACGAGGGCCGACTGCCAGACGGTACGCCGAATGCGCTTGGGCAGCGTCGGCATGTCGTGCTTCACCGCCTCGAGATGCACGAGATAGAGCAGCGCTATGTAGGAGATGATGGCGGGCAGGAAGGCGGCCTTGATCACCTCGAGGTAGGAGATGCCGACATATTCCACCATCAGGAAGGCGGCCGCGCCCATGACGGGCGGCATGATCTGGCCGTTGACCGAACTCGCCACTTCGACCGAGCCGGCCTTCTCGGGTGTGAAGCCGACGCGCTTCATCAGCGGAATAGTGAAGGTGCCGGTCGTCACCACATTGGCGATGGAGGAGCCGGAGATGAGACCGGTCATCGCCGAGGCAAGGACGGCGGCCTTCGCGGGTCCGCCGCGCAGGTGGCCAAGCAGTGCGAAGGCGAGCTTGATGAAGTAGTTGCCGGCCCCCGCGCGGTCGAGCAGCGAGCCGAAAAGCACGAAGAGGAAGACGAAGGACGAGGACACGCCAAGCGCGATGCCAAAGACGCCCTCCGTCGACAGCCACATCTGGTCCATCGCCCTTGGAATCGACGCGCCCTTCCAGCGGATCACGTCCGGCACGAAGACACTCGAGCCGAAGAAGACGTAAAGCAGGAAAACGACCGCCACGACGACGAGGGGCAAGCCGAGCGCGCGGCGCGTCGCCTCGAGGAGGAGGATGAGGCCGACGCCGGCCACGACCAGGTCCTGCATCAACGGATTGCCTGGGCGGGTCGCGAGGGCCCCGTAGAACAGGAAGATGTAGGCCGCGCAGAAGGCGGCGAGGAGCGCCAGCACCCAGTCCTGCACAGGGATGCGATTGCGAGGGCTCGACGGCAGGGCCGGAAAGGCGCAGAAGGCGAGGAAGAGCGCAAAGGCGAGGTGGATCGAGCGCGTCTCGGTATCATTGAGGACGACGCGCAGGCCCGTTGCCGCTTGGGTGACGAAGGGCAAGGGCGACGCGATCCAGATCTGGAACAGCGACCAGGCGAGCGCGACACAGAACAGCAGCCGGCCAGCCATGCCACCGGGATCGCGTGCACCGGTGTCGGAGGACGCCACAAGGTCCTGCAGTTCGTCATCGCTCAGCGGACGGCCCGCTTTCGGCTCCTCAGCCATGCTCATGCTCCCCCCGCAATTGCGCTTGCCGCCTTGTCGGCCCGCCGCCGGGCATTTACCGCGACGGCGAAAAGACGGGCGGCACGCGCGTGCCGCCCGTCTTCATCTTACATCAGGCCGGCTTCCTTGAAGTACTTCTCCGCGCCTGGGTGCAGCGGCGCCGACAGGCTCTGCTTGACCATCTCCTCCTTGGTCAAGGTGCCGAACGCAGGATGCAGGCCCTTGAACTGGTCGAAGTTCTCGAAAACCGCCTTGGTGAACTCGTAGACAACGTCTTCGGGCACCTTGGCCGAGGTCACCACCGTGGCACCGACGCCGAAGGTCGTCGTGTCCTCGGCTGAACCCGGATACATGCCGCCGGGAATGGTAGCCATGCGGTAGTAGGGGTTATCGGCGACGAGCTTCTCCACCTCGGCACCGTCGACGTTGACGAGCACGCTCTCGCAAGACGAAGTCGCCTCCTGGATCGAACCGTTAGGATGGCCGACGGTGTAAACGATGGCGTCCACCTTGTTGTCGCACAGCGCCTGGGCCTGCTCCGCCGGCTTCAACTCAGAGGCGAGCGAGAAGTCGGACGTCTTCCAGCCCTTGGCCTCGAGCAGCACCTCGGTCGTCGCCCGCTGACCCGAGCCCGGGTTGCCGATATTGACGCGCTTGCCCTTGAGATCGTCGAAGGTCTTGGCATTCGCGTCCTTGCGCGCCAGCACCGTATAGGGCTCGGCGTGCAGCGAGAACACGGCACGCAGGTCCTTGTCGGCGCCCTGGTCGGCGAAGTTGGCCTTCCCGTTATAGGCATTGAACTGCACGTCGGACTGCACGACGCCGAACTCGAGCTCGCCCGAGCGGATGGCGTTGACGTTGAACACGGAGCCGCCGGTTGATTCGACCGAGCAGCGGATGCCGTGTTCCTTGCGCTTCTGGTTCATGAGCCGGCAGATGGCGCCGCCGGCCGGATAATAGACGCCCGTGACGCCGCCCGTGCCGATGGAAATGAACTTCTGATCCTGGGCAGCGGCGCCACCGGCGGCGGCAAGGCCGATGGCCCCCGCCGCAGCGGCCGTTGCGAAAATGGACAGGATACGCATGTCTGGACCTCCCTCTATGGTCAGATCATCCGGGAACCCTTGACGAGGCCCCGCTCATCGCCCCGGCCGGTACTGGCGGCAGGGGCGTGTGCCAAAGGCGGCGCAGGTCGTCCGCGCTGGCGAGCGGACGGGCGCTGCCGGCAGCGGCCGCGACGGCCGCCGCGACAGTTGCGCCGTTATGGGGCGCGACGCGCCCCTCCGGCAATATCAGATTGTTCTCGAAGCCGATGCGCATATGCCCGCCGTGGGCAACCGCGGCAGCGGCGCAAGCCGCCTCACGCCGCCCGAAGGCGCAGACCATGAACGGATGGCGCGCAAGGCCTGCCGTGAGGAAGGCGTCAAGATCGCCCGGCGCTGCCTCCCGTCCGGCGTAGCTGCCGAGCACGGCGAGCACGTTTGGCCGCGGCGTGTCCGGGATGATCCCGCGCGCCATGACGTCGTCGAGCCGGGCGAGCTCCTCTGCACTGTAGACGATGATCTGCGTCAGGACGGGCCGGATGGCGAGCCGGGCGAAGAAGCGGCCAGCCGCAGTCTCCGCAGCAACATCGGGCATGATCTCGCGCAGCGCAATCGAGACGCTCTCGGGCACCAGGTCGTCGACGAGCGCCATCTGCGCCGCCGGGGCATAGCGCCCGACGGCCTCGGTGGTGATCTGCACCACCATGGCCTCGCCCACCGCGGCGCGCACGGCGCGCGTCGCCTCGCGGTACAGATCCGCATCGAGGACGTGGCGCCCCTCGCCGTCGCGCACGTGAAGGTGGATCGCCACGGCGCCCGCCGCTCGGCAGCGGGCGGCCTCGCGGGCGAGTTCCCTGGCCGTCAGCGGCAGTGCCGGGTGATCGGCCTTGCCGCGCCGGGCGCCATTGGGCGCCACCATGACAGCGAAGGGAGCGGTCATGCACGCACCTCTGCGATGGCCCCGTCAACGGCAGCGGCCAGCTTGTCGACGATCTCCTCGACGTGGGACGCAGCGATGATGAAGGGCGGCGCCAGCAGGATGTGGTCGCCGCTGACGCCGTCGGCCGTACCGCCGGCAGGATAGCACATCAGCCCGGCCTCCATGGCCTTGGCCTTGACCCGCGCATTGAGCCTGTCCTGCGCGGCAAAGGGCTGCTTCGTCTCACGATCGGCGACCAGCTCGACGCCGATGAAGAGCCCGCGGCCGCGGATGTCGCCGACATGGGCGTGCTGGGCGAATCGCTGTCCCAGCGCCTCGGCCAGTCGAATGCCCTGCTTGCGGCAGTTGTCCAGCAATCCTTCGGCCTCGATCGCCCGTTGCACGGCGAGCGCCCCTGCACAGGCGCTCGCGTGGCCGATATAGGTGAACCCGTGCTGGAAGCCCTCGGGAGATAAGGCAATCGTATCGTAGATCGTGCTCGACATCAGGCATGCGCCGATGGGTTGATAGCCGGCGCCGAGGCCCTTGGCGCAGGTGACGATGTCGGGCGTGACGCCGTCCTGCTCGCAGGCGAAGAGCGTGCCGGTACGGCCCATGCCGCTCATCACCTCGTCGAGGATCAGCAGGATGCCGTAACGGTCGCAGATCTCGCGGATGCGGCGGAAATACCCGGGCGCCGCCGGCACGGCGCCCAGCGTCGCGCCCACCACCGTCTCGGCGACGAAGGCCATGACCGTACCGGGACCGAGGCGTAGGATCTCGGCCTCCAGCGCCGCCGCGGCGCGCTCGCCATAGGCCCCCTCGCTCTCGTCGTCGCGGCGATGGCGATAGGCGTAGCAGGGCTCGATGTGGGAGACCTCGATGAGCAGCGGCTCGTAGACGGCGCGACGGCCGGCATTGCCGCCGACGGCGAGCGCCCCGAGCGTGTTGCCGTGGTAGCTCTGCCGGCGGGCGATGATGCGCGAGCGCTCGCGCTCGCCCCGGTTCCAGAAATATTGCCGCGCCAGCTTGAAAGCCGTCTCGTTGGCCTCCGAGCCGCCGGAGACGAAATAGACATGGCTGATGCCGGCCGGCGCGCGCTGCGTGAGATGCTCCGCCAGGGCCTCTGCCGGCTCGTTCGTGAAGAAGGAGGTGTGCGCATAGGGCAAGGCGTCGAGCTGTGCCTTGATGGCCTCGATGACGCTGCGGTGCGAATGGCCAAGGCAGGAGACGGCCGCGCCGCCGGAGGCGTCGAGATAACGGCGCCCGACCGAATCGATGACATAAGGCCCCTCGCCGGCGACGGCGACGGGCAGCGGGATCCGGGTCTGGCGGTGCAGGATGCGGGTCATGATGCGTTCAACTCGTTGCGGAAGGCTGGCTCAGGTCGTCGGCGTCGCTCCAGTACGCGCCGGCCGACTGCAGGTGTTGCTCGCGGCCGGCGACGGCGGCGAGCGCCTCAGGTCCGAGGCGGGCCATGACGAGAGACACGAGGGTCTCGACGACGGCCATTGTGCCGACCTGCGACTGCAGCAGCGAAACGCCGCCGTCCCCCACGAGAACCACATGGCCGGCGGCGCGGCCGAGCGGCGAGAGCGCGCTGTCGGTGATGGCGATGACCGTCAGCCCCTGCCGGCTCGCCTGCCGGGCCACGAGTACGGTCTCCCGCGTCAGCGGCGCGACGCCGATGGCGACGAGCACGTCGCGCTCGTCGCAATGGTCGAGCGCATCGACGCCGAGCCCGCCGACGCCAGCGAGCGGCAGCACCCCTTCACGGAACAGCGCAAGCGAATAGGACAGGGCGAAGGCTGGCGGAAAACTGCTGCGCAGGCCGACGACAGCGATGCGCCGGGCCGCCGCGAGGCTTTCTGCCGCCGTAACGAGAATCGCCGCCTGCGGCGGGGCGAGCGCCGCATCGACCGTGACATGCGCCGCGGCCTGCGTCGCAGCAACCAGCATCGCCGCATCTGAGCCGGCCCGCGCCATGATGGACTGCGCCCGCGCGGCGAAGGGCCCGACGGGACGCGCCTTCCACTGCGCGCGCAGGACGTCGCGGAAATCCTCGTAACGCTCGTAACCGAGCATGCGCACGAGCCGCAGGAGCGAGGCGGGCGAGACGCCGGCGGCGGCCGCGAGTTGACGCATGGACATAAGGGCGCCGTCGTCGGGGTGGCGCGTCAGGTGCTGGGCCGCCTTGCGCAGTTGCGGCGGCAAATCGTCGAACAGCCGAGCCAGTTGCCGGTCGATCGTGTCCACGGACGCCCCGATGCAGCCGATGAAGCAAACGTTTCATTATGCCCGCACCATAAAACATCTGCGTCAATAAGAGTCATCGCTATCGGCGGCGGCGGACCCGGAATTGTCGCGCGCCCCCGTTTGGCGCTACCGTTCGTCGCGGCCACCGGGCCGCCACGCGCCGCGGAGAGCTAAAGACAGCATGCGCAATCCCACCAGCCTGATCGACCGCATGCGCCTCGAACTGCCGGAGATGAATCGGGCCGACCGGGCAGTGGCGGACGTCATCCTCCATGACATCGACGCCGCGACGCGCCTCAGCACCAGGGAGCTCGCCGGCAAGGCCGAGGTCAGCGAGCCGACCGTCATCCGCTTTGCGCGGCGGATGGGCTGCGAGGGCTTCACGGATTTCAAGATCCGCCTGGCGCAGGACTACGCCATCGGCCGCATGTATCTGGTTGCCGAACGGTCAGTGCCGGCGGAGACCGGGCGTGAGGTCGCCGAGCATGTCTACGAGGCGACGGCACAGGCGCTCGCCAGTGCCTTCTCGCAACGCGATCCGGCGGCATTGGAGGCGGCGGCGGAGATACTGGACAAGGCGCGCCGCATCTTTTGCTTCGGCGTCGGCGGCAGCTCGGCCAACGTCGCGCAGGAAGCGGAGAACAGGCTTTTCCGCCTCGATCTCGCCGCCTCTGCCACGGCCGATCCCTACAAGCAGCGCATCATTGCGGCGACGGCGGGACCGGGCGATGCCCTGCTCATCTTCTCCGTCACCGGCAAGCCGCGCTCGCTCGTAGACGCGGCGGAGATCGCCCGCGGCCTCGGCGCCGCCGTGGTCTCGGTGACCGCGCCCGGAACCCCGCTCGCCGGCCATTCGACATTGGTTGTCCCCCTCGTCGCCTTCGACGAGGAAAAGTTCTTCTACATGCCGAATCGCGGCCGCTACGGCCAGCTGTTCGTGCTCGACTGCCTGGCGACACTGATCGGCGCGCGGCGCATGAAGAGCGTCGCCAAGAAGCTCTGGCGCGCCCGCATGACCCTTGTCGACCTGCACGGCTCGACCGAGAGCCAGCCCGTTGGCGACTGAGCGCTGCAAGGCGCCTCCCGCCTTGACGGCCCACAAACGGCCGGCAGCTCTGGCCTCCGGCGCCGTCATGCCGGCGCGTGTCGCGGGCATCCACGCCTTGAAAATGAGAACAACGTCAAAGGCGTGGATGGCCGGGACGAGCCCGGCCATGACGAGGCCCATGCGCGCTCCACAGCGCGCCAGCCGCGGGCACGTAGCCGGAACCCTCAATAGGTAGTTAAATTACATTCTCTCTCCCCACGTCCGAAACCCCGGAAATTGCCAGCAACTCGGCCGCAAAATCCTGGGAACGGCAAAATTTTCTTATTTCATCGATAATTACATCCGAGTTCCCTACCCGTCGGGATGCGCCCACCCACCCCAATCGAGCCAGTCAAGATCCCTCAGCCGCCCTCCCGATTGACAGGTCAGTAATAAAACTACATCATACGCTCATTCCAATTCCAGACTGGCGAATGCGAAGCATGCAGCGCTCCGACAAGACCATCGTTTCCTTCCGTTTCGACGAAGTCGTCGTCCCGGCCCATCCGGGCGTGATCAATTCGGAGAGCCTTGCAAAGCCGCTCCACATGCTGCCGGTCGGCGGCAAGGCGGCATGGAGCACCCAGTTCGACGAGCTGCCGAAGCTCATCGTGCGCATGACGCTTGCCGACGGCACGGTCGGCCTCGGGGAATTCTACCGCGACCATGAGTGGCCGCGCATCGAGGCGATCTGCGCCAACCTGCTCGGCACCTCGATCCTCGACCTCCCCCTGCAGGATCTGCCGCTGCCGCTGTGCCGGGAATATGATGGCTTCGAATGCGCGCTCTGGGACGCCTATGCGAAGTCGCTCGGCGTGCCGATGCATGCGCTGCTCGGCGGGGCCATCCGTGACCGCGTCGCCGTCAGCGCCTGGTCGAGCCACCGCACGCAGGAGGAGGTCGGTCCCTGGGTGCGCCGCTACTGGGAACAAGGCTACAAGGTCATCAAGTTCAAGTGCGACCTCGAGGACGACGTCGCCGGCTGGTGCGCGCGTATCAAGGAGCACGCGCCGGGGATGAAGGTGCTCTTCGACCCCAACCAGCGCTGGGAGAATGCCGGCAACGCGCGGCGCATCATCCGCGAGCTCGAGGCCGTCGGCAACGTGCTGCTGCTCGAGGACCCGCTGCCGCGCTGGATGCTGCTCGACTTCGCAGAGCTGCGACGCTTCTCCTCGATCCCGATCGTGCTGCACGTCTCGCTGCCCTACGTCTACCAGGGCCAGCGGCCGCACGACGCCATCAATGCCATCGCTCACAATGCCGTCGACGGCTTCAACTTCAACGGCGGCCTCGCCAAGTTCCAGGCGCTCGACCATATCGCCGCGACGGCCGGCCTCTATTGCTGGCACGGCTCGGAGGTGGACCTCGGCATCCTCGAGGCCATGTACGTGCACCAGTCGGCGGCGGCGAAGAGCTGCGTGTGGCCGGGCGACATCTTCGGCCGGATGATCCGCACGCACGACCTGCTCGAGAAGCCGCTCGCCTTCGAGCCGCCGTTCGTGCGCATCCCCAGCGACGGCCCGGGTCTCGGCGTGAAGCTCGACGAGGCGGCGCTCGCACGGTTCCGCACCGCCGAACGCACCATCTCCTGAGGGCGGCCGATGCGCTGGGAAAAGTTCACGACGAACGAGATCGCCGGCCTCGACCGGTCGACCCCGGTTGTCCTCAACATCGCCGCCATCGAGCAGCACGGCCCGCACCTGCCGCTCGATACGGATGCCGCGATCGGCGCCCATTTCCTCACCCGGCTCGACGAAACGCTGGGTGAGAAGGTGCTGATCCTGCCGCAGGTCAAGGTGTGCTGCTCCGAGCACCACATGGATTTCGCCGGCACGCTCAGCATCCGTCACGAGACCTTCCTTGCCTATGTCGGCGACATCCTCGAGAGCGTCGTGCGGCACGGCTTTCGCAATCTCGTGCTGTTGAACAGCCACGGCGGCAACCAGGCTATCGGCCAGGTGCTGCTGGAGAGCTTCGGCGCCCGCCACCGCGACTGCCGTATCGCCATGCTGACCTGGTGGCGGCTCGCCGCGCCCGAACTCGAAACGATCCGCGAGAGCGATTTCGCAGGCATCAACCACGCCTGCGAGTTCGAGACCTCGCTGATGCTCCATGCGGTGCCCGACAGCGTGCGGAGCGCGCTCGTCAGCGGCATGAGCTATGCGCCGACGCACGACTGGGCCCAGGCCGACATGATCCGCGGCAGCCGCGGGGCCATGTTCCGCTCCATGCACGAGATGTCGCATGGCACCGGCGTCGTGGGCGATCCGTCGAAGGCGACCGCAGAGAAAGGCGAGAGGATCACCGCGGCTGTGGTGAACCAACTCGTCCGCGTCGTTTCGACCCTCCAAGAAGCGCGCTGACGGCGCGCGTCTTTCACCGGCAACCAACAGAGGGGTGCGCCACATGTTCAGAAAATTGGTCCTGGCGGGGCTCGCGGCCACGAGCCTCTCCTTCGCTGCCACGCCACCGACCCTCGCGCAGGAGCGCGGCGGCGTCATCAATGTGGCCATGATCGGCGAACTCGCCTCGCTCGATCCGACCGTCGCGACGGGCGACCTTCTCGGCACCGTCACGCAGCACTTCTTCGAGACGCTGTTCACCTTTGACAAAGAGTGGAATGTCACGCCGCTTCTGGCGGAGAAGCTGCCGGAGGTGTCGGCCGACGGCCGCGTCTACACCATCACCCTGCGCAAGGGCGTGACGTTTCACGACGGCAGCGCGATGACGGCAAAGGACGTCGTCGCCTCCCTGCACCGCTGGCTGGAACTCGCCGCGCGCGGCAAGCTGGTGCAGCCGAACCTCGCCGGGCTCGAGGCGGTCGACGACCATACCGTCCGCCTCAGCCTGAAGGAGCCGTTCGCGCCGCTCGCCGCGCTGCTCGCCTTCAACAATTCCGCGGCCATCATCCTGCCGGCCGGCAAGATGGACAACCCGCTCAAGGAATACGTCGGCACCGGCCCCTACATGCTCAAGGAGCGCAAGGCCGACCAGTACATCCAGCTCGTGCGCTTCGACGGCTATCAGGCGCGCGAGGGCGACCCGAACGGCTTCGGCGGGGCGCGCAAGCAGTACCTCGACGAGATCCGCTTCGTGCCGGTGCCGGATGCGAACACACGCGTCGAGGGGGCCATCGCCGGCCAGTACGACTATGCCGACCTCCTGCCCGTCGAGGCCTACGACCGGCTCAACGGCCAGGACAAGACCGAGCCGCTCCTGCTGAAGTCGTTCGGCTGGCCCATGTTCATCATGAACAACAAGCAGGGCATGATGACGAAGCTGGAAATGCGCAAGGCCGTGCAGGCCGCGCTCAACGCGGACGACATGCTCGCCGCCGCCTTCGGCAAGCCGGAGTTCTATACCGTCGACGGCGCGCTCTACCCGGAAGGCTATTCGTGGCGCACGGATGCCGGCACCGAGGCCTACAATCTGGGCGACCCGGAGAAGGCCAAGGAACTCGCCAAGACGGCCGGCTACGACGGCAAGCAGCCGATCCGCATCCTGACCAGCCGCCAATATGAGTTCCACTACAAGATGGCGCAGGTCGCGGCGGAATATCTGAAGGCGGCTGGTCTCGCCGTCGAGTTGCAGGTGGTCGACTGGGCGACGCTGGTGCAACGCCGCGCCGATCCCGCCCTGTGGGACATCTTCATCACCCACAGTCCTTTCCTGCCCGATCCGGCGCTGATCGCGCCGCTGCCGGCGACCTATCCGGGCTGGTGGGACAATCCCGAGAAGGAAAAGCTGCTCGTCGCCCTCAACGCCGAGCTCGACCAGAACAAGCGCGTCGCGCTCTTCACTGACCTACAGAAGCTGCTCTACGATCAGGCTCCTCTCTATAAGGTCGGCGATTTCAGCGCCCTCTCGGCCAAGTCGCCGAAGCTCAAGGGCTACGAAGCCTCGCCCTGGCCGTACTTCTGGAACGCCTATCTGGAGAAGTGAGCCTGAGCCGGCACAGGCCGGCGGTGCACGCCCCTCCTGCCTGTTCCACGAATTGGCGCGGAGGGGCGGGGGGAAGGGAGGAAGGCGGAGCAGCGTGCCGGCGCTGGCCGGACATGTCAGCCTTCCAGCATCGATCGGAACGGTCCGGCGGGCGCCGCCGACCCTAGCCCCGCCCTGCCGCAAGCTAGGGGAGGGAACCCGGCGCGCCCGACTGGTTCCGCCCACTGCCAGAACGCCATAGTCTTTTGTCCCGGGATTGTGATGCCGCTCATCTCCCGGCAGCGAGTGGAGCGATGACCCGCTACATCCTGCAGCGCCTTCTCGGCATGCTCGCCGTGATGTTCACGGTGGTGACGATCGTCTTCATCATCGTGCGCATCGCCCCGGGCGACCCGGCTGCCGTCATGCTGGGGCCGGACGCGACGCCGGCCGACATCGCCGCGCTGCGCGCCCGCCTCGGGCTCGATCAGCCGCTCGTGGTGCAGTATCTCTTCTTCCTCGGCCAGCTCATCAAGGGCGACCTCGGCCAGTCGATCTTCCTCGACATGCCGGTGACGCGGGCGCTCGCCGAACGGGCCGAGCCCACCTTCTTCCTGACGCTGTTCTCTATTCTCATCGCCAGCGCCATCGCGCTGCCGGTCGGCATCCTCTCCGCCTACAAGCGCGGCACGCTGTTCGACCAGGCGGTGACAACCTTCGCCATGTTCGCGGCGAGCATCCCGAGCTTCTGGCTCGGCCTCGTGCTCATCCAGATCTTCGCGGTCAGGCTCGGCTGGTTTCCGGTCGCGGGCTACGGCGGGCCGGATGCGTCCTTACTCACGCGCCTGTCGCATCTCGTATTGCCGGCGGTGGCCCTCGGCATTGTGTCCTCGGCGCTGATCACACGCTTCACCCGCGCCTCGATGCTCGACGTGCTCAACGACGACTACGTGCGCACCGCCCGCTCCAAGGGTATGGGCGAGTTCCGCGTCGTCATGAGGCACGCCTTCAAGAACGCACTCATCCCCGTGCTCACGGTCATCGGCCTCACGGCTGCCCTCCTCGTCTCGGGAGCCGTGGTGACGGAGACGGTGTTCAGCCTGCCGGGCGTCGGCAACCTCGTCGTGTCGGCGGTGCTCCGGCGCGACTATCCCGTCATCCAGGGCGCGCTGCTCGTGATCGCGGCGATCTACGTGCTGATCAATTTCGGCATCGACATGCTCTACATCCTCATCGATCCGCGGGTGCGCTACTGATGGCCGCTGTCAGCATCACCCCCGCGCCGCGCCTCACGACGCTCATGCTGCAGCGCAAAACGCTGGCGATCGGCCTTGCCGTGATCCTCGCCATCGCGCTCTTTGCCTTGCTCGCGCCGCTGATTGCGCCCTATGCGCCGAACAAGTTGTCGATCGTCAACCGCCTCAAGCCGCCGAGCGGCACCTATTTCTTCGGCACCGACGAATTCGGCCGCGACATCTTCAGCCGCACGATCTACGCCGGCCGCCTGTCGCTGACGGTGGGCGCAGCCGCGACGGTGTTCGCATGCGTCATCGGTATCACGCTCGGCCTCGCTGCCGGCTTCTTCCGCCGCGCCGACACGGTGATCGCGCGCATCATCGATGCGATGATGGCCTTCCCGGACATCCTGCTCGCCATCGCGCTCGTCGCCGCGCTCGGGCCGTCGCTCACCACCGTCATCGTGGCGCTCGGCATCGTCTATGCGCCGCGCCTCGCCCGCATCGTGCGCGCCTCAACGCTGGTGATCCGGGAGCTGCCTTACGTGGAGGCGGCGCGGGCGCTCGGCGTGCCGACCTGGCGCATCATGACGCGCCACGTGCTGCGCAACCTCGTCTCGCCCATCCTCGTGCAGGCGACCTTCATCTTCGCCTATGCCATGCTGGCGGAGGCGAGCCTGTCCTTCCTCGGCGTCGGCGTCAGCCCCGAGATCCCGACCTGGGGCACGATGATCGCCTCCGGCCGGCAATATGTCGGTCAGGCCGACTGGATGACGATCTTCCCCGGCGTCGCGATCATCCTGTCCGTCCTGTCGCTGCAGCTCGTCGGCGACGGCCTGCGCGACCTCCTCGACCCGCGCCTTCGAAAGGACCTCTGAGCGATGGCCGCCGTCCTTTCCGCCCCCTCCCCGCTCACCGCGACGCTACCCGAGGACGTCGTCCTCAGGGCCGAGGACCTGCACACCCACTTCATCGTCGGCGAGCGCGCGGCGAAGTCCGTCGACGGCGTGACGCTGACGGTGCGCCGGGGCGAAACGCTCGCCGTCGTCGGCGAATCTGGCTCGGGCAAGTCGGTGACGAGCCTGTCGATCATGCGCCTCCTCGCCCATCCCGGCCGCATCGTCGCAGGGAAAATCCTCTACCGGATGCGCGACGGCACGGTCGTCGATCTCGCGACCTTGCCGGAAAAGCGCATGCGCGCCATCCGCGGCAAGGAGATCGCCATGATCTTCCAGGAGCCGATGACGAGCCTCAACCCGCTCTACACCGTCGGCGACCAGATCATGGAAATGATCCGCCTGCACGAGCCGCTTTCCCGGCACGAGGCGCGCCGGCGGGCGCGGCAGATGCTCGAGCTTGTCGAGATCCCGGCGGCCGAGAAGCGGCTCGACCAATATCCGCACGAGATGTCGGGGGGCATGCGCCAGCGCGTGATGATCGCGCTCGCGCTCTCGTGCAACCCGGCCCTCCTCATTGCCGACGAGCCGACGACGGCGCTCGACGTCACCATCCAGGCCCAGATCCTCGACCTGATGCGCCGCCTGCAGCGCGACATCGGCATGAGCATCCTGTTCATCACCCACAATCTCGGCGTCGTCGCCGAGATTGCCCACGAGGTGGCGGTGATGTATGCCGGCCGCGTGGTCGAGCAGGCCCCGGTCGAGGCGCTCTTCGCGCGGCCGCGCCACCCCTATACCAAGGGCCTCCTCGCCTGCATCCCCAACCCGGAGCGCGACCGGGCGGCGGACGGGGCGCGGCTGATGTTGAACCCCATCCCCGGCAACGTCCCGAGCGTGCTCAACCTGCCGCCGGGCTGCACCTATGCGCCGCGCTGCCCGCTCGTCGAGCCACACTGCGAGCGCGAGGCGCCGGGCCTCGTGCCGGCCGGCCCCGGCCACCTCTCCCGCTGCTTCAGGCACGAGTTGCTGTGACCGTCATGAGCCAGTCTCCATCCCCCGCAGGCGGCGATGTCCTGCTGTCCGTCCGCAATCTCTCCAAGCGCTTCCACACGGCGAGCGGTCCGGTGAAGGCGGTCGAGGACGTCTCCTTCGACGTTGGCCGTGGCCGCATCGTCGGCATCGTCGGCGAATCGGGCTCGGGCAAGACCACCGCCGGGCGCTGCATCCTGCGGCTCGTCGAGCCGTCGGAGGGCGAAGCGGTCTTCGACGGAGTCGACCTGTTCAAGCTTCCGGAGCGGGCGCTGCGCGCCTATCGCCGGCGCATGCAGATCATCTTCCAGGACCCCTATTCCAGCCTCAACCCGCGCATGCGTGTCGGCGACATCATCGGCGAGGCCATCGACACGCACGGCCTCGCCAAGGGTGCGGCGCGGCAGGCGCGCATCGCGGACCTCCTGACCCGCGTCGGCCTCAGCCCGGAACATGCGCGGCGCTATCCGCACGAGTTCTCCGGCGGCCAGCGCCAGCGCATCGGCATCGCCCGCGCGCTTGCCGTCGAACCCGAGCTCATCGTCGCCGACGAGCCCGTGTCGGCGCTCGACGTCTCGGTGCAGGCGCAGGTGCTCAACCTCATCCAGGAGCTGCAGAAAGAGCTGGGCCTCACCATGCTCTTCATCTCGCACGACCTCACCGTCGTCGAATATCTGTGCGACGACATCGTGGTGCTCTACCTCGGCCGCATCCTGGAGCAGGGCCCGTCGCGCGAGGTCTATGCCAATCCGCGCCATCCCTATACCAAGGCGCTTCTCTCGACCGCGCCGATCCCCGATCCGACGGTCCGGCGCGAGCGCGTCATCCTTCAGGGCGACATCCCGAGTCCGCTCGACCCGCCGTCCGGCTGCGTCTTCCGCACGCGCTGCCCCTTTGCCATCGAGGCCTGCGCCAGGGCCGTGCCGCCGCACGAGAGCGTCTCGCCCGGCCATTCCGTCGCCTGCATCCGCCAGGCGGAACTCGCCACTCCTGCCACGCAGAAGGTCACCGCATGACGCCCTACCAGCGCCTCGCCGATCTCGGCCTCGCCCTGCCACCCGCACCGAAGCCTGTCGCGACCTATGTGCCCTTCGTGCAGGAGGGCAACCTCCTCTTCCTCTCCGGCCAGGGGCCGCGCGAGGCGGACGGCCGTCAGCGCACCGGCAAGGTCGGCGACGAGATCGGCGTCGCGCAGGCCTATGACGATGCGCGACTGACCGGGCTCAACCTGCTCGCCGTGATGCACGAGGCGCTCGGCGACCTTGCCCGCGTGCGGCGCGTGGTGAAGCTGCTCGGCATGGTCAATGCCGTGCCGGATTTCGGCGACCATCCGAAGGTCATCAACGGCTGCTCGGATCTCTTCGTCGCCGTCTTCGGCGAGGCCGGCCACCACGCCCGCTCGGCCGTCGGCTTCGGCTCGCTCCCGAACAACATCACGGTGGAGATCGAGGCGATCGTGGCGGTGGATTGAGCGAAGGCTCGCTGGCTCCCGCGCAACCGTCATGCCCGCGCCCGTCGCGGGCATCCACGCCTTGGAAAGCTGTGCAACGTCAAAGACGTGGATGGCCGGGACGAGCCCGGCCATGACGGCGGGAGCGGTGCGCTCCCGGTTCGGTCAGCATCAGGGGAAGAAGGCAGGCCGGCAGTGTCTATGCCGTTCGGTCGTTCATGTCCCAAGGGAGAAGAAGCTGCCGACCGCTATTCCCCCGCTGCCGCCTTCTTCGTTGGTTTGCCGGCTGCCTTTTTAGCGGGCGCCTTTTCAGCCGGCTTCTTTGCAGCAGCCTTCTTCGCAGGAGCCTTCTTGGCGGCCGGCTTCTTCGCCGATGCCTTCTTGCCGCCGTCGGAGGCGCGCTTGGCGCGGATGAGGGCGATGGCCTCCTCCAGCGTCAAGGCGTCCTTGTCCATGCTCTTGGGCAGGGTGGCGTTGGTCGTGCCGTCGGTGACGTAGGGCCCGTAGCGGCCGGCCTTGACGCTGAGCTGCTTGCCGCTCTCCGGATCTTCGCCCAGCACCCGGCCCGGCTCGGCCGCGCCGCCGCGGCGTCCGCCGCCCTGCTCCTTCGTGATGATCAGGTCGATGGCCCGGTTGGCACCGATGTCGAGCACGTCGTCGTCCTTGCCGAGATTGGCATAAGTTTTGTCGTGCTGGACGTAAGGCCCGAAGCGGCCGATGCCGGCGAGGATCGGCTTGCCGCTCTCGGGGTGTGTCGCAACCTCGCGCGGCAGCGACAGCAGCTTCAATGCCTTTTCGAGGTCGACGAGATCCGGCGCAAGGCCCTTGGGCAGCGTCTGGCGCTTGGGCTTGTCGCCTTCCCCGAGTTGCACATAGGGGCCGAAGCGGCCGTCGCGCAGCGTGACGTCGAGCCCCGTCTCAGGGTCCTTGCCGAGGGTGCGCGGGCCGCTGTCGGCGGCGGCGCTCGCCTCACCGTCTCCGTTCGCGGCGAGCTGGCGCGTGTAGCGGCACTGCGGATAATTGGAGCAGCCTATAAAGGAGCCGAACTTGCCGAGTTTCAGCGACAATTGACCCGTGCCGCAGCTCGGGCAGGCGCGCGGGTCGCTGCCGTCCGCCTTCTTCGGGAAGATGTGCGGCCCGAGCTCCTCGTTGAGAGCGTCGAGCACCTCGCTCATGCGCAGGCTCTTCGTCTCGTCGATGGCGGCGATGAAGTCGCGCCAGAAATCGCGCAGCACCGTCTTCCAGTCGATCTCGTTGTTGGAGACGCGGTCGAGTTGCTCCTCGAGGTCGGCCGTGAAGTCGTATTCGACATAGCGACGGAAGAAGCTCTCGAGGAAGGCCGTGACGATCCGGCCCTTGTCCTCGGGCACGAGGCGCTTCTTGTCGATCTCGACATAGCCGCGCTCCTTGAGCACGGCGAGCACGGCCGCATAGGTCGAGGGCCGGCCGATGCCGAGCTCTTCCATGCGCTTGACGAGGCTCGCCTCGGTATAGCGCGGCGGCGGCTCGGTGAAATGCTGCGTCGCGCGGATCTCGCGCTTCTCGAGGGCATCGCCGGCCTTCATGGCAGGCAGGCGGCGGCTCTCTTCATCTTCCTCGTCGTCGCGGCCTTCCTGGTAGAGCTTCAGGAAGCCGTCGAAGGTCACCACCTGGCCGGTGGCGCGCAGCTCGAGAAGGCGACCGCCGGCCCTTGCCTCGATATCGACCGTGGTGCGCTCAAAAACGGCCGATTCCATCTGGCTCGCCACGGTGCGGGTCCAGATGAGCTCGTAGAGCCGCGCCTGATCGGGGTCGAGCTGGCGCGCCACCATGGCGGGGAGGCGGCCGAGATCGGTGGGGCGTACCGCCTCATGCGCCTCCTGCGCGTTCTTGGCCTTGGTCGTATACTTGCGCGGCACGCCGGGTACATAGGCGTCGCCGAACTCCTTGGCGATGACGCGGCGGGCGCCGGCAACCGCCTCCGGGGCCATGTCGACGCCGTCGGTACGCATATAGGTGATGAGGCCGACCGTCTCGCCGCCGATCTCGACGCCCTCGTAAAGCCGCTGGGCGAGCTGCATGGTGCGCGCCGGGGCGAAGCCCAGCTTGCGCGAGGCCTCCTGCTGCAGGGTGGAGGTCGTGAACGGCGGTTGCGGGTGGCGCTTGGCGGGCTTGGCCTCGACGGCGGTGACACGGAAAGCCGCCGTCTCGAGCAACTTCCTGAAGGCTTCAGCCTCCTCGCCCTGGCCGATGTCGAGACGGGCGATCTTCTTGCCGTCGGCACCGACGAGGCGAGCCTCGAAGGTCGCGCCCGCGTCCGTCTTGAGGACGACGACGAGCGACCAGTATTCGCGCGGCACGAAGGTCTCGATCTCGCGCTCGCGGTCGCAGACGAGGCGCAGCGCCACCGACTGCACGCGCCCGGCGGAACGGGCGCCGGGCAGCTTGCGCCACAGCACCGGTGAGAGGTTGAAACCGACGAGATAGTCGAGCGCACGACGGGCGAGATAGGCATCGACCAGCGCCTGGTCGATCTGGCGCGGCTGGCGCATCGCCTCCAGCACCGCATCCTTTGTGATGGCGTTGAAGGTGACGCGCTCGACGGCCACGTCCTTCAGCACTTTCTTCTGGGTCAGCGCCTCGACGACGTGCCAGGAGATCGCCTCGCCCTCTCGGTCCGGGTCGGTGGCGAGAATGAGCTTGTCCGCCCCCTTCACCGCCCTCGCGATGTCGGACACGCGCTTCGACCCGCGGTCCTCCAGTTCCCAGACCATGGCGAAATCGGCCTCGGGATCGACCGAGCCGTCCTTGGCCGGCAGGTCGCGGATGTGCCCGAACGAGGCCAGCACCTCGTAGTCCTTGCCGAGGTACTTGTTGATCGTCTTAGCCTTGGCGGGGGATTCGACGACAACGACTTTCATCAAGAAT
Source organism: Chelatococcus daeguensis (assembly GCF_001887265.1). Taxonomy (NCBI): domain Bacteria; kingdom Pseudomonadati; phylum Pseudomonadota; class Alphaproteobacteria; order Hyphomicrobiales; family Chelatococcaceae; genus Chelatococcus; species Chelatococcus daeguensis. Next base: position 635,976 of record NZ_CP018095.1, on the reverse strand, counting down.
TCCTCGGCGAGCCTTCAAGGAAAATGCGGGCGGCCGGCGTTACCACGGCCGGCGGGCGGACTAGTTGAGTGAAAGGGAGCGCGGAGTCAAATGGCAAGGCGATGACAGCGGCGCAAGAGGCGCGCGGCGCCAGCGGGGCTGCAGCGTCGGAACCAACGCTGTTGCGCCTTTCGCGCACGGTTCTTATCGACAAGGACGAGAGCCTCGTGTATAGGGCGCCACCAACTCAGAACAGCGTCGCCGAAACGCTCGTGTCCGCGGGGCTTTCCTTCGGGCATGCCGGCAGGAGTGATCGACATGAACATCATCGAAGAGATCAACAGGGAACAGATCGCCAAGCTCACGGAAGCCAAGTCCATCCCGGACTTCGAGCCCGGCGACACGGTGCAGGTCAACGTGCGCGTCAAGGAAGGCGAGCGCAGCCGCGTGCAGGCCTATGAGGGCGTGTGCATCGCCCGTGATGGCGGCGGCATCAACGAGAGCTTCACCGTCCGCAAGATCTCCTATGGCGAGGGCGTCGAGCGCGTGTTTCCGCTCTATTCGCCGCTGGTCGAGTCGATCAAGGTCGTGCGTCGCGGCAAGGTGCGGCGCGCCAAGCTCTATTACCTGCGCGATCGCCGCGGCAAGTCGGCCCGCATCACCGAGCGCGCAGAGCGCCGCGCCGAAAACAACGCCAGCGAGTGATCCCGCTCGATCATGGCCGGCGGCACCACCGCCGGCACCGGGACGTTCAGGAAGCGCGGCCTCTCGCCGCGCTTTTTCATTTCCATCGCCGGCTTCGGCGCGGCTCGCGCGGGAGCCATGCCAAGGCAGAGCGTGCGGGCGCGTTGTCGCTGCCGTTTTGATCTGTTAAAAACGGCGCGGAATGATGAGGCGCGGGCGCTCCATATGCCGGCCCGACGTGACGGCTTGCCGTCTGACGTCGCAGCCGCTGCCGACGACGCAGGAATTTGCGGCGCTGCACGATCACGCCCGCCTGCCGTGGCGCTTCTTCGCGCGCCTCCTGGCCTGCACGATCGCCGACCTTCGCCGCGCCTGAGCCGGTGCCCGTCAGGGCGCCCGCCAGGCACCGCGCCCCGCGAGGGGGACGGCCGCAGGAGCGGCCCGTGACGCGGGTGAACATGTCCCGGCCGGCGAAACGGAGGCGGGACATCCAAGCGACAAGAGCACCGATGGCAGCCGCCATCACAGCATGAGAAGCCGAAAGCCCATGACAGCGCGCACCCTCTACGACAAGATCTGGGACGATCACGTCGTCGACACCCAGCCCGACGGCACCTGCCTCATCTACATCGACCGCCACCTCGTGCACGAGGTCACCTCGCCGCAGGCCTTCGAGGGCCTGCGCGTCGCTGGCCGCAAGGTGCGCGCGCCGCAGAAGACACTCGCGGTCGTAGACCACAACGTGCCGACCACCGACCGCTCGCACGGCATCGAGGATCCGGAAAGCGCATTGCAGGTGGCGACGCTCGCCGACAATGCGCGCGACTTCGGCGTCGAATATTACAACGAGCTCGACCAGCGTCAGGGCATCGTCCACGTCGTCGGCCCCGAACAGGGCTTCACACTGCCGGGCACCACGATCGTGTGCGGCGACAGCCACACTTCGACCCACGGCGCCTTCGGCGCCCTCGCCCACGGCATCGGCACCAGCGAGGTGGAGCACGTGCTCGCCACGCAGACGCTGATCCAGAAGAAGGCGAAGAACATGCTGGTCCAGGTCGACGGCGCCCTGCCCGAGGGCGTCACGGCCAAGGACATCATCCTCGCCATCATCGGCGAGATCGGTACCGCCGGCGGCACCGGCCACGTCATCGAATATGCCGGTGAGGCGATCCGCTCGCTGTCGATGGAAGGCCGCATGACCGTCTGCAACATGTCGATCGAGGGCGGCGCCCGCGCCGGCCTCGTGGCGCCGGATGAGAAGACCTACGCCTATCTTAAGGACAGGCCGAAGGCCCCGAAGGGCGCGGCCTGGGCCGAGGCCGTGCGTTTCTGGGAGACGCTGCGGACGGACGAGGGCGCCCATTTCGACGCCGTCATTCGACTCGACGCGGCGAATCTGCCGCCGATCGTCACCTGGGGCACGAGCCCGGAGGACGTCATCTCGATCAACGGCGTGGTGCCGAACCCGGATGACATCCAGGAGGAGACGAAACGCCAGTCGAAGTGGCGAGCGCTGGAATACATGGGCCTGAAGCCGGGCACGAAGATCACCGACATCGCGCTCGACCGCGTCTTCATCGGCTCCTGCACCAACGGGCGCATCGAGGATCTGCGCGAGGTGGCGCGCATCGTCGCTGGCAAGGCAGTCAACCCCAACGTCAACGCCATGATCGTGCCGGGCTCCGGCCTCGTGAAGATGCAGGCGGAGGCCGAGGGTCTCGACAAGATCTTCAAGGCGGCCGGCTTCGACTGGCGCGAGCCCGGCTGCTCCATGTGCCTGGCCATGAATGCCGACAAGCTGAAGCCCGGCGAGCGCTGCGCCTCCACCTCGAACCGCAACTTCGAGGGACGGCAGGGCTTCAAGGGCCGCACCCATCTCGTCTCCCCCGCCATGGCGGCGGCGGCGGCGATCGCGGGCCATTTCGTGGACGTGCGCAGCTTCGGCTGAGGCCGGCGCGCAGGGGGACGGCCGGGGGCAGGGTCGTCCTCTTGCGAAGGCACGAAAACGATCATGGCGACATCCCGGCCCGCGACGCTGCGGTGCAGGGACGCGGGACGCCGGAAGCGAGGCCTGCAAGGTGGTCGCGATGACAGGCGATGACGAGAAGCGGCAGCGCGAGGCGCGTGACGCACTGGACCGGGTGGAGCGGGACAGCGAGACGCTCGCCTCATCCTCCCTCGGCCGCGCGACGCGGCGCCTCGGCGCGCATTTCTCTGGCCGCGACGCGGACCATCCGGACGACGACCGCATCGAGGTGTGGGGCAAGCGTATCGGCCGCCTCCTCGGCCTCGTGCTCCTCGTCTATCTCGCCTATGCGCTGATACAACAGCTGGCACACTGACCCATGGAAACGGGGCCCATGAGCACGAGCCGGAACACAGACCACCTGCACGGCCTGACGGCCCCGGGCATCGATGCCTTCGAGGACCTCGCCCAGACGGCTTTCGACGCCCTGCCGGAAGATTTCCGCCGCCTGTGCGACGGCGTCCTCATCCGCGTCGAGGACTTCCCGGACGAGGAAACCATGGAGGAGATGGGCTGCGAGAGCCCGTTCGACCTCCTCGGCCTCTTTCGCGGCTACGGCCTTGCCCAGCAGGGCGCGGTGCCGATGTCGGGGCAGATGCCCAACATGGTCTTCCTCTACCGCCGGCCGATCCTCGACTACTGGGCCGAGCATGAGGAGACGCTCGGCTCCCTCGTCACGCATGTCCTCGTGCACGAAATCGGCCACCACTTCGGCCTCTCGGACGAGGACATGGAAGCGATCGAGGCCGCGGCGGGGTGACCGGCGCGGCCGCCGGCTGCGCTAGGCGCGCCAGGCCGGCTTTGGTATGACACTGGGCAAACAAGGTCGCCGCGGCGGCCGCAGACGGACAGAAGAGCGAAAGATGGAGAAGTTCACCACCCTGACGGGCGTCGCGGCGCCGCTCGAGATCGTCAATGTCGACACCGACATGATCATCCCGAAGCAGTATCTGAAGACCATCAAGCGCACAGGCCTCGGCAAGGGTCTGTTCGCGGAGATGCGCTATAAGGAGGACGGCTCGGAGAATCCCGACTTCGTGCTCAACAAGCCTGCCTACCGCAAGGCGCAGATCCTTGTCGCGGGCGACAACTTCGGCTGCGGTTCCTCGCGCGAGCATGCGCCGTGGGCACTGCTCGACTTCGGCATCCGCTGCGTGATCTCCACCTCGTTCGCCGACATCTTTTACAACAACTGCTTCAAGAACGGCATCCTGCCCATTACGGTGTCACCGGAAGACCTCGACAAGCTGATGGACGACGCCCGCCGCGGCGCCAACGCGACGCTGACCATCGACCTCGAGGCGCAGGAGATCCGCGGACCGGACGGGGGCAAGGTCAGTTTCGAGATCGACGCCTTCCGCAAGCACTGCCTGCTCAACGGGCTCGACGACATCGGGCTCACCATGGAGAAGGCCCCGAGCATCGAGGCCTACGAGAAGAAGACTGCGACCGTGCATCCCTGGCTCTGAGAGGGGCGCGAGGGGCGGCGACGTGAGAGGCGGCGGCTCCCTCTTTCAGCAAGCGCGAAGAGAATTTGCCACGAGCCCGGCCTGTCCGGGTTCTCAACCTGTCTCGACGAACAGCGGAGACGGACGGCATGAACCTCGACACCTACCTCGTCTTCCTGCCGGCCTGCTTTGCCATCAACATGGCCTTCGGACCGAACAACCTGCTCTCGCTGACCAACGGCGCACGCGAAGGGGTCTGGCGCGCCACCGCCGCGGCCGGCGGGCGGCTCGTCGCCTTCGCCATCATGATCGTCATCGCCGCGCTCGGCCTCGGCGCGGTGCTGGCGACGTCGGAGATGCTGTTCAGCGTCGTCAAATGGGCGGGCGCAGCCTATCTCGTCTATCTGGGCTTCCGCCTGTTGCGCGCCGGCGCTCCCGAGCTCACGACGCTCGAGACGAGCGCGCGCACGCCGCTCGGCCGGCTGGCGCTGCAGGAATTCTGGGTGGCCGCCGGCAACCCGAAAGCGATCCTCGTCTTCACCGCCTTCTTCCCGCAGTTCCTCGACAGTGGCAATCATGCGCTGAGTTTCCTTGTCATGGGCGCGACCTTCATCGCGCTTGAGGTCGTCGCCATCGCCGCCTATGCCGCCTTCGGCGGGCGCCTGCGCTCCCTGACGCGTGGGCGACGGGTGCTGAAGCTCTTCAACCGCGTCAGCGGCAGCCTGATGATCGGCTTCGGCATCATGCTGGCGCTGACCCGCCGCCCCACCGCCTGACCCCCGATACGAGAGGACCATCCGCATGACGCGGCGGCTGATCTCCACCGGCTCTCCCTTCGAAAGAGCCTACGGCTATTCGCGTGCCGTGATCGACGGGCCCTTCGCCTTCGTCGCCGGCACGACCGGCTACGACTACGCGACGATGGCGATGCCGGAGGATGCGGCCGCGCAGGCGCGCAACTGCTGGGCAACCATCGCACGCACGCTGGAGGAGGCCGGCCTCTCCCTCGCCGACATCGTGCGCGCCACCTATTACGTCACCGATGTCGCCCATGCCGAGCCGCTGCTCACCGTCTGCGGCGAGGTGCTGGCCGAGGTGCGACCGGCCGCGACGCTCCTCGTCGTCGCCGGCCTCCTGAAGCCCGAGATGAAGGTCGAGATCGAGGTGACGGCGCTGAAGCGCCGCGTCTGACCGCGAAACGGAGCCCCTCGCCCGTGGCCAAAGCCATCCACACCATGATCCGCGTGCTCGACGAGGCGCGCTCGGTCGCCTTCTACGAGACGGCCTTCGGCCTCAAGATCGCCGACCGCTTCGTCTTCGACGGCTTCACGCTCGTCTACCTGCGCAACGCCGAGGCCGATTTCGAGGTCGAGCTCACCGTCAACCACGGCCGCAGCGAGCCCTATGCGCTCGGGGACGGCTACGGCCACCTCGCCGTCGCGGTCGAGGATCTCGACGCCGAGCACGCCCGCTTCACCGATGCCGGCCTCGCGCCCCAGCCGATCAAGGAGTTCTTCCGCGACGGGGCGCTGATGGCGCGCTTCTTCTTCGTCACCGATCCGGACGGCTACAAGATCGAGGTGCTCGAGCGCCACGGCCGCTATCGCTGAGCGGGCCGGCCGGCGCGAGCCATGCGCCGGAACGCCTTGCCAAACCCGCACCCGCGCAGCAAAAGGCTGCGCGACCCATCTCATTCCGCGCAACACGAGGGCATCATGGCGTCCTACAATCTCCTTCTCCTCCCCGGCGACGGCATCGGCCCCGAGGTCATGGCCGAGGTCGAGAAACTCGTCGGCTGGTTCACGAAGACCGGCATCGCCCGCTTCGAGACGGAGAAGGACCTCGTCGGCGGCTGCGCCTATGATGCGCATGGCGTCGCCATCACCGACGCCGCCATGGACCGCGCGCAGGCGGCGGACGCCGTGCTCTTCGGCGCCGTCGGCGGGCCGAAGTGGGACAAGGTGGCCTACGAGCACCGCCCCGAGGCGGGCCTCCTGCGCCTGCGCAAGGAGCTCGGCCTGTTCGCCAACCTGCGCCCGGCCATCTGCTATCCGGCCCTGGCCGATGCCTCGTCGTTGAAGCGCGAGCTGGTCGAGGGGCTCGACATCGTCATCGTGCGCGAGCTCACCGGCGGCGTCTATTTCGGCGAGCCGAAGGAGATCGTGACGCTGGAGAGCGGCGAGAAGCGCGCCGTCGACACGCAGCTCTACACGACCCATGAGATCGAGCGCATCGCCCGCGTCGCCTTCGAGCTCGCCAAGGTGCGCCGCAACAAGGTCTCCTCGGCCGAGAAGCGCAACGTCATGCGCACCGGCGTGCTGTGGAACGAGGTCGTCACCCGCGTCCACAAGAACGAGTATCCGGGCGTGGAGCTGGAGCACGTGCTCGCCGACAACTGCGGCATGCAGCTGGTGCGCAACCCGAAGCAGTACGACGTCATCGTCACCGACAACCTGTTCGGCGACATCCTGTCCGATGTGGCGGCCATGCTGACCGGCTCGCTCGGCATGCTGCCGTCGGCCTCGCTCGGCGCCGAGGATCCCGCGACCGGCAAGCGCAAGGCCCTCTACGAGCCCGTGCACGGCTCGGCCCCCGACATCGCCGGCAAGGGCCTTGCCAACCCGATCGCCATGATCGGCTCCTTCGCCATGGCGCTGCGTTATTCCTTCAGCCTCGTGAAAGAAGCCGACATGCTGGAGAAGGCCGTCGCCAACGTCCTCGACGGCGGCCTGCGCACCAAGGACATCGCCGGGCCTGGCGTCAATGCCGCGGGCACCGGCGAGGTGGGCGACGCTATCGTTAGGGAAATGGAAAAGCTCGCCGGCTGAGGCCGGACGCAGCCTGCAACGACGAAGCCCGGCCGTCCGGCCGGGCTTTTTCGTTGTTTATATCTTAGCGGCAAGGAACTTGCGTGCGCCATGGCCCGGCTTGTCCCGGCCGTCCACGCCGTCGATCTTGCTTGAGCTTTCAAGGCGTGGATGCCCACGACAAGCGCGGGCATGACGCCCCCCTCAGCGCGACGCCTGGAAGTCAATCGCGCCGAAGGGATTGCGACCGCCGCCGATGCGCGGGGGCAGCACGGTGGAGCCGAATTTCTCCTGCACGTTGGCATAGACGGGCGAGGCATGGCTTTGGCCCGAGAGCACGTAGTTTGACATGGACCCGACCGGCACGACCTTGCCGGGATCGAGATAGCTGCGCGGCGTCACCGTGATGGTGCGCACGCGGCTCTGGGCGTATGCCTCACCGGCGACGGCAAGACAGGAGGCCGCCATGGCAGCGGCCGACAGGATGATGGTGAGATGACGCATGGTGCTGAACCTTCGCTTGCCATATCGGCGCGGCCATTAGTCACAGAATAGCATAACGGCCCGTGAAGGGCGCCGCCGCCGACCATCACACGCCCGTCCCGGCGCTCAACTTGCGGTGACGGGCGGCTCACGTGCGCCCGAAGGAGGCCGGCCGGACCGGCGGCAAGGGCACGTCGGCCGAGGTCGCGAGCAGTTCCGCGATACCATCGGCCGCCAGCGCCTCCTCCGCCACGCGCGGCGCAGCGCCGCAGGTGGCGGCCGGCCTTGCCGCATGGAACAGAGCCTTCAGGCCTCCGTCATCAAGCGAGGCGGCCGGCTCGAGGCCGTCGATGACGCAGCGCAAGGCGGCGTCGGCGCGCGGCCTGTCATCGGCGCCGCAGACCCAGCCGCTGAGGCGGAGGGCTGGTGCAGCATGCAGCAGGCGAAAGGCGGAGCAACTGCGCACGACGCCATGGCCGACCAGCTGCGCTTCCGCAACCTCCATGGTGCCCAGCTTCGTCGTGACACCACGCGGCACCGACGTGCGGGAGACGGCGAGTCCCGCCTCCGAAGCGGCCCGCACCATATCGACGAAGAAACTGGACGGAGTGCCCGCCTCCCCGCCCGGCCGATAGACCGACAGGCGCAGATGCGGGCCCGGCGTCGCGAAACGCCCGATTCCGATAATATCCTCCTGCCCGCCGAGGCCGTGATGCTGGGCCTCGTAGCTGCGTTCCCTGTCGCCGAAGCCGGGGCCGATGCCCGAGGCCGCGAGCGAGAACACGGGCACGGGCGCGCTCGCGCGGATCCAGATGGGGCGCGCCACGGCGGCGTCGAGGCCGGGCGTCGCCGGCACCGCTGCATCCTCCGCGAGCCTGACGTCCGACTGTGCGTCACCGACTCCGGCGCCCTCAGGCCCCTTCGCGGCCTGAAGGACATAGGTGCCGCCGGCAAGGGCGACGACGAACAGCCCGGACAGGAGCGTGCGCTTCAGGCGCGCCGCGGCGCTGCGCCGCGGCCGCCGGCGCACCGGCCGGTCCAATTCCTCGTAGAGCCTGTCGCCTGACGACAGGTGCGGCATGGGCGGCCCCGCCGCACGGCCTTGGTGATATCGCGTCATGGACACGCTCCCTGCCCTTCTGTTGCCGAAGGTTTTCCGGTGTCGTAGCGGACAAGGCTCACCGCATATGCCTGACCATCAGTTACCGCCGCGCGGCGATCTCCAAGGAGAGTCAACGACCCGTTGACGGGTAGCCGCCTGCAGTAACGTTAACGGGCCGCGCCGTGCATCCACGTCGCGCTTGACAGGACACGCCCGCCGTGGTGCAGAGACGGGTGCGGCTCGCTCTCGTTCGGCCGCGACTGGAACCGACGGACTTTCCATGGCTTCGCTGCTTGCGCTCAGCACGCTGACGAAAACGAAAGCCACGCTGACGGTCAAAACGGCCGGCTGACAGTCCGCTCGTCCCCCCGGTCCTCTCCCCACGGGGCGAGAGGAGGCGCCCGAGACGGCGCACGACGCCCAAGGGGGAGAAGCGAGAAATTCGAGGAGACAACGTGATGGGTTTCAAGGTCGCTGTCGTCGGCGCCACCGGCAATGTGGGCCGGGAGATGCTCGACATCCTGGCCGAGCGCGCCTTTCCGGCCGACGAGGTCGTGCCGCTCGCCTCGCGCCGCAGCATCGGGCAGGAGGTCTCCTACGGCGACAAGACGCTGAAGGTGAAGGACCTCGCGACCTACGACTTCTCCGATGTCGACATCTGCCTGATGTCGGCCGGCGGCGATGTGGCGCGCGAATGGGCGCCGAAGATCGGCGCCCAGGGCGTCGTGGTCATCGATAATTCCTCGGCCTTCCGCTACGACGCCGACGTGCCGCTGATCGTGCCCGAGGTGAACGCCGACGCCGTCGCGGGCTTCACCAAGCGCAACATCATCGCCAATCCGAACTGCTCGACGGCGCAGCTCGTCGTGGCGCTGAAGCCGCTGCACGATGCCGCCGGCATCAAGCGCGTGGTCGTGTCGACCTACCAGTCGGTCTCCGGCGCCGGCAAGGAGGGCATGGACGAGCTCTTCGACCAGACGCGCGCCATCTTCTCGGCCGGCGAGGTGAAGAACAACAAGTTCACCAAGCGCATCGCCTTCAACCTCATCCCCCATATCGACATGTTCATGGAGGACGGGTTCACGAAGGAAGAGTGGAAGATGACGGCCGAGACGAAGAAGATCCTCGACCCGAAGATCAAGCTTACCGCCACCTGCGTGCGCGTGCCGGTGTTCATCGGCCATTCGGAGGCCGTGAACATCGAGTTCGAGAAGCCGATCACGGCTGACGAGGCGCGCGACATCCTGCGCTCGGCCCCCGGCTGCCTCGTCGTCGACAAGCGGGAGCCCGGCGGCTACATCACACCGCACGAGGCGGCGGGCGAGGACGCCACCTATATCAGCCGCATCCGCGAGGACGGCACTGTGGAGAATGGCCTCGCCATGTGGATCGTCTCCGACAACCTGCGCAAGGGTGCAGCCCTCAACGCGGTGCAAATCGCCGAGTGCCTCGCCAACCGCAAGCTGATCACAGCCAAGAAGAAGGCGGCCTGACCGGGCACTCGCGCGACGGCGCGCATGCCGTTGCCTGTTCAATGACCACTGATCTTTTCGTCATGGCCGGGCTTGTCCCGGCCATCCACGTCTTTGAGCCTTGCGCACCCGTCCTGGCGTGGATGCCCGCGACAGGCGCGGGCATGACGGCGGTCTTTCTTACGTGCAGCCGATCGCCGACACCCGCCCCGGCAGGTCCGCGATGACCGGTGCGAAGGCGCCTGTCTCGGGATCACGCACGAGCAGATGGCCCGTGGCGACGCCGAAGAACGCGCCATGCAGCGCCAGCCGACCCTTCTCCACCAGGATGCGCACGCAGGGAAAGGTCATGAGGTTGGCGAGGCTGTTCTCGATGGCGGCATATTCGAGCTTGCGCAGATAATCCGTCTCGGCCTCCCCGCCGCGGCGCGGGCCGAGGCGCTCCGCTGCCGGGGCGATGAGGTCCATCCACTTGCCGATGAAATCGCCGGGCGAGAGCGGCTCGGATTCCCCTGCGAAAGCGCGGATGCCGCCGCAATGGGCGTGGCCGAGCACGACGATGTGCTTCACCTTCAGCGCCTGGACGGCGAATTCAAGCGCGGCGCTGGTACCGTGGTGAGACACCTTGTCCGGCTCGTAGGGCGGCACGAGGTTGGCAACGTTGCGCACGACGAACATCTCGCCCGGCGCGGCGTCGAAGATGACCTCCGGAGAGACGCGCGAGTCGCAGCAGCCGATGATCATGATCTCCGGCCTCTGGCCCTTCTCGGCGAGATGCTCGAAGCGGTCGCGCTCGCGCGGCAGGCGTTCGTGCACGAAGGATGTGTAACCGTCCGTCAGCCGTTTCGGGAAGGGGGCGCTTGCCATGTGCCGGGTCCTCCTTGGATATCAGGCGGCGAGTGCCGCAAGGGTGGCGAGATCGACGTTGCTGCCGCAGGCGAGGATGCCGAGCCGCTCGCCACGGGCCGGCACATAGGCGCCGGCGAGGACGGCGGCAAGCGCCGTGGCCCCACCCGGCTCGGCAGCGATTCTGAGGCCGCGCCAGAGGCGGCGCTGCGCCTCGATGATCGCTTCGTCAGGCACAAGCACGACGCGCTCGACGGCACGCGATGAGATGGCATGGACGAGCGGCCCGACGTTGCGGGCGCCGAGCGAATCGGCCGCTACCGACTCGACCGGCACATCGACGGGCGCCCCGGCGGCGAGCGCGGCGTGCAACGCACATGAGCCCTCCGGCTCTACCCCGACGACCTTGACCTTGCCGCCGAACCACCAGGAGGCGATACCGGCGATGAGCCCGCCACCGCCGACAGCGACGAGCACCGTATCGAGATCCGGCACCTGCTCTTCCCACTCACGCCCGACCGTGCCCTGACCGGCAATCGTCTCGACGGCGGAGAAGGGGTGAATGCGCAGCGCCCCGCTATCGGCCACGTAGCTGTCGCAGGCGTCCTGGGCGTCGGCATAGCGGGCGCCGCCGATGACGATGTCGGCGCCGAAGGCTCGGATAGCGGCGATCTTCGGGGCGCTGGAAATCTCGGGCACGAAGATACGTGCCTTCAAGCCGAGCTTCATCGCGGCATAAGCCACCGCCGCGCCATGGTTGCCGCCCGAGGCGGCGGCAACGCCCGCCCCCGGCACGGGCAGCGACAGGAGCGTGTTGAAGGCGCCGCGCGGTTTGAAGGAGCCAGCGTGCTGGAGGAGTTCCAGCTTGATATTGACCGGGCCTTCGAGCCCGAGATCGCCGGCGGCAAGGTCGATGACAGGCGTACGGCGGATGTGGGGCCGGATCCTCTCATGGGCGGCCTCGATTGAAGCACGCGGGAGCGGGCCTTCGGCCAGAGTGCCGTGCATGGATTTCTCCTCCGTGGTCGCGCGGACCATAGCGGCTGGGAGCGACGCCTCCAACCCTCCGTGGCTTGTCTTATGTCCAGATGGATACTGGTAAATTCGCGCCGTCACGGCCGGGCGGATCGGGGAAGCTGCGGGCTTCGCCACAGGCAATCCGCAGGGCCACGGTGAGATTGGCGAGGGCGTCGAGCACGTCGTCCGGGCCCGTACCGCGCGGGCGCAGGCCGAACGCGCCGTCGCCGAAGCCGGCGGCGCGCAGGAGGCGTTCACGAAGGGCGAGGCCCGCCGGCCAGGGGCGGCCCTTGACCTTCTTGGGCTGGTCGAGCGCCCGTTCGCCGTTGAGGCGCCAGAAGGCGACCTCGGGATGGGCCTCGAACACCCGGCCGGCGAGATCCGGCCGGCCGCGCAGCAGCGCGTCGAGCTCTCGGATCTTCGGAAAGAGATGGAAGCACTGTTTCGACACCCGCCGCGGCGGATCAGAAGTCGCGAGTGCGGTGGCGCAGGCGGCGGCATAGTCACCGGCGTGGACAGCTGCGCGTGACGGCACGGAAAACACGCTCGACTGGCGCCCACCGAGCAGTGGCCGCACCAACGCCTCCGGGCCTCGCCCGCCATGACCGACGCGCTCCGGCAGGCCGATGGGCATGTCAACGGCCACGATAGCTGGCGCGTCCACGAGGCTGAAGAGATCCTCGAACCGTGGCACGACGAGGAGGCGAGGCACGAAAGGCTTTGCGGCAGGCGCCAGCGCCGCAACCCATCCGCCCGGACAGCCGTCGACCCCCGCCAGCCACATGCCGCGTTCTCCGCACCCCGCCTGTCCACAGGCAGCATTCACCTTTTGCATGAGTGGCGCGGCGGCGTCGAGGCGTTATGCTGCAGCGCCGAAAAGGAGCATTCCCGCCCATGACCGAGATCCGCCCGCGCCGCAGCGCGCTCTACATGCCCGGCTCGAACGCCCGGGCCCTTGAGAAGGCGCGCAGCCTGCCGGCCGACGTCGTCATCCTCGACCTCGAGGATGCCGTGGCGCCGGAGGCGAAGGAGACGGCGCGGGCCCAGGTGTCGGCAGCCGTCACGGCCGGCGGCTTCGGCCCGCGCGAGGTGATCGTGCGCGTCAACGGCCTCGACACGCCGTGGGGCGAGGAGGACCTGGCCGCTGCCATCGCCTGCGTGCCCGATGCCATCCTCCTGCCCAAGGTGTCGACCCCGGCGGTGCTCGCCACGGTCGGCCGCCGGCTGGCGACAGCGGGCGCCCCGCACAAGATCCGCATCTGGGCGATGGTGGAGACGCCGCTCGCGATTCTGAACATTGCCGAGATCGCCGCGGCAGCGGCCGACCAGGCGACGCGCCTCGAATGCTTCGTCATGGGCACCAACGATCTCGCCAAGGAGACGGGGGCGCGGCTCGTGCCCGGCCGCGCGCCCATGCTGCCCTGGCTCGCCACAAGCCTTGCCGCAGCGCGCGCACACGGGCTTTCGATCCTCGACGGCGTCTACAACAATCTCTCCGATGCGGACGGCTTCGCGGCCGAATGCGCCGAGGGCCGCGACATGGGCTTCGACGGCAAGACGCTGATCCATCCTGGCCAGATCGCGGCGGCCAATGCCGCCTTCGCGCCGGAGGAGGCCGAGGTGGCGCACGCCCGCGCCATCATCGCCGCCTTCGATGCGCCCGAGAACGCCGGCAAGGGCGCCATCAACCTTGACGGGCGCATGGTCGAACGCCTGCATGCGGCGATGGCACGGCGCACGGTGAGCCTCGCCGAAGCGATCGCAGCGCGGGAATGAGCCCTACCGCGGCAAATGCCTGCCACTCCTCGCCTCACTTGCGGGGTGTGTGGGGGCCCAACAGGAATGGAGACGCTGCCAGTCACCGCCGGCGCAACAGGAACACGCCGTTCTCGCCGAAGAGGTTCCACACCCACCAGGGCACGCTGACGCGTACGGGCTCGCCGCTGGCGTTGAGCGCCACGGCCCGCTCCATCTGCGCACCCACCTCGTCGCACAGCGCCACGAAGTCACGGATCGTGCAGAAGTGGATGTTGGGCGTGTCATACCAGGAATAGGGCAGCTTCTCCGTCACCGGCATGCGGCCCTTGAGGCCGAGCTCGAGGCGGATGCGCCAGTGGCCGAAGTTGGGAAAGGAGACGATGGCCCGGCGGCCGATGCGCAGCATGTGCTCCAGCACCTGCCGCGGCTGGCGCGTCGCCTGGATGGTCTGGGACAGGATCACGTAGTCGAAGGAATCGTCCGGATAGTCGGCAAGGTCCGTGTCGGCATCCCCCTGGATGACGGAGAGGCCGCGCGCGACGCTCTGGCTGACTCCTTCACGGGAAATCTCGATGCCGCGCCCGTCGACGCCGCGTTCGCGCATGAGCAGCGCGAGCAGCGCCCCGTCGCCACAGCCGACATCGAGCACCCGTGCCCCCGGCTCGACCATGTCGGCGACGAGCCGGTGGTCGGAACGAACAGGCAATTGGTCCGGAAAGGCTGTCGTCGCATCCATGATCACAGCCCCCGTGCCCGCGCCGCGGCGGCGAGGAAGCCGCCGGTGGTGGCGAAGAGTTCAGGCTCGTCGAGGAGGAAGGCATCGTGCCCCTTGTCGCTTTCGATCTCGACGAAACTGACGGAGGCTCCCGCAGCGTTGAGCGCATGGACAACGGCCCGCGAGCCGGACGTGGGGAACAACCAGTCCGAAGTGAAAGAGGCGACGCAGAAGCGTGTCTTCGTGCCGCGGAAAGCATTGGCCAGCACGCCGCCATGGTCGGCGGCGAGGTCGAAATAGTCCATCGCCCGCGTCACGTAGAGATAGCTGTTGGCGTCAAAGCGCTCGACGAAGGCCTCGCCCTGGTAGCGCAGGTAGCTCTCCACCTGGAAATCGGCATCGAAGGAGAAGGTCGGCGCCTCCCGGTCCTGCAGGCGGCGGCCGAACTTGCGATGCAGCGCCTTCTCGGAGAGATAGGTGATGTGCGCGCCCATGCGCGCCACGGCGAGGCCCTTGGCGGGTTTTACACCCTCCTCCAGATAGCGGCCGTGGCGCCAGTCGGGATCGGCCATCACCGCCTGGCGGCCGACCTCGTGGAAGGCGATGTTCTGGGCAGAATGGATGGCGGCGGCGGCGATCGGCATGGCCGAGAAGACGCGCTCGGGATAGCTTGCCGCCCATTGCAGCACCTGCATGCCGCCCATGGAGCCGCCCGCCACACAGAACAACGTGTCGATGCCGAGGTGATCGACGAGCATCGCCTGTGCGCGGACCATGTCGCGGATGGTGACGACGGGAAAGTCGATGCCCCACGGCTTGCCCGTCGCCGGGTTGAGGGAGGCCGGGCCCGTGGTGCCCATGCAGCCGCCAACGACATTGGCGCAGATGACGAAGAAGCGGTCGGTGTCGATGGGCCGGCCGGGACCCACCATGGTTTCCCACCAGCCCGGCTTGCCAGTCACGGGATGCGGGTTGGCGACGTGCTGGTCGCCCGTCAGGGCATGGCAGACGAGTACCGCATTGGACCGCGCGGCATTGAGTTCGCCATAGGTCTGATAGGCGATCTGCCAGGGCGCCAGAGCGACGCCGCAGTCCATGACGAGCGGCCTGTCCGGCCCGAAGCGTGCGACCGGACTCGCCGGATCGTCCACCTGCGAAGCCCCCAGCTGGCGTGCGACTGCACCTTGGACCATCGCCTCACCCGACACGTTCCGGAGCGGTCCGACCCGCGCGGCGCTCCGTTCGTTTTACCGAACCGTTTTCCTAGTGAACGAAAGGGCCGCTCGTCAACGGCAAAGGCAGCAAGACGGATGCGCGGCCGCCATACGTCGAAGGCAATGGTGTACCGACACCGATCTCTTTGCGTTCCGCCGCGCCGCGTTCTACAAGACCGGCTTTGCTGGCCCGCGATGGCGTGCGGGACGGCAGCTCATGCGGATCGGAACATGTCGCGGACCCTGCCAAACGTCGACCTCGCCGCCCTCAGGCAGGACATCGACCGCATCGACGAGGCGATGCACCGTCTGCTGATGGAGCGCGGCGAAATCATCGACCGGCTGATCGCGGTCAAGAAGACGCAGGAATCGGGCTCCGCCTTCCGCCCCGGGCGCGAGGCGGACATGATGCGCCGCCTGGCCGCGCGCCACCGAGGCATCCTGCCGCTCGACACGGCCGAGAGCATCCTGCGCGTCATCATCGCCACTTTCACCTATGTGCAGGCGCCCTATCGCGTGCATGCCGACATCTCCGGCGGCGACGCGCCGATGCGCGATTCCGCGCGCTTCCACTTCGGCTTCACCGTGCCCTACGTGCCCCACGCGAGCGCTGCCGAGGTGATCGCCGCCGTCGCCGCCTCGAAGGGCGATCTCGGCATCTTCCGTCCGGACCAGGGTACCGCCTCGGGCGCCTGGTGGGCGCGGCTCACAGGCGCGGGCGCGCCCAAGGTGATTGCGCGCCTGCCGTTCATCGAGCGGCCCGATCATCCGGCGGCGACCCCGGTCTTCGTCGTGTCGAAGCCAGTGGCCGATGCTGCCGTGCGCGAGATCGTGCTCGTCTCGGCGCGGGTGGAGCGATGGCGTGACACCGTCCCTGCCGCCATTTCCGCCCTCGGTGCCGAGGTGCTCGGCTCGGCCGGCATTGCCGGCGGCCTCTCGCTTCTCCTCTCCATGCCCGGCACGTTGACGCTTGCCGCCCTCGAAGAGGCGCTGACCGGCGCCGGTGCCGGGCGCGCGCATCTTGCCGAGATCGGCAGCCATGCGGCCCGGTTCGTCGTTCCCGAGGCGCCCTCACAGGGCGGCGGCGCCTCTTCTTCCCCCGTCCGATAGCGGAGCCCATTGCAATGGCCATCGTCACGGCCCGTCCCGAGCCTCGTCCCGGCGTGCTCAGCATCGACGCCTATGTCCCCGGCAAGAGCGCCGCGGCCGGCGTCGAGAAGGTCTATAAGCTCTCCTCCAACGAGACGCCGCTCGGCCCAAGCCCGCATGCGATCGCCGCCGTCCGCGCCGCTGCCGATCACATTTCTTATTATCCGGACGGATCGGCGACGCGCCTGCGCCATGCGATCGCCGCCAAATACGGTCTCGACGCCGGCCGCATCGTCTGCGGCGCCGGCTCGGACGAGCTGCTCAACCTCCTGACCCACGCCTATATCGGCCCGGGCGACGAGGGCCTGTTCAGCGAGCACGGCTTCCTCGTCTACCGTATCGCCATCCTGGCGGCCGGCGGCACGCCGGTGGTGGCGCCGGAGAAGAACCTGACGACCGATGTCGATGCCCTGCTCGCGCGGGTCACCGAGCGGACGAAGATCGTCTTCCTCGCCAATCCCAACAACCCGACAGGCACCTACATCCCCTTCGACGAGGTCAAGCGCCTGCACGCCGGCCTGCCGCCGCACGTTCTCCTAGTGCTCGACGCGGCTTACGCCGAATATGTGCGGCGCAACGACTATGCCTCCGGGCTCGAGCTGGTGGCGACGAGCGATAACGTCGTCATGACGCGCACCTTCTCGAAGATCTACGGGCTTGCAGGCCTTCGCCTCGGCTGGGGTTACATGCCGGCGCATGTCGCCGACGCGCTGAACCGCATCCGCGGCCCCTTCAACATCGGCGCCCCGGCGCTGGAGGCCGGCATCGCCGCGCTTGCCGACGACGCGCATATCGCGGCCTCCGTGGCGCACAACGAGGAATGGCTGCCCTGGCTGACGCGGGAGATCGAGAAGCTCGGCCTTTCCGTCACCCCGAGCGTCGGCAACTTCCTGCTCATCCACTTCCCGGACGAGGCGAAGCGCGGCGCCAGGGCGGCAGATGCCTTCCTCTCGGCCCGCGGGCTGATCCTGCGAGGGGTCGGCGCCTATGGCTTGCCGAACGCGCTGCGCCTGACGATCGGCACGGCCGAGGCCAACCGCCTCGTCGTCGCGGCGCTCGCCGATTTCCTGCGAGGGGGCGATGCCTGACCGTCTCGGCCCGCCGCGTGACACGCCGCTCTTCGAGCGGATCACTCTCATCGGCCTCGGCCTCATCGGCTCCTCGATCGCGCGGGCGGCGCGCCACCTGAAGCTCGCCGGCACGCTCGTCGCCGCCGATGCCTCGCCCGAGGTGACGGCGCGTGTGCGCGAGCTTGGCCTCGCCGATATCGCGACCACCGATGCCGCCGCGGCGGTCTCCGGAGCCGATTTGGTCATCCTGTGCGTGCCGGTCGGCGCCTATGGCGCCGTCGCCGAGGCCATCGCGCCGCAGCTCAAGTCCGGTGCCATCGTCTCCGACGTCGGCTCGGTCAAGGGCGCGGCCTTTGCCCAGCTTGCGCCGCACATACCGGCAGGCGTTCATCTCGTTCCCGCCCATCCCGTCGCCGGCACCGAGCATTCCGGCCCCGATGCAGGCTTTGCGACGCTCTTCATCGATCGTTGGTCGATCCTGACCCCGCCGGAGGACGCCGATCCCGCTGCGGTCAACGCCGTGCGCAGCTTCTGGCGCGCGCTCGGCTCAAATGTCGAGGTGATGACGGCGCAGCACCACGACCTGGTGCTCGCCATCACCAGCCATGTGCCGCACCTCATCGCCTACAACATCGTCGGGACGGCGGCGGACCTCGAAGAAGTCACCCAGTCGGAGGTGATCAAATTCTCGGCCGGCGGTTTTCGCGATTTCACGCGCATCGCCGCGTCCGACCCGACCATGTGGCGCGACGTCTTCCTCAACAACAAGGAGGCGGTGCTGGAGATGCTCGGCCGCTTCAACGAGGATCTCGCGGCGCTGCAGAGGGCCATCCGCTGGGGCGACGGGCAGGCGCTGTTCGACCTCTTCACGCGCACGCGCGCCATCCGCCGCAACATCATCGCCGTCGGCCAGGAGACGGCCGAACCGGACTTCGGCCGCCGGCGGGGCGGAGACGGCGACGGGCAGTGACCGGCCCGCCGCTCAGCGCAGCGGCGCGACCGTGCCCACCTGGAAAGGACCGAGGAGGATCCGCCCGTCCGCGAAGCGGATGGGCGGCAGCCTGGTCATCCCCGGCGCACCCGGAGCCTGGGCATCGGCCCTGCCGCCGCCGAGCACGGAGAGACCTCCGGCGATGAGGCCGCCGAGTCCGTTGCCGCCGATGCCGAAGCGCGAGAGCAACCCCTCGAGGCCTGCCACCGACGCATCGATGGTGCCCTCCGGCCGATGCAGCACATCGATCCCGAGCCTTCCGCTTGCCTCCAGCGACTGCGGGCCCTTGACGAGGGCAAGGCGGGTCAGCTCCACCGCCCCATCGCGTTCCCGCCAGGCCTCCAGGCGGGTGGGGGTGGCGCCACGGGCCAATATCTCGGCATCGGTCACCGTTGCGCGCAATGTCATGTCCGCGGCGTCCGAGGTCGCGAGAAGGGCGTCTAGCTCGGGCACACTTGCCTTGCGCAGATCAAGCGCGAGGTCATAGGCACCGGGGCGCTCGGGCGCACGCCGGGCATGGAATTCCATGGCCTCCGCCTGGAAACGGCCCCCGGTCGAATCAGGCGCGCTCACCGTAAGCGTCGGCTCCGCGATGCTCACGGCGATCCGCTCGGGTAGATCGTCGGCGATGACAACGCTCGCATCGAAGCGCCGCCAGTCCAGCGTCAGGCCGGCATCGTTGACCGTGCTGCGCGCCACGAGCGGCCCCTCGACCTCCAGGATAACGTGCTGCGGGCGATAGACCTGCGAGACCGCGAGGAAGCGCTTCAGCTCGCCCGTGGCAGGGCCGATGTTGGTCTCGCCCGTGAAGGTGGCGTTCTCGCAACGCAGCTCGAAGCGGAAGGGAAAGCCTCCGACCGAGCGCTGCGGGCAGGACCAGCGGCGCCCCTCGGCCGCCTCGCGTGCCAGCCACAATTCGACCGTCTCGAGGGCCCGGGCGCGCGCGCTGAACCAGAAGACGGACCAGCCGGCGACGAGCAGCGCCAGCAGCACGACCGGAAGATAGAGCCCCCAGCGGCTGCGGCGCACGCCGGCCAGGCTGCTGTCGACCTGTTCGCTTTGGTTCAACACCCTCTCCCTTGTTGCACCGCCCCTTCCTAGCTGTTACCCGGCTTGCGGCCAAGCGGCGGCGCGGGCAAGCTTTCGGCGTCGGCGGAAACGGCCTGTCATCGACGAGACGGTTCATCGACGAGACGGAAGGGCATGGGCCACGAATCGGGCGATCTGTGGGTCTTCGGCTATGGCTCGCTGATGTGGCGGCCCGGCTTTCCCTTCATCGACCGCTTTCCCGCCCGGCTCGCCGGCTACCGGCGCTCGCTGTGCATCTATTCGCACGTCCATCGCGGCACCCCGGAGCGGCCGGGCCTCGTCCTCGGACTCGATCGCGGCGGCGCCTGCAAGGGGGTAGCCTTCCGCGTGCCGCGGCCGGAGGTCGCCGAAACGATCGCCTATCTGAGGGCACGGGAACAGGCGACGGCCGTCTATCTGGAGCGCTACCTGCCGGTGCGCCTCGACGACGGCAGGCACGTGACCGCCCTCACCTATGTGGCGGACCGCCGGCACCGCCAATATGCCGGGGAGCTGCCGCGCGAGGCGCTGCTCGCCATCGTGCGACAGGGCGTGGGCCAGTCTGGCCCCAATCCCGAATATGTGCTGAACACTTACGAGCACCTCATGGCGCTCGACGTGCATGACGCAACGCTCGCCTGGCTGGCCGCGCAGCTGCGCTGACGCCAGCCCCGCAACGCCGGATCACTGGAAGGGGCGCAGGTCCCGCGCGACGGCCGCGCGTTCCCCGGCGCTGGTGGCGAGGAGGTGGACGTGGAGCTCCACCGCGCCGCAGGCGCGCATCTGCCCGAACCAGGCGCCGTCGAAGCCCTCGGGCGAGAGCGGGGAGGAATCGCGCACCCCGACGATGCGGCGCGCCTCACCGTCACGGGCGACGGCGATGAGCACGGCGTCGAGATGCGCCTCCTGCCACATGGCCGTCATCGGATAAACCGACACGACATAGCGGCGCCCCGAGCGCCCGCGCCAGGCACGCAGCGGCAGGAGATCGCCGCCCGAGGCGACGTGGAGGGCCTCGTCCTGCACGGCCCGGCGCCCCGCAACGAGCGGGCGGACCAACGGGCGCGCGACGGGACGGCGCGCCATGTGCATGGGAAATTGGACGACTGCGCTCATATCCGGCTCCATGTTCCCTATTTGTTCCGGACAAAGAGAGAACAAATTAACCATGTTGTCAAGCGCCGAGGCTTCAGCTGATCACGGGGCCTCCGCCCGCTCCGGTGCCGGCTGGATGGTCCCGCCGATCTCCGCAAGGCCTTCGGCATGGAGGCGGCGGGCGACGGGCTCGATCGCTTCGATCAGCGCCGGCACAAGGCTGTCGCGCGGCAGGCCGGCCGGGATCGGCGGCAGGAACTCGACCACGATGGTGCCGGGCCGGCGGATGAAGCGCCGGCGCGGCCAGTAGAGGCCGGAGTTGAGGGCGACCGGCAGGCACGGCACGCCGAGCCGGCCGTAGAGATGGGCGATGCCGTATTTGTAGGCGGGCTCGGCGCCCGGCGGCCGGCGCGTGCCCTCGGGGAAGATGATGATCTGGCGGCCGTCGCGCGCCTCCTCGGCCGCCTTCTCGGTCATGCGCACCATCGCCCGCGCGCCGCCGCGCCGGTTCACGGGCACCATGTCGGCCTTCCACAGGTACCAGCCGAAGAAGGGGATGAACATGAGCTCCCGCTTCAGGATAAAGGTGGGATCCGAGAAGAAGGGAACGAGCGCGAAGGTCTCCCACATCGACTGGTGCTTGCAGGCGACGAGGCAGCCCCCCTGCGGGATGTTGGCGAGGCCGCGCACCTCGAGACGCGTGCCGGCAATGACGCGCAGGAGCCACAGGGAGCTCCGGGCCCAGCCGCGCGCCACCGCCATCAGGGCGCGCCGCGGCAGGAGCATCGTCGGCAGGCAGATGACGAGCCACACGGCGAGGTTGGCGTAGAAGGCGATGTTGAAGGCGAGGGAACGGAGAGCGAGCATGGCATCCGGCGGCATCTGCGCGCGCGGGCCGGCGCGCCGCTGACCGCCTAGCGCAGCACGGGAACGGTCGCAACCGGTTTGCGGCCGCCGACGAAGACCGCGACGCGCGAATCTTCCGGATCGCGCTCCACATAGGTGCGCGCCACCGCGACGAGATACTTCAGATATTCCATGAAGAGCAGCTTCGCGGCCACGGGGTCGCGCCACCACCGCTCTGTGTCGATGCGGTCGGCCGAGACGGCATGCGGCACGAGTTCGGTCTCGGGCAGGACATTGCCGAGCTCCACCAGCGAGCGCGGCATGTGGTAGTTCGACGTCACCACGATCAGCGAGCGGAAGGCGTGCTGTTGCACCCAGCGCCGCGTCTCGATGGCGTTGCCGATCGTATTGCGCGCCCGGTAGTCGAGATCGACGCAGCAGTCGACGAGATCGCCGAGTTCCGGGTTGAGATCGGCGAGTTGGGCCGGCGTCGTGTGCTTGTTGACGCCGCTGATCAGGAGACGGCGAGCATAGCCCTGCTTCAGCAGGTCGGCAGCATCGGCGATGCGCTGGGCGCCGCCGGTCAGGGCCACCACGGCATCGGCGCTCGCGTTCACCCGCCGCTCCGCGCGCCCGACCATGTCGGTGAACACGAAGAAGCCGACGGCGAAGGCAAGGCAGGCGAGAAGGCCGGTCGCAGCCACGCCACGGCGCAGCACCAGCCATCCCCTGCCGCGCCGCGGGGGCACTGCCGTCGCCACGGCGGACGGCTCGCCTTCGGCAGGATCGACCGCGACCGGCTCGTTGCCCACGACGCTCATGCTTTCAACCTTTCGCCGCGCAGCATAACGACGAATGCGGCGGGCACTAGGCAGAAAGCGCGCACAGCCACGCGTTGTCAGCCCAGCCCACTCAGGTGACGGCGCACCGTGACGCGCGAGACGAGCGCCGTCACGGCGGCGACGATCGCCGCCACCACGACGACGGCGCCATAGCCGCGCCAGCCGATGTCGAAAGCCCCGAACAGCGCCTCGATCTGATCGCCGCCCGGACTCGCGCGCCAGTAGCCGGCGAGGAAGCCGAGCGCCGCGATGAGCAGGATGGCCGCCAGGCAGCCGATGGCCCCGCCCTTGAGGCCGAGGCCGAGGAACCTCAGCTGGAACTCGCGGGCGATGAAGCGGTCATCCGCGCCCACGAAATGCAGCACCTCCAGGATCTCGCGGCTGCTCGCCACGGCCCCGCGCGTCGCGAAGGCGATGGCCAGCGCCGCCGCCGTGAGCACCAGGCCGACGATGGCGAGCGCGATGACGACGAGGGTGCCCGCCATGGTCGACAGGCGCGCGATCCACATGCGGTGATCGTCGAGGCTCGCGGTCGGCACCTGCTCGGCCAGTTGCTGCTTCATGCCGGCAAGGTCCGGCGTGATGCCGCCCTTGAGGCGGACGACGACAAGCCGCGGCACCGGCAGTTCGACGAGGTCGAGCCCCGTGCCGAGCCAGGGCGCCAGCAGCCGCTCCGCCTCCTCCTTCGAATAGACGGAGACGGAATCGACCTGCGGGTCGGCACCCGCCACCGCGGTGGCAGTGGCGACATCGGCCTCGATGTCACGCTGGGTGTTGGGCTTCACCTGGATGGTGACCTCGCGCGAGATCGAGGAGCGCCATTCGGCCGAGGCGCCGGCGACGAGCTCGGCGGCACCGGCCGCGAGCGCGGCGAGGAAGGTCAGGATGGCGATGACGGTGACGAGCGCCCGGCCGGCGACCGAATCGGCCGGGACGAGCGGCTGGTTGCGCCGCAGCGTCTCTGGCAGCGGCCCGAGGTCGGGCTCTGCGACCGGTTGGACGGTGGTCTGTTCGGCGCGGCGCATCATGCGATCACTCGTAGATATGCAGGCGGCCTTCGCCAAGCACCAGGCGCCGAGCGTCCACCTGATCCATGAGCGCAAGATCGTGCGTGGCGATGATCACCGACGTGCCGAGCCGGTTGAGCTCCACGAAGAGGCGCAGCAGGCGTCTGGCGAGGCTGGGGTCAACATTGCCGGTCGGCTCGTCGGCAAGGAGTAGCTCCGGCCGGGCGATGAGGGCGCGGGCAATGGCCGCGCGCTGCTTTTCGCCGCCCGAGAGCACAGGCGGCAGCACGTGCATGCGTTCGCCGAGGCCAACCCAGCGCAGCAGTTCCACCACCTCGGCACGGTAGCCCGCTTCCTCCCGCCCCTGCACGCGCAGCGGCAGAGCGACGTTCTCGTATGTGGTGAGATGGTCGAGCAGCCGGAAGTCCTGGAAGACGACGCCCATGCGCCGGCGCAGGGCTGTCAACGCGTCCCCGCCGATCTGGGATACATCCTCGCCGAACAGCGTGATGAGGCCCCGCGTGGGCTTGAGCGCGAGAAGAATGAGGCGCAGCAGCGTCGTCTTGCCCGCGCCCGACGGGCCGGTCAGGAACTGGAACGAGCGCGGCTCGATCGAGAACGTCAGGTCTCTCAGCACCTCCGGCCCCATGCCGTAGCGCAGTCCGACATTGTCGAAACGAACCACCAGTCACCTCCTCGCGGCCGCGGCGCGTTCACGGTTCGTTAACCATGAGGGCCGACCAATTGGTGTTACGCGGATGCCTGTCCTACCCGGGGCAGGCCGCGCAAGCCAGCCTGATTCGCCATGCCCATTGTCTGTCCTTCCCGCGCCAACGCCTATAGGGTCATACGCGCGGAGGCGCGGGCGCCCCGGCAGCGGATGGATCCGCGCCCGGACCCTGCCCGCCCGTCCTACTTGCACCCATCGCCGGTGGCGGCTAAGCGGCAGCGTGCGCTTCGCCGTGGGCAACGATAAAGGCCAGACCATGCAGACCAAGAGCATCCGGGTTCTGTTCGACGAGAGCAAGATCGCCGCCCGCAACGAGGACATCGCCAGGGCCGTAGCGGCCTCCAAGCCGCACGACCTGCTCGTCGTCGCCGTGCTCAAGGGCAGTTTCATGTTCGCGGCCGATCTCATTCGCGCGCTGCACAGGGCCGGGCTCGAGCCGCAGGTCGAGTTCGTGCACATGTCGAGCTATCGCGAGGCAACCGTTTCCTCCGGGCAGGTCGAAATCCTGAAGGATGTCGAGAGCGACGTACGCGACCGCGACGTGCTGCTCGTCGACGACATCCTCGAATCGGGCCGCACCCTCGCCTTCGCAAAAGACCTTCTGATGGCGCGCGGCGCGCGCACCGTGAAATCCGCCGTCCTGCTCGAGAAGCCGGGCAAGCGCGCGGTGCAGATCGATGCCGACTACATCGGCTTCGAATGCCCGGACCTGTTCGTGGTCGGTTACGGCATGGACGTCGCCCACCGCTACCGGCAACTGCCGTTCGTCGGCGTCGTGGAGACAGAAGACAAGGACCGCAAGGAGCAGTGACGATGGCGCATATTCTGCTCGTCGACGATGAGGAAGGCGTCCGCGGCTTCCTGAAGCGCGGGCTGGAGATCGACGGCCATGCGGTCGTCACGGCCATCGACGGCGAGGACGGCCTTGCCCGTCTCGACCAGCACGAGGGCCGTTTCGACCTCCTGCTCACCGATATCCGCATGCCCATCATGGACGGGATCGCCCTCGCGCATGCGGCCAAGCGCTCCTACCCCGAGCTTCCGGTCATGTTGATGACCGGCTTCGCCGACCAGCGCGAGCGGGCAGGTTCCCTCGACGGCATCGTCATCGACGTCCTGACAAAACCCTTCTCACTGGCGGACCTGCGCACGAGCGTGCGGGACGCGTTGAGCTGAAGGCGGCCACCGCCATGCGCCCGGCGCAGTCGGACGCTTCGTCGCGCCGCTTGCGTCGCCTGCCGGCTGGCGTCATATGCACGCATCCCGGTTCGCGCGCCGCAAGGAGCTTCCCATGACCGCGCCCCAGAAGCCCTGGTCCGCCCGCACCCTCGCCGCGCAGGCCATGGGTGTCACCGATCCGGTGACCAAGGCCGTGGTGCCGCCCATCCATGTCGCGACGACCTATATCCGGGACGAGGACAACGCCTATTCGTCGGGCTACGTCTACGGCCGGCCCGACAACGCCACGACGCGCGAGGCCGAGGCCGTCCTCGCCATGCTGGAGGGGGGCAAGGAGGCGCTGCTCTTCGGCTCAGGCATGGCCGCAGCCACTGCCCTTTTCCAGGCGCTCGACCCCGGCGACCACATTGTCGCGCCGACCGTGATGTACTGGGCGCTGCGCCACTGGCTGGCGAACGAGGCCAGGCGCTGGGGCCTCCTCGTCGATTTCGTCGATACCGCCGATCTTGACGCACTGCGCGCCGCCGTCACGCCCGGCCGCACCAGACTCGTCTGGATTGAGACCCCGTCTAACCCGCTGTGGACGATCACCGACATTGCCGCCGCCGCCGAGATCGCCCATGCAGCCGGCGCGCGCCTTGCGGTCGATTCCACCACCGCCTCGCCCTTCCACAGCCAGCCGCTGGCGCTCGGCGCCGATATCGTGATGCATGCGGCGACAAAGATCCTCAACGGCCATTCGGATGTCGTCGCCGGTGCCCTCGTCACCGCTGCAGAGGACGACTTCTGGGCGCGCATCACGACGATCCGCCGGGGCCAGGGCGGCATCCTCGGCCCCTTCGAGGCCTATCTCCTGATGCGCGGTATGCGCACCTTCCACTTGCGCGCCGCGGCCCAGAGCGCCTCGGCTGCAACGCTCGCCGAACGGCTCGCCGCTCATCCCGCGGTGGCGAAGGTGCTCTATCCGGGCCTGCCGGGCCACCCTGGCCATGCCGTCGCGGCCCGGCAGATGGCGAACGGCTTCGGCTACATGCTGTCGATCCGGCTCGCAGCCGGCCCACAGGCGGCCATCGCGACGGCCGCGAAGGTCCAGTTGTGGAAACGGGCGACTTCCCTCGGCGGCGTCGAGAGCCTGATCGAGCATCGCGCCTCCATCGAGGGGGCGGGATCGCCCTGCCCGCCCGATCTCCTGCGCCTGTCGGTCGGCATCGAGGATCCGCAGGATCTCTACGATGACCTGTCCTCCGCGCTCGAGCGGGCGACCCGGCACGGCTGAGACCGCATCCGACGTCAGCCCCCGACCGCGGGGCGCGGTGCCGCCTTCCGGCACGCTTCGCCGCTTCCGTGCGACGCCGAGTCCGTCCGGCCGCCGAGGGCCACGACGAGATTGCGCGCGGCAGAGCGTACAAGCCGGGCGACAGCCGGCAGATCGACGGCATCGACGGCCGGCGCGCGGCGGGCGAGCCCTTCGGCCACAAGCGCTTCAAGGCCCGCTTCCGACACCAGCATGTAGCGCGTGAATGGCCGAAATGTGCCCGGGCTCGTCTCCAGCCGCACCAGCATCTTGTCATCGGGACCGACACAGGCGAGCGCTTGGGTGACGTTGATGGCGCCGGCCCGGTTCAAGGTGAAGCGCAGGGACCGGCAAACGTCGGCCGCGACGAACCACAACCCGCCAGCGCGTTCCACGAACCGCACCTCGTCGCCGGTCTCCGGCCAAGGCAGGCGAAAAACGGTATCGGCTTCGAAACTCTCCAGGGCCCACCCCATCGCCGGTACGCTCCCCTCGCTCGTTGCGCCATTCCGATAGCTGACAACGCAACGCGCGGCGTGGCAACACCCGCCGGCAGCCATGGGGCTTTTGCAGGAGCGCCCGCGCGGCACCGCCTGGCGGCTGGCGCAGGCACTTCAGGCCGTCAGGACCTTCTCGATATCGTAGACCGGGTGGGAGGTGAGCGTCTTGTCCACCTCGGCGACGATGCGCTCGCTGACCTCCTTGTGGAAGGCCTTGCGCAATTCGCCGAGCGTCTGCGGCGGAGCGACGACGACAAGCCGCTCGAATCGCTTTTCGTGAGCCGCCCGGTAGAGTGTTTCTGCCACCTCGCTCGCGAATCGATCCTTGGCGAGACGGTGCCAGTCCGTCGGCTCGATGGCACTCTTGTTGTTGCTGGGCCGGCCACGGTTCATGCGGCCCGGCACGTCCGTAGCCTGCTCGCGATTGGGCGGATTGTCCTGCGCGAAGACATTCTCGACGACAAGGTTCGGATAGGCGGCGTCCCCCTCGTTGCGGAAGAAGAGCGCCTTCTCTCCGTCGCCGACGAGAACCCAGGTGTCGTGGGCAAGGCGTAGTCCGCTCATCATGGTCCTCCTTGGCTGCATTGACTTATGTGGGAAGCGGGCACGCGCGATGCCAGACACGCGCGTGAAAGCCCTTCAGGAAGCGAACACGGCAAAGGTCAGGACAGTTCCTCGATCAGGCGGCGGGCGATGACCTGGGCCTGGATCTCGGCAGCGCCTTCAAAGATCGACAGGATGCGCGCATCGCACAGCACGCGCGACACCGGATATTCGAGCGCAAAGCCGTTGCCGCCGTGGATCTGCACAGCATTGTCTGCCGCCGCCCAGGCGACGCGGGCTGCCAGAAGCTTCGCCATGCCAGCCTCGAGATCGCAACGCCGGCCCTCGTCCTTGGCGCGGGCGGCGAAATAGGTGAGCTGACGGGCAAGCATGATCTCGACCGCCATCATGACGAGCTTGTCGGCAACCCGCGGGAAGTGGATGAGGCTCTTGCCGAACTGCATCCGCTCCTCGCCATAGCGCAGGCCGAGCTCGAAGGCCGATTGCGCGACGCCAATGGCGCGCGCCGCCGTCTGGATGCGGGCCGCCTCGAAGGTCTGCATCAGTTGCTTGAAACCCTGCCCCTCGTGCCCGCCGAGAAGATTGGCCGCCGGCACCTCGAAGCCATCGAAGGCGAGTTCGTACTCCTTCATGCCGCGATAGCCGAGCACCTCGATCTCGCCACCCGTCAACCCCGCCACCGGGAAGGGGTCTTCATCCGTGCCGCGCGGTTTCTCGGCCAGCAGGATGGAAAGGCCGCGGTGGCCGGGCTCGGCCGGGTCGGTGCGCACGAGCAGGGTCATGAGGTCGGCACGCACGGGATGCGTGATCCAGGTCTTGTTGCCGTGGACCTTGTAGACTTCGCCCTCGCGCAGGGCGCGCGCCTTCAGGGACGCGAGGTCCGAACCGGTGTTCGGCTCCGTGAAGACCGCCGTCGGCAGGATCTCTCCGCTCGCGATCTTCGGCAGGAAACGTGCTTTCTGCTCCTCCGTGCCGCCGCCGAGGATCAGTTCGGCCGCGATCTCGGAGCGCGTGCCGAGGGAGCCGACGCCGATATAGCCGCGCGACAGCTCCTCCGAGACGACGCACATGGACACCTTGGACAGTCCCATGCCGCCGTATTGCTCGGGGATGGTGAGGCCGAAGACACCGAGCGCGGCCATGTCGGCGATGATCTCGAGCGGAATGTAGCTGTTGCTGCGATGCCAGTCCTGCGCGTGCGGCATGACCTCCGCATCGGCGAACCGGCGCATCTCGGCGCGGATGGCCTCGAGCGTCTCGTCGAGACCGGTGTCGCCGATGCTCGAGGCGCCATCGCGCTGGCGGATGAGCATCGCCAGCCGGGCACGGTTTTCAGCCGTATTGCCTTGAGCTATGAGCGTCCGCAGCGCCGGTGTACGCAAGGTGGCAAGCGCCGCTTCGTCGAAACTGAAGACATCAGGCCGCACGATCTCGCCCTGGCTCATGGGGATGCCGCCGAAGACCTGCGCGCAATATTCGCCCGCGCCTATGGCGAGGATGAGTTCCTCCACCTCGCCGAAGCGGCCTTCCCCGGCGAGCCGATCGGCCCAGGCGGCGAGCTCGCGCACGGCCGTGGCATAGGTCGCGATCCAGGCGAGACCATGGGCCATGTGCTGGGCGCGGTCGAGCCTGTCCGGCGCGATACGCCCCTCCATCATGACGGTGATCCGTGTCGCCTCTGTCGCGGTCCCTGTCAGTGCGCCGAGTGCCTTGGCCGCCTCGCGGGCGAGGGTGCGCAGATCGGTCGGTATCGTGCTCGCGGCAGCGGCAGGGCTCATCATGTCTCCCTTTCGTTATCGTTTCTTAATGGAGCGCTCAGGCATCGAGCCGGGCGCGGGCGCGCTCGACGACCCGGACGATGCCGGCCATCACCTCGTCGAGCGCATAGTCCTTCGGCGTGTAGACGGCGGAGACGCCGATGTTCTGCAGCACCAGTTCGTCCTCCGGCGGGATGATGCCGCCGACGACGACCGGAATGTGGTCCAGTCCCTCGGAGCGCAGCCGCGCCATGACGTCGCGGACGAGCGGCACGTGGGAGCCAGAGAGGATGGAGAGGCCGATGACATGGGCATCAACCGCGCGGGCCCGGGCCACGATGTCCGCCGGGGTCTGGCGGATGCCGTCGTAGGTCACGTCCATGCCGACATCGCGGGCGCGCAGGGCCACCTGCTCGGCACCGTTGGAATGGCCGTCGAGCCCCGGCTTGCCGACGACGAGGCGCGGCGGACCGCCGAGCTTTTCCGCAAGATCAGCCACCAGCAGGCGCACATCGCGGTCGACCTCGGGCGAGCGCGTCTCAATGGAGACGCCGGTCGGCGCACGGTATTCGCCGAAGACGCGGCGCAGGGTCTCGCCCCATTCGCCGGTGGTGACGCCGGCACGGGCGCAGCGGATCGATGGCTCCATGATGTTGCGCGCCTCGCGCGCCGCGGTCTCGAGATCGGAAAGCGCCGCCGCAACCTCGCTGCCGTTGCGCCGGGCCCGCCACTCCCTGAGCCGGGCCACGGCCTCCATCTCGACCGTCTCCGGCACGGTGAGAATGGCCCCCTCCCCAGCCAGGAGCGGGGAAGGCTCGCTCTCCGTCCAGCGGTTGACACCGACGACGACCTGCTCGCCCGCCTCGATGGCAGCGAGCCGGGCCGCATTCGATTCGACGAGCGCCCGCTTGAGATAGCCGGTCTCGACCGCGGCGACGGCCCCGCCGAGCGACTCGATGCGGGCGAGTTCCGCCCGCGCCGCATCCTTCAACGCCTCTACCTTCTCCTCGATCACGCGGGAACCGTCGAAGATGTCGTCATATTCGAGCAGGTCCGTCTCGTAGGCCATGATCTGCTGCATGCGCAGCGACCATTGCTGGTCGAAGGTACGCGGCAGGCCGAGCGCCTCGTTCCACGCGGGCAACTGCACGGCGCGCGCGCGCGCCTTCTTGGAGAGCACGACGGCGAGCATCTCGATGAGGATGCGGTAGACGTTGTTCTCGGGCTGCTGCTCGGTGAGGCCGAGGGAATTGACCTGAACGCCGTAGCGGAAGAGGCGCTTTTTCGCATCCGTGATGCCGTAACGATCGACGCAGATCTCATCCCACAGTTCCGCGAAGGCGCGCATCTTGCAGAGCTCGGTGATGAAGCGCATGCCCGCGTTGACGAAGAAGGAAATGCGCCCGACGACCTCGGCGAAGGTCTCCTCATCCACCTCGCCGCTACCCCGCACGGTGTCGAGGACGGCAATGGCCGTGGCGAGCGCGAACGACAACTCCTGCACGGGTGTCGCGCCCGCCTCCTGCAGGTGGTAGGAGCAGACGTTCATCGGATTCCACTTCGGCACCTCACGCGTCGTGAACAACACGATGTCCTTGGTGAGGCGCATCGACGGCACCGGCGGGAAGACATAGGTGCCGCGCGAGAGATATTCCTTGACGATGTCGTTCTGCGTCGTGCCCGCGAGGCGCCCTCGCGCGGCACCCTGCCCGTCAGCAACAGCGATGTAGAGCGACAGCAGCCACGCCGCCGTCGCATTGATCGTCATGGAGGTGTTCATCTCCGCGAGCGGGATGCCCTCGAAGAGGGTGCGCATGTCGCCGATATGGGCGATGGAGACACCGACCTTGCCGACCTCCCCGCGAGCGAGCGCATGGTCCGGGTCGTAACCGGTCTGCGTCGGCAGGTCGAAGGCGACCGACAGACCGGTCTGGCCGCGCGCGAGATTGGTGCGGTAGAGCCGGTTTGATTCCGCCGCCGTCGAATGGCCCGCGTAGGTGCGGAAGATCCAGGGCCTGTCCCGGTGCGGGCGCGCGCCGCCGTCTCGCTCGCTCATGCCGTCTCCCCATCATGCGCTCGCGGGTTCGTTTTTCCCGCGCTGCTGTTCTGACGTCATGGTGCGGCGCAGCAACCCGCGCTGCAAGCGCAAAATGCCGGATTGGCCGAAGGTCGAATGCAACCGGCGCCCGCCAACGGGCGTTTTCGCTTTCGCTGCATCGCAATATCATTCATTCTGTCCATGGCGCAGCGCAGCAGAGCCCCGTCATCAAGAGGGCGCGCCGGGGAAACACGAACGACAGGAGGCCGCATGAACGCCACAGCCAGAGCGACCACCGCGGGCGGCACGGACGAGCGCAAGGACCTTTACGCCATCGGCGAGATTCCGCCTCTCGGCCATGTGCCGGCGAAGATGCATGCCTGGGCCATCCGCAAGGAGCGGCACGGGCCACCGGAAGAATCGATGCAGCTCGAAGTTGTGCCGACCTGGACCATCGGCGACGACGAGGTGCTGGTGCTCGTGATGGCCGCCGGCGTCAACTACAATGGCGTCTGGGCCGCGCTCGGCCAGCCGATTTCGGTGCTCGACGTCCACAAGCAGCCATACCATGTGGCCGGCTCCGACGCCGCCGGCATCGTCTGGGCCGTCGGCTCCAAGGTGAGACGCTGGAAGGTTGGCGACGAAGTCGTCGTGCACTGCAACCAGGACGACGGCGACGACGAGGAGTGCAACGGCGGCGATCCGATGTTCTCGCCCTCGCAGCGCATCTGGGGCTATGAGACGCCGGACGGCTCCTTCGGCCAGTTCTGCCGCGTGCAGTCGCGCCAGCTCATGGAGCGGCCGAAGCACCTGACGTGGGAGGAATGCGCCTCCTACACGCTGACCCTCGCCACCGCCTACCGCATGCTCTTCGGCCACGCGCCGCATACGCTGAAGCCCGGCGACAACGTGCTCGTCTGGGGCGCCTCGGGGGGGCTCGGCGTTTTCGGCGTGCAGCTGTGCGCCGCCGCCGGCGCCAATGCCATCGGCATCATCTCCGACGAGGACAAGCGCGACTACGTGCTCGGCCTCGGCGCCAAGGGCGTCATCAACCGCAGGGACTTCAACTGCTGGGGGCAATTGCCCAAGGTGAACTCGCCCGAATATGCCGCCTGGACGCAGGAGGCGCGCAAGTTCGGCAAGGCGATCTGGGACATCACCGGCCGGCAGGACGTCGATATCGTCTTCGAGCACCCGGGCGAACAGACCTTCCCGGTCTCGACCCTGGTCGTGAAGCGCGGCGGCATGGTGGTGTTCTGCGCCGGCACAACCGGATTCAACCTCACCTTCGACGCCCGCTACGTCTGGATGCGGCAGAAGCGCATCCAGGGCTCCCACTTCGCCCATCTCAAGCAGGCTGCCGCCGCCAACAAATTCGTCGTCGACCGGCGTATCGACCCATGCATGTCCGAAGTCCTCTCCTGGCACGAGATCCCGGCCGCGCATACCAAGATGTGGAAGAATGAGCACAAGCCCGGCAACATGGCCGTGCTCGTCAATGCGCCGCGGCCCGGCCTGCGGAGCTTCGACGACGTGCTGGAGGCAGCGCGAGAAGGTTGAGTGACCCCCGGACGGTGCTGCGGGCCGATCCATCCGGAGCCCGGCGGATCGCCCGTGGCGCCACCGCCGGGGTCGGCCTCTCCGCCGTCCTGGACGGGCTTGCCCCGGCCATCCACGTCTTGGGCCTCGCACGATCGTCGCGGCATGGATGCCCCCGACGAGTGGTCATGACGGTGGAAAGCTCGCCCCTCGCTACCCTAGGCTTCTGCAGTCCTTGGCGTCACTCCGCTACAAGCCGCCATCGTCCACCTCGCGCTCGCGGATCAGCGCGGCGTTGAGCTCGCCGCCAAAGATGAAGATGGCGGACAGGATATAGAGGAAGACGAGCACGATCATGCCGGAGGCGAGGCCGGCATAGGTCGACACGTAATTGGTGGCGAAGCCCTCGAGATAGAGGCCGAAGGCGGTGCCGCCGATGAGCCAGAGCACCAGGGTCGCAGCGATGCCCGGCAGCACCGACCTCACGCTGCGCCGCCCGCCCGGCAGGAGGAGATGGGCAATAAGCAGGGCCACGACGATGACGATCGTCGCCACGGCAAAGCGCGCCGTGACGATGAGCGGACCGAGCGGGCGCAGTGCCGGCACCTCGGCGACGATCGCGCGCCAGGCAAGCGGACCGAAGACGACGAGGAGGGCGAAGACCATGAGCGCGATGGCTCCGACGAGGACGTAGGCGATCGCCTCGAGCCGTGTCAGCCACCAGGGCCTCCAGTCGTAGCAGTCATAGGCGCGATTAAGGCCGATGCGCAGCGATTCGACGCCGTTCGAGGAGAAATAGACCGCAAGGAGAGCGCCGACCGTCAGGAGGTCGCGCCGCTGCTGGGTCATGACCTTGCGCACCTCGCCGGCCACCGAACCGGCAACCTCGCTCGGCCAGGTTTCGAAGATGAGGTCGGCGACGCCGCGGGCAAGATCGGTCGAGCCGATGAAACCGGCGAGCGCCGTGACGAGAATGAGGAACGGAAAGAGCGACATCAGGCCGGACAAGGCGATGTGGCTCGCGATCGCCCAGCCATCATGATCATTGAACCGTTCGAAGGCCCGCCAGAGGACGCGTGCCGAAATGGCTATCGCCTTCACCGTCGCTCCCCTTGCACGGCGGCCTTTCGCCTCGTGACCTGCATCGCTCCTCCCGGCGCTCGCCCGCCAAGTTCGGCATTCCGGCCGCCGCTGACAAGTCGCATGGCAAGCCGGATGGCGACCGGACACATGGTCGCACGGCTGTGTGGCCGCCCCGACATTGCGGCTCGGCCGCCGCCATGGTTGGGTGCAGCCCCTTCTCGACAACGGATCGACCTGCCTTGCCGTTCCCGCCCTCCATGCCCGCCGAACGGCTGATGCCGGCGCTTTTCGTCGTCATCTGGGCGACAGGCTTCGTCGTGGCGCGCCTCGTCGCGCCCCATGCCGAGCCGTTCACCTTCCTCTTCATCCGCTATTGCCTTACCATAGCCGTGCTCGGTGGCCTGTGCCTCGCCGTTGGCGCGCCCTGGCCGCGGACGGCGCGCGGCTGGCGCGACGGCCTCGTGGCCGGCGTGCTGCTGCACGGCGTCTATCTCGGCGGCGTGTTCTGGTCCGTCGGCCACGGCCTGCCAGCTGGCATCGCCGCGCTCATCGCCGGCATGCAGCCGCTGCTCACCGGGGCGCTCGCCGGGCCCCTCATCGGCGAAAGGGTCAGCCCACGGCGCTGGCTCGGCATCGTCACCGGCTTTGCGGGCGCCCTCCTTGTGCTCGTGCCGAAGCTCGGCGGGGTCGACGGCCTCGCGCCGATGGCGGTACTTGCCTGCTCGCTCGGCATGGTGTCCATCACCATGGGAACGTTCTGGCAGAAGCGGACGGGCGCCGGCTCGGACCTGCGCACCAACGCCGTCGTGCAGTTCATCGGGGCGGCGCTCGTGACCCTGCCGGCCATGCTGCTCGCCGGGGACATGCGCTTCGACCCAGCGCCGCCCGCGCTTGCCGGCCTCGCCTGGGCGGTCGTCGTCCTGTCGATCGGGGGCATCCTCCTGCTGATGCACCTCATTCGCCGGGGCGCAGTGGCGGGTGTCGCCTCCCTGCTCTATCTGGTGCCGCCTGTGTCGGCCGTCATGGCCTTCCTTATCTTCGGCGAGAGCCTCGCGCCGCTGCAGATGCTGGGCATGGCCATCGCCGCCGTCGGCGTCGCCATCGCGAGCCGCGGCGCTTAAGACGCGATCATGCTCCACATGTAGAGCGCATCCTCGCCGTAGCTGGCGAGCTTGTCGGCAAGTCCCGGTGCGTCGGCCGCCACGAAGCCGTGGCGCTGCCAGAATGCAGCGGAATTGTTGACGGCCACGAGCGAGAGGTTGTCGGCTCCCGCGATCCGCGCCTGCCGCACGAGATGGGGCAGCGCGGCTGCGGCAGCGCCGGTGCCGCGACCGGGCGGCAACAGGGCGATGTCGTGCAGATAATAGGTGGTCGCGACCGGCGGCAGACGGCCGAGGAGGCTGTCGAGCGGCGGGGGCGCGCCAGCGTGCCAGGGATGGCTGAGGAGATAGCCGGCCGCCTCGCCGTCCCGCTCCAGGATCAGGCAGCCGGCCGGGAAGAGCGCAAGGCGCTCGGCGAAGACCTCTGGCCGTTCGGGAAAGCCCGGATGCACCGCCCGCGCGATGGCATCGACCTCCGGCAGGTCCGTCACCGTCATGGGCCGCCAGCCGGCGCCGGCGGCATCGCTGCCCTCGATCATCGTACCTAAGCGCCGGCCTCGCCCGGCCGGGCGGCGACCAGCATGTAGTTGACATCGAGATCGCGCGACGGACGCCAGCTGTCGGCAAGCGGATTGTAGACCACGCCGGTGCGGTCGAGCACAGAGAGGCCGCCGTCCTCGATGGTGTCGGTGAGTTCGTCCGGCGTGACGAACTTCTCCCAGGAATGGGTGCCGCGCGGCAACCAGCGCAGGACATATTCGGCGCCGACGATGGCGAGCGCATAGGACTTCAGCGTGCGGTTGATGGTCGCCATGAAGAGCAGGCCGCCCGGTTTCACCACCGCGCAGCAGGCCGCGACGAAGGCGCCGACGTCGGCAACATGCTCCACCACCTCCATGGCGCAGACGATATCGAAGCGTTCGCCGCGTGCGGCAAGGGCCTCCACCGTCTCATCGCGATAGGCGATGGAAAGGCCCGCGCGCTCCGCATGCAGGCGCGCCACCTCCACATTGGTGGTGGCGGGGTCGAGCCCCGTGACCTCCGCCCCGAGGCGCGCCAGAGGCTCGCACAGCAGCCCGCCGCCGCAGCCGATGTCGACCACCGAAAGATCCTGCAGGCAGGTCAGGCTCGCCGGGTCGCGGCCGAAATGCCGCGCCGCCTCGTCGCGGATATAGCCGACGCGGACCGGGTTGAACTTGTGCAGCACGCGCATCGATCCGCGCGGGTCCCACCAGGTGTCGGCGAGCGCGGCGAAGCGCGCCACCTCCCGCTCATCCACCGTGCGGCGCTCACCCGTGCCGTGCCGCGGCTCGCTCCTCGTTCCAGCCATGTCCCTCACCCTCGTCCGGGGGCCTTTCCCGCCGTTGACACGGCAGGGGGCTCCCGTCATCTATACGCGCCTTTTGCGTGCTTGGCGCCAGGCTCCTGGTCGCTGTAGCACCTCCCGTCGTCCTGTAAATGGTGTCAGTCCTGCCATGGCCCGTCTGGTGATGAAGTTCGGCGGCACGTCCGTCGCCAATATCGAACGCATCCGCAACGTGGCCAGGCACGTCAAACGGGAGGTCGACGCCGGCCACCAGGTGGCGGTCGTCGTCTCGGCCATGGCCGGCAAGACGAACGAACTCGTCGGCTGGTGCCGCGAGGCCTCACCCCTGCACGATGCGCGCGAATATGACGCGGTCGTCGCCTCCGGCGAGCAGGTGACGGCGGGCCTCCTCGCCATCGTGCTGCAGGACATGGGTATCTGGGCCCGTTCCTGGCAGGGCTGGCAGATACCGATTCTGACCGACGGTGCCCACGGCGCGGCCCGAATCACGGGCGCCGACGGCTCGCGCATCATCCAGCATTTCGAGGAGCGCAACGAGGTCGCGGTCGTCACCGGCTTCCAGGGCATCCACCAGCCGACAAACCGCATCGCGACGCTCGGCCGCGGCGGCTCGGACACGAGCGCGGTGGCGCTCGCCGCCGCCATCCATGCCGACCGCTGCGACATCTACACCGACGTCGACGGCGTCTACACGACGGACCCGCGCATCGTGCCCCAGGCCCGGCGCCTCGACCGCGTCTCCTTCGAGGAGATGCTCGAGATGGCCTCGCTCGGCGCCAAGGTGCTGCAGGTGCGCTCGGTCGAGCTCGCCATGACCCATAATGTGAAGACTTTCGTGCGTTCCAGCTTCGACGATCCCGCCGATCCCAAGCCGGGCACGTTGATCTGTGACGAGGAGGATATCGTGGAACAGCAGATCGTCACCGGCATCGCCTATTCCAAGGACGAGGCCCAGATCACGCTCCGCCGCGTCGCCGACAAGCCGGGCGTCGCCGCCGCGATCTTCGTGCCGCTGGCCGATGCCAACATCAACGTCGACATGATCATCCAGGTCGTGTCCGACGACACGACGACCACCGACATCACCTTTACCGTGCCGGCCGCCGACTATGAGCGCGCCAAGACGATCCTCGAGAAGGCGCGCGGCGAGATCGGCTATGCCACGCTGCAGGGCGCCACAGACGTGGTGAAGGTCTCGGCCATCGGCGTGGGCATGCGCAGCCACGCCGGCGTCGCCGCCAAGGCCTTCAAGGCGCTCGCCGACAAGGGCATCAACATCCGCGCCATCACGACGTCCGAGATCAAGTTCTCGGTGCTGATCGACGCGGCCTATACAGAGCTTGCGGTGCGCACGCTGCACTCGCTCTACGGGCTCGACAAGGCCTAGAGCGCAGGCAAGACCGGCCCGGTTTCGGGTGGCCTCCTCCCCGCGCGCGGCTAACGTTCAGGCGGCTGCAACGAACAGCGATCGAGGAGCATGATGACGGCCACCCCACGCACCCCGGCCATGGGACCTACCGAATGGGCGATGCTGATCGCCCTGTCCGTCCTGTGGGGCGGCTCGTTCCTCTTCATCGGCATCGCCGTCAAGGCCGTGCCGCCGCTCACTATCGTGCTGGCCCGCGTCGGCATCGCCGCCCTCGCCCTCAACCTCGTGCTGCGGCTCTCGGGCCAGCGGCTGCCGATCGACGGCCGCTTCTGGGTCGCCTTCGCGATCATGGGCCTCCTCAACAACCTCATCCCCTTCAGCCTCATCGTCTGGGGACAGGCGCGCATCCCGAGCGGAGTCGCCTCCGTCCTCAACGCCATGACGCCCGTCTTCACCGTCATCGTCGCCCATTTCCTGACGAGCGACGAAAAGCTGACCGGCAACCGGCTCGCCGGCGTCGCGCTGGGCTTTGCCGGCGTTGCGGTGATGATCGGGCCGGCGGCCGTCATGGGCCTGGGTGCCGATGTCATCGGCGCCGTCGCCGTTCTTCTCGCGGCGCTGTCCTACGCCTTCTCCGGCATCTTCGGGCGCCGCTTCCGCGGCTACGGGCTGAGCCCGCTTGTGGCCGCCACCGGCCAGCTCACGGCGACGACGGCGATGATGACGCCGCTTGCCGTCCTTGTGGAACAGCCGTGGACATTGCCGGCGCCCGGCCTCGGCCCGGTGGCCGCGATCGTCGCGCTGGCGCTCGCCTCCACCGCGCTCGCCTATATCCTCTTCTTCCGCATCCTCACCGCGGCGGGGGCGGTCAATCTGTCGCTGGTGACGCTGCTCATCCCGGTGAGCGCCGTCTTCTTCGGCGCCATCTTTCTCCACGAGGCCCTCGCGGCGAGGCATCTGGCCGGAATGGGCCTGATCGGCCTGGGTTTGCTCGCCATCGACGGCCGCCTGTTCGCCGCCTTCCGGCGCGCGCCCGCGTGAAGCAGGCGGGAAGGAAATACGCATCCACATGCGCGCGGCAGCTTGCGGGTGCGGCAAGACCTTGGTTATACGGCTAGTTGAAGCTGTCGGCCGGAGACGATCATCGGCGCCGGTCCGACGAAGAGGGAACGGGCTGCGCTGGCGGCCCGATGACGGGAACCGGCTGATGCGAGGCGCTCTCGGTGGCCCGCGCGTTCTCCTGCGCCGCCTCCGCGAGGTCATGGCGGAGCCGGTCCACGCGCAGGAGAAGCTCGACAGGATCGTCATCCAGATCGCCGCCAACATGGTGGCGGAGGTCTGCTCGGTCTATGTCATGCGTGCCGACGGCGTACTGGAGCTTTACGCCACCGAAGGCCTGAAGCGCGAGGCCGTGCACCTGACAGCCATGCGCGCGGACGAGGGCCTCGTCGGTCTCATCGCCCGCGAGGCCGAGCCGCTCGCCCTCTCCGACGCCCAGTCGCATCCCGCCTTCAGCTACCGCCCGGAGACGGGCGAGGAGATCTACCACGCCTTCCTCGGCGTTCCCATCCTGCGCGCCGGCAATACGCTGGGCGTGCTCGTGGTGCAGAACAGGGCGCACCGCCTCTACAGCGAGGAGGAGATCGAGGCGCTGCAGACGACCGCGATGGTCCTCGCGGAGCTGATCGCCTCGGGCGAGCTGCAAGCCATCGCGACGCCGGGCGCCGACATCGCCATCCGCCGGCCGCTGCACCAGCGCGGGGTGTGCCTCGCCGATGGCGTCGGCCTCGGACACGTGGTGCTGCACGAGCCGCGGGTTGTCGTGAAGAATCTCATCGCCGAGGACGTGCAGCGGGAGGTGCAGCGCCTCGAGGATGCGATCGCCGCCATGCGGGCGGCTATCGACAAGCTCATCGAGCGCGGCGACGTCGCCCACCATGGCGAGCACCGGGACGTGCTCGAGACCGTGCGCATGTTCGCCAACGACCAGGGTTGGCTGCGCCGCATCCGCGAGGCGGTACTCACTGGCCTCACGGCCGAGGCCGCGGTCGAGCGCGTGCAGTCGGACACGCGCGCTCGCCTCCTGCGCCAGACCGATCCCTATCTTCGCGAGCGTCTGCACGATCTCGACGACCTCGCCAACCGGCTGCTGCACACGCTGGCCGGCACCGACTTCGCAACCAGCCGGGAGGGCCTGCCGGAGAATGCCATCCTGGTCGCCCGTTCCATGGGGCCCGCCGCGCTGCTCGACTACGACCGGGCACACCTCAGGGGTGTCATTCTCGAGGAAGGCGGCCCGACGAGCCATATCGCCATCGTCGCCCGGGCGCTCGGCATCCCGGCGGTCGGGGAGGTGGAGAACATCACGAGCCTCGTCGAGCAGGGCGACGCCATCATCGTCGACGGCGGCGCGGGCGAGGTTCAGATCCGCCCGGCACCCGACGTCGAGGCGGCCTATGCGGAGAAGGCGCGGCTGCGCGCCCGCCGGCAGGAGCAGTACCGCAGCCTGCGCGACCTGCCGAGCCGCACGCGCGACGGCGTCGCGATCGACCTTAACATCAATGCCGGCCTCCTCGTCGACATGCCGCATCTGGCGGAGACGAATGCCGCCGGCGTCGGCCTGTTCCGGACCGAAATCCAGTTCATGGTAGCGCAGCGCCTGCCGACGACCGGCGAACAGCTTGCGCTCTATGCAAGCGTGCTCGAAGCCGCGCAGGGCCGGCCCGTCACCTTCCGCACGCTCGATATCGGCGGCGACAAGGTGCTGCCCTACATGAAACAGGTGGAAGAGGAGAACCCGGCGCTAGGCTGGCGCGCGATCCGCATCGGCCTCGACCGGCCGGGGCTGCTGCGCTCGCAGGTGCGCGCCCTGCTGCGCGCCGGAGCCGGGCACCACCTCAGGATCATGTTCCCGATGGTGGCCACCGTCGAGGAATTCGAAATGGCAAAGGCCATCGTGGCGCGGGAAGAGGCGCATCTTGCGCGGCACGGCCACCCCCCGCCCGCGTCGCTGTCGCTGGGCGTCATGGTAGAGGTGCCCTCGCTTCTCTTCCACATCGACGAGGTCGCCCGCAAGGTCGACTTCATGTCGGTCGGCTCCAACGACCTGATGCAGTTCCTTTTCGCCGCCGACCGGGAGAACCGGCAGGTCGCCGCGCGATTCGACCCGCTGTGCCGGCCGGCGCTCCGGGCTCTCAAGGTCGTCGCCGAGCGGGCCGATGCGCTCGGCTGCCCGGTCACCGTCTGTGGCGAGATCGGGGGCCGGCCGCTCGAGGCGATGGCGCTCATCGGCCTCGGCTATCGCCGGCTCTCGATGTCACCCTCCGCGGTCGGGCCCGTCAAGGCGATGCTGCTCAAGCTCGACGCCGGCGCCATCACGGCGGAGATGGAGCGGTTGCTCGCGGGAGACGGCGACCTGTCCCTGCGCAAGGCGCTCCTGCGCTTCGCCGAGGCCCACGACATCCCGTTGTAGCGACGCTGCCGCACATCCCGGTTCCCCGGCCGTGCGCTCAGCCCTGACGGCCGTATCGACGCAGCCGCATTTCGGAAACGCCATGTCCGACCAGACCTTTACCCCCCCGCGAGAGAGGCTCGACGCCATCCGGGCTCGGCGCGACATTCTGACTGCGACCCTCGCGGCCGGCGCCGGGGCGGACGATTTCGTCGCGCTGTCGCGCGAACTCGCCGAGATCGATCCCGTCGTCGTCGCGATCGACGCCTTCGAGGGCGCGCGCAAGAACCTCGCGGAAATCGAGGCGCTCATGGACGACCCGGCAACGGACGCAGACATGCGCGCACTCGCCGAAGAGGAACTGCCGCGGGCACGCGAGGCGGTGAACGAGGCGGCACACACCCTCAAGCTGCTGCTGCTGCCGAAGGACGAGGCCGACGAGAAGAGCGCCATCCTCGAGATCCGCGCCGGGACGGGCGGCGACGAGGCCGCCCTCTTCGCCGGCGACCTCTTCCGGATGTACAGCCGCTACGCCGACCTCAAGGGCTGGAGCGTGGAGATCCTGTCGGAAAGCGAGGGTACCGTCGGCGGCTACAAGGAGATCATCGCCGAGGTGAAGGGCCGCGGCGTCTTTGCCCGCCTCAAGTTCGAATCCGGAGTCCACCGCGTGCAGCGCGTGCCGGAGACGGAGGCTTCCGGCCGCATCCACACCTCGGCCGCCACGGTCGCCGTCCTCCCGGAAGCTGCAGAGGTCGACTTCGCCATCGACGAGGGCGATCTCAGGGTCGACACCATGCGCGCCGGCGGCGCCGGCGGCCAGCACGTCAACAAGACCGAATCGGCCGTGCGCATCACGCATGTGCCGACTGGCATCGTCGTCCTGGTGCAGGACGAACGCTCGCAGCACCGCAATCGCGCCAAGGCCATGGCGCTCCTGCGCTCGCGCCTCTATGACGCCGAGCGTCAGCGCAAGGACGCGGAGCGCGCGGCCGATCGGCGAGCGCAGGTCGGCTCCGGCGACCGCTCCGAACGCATCCGCACCTACAACTTCCCCCAAGGGCGCCTCACCGACCACCGCATCGGCCTCACCCTCTACAAGCTCGACGAGGTGATGATGGGTACGGCCTT
This sequence comes from Chelatococcus daeguensis, assembly GCF_001887265.1. NCBI lineage: Bacteria > Pseudomonadati > Pseudomonadota > Alphaproteobacteria > Hyphomicrobiales > Chelatococcaceae > Chelatococcus > Chelatococcus daeguensis. The sequence continues at coordinate 593,295 of NZ_CP018095.1, read as the reverse complement.
GGACGAGGTCATCGATGCTCTGATCACCGAGCACCAGACGGCGCAACTGGCAGCGCAGGCGGGGTGAGGACAGCATCCCCTCTCCGCCGGAGGAGTATGGTGGAAAGGAAAACGTCTCCACCGAAGCGACAGCAGGCGCTTCGGCTATTGGCTTTTGCCCCTCACCCCGGCCCTCTCCCCCTGATAGGGGAGAGCGGGCAGGGTCCAGTTGTGCGAGTGATCGTCGCCCGCCTCATAGCTTCGGCCGCAATCCCAGCATCGAGCGGCAGGAGGGTGTCGGCGAACTGCTCGAAGGAGAATGGCTTGCATGCGGCGGTTCTGCGGCGGATAAGACGCGCCTTATGGCCCGCCCAGTGGCCCGCGAACAAGCGGGCACCACATGTCCCTGCCGCCGTTTGCGACGGAGCGGGAGGAATCACCCTGACGACCATGCCCGCTCCGGTTCCACCTTTGATGCCGACGACGACGCGTCAGGAAGCCCTGCGGCATTTGCGCGCGTCCTTTGCGGCCGCCGGCATCGACAACCCGGCGCTCGACGCGCGACTTCTCCTTCTGGCCGCATGCGAGATCGCCGGCGCGGAGCTCGCCGCCAACCCGACGGAACCCCTTGGCGAGGACGGCGCGAAGCGCCTCGCCGCCGTCGCGGCGCGCCGGCTCGAGCGCGAGCCGGTGGCGCGCATCCTCGGCGAGCGTGAGTTCTGGGGTCTGCCCTTCCGGCTGTCGCCCGCGACGCTGGAGCCGCGGCCCGACACCGAGACGCTCGTCGCGGCGGTACTGAAAACGTTGAGGGCGCAAGGCCGCGCCGATGCGCCGCTTACCATCCTCGACATTGGTACCGGCACCGGCTGCATCCTCCTCGCGCTGCTGCACGAACTGCCCCATGCCACGGGCCTTGGCATCGACCGCGCCCTGGAGGCTGCGCAGACGGCGCGGGGCAATGCGGAGCGCCTTGGCCTAGCAGAGCGCGCGCGTTTCATCGTCGGCAACTGGTCCGCAGCCGTTGCTGGGCCGATCGACATCCTCGTCTCGAACCCACCCTATATTGCGAGCGCCGTGATCCCTGGCCTCGCGCCGGAAGTGCGGCGATACGATCCGCTGCTCGCCCTCGACGGCGGCGGCGACGGGCTCGATGCCTATCGGGCGCTCGCGGCCGATGCGCCGCGCCTCCTCGCTCAGGGCGGTCTTGCGGCGCTTGAGGTCGGTGCGGGGCAGGACGGTGCCGTCGCCGGCCTCTTCGCCGGACTCGGGCCGATAACGGTCCATGCCGATCTCGCGGGCATTGCCCGCGCGGTCGTTGTCGCGGCGGCTGGATGAGCCTGTCGGCGGAGGGGCCCGCCGGGCCGGAGCGCAAAAAAGGCTTGGCGGGCACGGTCAAAGCCGCTAGTGTCCGGTTAGGAATCGCGCTCCACGACAAATGATCTGGCTTCAGCAAGCCCGGTCGAGGTTGCGACAGCAAGCCTCCGGGTCGGCGCGAACATCAAGTCTTCGGAGTGCCGGGATGCGTCTGCGCCTGGCATGAAGCGCCGGACGACGAGGCGACGTCTGTTCGGCGCGGCCGGGGAAGTATCCGGAGAGCTCGCTCGCCCTCGGATCATTGCCGCTGTTACATGACGTTCTCGGCTGACAGGCCCCTTCGGTTCGGCATGCGACCCGAACCAACCGGCTCGCTCAATGCCTCTCGGCGGCTCGCCGCCCGGGATGGTCTGCGGCGTCGGGATGTCATGCGGTTCAGGAAGCTTCAAAGAGACATTAGATGAGACCAGGTCAGAACAGGCGTATGCGGGGGCGCAACCGCAAGGGTCCCAACCCGCTGACGAGAAGCTACGAGTCGAACGGTCCGGACGTGAAGGTGCGCGGCACCGCTCAGCATATCGCCGAGAAATACAGCCAGCTGGCGCGCGACGCCCAGGCTTCGGGCGATCCGGTCGCGGCCGAGAATTACTTCCAGCACGCCGAACATTATTTCCGCATCATTGCGGCGGCGCAGTCGCAGCTGCAGCAGACCTACGGCGGCTTCCAGCGGCCGTACGACGACGAACGCGATGATCTCGATGCCGAGGAGGGCAACGGCTTCGGTTACGGGCCGGGCCAACCGGCCGTGCACGAGCTTGGCGCGCCCCAGCCGGATGTGCGCGGCGAAACCTTCGCCGACGACGACGGCGAGGCCCGGCCCGAGCGCCCGCGCTTCGAACGCGGCCCGCGCGGCGACCGCCCGATGCGACAGGACCGTGGTGACCGTCCGGACCGGAGCGATCGCCAAGAGCGTGGCGAGCGACAGGACCGTGGCGAGCGCCGCGAGCGCGGTCCCCGGCCTGCCTATGTGAACGGCAATGCCGCGGGCGAGGCGCGCCGCGCCGAGAGCGAGGAAAAGGCTGGCCTGCCGGCCTTCCTGACAACCCCCGTGCGCACGCCGATCGCCCCGGTCGAGGATGATGAGGCATCCGCACCGGCGAACGAGCCGGCGGCTGTCGAAGAGGTCGCCCCCAAGCGCACGCGCCGCCGCAAGGCCCCGCTGGCGACCGAGCAGGTTGCCGCCGAGAGCACTCCGGCGGAGGAGGACAAGCCCGCTCGCGCCAGCCGTCGCCCCCGTGCCCGCAAGACCGCGGACGACAAGGTGCCCGTCGGCGAGTGAGCCCAGGCCATCATAACGACTGCGCGGAAGGCGGGCGACGAGCCCGCCTTTTTCGTCTTGGCCGGCCTTGCCGCGATCGGCGGGCTGCATCGGCGCCCGCCCCTTGATGTGGCCGCCGTGCAACACCTACATGATTGATGCGGCGCAATGACCGGTGCCGCAGCCGTGCCGAGGATCGCCGCAATGGGGTCTTGGGCCGGCAAGTCCATTGAATGGGGGGCGCCTTCCCGGGCATCATCTGGCGGGCGGCGCGGCCTCGAGGAGGTTTTGATGAACGTCGACAAATACACCGACCGCTCGAAGGGTTTTCTGCAGTCCGCGCAGGCACTCGCCCTGCGCGAGGGCCATCAGCAGTTTTCGCCCGAACATCTCCTCAAGGTACTGCTCGACGATCCCGAAGGGCTCGCGGCCGGCCTCATCGACCGCGCCGGCGGGCGCTCGCGCGAGGCGCTGCAACTCGCCGAACAGGCACTCGCCAAACTGCCGAAGGTTGAGGGCGGCTCGGGCCAGCTCTATCTCTCGCCCGGCCTCGCCCGGGTGTTCGACACGGCCGAGAAGGCGGCGGACAAGGCGGGCGACAGCTTCGTCACCGCCGAGCGGCTACTCATCGCCCTCGCCATCGAGAAGGACACCGAGGCCGGCAAGGCGCTGGCGAAGGCCGGCGTAACCGCCCAGAGCCTCAATGCCGCCATCGAGGCCCTGCGCCAGGGCCGCAAGGCAGACACGGCCTCGGCCGAGGAAGGCTACGACGCGCTGAAGAAATATGCCCGCGACCTCACGCAAGCGGCGCGCGACGGCAAGCTCGATCCCGTCATCGGCCGCGACGAGGAGATCCGCCGCACCATCCAGGTGCTGTCGCGGCGCACCAAGAACAACCCGGTGCTGATCGGCGAGCCCGGCGTCGGCAAGACGGCCATCGTCGAGGGCCTCGCCCTCCGGATCGTCGACGGCGACGTGCCCGAGAGCCTCAAGGACAAGCGCCTGCTCGCACTCGACATGGGCTCGCTCATCGCCGGCGCGAAGTACCGCGGCGAGTTCGAAGAGCGGCTGAAGGCCGTGCTGCAGGAAGTGCAGGCGGCCGAAGGCGGCATCGTCCTGTTCATCGACGAGATGCACACGCTCGTCGGCGCAGGCAAGGCTGACGGGGCGATGGACGCCTCGAACCTGCTGAAGCCCGCACTTGCCCGCGGCGAATTGCACTGCGTCGGCGCGACCACGCTCGACGAGTACCGCAAGCACGTGGAAAAGGACGCGGCGCTCGCCCGACGATTCCAGCCCGTCTTCGTCTCCGAGCCGACGGTGGAGGACACGGTCTCGATACTGCGCGGCCTCAAGGAGAAGTACGAGCAGCATCACGGCGTGCGCATCCAGGACGCGGCGCTCGTCGCGGCCGCAACCCTGTCGAACCGCTACATCACCGACCGCTTCCTGCCCGACAAGGCCATCGACCTCGTCGACGAGGCGGCGGCGCGCCTTCGGATGCAGGTCGATTCCAAGCCGGAGGAGCTCGATTCGCTCGACCGCGAGATCGTGCGCCTCAAGATCGAGGCCGAGGCCCTGAAGAAGGAGAATGACGCCGCCTCCAGGGACCGACTCGTGCGGCTGGAGAAGGAGCTGGCCGCGCTCGAGGAGCGGTCCGCCGTGCTGACCGCCGCCTGGCAGGCCGAGAAGGACAAGCTCGGCCGCGCCGCGGACCTCAAGAAGAAGCTCGACGAGGCGCGCAACGAGCTCGCCATCGCCCAGCGCAAGGGCGAGTATCAGCGCGCCGGCGAACTCGCCTACGGCATCATCCCGCAGCTCGAGCGCGAACTGGCCGAGACTGAGGCCAAGGCCGACGGCAAGGGGGACGGTGCCGGCGTGGTGCAGGAGGCAGTGACGCCCGACAACATTGCCCAGGTGGTGTCGCGCTGGACGGGCGTGCCCGTCGACAAGATGCTCGAGGGCGAGAAGGAGAAGCTCCTCAAGATGGAGGAGCAGCTGGCGCGCCGGGTCGTCGGCCAGAGCGAGGCGGTGGAGGCGGTGTCGACCGCCGTGCGCCGCGCCCGCGCCGGCCTGCAGGACCCGAACCGCCCGATCGGCTCCTTCATGTTCCTCGGCCCCACGGGCGTCGGCAAGACGGAGCTGACGAAGGCGCTCGCCGCCTTCCTCTTCGACGACGAGACGGCGTTGGTGCGTATCGACATGTCGGAATACATGGAGAAGCACTCGGTCGCCCGGCTCATCGGCGCCCCGCCCGGCTATGTCGGCTACGAGGAGGGCGGCGCGCTGACGGAGGCCGTGCGCCGGCGGCCCTATCAGGTCGTGCTCTTCGACGAGATCGAGAAGGCGCATCCGGACGTGTTCAACGTCCTGCTGCAGGTGCTCGACGACGGGCGCCTGACGGACGGCCAGGGCCGTACGGTGGACTTCCGTAACACGCTCATCATCATGACCTCGAACCTCGGGGCCGAATATCTCGTCGCGCAGAAGGCGGGCGAGGATTCGGAGGCCGTGCGTGACGAGGTGATGGGAGTTGTCAGGGCCCACTTCCGGCCAGAGTTCCTCAACCGCGTGGACGAGATCATCCTCTTCCACCGCCTGAGGCCCGAGCAGATGGGATCAATCGTCGACATCCAGCTCAAGCGCCTCGCCCGGCTGCTCGAGGACCGCAAGATCACGCTCGCGCTCGACGACGCGGCGCGCGAATGGCTGGCGACCAAGGGCTACGATCCGGCCTACGGCGCACGCCCCCTGAAGCGCGTGATCCAGAAGAACGTGCAGGACCCGCTCGCCGAGATGATCCTCGCCGGCCGGGTGAAGGACGGCGAGACCGTGCCGCTGACGGCGGGGCCGGAGGGCCTGGTCATCGGCAACACGCCCGTCGTGCGCGAGCGCCGGCCGGCCGGCGTGCCGCTGAACTGATCGTGGAACGGGAGCCGCAGCCGGTGCTGCAGCTCCCGCTGCTCAGGCGGTGGGCGGGACGTCGGGCGTGCCCGCCTGTTGTGATTCGCCTGGATCCTGCCGCGGCACGACGACGACCGCTTCGGGCGCCTCCGCCTCGCCGGCGGGCCGGGCCGCCCCCCCGGCCCAGGCTTCCAGGGGGCGGGAAACGGTTCGCATCGCACTTCCCGCCACGGTCCTGACCGCCTCCTTGATCGAGGCGTTGTCGTAGATGCCGGACAGCGGCACTCTCAGGGGAAAGGCTGCCAGCCTCCCTGCCGCATCGCCCCAGAGCCGGCTCGCCCCGGCCCCCTCAACCGCGTCCTTGACGGCCGTTCTCGTCACGGCATAGGCGCTCAAGCCGCCGACGAGCCATGCACCCAGCGCGACATTCTCGACGGACACGGCATCCTTCAGGTTGTCGCCAAGGCTGCGCACGGCATCATAGGGCAGCAGGGCAACCTTGCGGCCGATGTTGAGGGCAGGCTCATAGGGGGGCGAGGCCTTCAGGGTGTCGTAAACCTCCTCCCAGTCGTGCCTGCCGAACAACCACAACGGGCCATAACGGCCGGCCTGGTACTCGATGCCGTAGCGGATACCGTCCTTGATGGCGCCACCCGGCATGCGCAGCGCGTTGTTGACGATCTTGTCGACGACGCCGGCCGTGCTGGGAGAGGAGGCCGCCTCCACCGCGACGGCGATGGGGAGCAGCAGAAGATTGCGCACCGATCCCGTCTGGTTGGTCAGGAACCGGTTGCGGAAGACCTGCCATTGCCCGAGCTCCATGGCCTTGTTGGCCTTGGCCGCCGGCTCGACCAGCTTTTCCACGTTCGGCGCCAGATAGAACCGGTCACCGACCGAGGGTACCACGCGCAAAGACAGCAGATAGCAGCCAAGCACATCGGCCGCGTGCTCGAAGGCTCCCGCCTGCGCCGCCGTGGCGGCCGCCTTGCCGAGCGGATTGCCCAGTTTCTCCGCCTCGGCGAAGAAGTTTGGCGTGAAATCGGCCGCCCATCCGGCCGCCATGGCGGGGACGGCATTGACCGCCCCGGTCGCCGCGGCCGTCAGGACATCGCGCCGCAACGCCTTGAGCGCCAGCGCCCTGATGTCCTCGAGCCGCTCTCCTTTTTCGGCCAGGCGACGGCTCACGGCCTCGAGATGCAGGCCGAGGGCCGCGCGCACATCCTCGTCAAGCTCCCGCGGGACGGAGGACGCCAGCCAGGAACCGATGACCTCTCCCTCGGGAATGTCGATCGCGACCGACTGTGCACGGGTAGGTCCCTGCGATGCGGCCGCCCCGTTAACCGGCACCGGATCTCCGAGGTGGATGACCACCGAGCGGTCCGGCCGATAGCTGATCGTCGCGCTGGGCGCACCCAAGGGGATCTCCGCCAACGCGGGCCCGCGGACCCGGCGCCCCGGGCCCGCCTGCGCGGCGTCCCGGAACCGGGCAGCCGCGGCACCGCGTGCCGGGCTCTCGCCCGCCCGCGGAGATGGAACAGCATCATTATTGATATCAACACCCATTATAAGTCCTCTCAAAATATCCCGAACAGGCGCAAAGCCACCCTGCGGCGCAGAACCATAAATCCAGCAAGTGATATTGGTGACGTATATTAGAATTCCCATGAACGAGATGGGAAATATCGGTCTGCGCATCGATAGACTATCGCGGGGCGAGCACACTCACGTAGCGGCCTACACCTCGGCCGCTACGGAAAAACCATTGCGACCACGCTTCTTCGTAGCATAGAGCGCCACGTCTGCCGCCTCGATGACCCGCGCCAGTCTGGCGTTTCCTTCAGGGCGCCATTCTGCAATGCCGACGCTGATGGAAAGCGGGATCATCTTGCCGCGCCACAGACAGGGGCTTGCAGCGACGAGCCTCACGAGATCGTGGCCATGTTGAGACTCGCCCGGTTGCCAACGCACAGCACCATGCCGAGACCTGCCGCTGCCGTCACGACGACGGTCACATCCCAGCGCGGCCGTTCCCCGTAGAACACGCGCACGCCACCCCACGTGACACCGAAACCGAAGATGACGCACGCATTGCCCGCCACCGTGAAGGCCTCGTCCTAGGGCAGCACCTCCAGCGCCAGGAGACAGCCGCCGAACGTCGTCAGAATGCAGCTCGCCAACCCGTAACGCGCGGCCGCGAACGGCCGGTAGGCGTGGCAGATGGCGGCCCAGACGATGGTCAACGTCAGCGAATTGAGGAGTATGATGACGTAGAGCGTGAAGAAATCGAGGTTCAATCGATGCCCGCCCGCTGTGGGTCGGGCGCTTGGCCCGATCGGGCACGACACCGGCGCCCTGGGCCCGCCGGTCGATCATTGTGCTCTTGTTGCACCGCATGCAGAGCGTTGCAAGCACGATACGCGGCACCAGAGGTGCGGATCCGGACAGGCCGAACCACCGGGCGCCTTTCGCTCACCCCTTATCCGCCAGCGGATGCAGGTCGCGCACCATGGCCTTCAGCCGCTCGTCGAGCACGTGGGTATAGATCTGGGTCGTGGCGATGTCGGCGTGGCCGAGCAGCTCCTGCACGATGCGCAGATCCGCGCCATTCTGCAGGAGGTGGCTGGCAAAGGCGTGCCGCAGCACGTGCGGACTGACGCGCGCCGGATCGAGGCCGGCGGCGATGGCGAGGTCCTTCAGTTCGCGGGCGAAGGCCTGGCGGGTCAGGTGGCCGCTCTCGCTGTCGGCCGGAAAGAGCCAGGGCGAGGTCCTGTCCGCCGCCTCGCCCGTGGTGGCGAGGTCGAGCCACGTCCGCATTGCCCGGCGCGCGGCCCCCGTCAACGGCACCAGCCGCTCCTTGCCGCCCTTGCCCTTGACAAGGAGGAAGCGCTCCTTCGTACGCGCAGCCGCCACGGGCAGTGAGACGAGCTCCGATACGCGCAGGCCGGTGGCATAGATGAGCTCGAGAAGGCAGGCGAGACGGGCGGCGCGGCGGCGCCCGCGCAGGGGGCGCTTCTCGTCGTCGATGCCCTCGTGCGCCGTGGCGATGAGCCGGTCGACCTCGGCGACGCTGAGCACCTTCGGCAGCGGCCGGCCCTGCTTCGACCCCTCGATGGCGCCGGTCGGGTCGTCGCCGCGATAGCCCTCGGCATAGAGGAACTTGTGCAGTTGCCGGACGGCCGAGAGGCGGCGCGCCGCCGAACTCGCCTTGAAGCCGCGGGTGTGCACGTCCTGCAGATAGGCCCGTATCATCGCCGCATCCGCACTCCTCAGACCGGTGCCGGCCGCGGCCAGGAAGGCCGTGTAATCCTCGAGATCGCGCCCGTAAGCCGCGAGCGTGTTGGCGGAGGCCCCACGCTCGGCCGCCAGCATGTCGAGGTAGAGGGCGATGAGCCGGTCGTCGCGCATCGTCAGCTGCCGGTGTCACTTGCCGAGACGGGAATTGGGAATGGTGACCGTGATCTCCCGCTCCTGCGGCTCGACGAAGGTGGCTAGCGCGAACATGCCGGCATAGACGGCGCCGACGACGAGACCGACGACGAAAAGGAAGCGAAACAGGGTGGGCACGTGTCGGAACCTGCCGTCAAAGTCCATGCCGCGACCACCGTGGCGCGGCTTTCCTGTCCGTGATAGTGAAGCATCGAAGAGTGAATACCAAGATGACGAGCTATCAGGACATGGCGACCGTGGACGACAAGGCTCCACCGGCCGCCCTTGCGCCCGACGCGCTGCGCCGCAGCCTCGGCAAGCGCTCGATCGTGCTCGTCGGCATGATGGGCGCGGGCAAGAGCACGGTCGGGCGGCGGCTGGCCGCGAGGCTTGGCCTGCCCTTCATCGATGCCGACAACGAGATTGAGGCAGCGGCCGGGATGACGATTCCCGAGATCTTCGCCGCCCATGGGGAGGCTTCCTTTCGCGACGGCGAGCGGCGGGTGATCGAGCGACTTCTCGGCGAGGGGCCGCAGGTCCTCGCCACCGGCGGCGGTGCCTACATGAACGCGGAGACACGCGCCCGAATCGCCGAAGCCGGCATCTCGGTGTGGCTCAAGGCCGACCTCGATGTGCTGATCAAGCGCGTGCGCAAGCGCCCCAACCGGCCGCTGCTGCAGACACCCGACCCGGAAAAGACCCTGCGCGGGCTCATCGATCTGCGCTATCCGATCTATGCCGAGGCTGCCATCACCGTGATCTCGCGCGATGCCCCGCACGAGGCGGTGGTGGAGGACATCATCCGGCGCGTCTCCGCCTTCCTCCAATCGCCCGCCGGCCGCGCATAACGAGCCCTGCGGTGACAGCATCCCCTTCCCCCGCCCGCTCCGCCACCCCTGCGCGCGTCGTCAAGGTTCCGCTCGGCGAGCGGTCCTACGACATCCGGATCGGCCGCGGCGTCCTCGCCGAGGCGGGCTCCGCCATGGCAGCCCTCAAGCCCGCCGCCTGCGCCATCGTCAGCGACGAGACGGTCGCGAGGCTGCACGCTTCGGCGCTCGCAGCGTCCCTCGAAGGCGCCGGCCTCAGGACGTCCCTCGTCACCGTGCCGGCCGGCGAGCCCTCGAAAAGCTACGCCCGGTTCGCCGAGGTGTGCGACAGCATTCTCGCCGCGCGCATCGAGCGCGGCGACCTCGTGGTCGCATTCGGCGGCGGGGTGGTCGGCGACCTTGCAGGCTTTGCCGCTGCGGTCGTGCGGCGCGGCGTACGCTTCGTGCAGGTGCCGACGACGTTGCTCGCGCAGGTCGATTCTTCCGTGGGCGGCAAGACCGGCATCAACTCGCCCCACGGCAAGAACCTCGTCGGCGCCTTCCACCAGCCGAGTCTTGTCCTTGCCGACACGGCGCTGCTCGACACGCTGCCCGCGCGGGAGTTCCGCGCCGGCTATGCCGAGGTGGTGAAATACGGCCTCATCAACGACGCCGGCTTCTTCGACTGGTGCGAGGCGAACGGTACGCGCGTCTTCGCCCCCGGCGACGAGCGCGACCAAGCGGTGGCTGTCAGTTGCGCTGCCAAAGCCGCCATCGTCTCGCGGGACGAGCGCGAGACGGGCGAGCGGGCGCTGCTCAACCTCGGCCACACCTTCGCTCACGCGCTCGAGCGCGCCTGTCGCTACGACGGCAGCCGCCTGGTACACGGAGAGGCGGTCGCGATCGGCCTTGCCCTCGCCTTCCGCTTCTCGCAGCGACTCGGCCTGTGTCCCGGCCAGGACGCGGTGCGCGTCGCCCGCCATCTTCAGGCCGTCGGCCTGCCCTCGCGACTGCAGGACGTGCCCGGCGGCGCCGTCACGGCCGACAGCCTCATCGACGCCATGGGGCAAGACAAGAAGGTGGAGCGCGGGGCGCTCACCTTCATTCTGGCGCGCGGCATCGGCAAGAGCTTCGTCGCCAAGGGCATCGAGGCTGGCGCCGTACACGACTTTCTCACGGAGGAACTGAAGCCGTCATGACGGCAGACCTTTGGCTTGCGATCGGTACCGTCTTCATCTGCCTCATTCTCTCGGCCTTCTTTTCCGGCTCCGAGACGGCGCTGACCGCCGCCTCACGTGCGCGCATGCATGCCCTCGAAAAGGGGGGCGACGCGCAAGCCGGCATCGTCAACCGCCTGCTCTCTCTGCGCGAGCGGTTGATCGGCGCCATTCTCATCGGCAACAACATCGTCAACATTCTCGCCTCGTCCCTGGCGACGAGCGTGCTGGTTGCCTTCTTCGGCAGTGCCGGCGTCATCTATGCGACGGCGGTGATGACGGTGCTCGTGGTCGTGTTTTCCGAGGTGATGCCGAAGACAGTCGCCATCAATGCACCCGACCGGGTGGCGCTCCTCGTCTCGCGGCCGGTCGCTGTCTTCGTGGCGCTGTTCGGCCCCCTCGCGCTTGCCGTCGAAGCCATCGTGCGTCTGACGCTCAGGCCCTTCGGCGTCCGCATCGGCGAAAATCAGGCCATCCTTTCGGCCCACGAGGAATTGCGCGGGACGGTCGACCTGCTGCACCGTGAAGGCGGCGTGGTTAAGGACGACCGGGACATGCTCGGCGGGCTCCTCGACCTGCAAGATCTCGAGGTCTCGGACGTGATGGTCCACCGCACCAAGATGCGCACCATCAATGCCGAGCTGCCACCGCAGGAGCTCGTCAACGAGGTGCTCTCCTCGCCCTACACGCGCCTGCCCCTGTGGCGGGGCACAGGGGACAACATCATCGGCATCCTGCACGCCAAGGACCTGCTCCGGGCGCTCGCCGCCGCGGGCGGCGACGCGGAGAAGCTCGACATCGAGAAGATCGCCCTGCCGGCGTGGTTCGTCCCGGACACGACCGGCCTCGTCGACCAGCTGCGCGCCTTCCTGTCCAAGAAGACGCATTTTGCCCTCGTCGTTGACGAATACGGTGAGGTGATGGGCCTCATCACGCTCGAGGACATCATCGAGGAGATCGTCGGCGACATCAAGGATGAGCACGATATCATCGTGCAGGGCGTGCGGCCGCTGCCGGACGGCTCCATCAACGTCGACGGCTCGGTGCCGATCCGCGACCTCAACCGGGCCATGGATTGGGACCTGCCGGACGAGGAGGCGACGACCATCGCCGGCCTCGTCATCCACGAGGCGCAGACCATCCCCGAGCAGGGCCAGGCCTTCACCTTCCACAACTTCCGCTTCCAGGTACTGCGCAAGACGCGCAACCGCATCACTTTGCTCCGTGTGACGCCACTCATCCCGCGTCGCAAGGCGGCAGGGGAGTAGGGCCTCGAAGATTGCGGCCCACGGCGGTTCGGTCGACGATCGGGAGCGCCGGGGAAGGCGAGCGGGCGCCGTCACGGCCGGGCCTGTCCCGGTCATCCACGCCATTTGAGACAGCTTGGAGCGTCAGCCGCGTGGATGCCCGCGACAAGCGCGGGCATGACGGCGAGCGGCCGTGCCGAGACTGCCCGGTCGCGGCCCGATAGCAGCCAGCCACCACGGACCGCGGGACCTCACGTCTCGGCGATGCCGGCGCCCTCCGGCTGCGCCTCGGCCTCGGCCAGGAACTGCGCCCGGGCGAGGGCCGCGAAATGGCCGCCCTTGGCTACCAGCTCCGCGAAGCTGCCGCTCTCGATGATATGGCCGTCCGAGAAGACGAGGATGCGGTCGGCGTTGCGGATGGTGGCCAGCCGGTGGGCGATGACGAAGGTGGTGCGCCCAGTCATGACCGCTTCGAGCGCCTTCTGGAGCTTCGCCTCGGTCGCCGCGTCGAGCGCGCTCGTCGCCTCATCGAGGATGAGGATCGGCGGGTTCTTGAGGAGGACGCGGGCGATGGAGAGGCGCTGGCGCTCACCGCCCGAGAGCGTGCGCCCGCGCTCGCCGATGACGGTGGCGAGCCCGTCCGGCTGACGGGCGAGAAAGTCGCTGGCCTGCGCCTTCGCGAGCGCCGCCCGCATTTCGTCCTCGCTCGCGTCAGGCTTGCCCACGGCAAGGTTCTCGGCGATGGAGCGGGCGAAGAGCATCGGCTCCTGGAAGACGACGCCGATGTTGTGGCGCAGGCTCTCGAGTGTCAGCGAACGGATGTCGCGCCCGTCCACCGTAATCGTGCCCGATTGCGGATCGAAGGCACGGTAGAGCAGGCCGAGCGTCGTCGACTTGCCCGAGCCGGTGGCGCCGACGAGCGCCACCGTCTCGCCGGGGGAGACGGTGAAGGTCACGTCCGCGACCGCGGCCCGCTTGCCGTCGTAGGAGAAGCTCACCCCGTCGAACGCGACGGCGCCCGAGAGTTGCCCGGCGTCGATCGCGTCCGGCCGGTCGGCGACGGTGGGTGCAGTGTCGGCCACGGTAAAGAACTCGGCGATCTTCGGCGCCTGCATGAAGAGCACGTTGACGAAGCCGACCGCCTGCTCCAGCCGGCCGATGAGCAAGGTGGCGAGGCTCATGAAGGTGACGATCTCGCCGATGCTCGCCTCGTCGCGCAGATGCAGCCAGGTGCCGAGGAGGAAGACGGCGAGGATGGTCAGCGTCGCCGCCGCACGCGTCGAGATGGTGGCGAGCGCCCACCAGGACAGGACGGGGGTCTGGGCCGCAAGCAGCCGATCTGTCGTCTCGCGCAGGGCGCGCGCCTCGGCCTCGATGCGCGTGAAGCTCTGGATGACGGGCACATTGCCGAGGGCGTCCGAGGCCCGCTCGGCCAGCGCGCTGTGATAGCGCTCGACCGTGCCCTGCTTCGTCTGCGTGCGCCTGAGGACGAAGTTGATCAGCACCGCGAAGACGAGCACGAGGACGAGCAGCAGCGCGCCGAGGCGCAGGTTGATGACGAGCGACAGCGGCAGCAGCACGACGAGCATGACGAAGGCGGCGCAATGCTCGCGGAAGAAGGAGAGCCACAGGCTCGCCATGCCGTTCGCGCCTTCCAGCATCACCTTGAGGAGCCGGCCGGAATGGGTCTCGCCGTGGAAGGACAGGGGCAGGCCGAGGACGTGCTCGAAGAGCCGCGCCATGACCGCGAGACGCCGGCGGTGCGACAGCCGGTCGGCATGCAGCGCGACGACGACGCCCATGGCGATCGAGAACAGGCCGAAGGCGACCCACAGGCCGGCGAACAGGGTAAGACGGCGCGTGTCGAGCGGCACATCCGGCGCCTGGGCGCGGGCGAGCACGTCGATGAGCCGGCCGAAGAGCACGGGCTCGGCGAACAGCGCCGCCGCGAGCGCGACATTGGCGAGGGCGAGCGCGAGCGCCAGGCGCGCCTCGTCCCTCAGCAGGCCGAGGACACGGGCGTAGAGACGGATGATCGACATGGATGTCCGCGAGGGTGGACCGGGCCCGCAGCTTGCCCGCCGGCGCCTGCCGCCGCAACCCGCCCGTCCTGCGTTAACGCTTCCTTCACCAAAGGCCCGCTTGCTGCCCACAGAGCACAACTTCCCCGCCTTGTCTTTGCCGCAACCGCCGAAGAGGTTGCCGCGGGCGACGGCCGGGGGGCTGAGCCGAAGCAGCGGATGCCGCATGCGCATGACACATCCTGTCCCGATCCTTCGCCTTGCGGCGGCCATCGTCCTCGCCACCAGCCTTTCCATCGGCTTCTGCTGGCCCGCAAGCCTGGCCGCCGCTGCACAGGACGCGGCAGAGCAACGCCCCCCGGTGCTGGCAGCGCCATCGGGAGCGGTCGCGGAGCCGGGCAACGGTCAGGATGCCGCTATCCATCGGGCGCAGCTCGACGGGGTAAGGGCCCAGCTCGACCAGATCGAGAACGCCCTGACGCGCCAGGATCTTTCGGACGACGACCTGCAGCGGCTGCGCCAGCTGCTGGAGGCGCCAGCGGCGCGGATTCAGGCAACCCTCACGGCCCTGACGCCGAAGGCCGATGCCGTCAAGGAGCGCCTGACCCAACTCGGCCCGGCGCCGGCGGCCGGAGCCGCACCGGAGACGGCGGAGATCAGCCGTGAGCGGGAGGAACGCAGCCGCTCGCTGAAGGAGCTCGAGGACACGATTCGCCTCGCCAGGGCACTGCAGGTGCAGTCCGAGCAGATCCGGGCCACGTTGGCCGAACGGCGGCAGGCGGCCTTTACGCGCATGATCTTCCAGCGCACGCATAGCCTGCTCAGCCCTCATCTCTGGTCGCGCTTGCTTTCGGCCCTGCCGGGCGAGTTCGCCGCGCTCTCCACCGTTGCGCGCGACTGGCTGGCGACCTTCGAGCGGCGCGCCCGCAGCGGGGAGGTGCTGGCGCTGCTCGCCGCCCTCGGCATCGGGCTTGCCCTGCATTTCGCGCGCGTCCGGCTGCTGCCGCATGTCGCACGCCGCCCCGCGGAGGTGACGGACCCGAGCCGGCTGCGGCAGTCCGTGACAGCCCTCGGCATCGTGCTGGCCCAGACGGTGCCGGTCCTTGCCGGGGTGTTGGTGCTCTATCTTGCGCTCGAGAGCATCCAGCTGCTGCCGCCGCGGGTCGCGCCGATCGTCGGCACCTTCCTGACGAGCCTCGTCTTCCTCACCTTCGTGCGCTCTCTCGCCCACGGCCTCCTCGCCCCCGGCCTGCCTGCCTGGCGGCTGCTGCCGGCACAGGAGGTAACGGCGCGCATTCTCGTCACGGCAGTCACGACCGGCTCGGCACTGGTCCTGCTGTTCACCACACTCGAGCGCATCGCCGAATCGATCGGCGCCGACTACGCCGTCCTCGTCTTCCTGCGGGGCGTCCATGCTGTTGCGATCGCGGCGCTGCTGGCGGTGACGCTGCACCGAACGCAATCGACCGGTGCCAGCGACGAAGCCTGCCTCGGCCCCTATGTGCCCGACAGCCGGGCCGGCGGTCCGCTCAAGGCCCTTGGCTGGCTGGTGGCGGCGATCATCCTCATCGCCTGCCTCGCCGGCTACATCGCCCTCGCCACCTTCCTCGTCGAGCAGATCGTCTGGGTGGCGACGCTCGCGGCGGTGCTCTTCCTGCTGCTCGTCCTGGTCGAGGAAACCTTCGAGCACGCGATCCGCCCCAACAGCCGCTTCGCGCTCTCGCTGCAGACCAGCCTCGGGCTGCGCCGTGGCGCGCTCGACCAGCTGTCGGTGCTCGCGGGCGGCACGATCCGCATCCTGCTCGCCATCGCTGCCATCGTGCTGGTGCTCGCACCATGGGGAATCGAATCGTCCGACATCCTCGGCTCGCTGCGCAGCGGGCTCGCCGGCATCCAGCTCGGCGAGGTCAGACTGTCGCCGACAGCGATCGCCATCTCCATCGTCACCTTTCTCATCGTGATCGTGGTGACGCGGGCCGTGCAGCGCTGGCTCGACCAGAAGTTCCTGCCAGCGACGGAGCTCGATTCCGGGCTGCGCAACTCCATCCGGACGGCGACCGGCTATCTCGGCTTCTTCCTGGCGGTCGCGCTCGCAACGGCCCAGATGGGCCTCAGCCTGGAGAAGATCGCGATCGTCGCCGGTGCCCTCTCCGTCGGCATCGGTTTCGGCCTGCAGTCGGTCGTCAACAACTTCGTCTCCGGCCTCATCCTCCTGTGGGAGCGGCCGATCCGCGTCGGTGACTGGGTCGTCGTCGGCGACGAGCAGGGCTACGTGCGGCGCATCAACGTGCGCGCGACGGAGATCGAGACTTTCGACCGGGCAGCGGTCATCGTGCCCAATTCCAACCTCATCTCCGGCGTCGTCAAGAACTGGGTACACAACAACCGCATCGGCCGCATCATCGTGCCCGTCGGCGTCTCCTATGACGCCGATCCGGACGAGGTAGCGCGCATCCTCGAGAGCTGCGCCCGCGAGCATTCGGAGGTGCTGAGCGAGCCCGCTCCGACGGTCCTGTTCATCCGGTTCGGCGATTCCTCGCTCGACTTCGAGCTGCGTTGCTTCGTCGGCAATGTCGAGGCGTCGCTCGGCGTGAAGAGCGCCCTGCTCTTCTCCATCTTCCGCAAGCTGCGCGAGGCGGGCATCGAGATCCCCTATCCGCAACGTGACCTCCACGTGCGCGGCACCGAACGGCTGGAACAGGTCCTCGAACGGCTGACAGATGCCACAAGGGCACCGCCGGCGCCCGCGAGTGCGGCCGAGACGTCCCAATCTTCATAGGATGACCATGGTGAACACCTCCTCCGTTCAGCAACTCCTGCGCCGCGCGCTTGCCGCAGCCCCGCTCGCGCTCCTGGCGGCCTGCTCCTCGCAGCCGGAGACGCAGCAGCCGGCCTTCTACCGCTCCCTCGCCTCGGCCGGTGCGAGCGTCGATGCCGCAAGCGCCGCGGGGATGATCTCGGCCTACCGCCGCAACCACGGCCTGCCGCCCGTCGCCGTCGACGCCGCCCTGCAGCGCGAGGCGCAGGCAGAGGCTGAGCGCATGGCGGCGGCCGACAGGCCGAGCTCGGCCGATGCGGTGAAGCAGCGCCTCGCCGCGGCGGGCGTCGCCTCTCCCGCCGTCAACCTCTCGGCCGGCTACCACACCATGGCGGAGGCCTTCTCCGGCTGGCGCGAATCGCCCCAGCACGACCGCACCATGCTGGCGCCCAGCGCGACGCGCCTCGGCATCGCCACGGCCTATGCGCCGGGGTCGAAATACAAGGTCTACTGGGCGCTGATCGTCGCCAGCCCCTGAGAGGGCTCAGCGCGGAGCGATAGCGTGAAAGAAGGTGCCGCTGACGCGCCCGCGCAGATGGCCCACCGGGCCGATGTCCGTTCCATGTGCATCGCGCACCTGCGCCAGGCAATCGACCTCGCCCGGGGCGCCGGCCGTCACCGAGGCATAGTGGAACTCGTGGCCGACGAGCACCGCGCCGGCGGAGCCGAGGACGCTGTCGCGGGCCAGCGTCGCGATGCGATAACCGAGGTGCAGGCGGCGCCTCGCGAAGGAGGTGACGACGGGCAGCAGGCCGGCCATGGCGTGCGTCACACCTTCGGCATCCTCCAGCGCCTCGCCCAGCACCATGTAACCGCCGCATTCGCCGTGCACCAGCCGGCTGGCCGCGAACCCGCGGAGGCCGTCGAGGAAGCGCGCATTGCCGGCGAGTCGCCCGGCATGCAGTTCCGGATAGCCGCCCGGCAGCCAGCAGGCGTCGCAATCGTCCCCCGGCGGCTCGTCCTCCAGCGGCGAGAAGGGCACGATCTCCGCCCCCGCCTGCCGCCAACCGTCGAGCACATGCGGATAGACGAAGGAAAAGGCCGCATCCTGCGCCAGCGCGATACGCCGGCCGGGCGGTGGCAGGCGGAGCGATGGGCGGCCGGGCGGTCGAAGGCTGGGCGATGAAGGACTGGGCGCCGTTCCCCTCCCCCCGCCTTTCGGTTGGAAGGGGCTAGGGGTGGGGGGTGTTCCCGCTTGGATGGGCCGGCTGTCGATCGTCGCGCCGCTGCCCCCCACCCCAACCCTCCCAACCGCAAAGCGGGGGGAGGGAGCCTGTCGCTCCCGGTCGTCGCCAGCGTTTTGCGATTGCCGCGCAGCGCGCAGCAAGGCGTCGAGATCTATCGACGCCTCCGCGAGGTCCGCCAGTGCGTCGAGGCGGGCGGCGAGGTCGGCCGTCTCGCCCGCCTGGACGAGGCCGAGGTGGCGCTCGGGCAGGATGATCTCCTTGCGGCGCATGACGACGCCGACGACGGGCAAGCCGATCTGCGCCATGCCGTCGGCCGAGAGGCGCCGGTGGCGCTCGCTCGCGACGTTGTTGAGGATGACGCCGGCGATCATCACGCGCGGATCGTAGCTGCGGAAGCCGAGAGCCGTCGCGGCCGCCGACTGCGCCTGGCCCGAGACGTCGAGCACCAGCACGACCGGCCAGCCGAAGCGGGCGGCGATGTCGGCGCTGGCGCCGGTCGCCCCCTCGCCGCCGGTCACACCGTCGAAGAGCCCCATGGAGCCCTCGGCAATGACGAGGTCGGCCGCCGCATGGTCGGTGACAAGATCCTCCAGCAGCGCCGGCGGCATGGCGAAGCTGTCGAGGTTGAAGCTCGGCCGCCCGGTCGCCGCGGCATGGAAGGCCGGGTCGATATAGTCCGGCCCGCATTTGGCGCCCTGCACGACAAGGCCGCGCCGGCTGAGCGCCCGCATCACCGCAAGCGTGATCGTCGTCTTGCCGGAGCCGGAGCGTGGGGCGGCGATGAGGAGGCCGGGGCTCACGAAGCCTCCTTCAGGCGAGCGGCGAGCATGGCGCGGAACCGCGCTATGGCGCCCACAGCGATTACCGCCGGCGCGTTGAGGCCGCCGCCAGCGGCGAGCGCGGCAAGCTCGTCGAGCGTGCCCTCCACAAGCCGCTCGTCCAAGGTCGAGACCCGCTCCACCGCGAGCGCCGGTGTCGCGCCCGGCATGCCACCGGCCTTGAGTCCGGCAACGATGGCGGGCAGGTTGGCGACGGCCATGTAAAGCACGATGGGCACGCCCGCCCGGGCAAGCGCCGCCCAGTCCGCGCCCTCCTCGCCCGGCGCCGCATGGCCGGTAGCGAGAATGACGGCGTGGTTGGTGTCGCGCGTCGTCGCCGGAAGGGCGTGGGCGGCGAGTGCGGCAATGCCGCTCGACAGGCCGGGCACCACGTGGAACGGCACGCCGGCGGCGGCGAGCGCCAGCACCTCCTCGCCGCCGCGGCCGAAGACGAAGGGATCGCCTCCCTTGAGGCGCAGCACGCGCAGCCCTTCGCGCGCGAGCGCGACCAGCCGCTCTGAGATGTCGCGTTGGCACGCCGAGGGCTTGCCGCCGCGCTTGCCGGCATATTCGCGCCGAGCCGAAGACGGTGCGAGCGCGAGGATGCGCGGATCGACGAGCGCGTCGTGGACGATGACGTCCGCCTCGACGAGCGCCTTGACGGCATGGAGCGTCAGGAGCCCGGGGTCGCCGGGGCCGGCGCCGACGAGCCAAACCGAGCCGGGCGCGAAGGCGGGCGTCTCGATCTCCGGCAGCCTCATCACGTCTCGCTCTCCCCCTCCTGCGGGCGGAAGCGCCGCGCATAGGTCTTCGTATAAAGCGCGCTGTCGCGGAAATCCTCGCGAGCCAGCGCCGGCCCGACGAGGATGAGCGCGGTGCGCTCCAGCTTCTCGCGCGCCACCTCGCCGGCGATGCCGGAGAGGGTACCCCTCAGGATACGCTCGTCCGGCCAGGACGCACGCCAGACCACGGCCGCCGGGCAATCCGGCCCGTAGTGCGGCGTGAGCTCATCCACCACCTTGTCGATGACATGGATGGAGAGATGGATGGCGAGCGTGGCACCCGTCGCGGCGAAGGCGGCGAGCTTCTCCCTGTCCGGCATGGGCGAGGCGCGGCCGCCGGTACGGGTGAGCACGAGCGACTGGGCGACGCCGGGCAGCGTCAGCTCTCGCCCGAGCGCAGCCGCAGCCGCGGCGAAAGCCGGCACGCCCGGCGTCAGCGTATAAGGAATGCCAAGGGCATCGAGCCGGCGCATCTGCTCGGCCACCGCGCTCCAGATGGAGAGGTCGCCCGAGTGGAGGCGCGCCACGTCCTGCCCGAGCGCATGGGCACGCTCGAACTCGGCGGCGATGGCATCGAGGTCGAGTCCGGCCGTATCGACGAGGCGCGCACCCGGCGGGCACCAGGAGAGGATCTCCGGCGGCAGGATCGAGCCGGCATAGAGGCAGACCGGACAGCGCTCGACGAGGCTGCGCCCGCGCAGGGTCATGAGATCGGCGGCGCCGGGACCCGCGCCGATGAAATGGACGGTCATGGCCCCTCCCCTTCCGCCACGGCGCAGGTCGCCCCCGCCTCTGCAAGGCGCGCCACGAGCAGGCGCGCGCCGCGTCCGGCGGCGACGAGCGCCGCCGCTTCGGCGACCGAGCCGACGCCGTAGCGGGCAAGGCTTTCGGGCGCGCGTGTCGCCACGGCCGCCTCGACGGTCTGCATGGCCGCGCGCGATACCGGCGCGACCGGCAGGCCCAAGAGGCGCGCCGCCGCGGCCACCGCCGGCAGGTCCGCGCGCCAGTCGGGCACGGCGAGCACGGACGCCTCCAGTCCGGCATGGGCCAACGCTCGGCGTACGAGCGCGGCAATGGCCGCGCCGTCGACAGCGCTGGTAAGACCGATGCCGAGGGCGATCATGGCTTGTCCACCATCCATTGCGTCACGGGCATCGCCGTGCGCCAGCCATGGAAGCCGCCGACCGGCTCGGCCCGGGCGACGGAGAGGCGCCGCAGCCGCCCGCCGTGGGCGGCGAAGAGCGCGGCGAGCCGCTGTTCGCTCTCCAGCGTCACGGCATTGGCGACGAGCCGCGCGCCGGCCGGCAAGGCGGCCCAGGCCGCCTCGAAGACGCCGGCATCCGTCAGCCCGCCGCCGATAAAGACGGCCTCAGGCCGCGGCAGGTCGGCGAGCCCTTCCGGCGCCCGGGCTTCCACCACCGTGACAGCGATCGCGCCGAGCCTGTCCGCATTCGCCGCGGCACGCGCGGCGCGGTCCGGCCGCTCCTCGATGGCGAAGGCGCGGTTACGGGGATGGGCAAGGCACCATTCGATGGCGATGGAGCCGGCGCCGGCGCCAATATCCCACAACACCTCGCCCGCGCGCGGGGCGAGCGCCGCCAGGGTCACGGCGCGGATCTCGCTCTTGGTGAGCTGGCCGTCGTTGTCGAACCAGGCATCGTCGCGCCCCGGCACCAGCGTCACGACCCGGGCGTCCGGGCCGGCGAGGACCTCGACGGCGAGCGTGTTGAGCGGACCGATCCCGGCAAGATCGAAGCCTTGCGCCGACGCCACAAGGCGCCGCTCGCGCGGCCCACCCATGGCCTCGAACACGGTGAGGCGCGAGGCGCCGAAGCCACGCTCCGTGAGCAGCGTCGCCACCTTGCCGGGCGTCGTGCCGTCCCATGTCAGCACGATGAGCCGCGCACCGGGCTGCAGGTAAGGCACGATGCCGGCGAGCGCGCGGCCGTGCAGGCTGATGGTCGCGGCGTCCGGCAGCGACCAGCCGAGACGCGCGGCGGCGAGCGAGAAGGAGGAGGGCTGAGGCAGGCACAGCAGTTCGTCGGCCGGCACGAGGGCGGCGATCTGCGCGCCGATGCCATAATTGAAGGGATCGCCGCTGGCGAGGATGCACACCGGGCGGCCGCGATGGGCGAGGATTTCCGGAAAAGCCTCCTTGAGCGGGCTCGGCCAGGCGAGGGCCCGGCCGGGAAAGGGCGCGGCGAGCGCGAGGTGCCGCTCCCCGCCGACCACGAGCTCGGCCGCCTCGAGCGCCGCGAGCGCGGCGGGAGACAAGCCGCCGCGCCCGTCCTCCCCGATGCCGACAATCGTCAGCCAGGGCCCCGCGCTCATCCGCGCGGCGCTCGACATCGGCGCTGCGTTGGGCGAGAAGTCCGGCATGTCAGCGGCCATGCGCATTCTCCTTCTCGGCGGCACCAGCGAGGCGACGACCCTTGCCCGGCTCGTGGCGGAGGATACGCGGTTCGAGCCCGTGCTGTCGCTCGCCGGGCGCACGAGCGCGCCGGCCGCCGCGCCTGTCGCGACACGCATCGGCGGCTTTGGCGGCGTGGACGGGCTGGCGCATTTCCTCGCCCGAGAACGGATTGCGGCCGTCGTCGATGCGACGCATCCCTTCGCCGCTCGCATGAGCGCGAATGCGGCCGCCGCCTGCGGGATGGCGGGCGTGCCGCTTCTCGCCCTCACGAGGCCGTCGTGGCAGCATCGGCCGGATGATAACTGGATCGAGGTCGCCGACATGGCGGGCGCGGCGGCGGCGCTCGGCACGATGCCTGCCCGCGTGTTCCTCACCATCGGGCGGCAGGAACTCGCCGCCTTCGCGGCGGCGCCGCAGCACCATTATGTCGTGCGCAGCATCGAGCCGGCGGAGGGGCTTCTCGCGTCCGCCACGCTCATCCGGGCGCGCGGGCCGTTCGCGGTGGAGGACGAGGTGGCGCTGATGCGGCGCGAGGCGATCGATGTCGTCGTCTCCAAGAATGCCGGCGGCCGCGCCACCGAGGCCAAGATCATCGCGGCCCGCAAGCTCGGCCTGCCCGTCGTCATGGTGCGACGGCCCGACCGGCCTGACGTGCCGATGGTCGAGACCGCCGAGGCCGCACTGGCATGGCTCGTCGCCAGGCACCGGAGCGCAAGCGTCCCCTCCCCCCTTGTGGGGGAGGGTTAGGAAGGGGGGTAGCGCCATCCGCTGCACAAGCGACCGGCGCCCGGCCTGACGCCCCCCACCCCCGATACCTCCCCGCAAGGGGGAGGGGAGAATTGACGCCGCTCTGTTCACCGCCCGCCTCCGTAGCTGCGCGGCGTGTAGACCCAGGGTCGTTCACCGGCCGGCCGCAGCACGCAGCGCGTCGTCGAGGCCCCGATAATGACGAGGGTCGCCATGTCGGCGAGGCCGCCGGCCGCCTCGGCGAGAGGCACCACCGTCAGCTTCTCGTCGGCACGCCCCACGGCCCGGGCGAAGATGACGGGCGTTTCCGGCGCGCGATGCTCGCGGGCGATGGCGAGGGCGCGCCCGAGCTGCCAAGGCCGCGCGCGCGAGATGGGGTTGTAGAGGCAGATGACGAAATCGGCCGACAGCGCCGCAGCGAGCCGCTTCTCCAGCACCTCCCAGGGCTTCAGATTGTCGGACAGGGAGATGGCGCAGAAATCGCCGCCGAGCGGCGCGCCGGCCCGGGCCGCGGCGGCGAGCATGGCGGTGACGCCGGGCTCCACGTGGATGTCGAGCCCCGCCCAGGCGGGATCGCCCCCTTCGACCGCCTCGAACACGGCCGCCGCCATGGCGAAGACGCCGGGATCACCGCCCGAGACGACGGCCACCCGCCGGCCCTCGGCGGCGAGCGTGAGCGCGTGGCGCGCCCGCTCCAGCTCCACCCGGTTGTCGGAGGCGTGGCGGCGCTGGTCGGGCCGCAGGTCGCCGAGGCGGTCGAGATAGGGTCCGTAGCCGATGAGGTCGCTCGCGCCCTCAAGCGCGGCGCGCGCCGCCGGCGTCAGCCAGTGCGGCTCGCCGGGCCCGAGGCCGACGATGACGAGGCGGCCCGACGCCCTCACAGCCGGCGCCCCTCGCCGGGCACCAGCACCATGGCGAAATAGGGCGCCTCGTCGTCGGCCTTCTCGGCAAGCGGGCAGACGATCTCGCCGTCCATCGTGCCGCGCTCGACGAAGACAGCGCGCTCGATGAGCCCGGCCTCGATCAGCGCCGCACGCACCTTGCGGAGGTTGCGGCCGAGCTTCATGATGACGGCGGCGTCCGTCGTGCCGAGACGGCGCACCAGGTCCTCCTTCGCGAGCGTCGCCGGCAGCACCGTGAGCACGTCGTCGCCCCAGGTGATGGGCACGCCGGCGCGTGACCAGCAGCCCGACATGCCGGTGACGCCCGGCACCACCTCCACCGCGAAGCGCCCCCGCAGGCGCCGCCACAGATGCATGAAGGAGCCGTAGAAGAAGGGGTCGCCCTCGCATAGCACGGCGACATCGGTGCCGGCGGCGAGTTCCCGGGCGATCGCCTCGGCCGCCTCGTCGTAGAAGGACGTGATGGCGGCACCGTAGCCCGGATCGGCCACGGCGATCTCGGTCGTCACCGGATAGACGAGGGCCATTTCGCGCCTGCCTGTGCCGATGGCCGCATCCGCGATGGTGCGGGCATGGCCGCGCCGCCCCTTCTTGGCGAAATGGGCGACGACGCCCGCCTCGAGCACCACTGCGCGGGCGCGCAGCGTCACATAGCCGGCGTCGCCCGGCCCCATGCCGACACCGAAGAGCTTGCCTGGGGTGGTCATTCGCTATCGCTCGCAAGGGCGTTGACCGCCGCGGCCGCCATGGCGCTGCCGCCGCGCCGGCCCTGGACGACGAGGTGCGGCACGCGCCCGTCGGCGGCGAGCGCCGCCTTCGATTCGGCCGCGCCGACGAAGCCGACGGGGATGCCGATGATGGCAGCCGGCAGCGGCGCGCCCTCGTCCAGCATTTCCAGCAGACGGAACAGCGCCGTGGGCGCATTGCCGACGACGACGAGGCTGCCGGCGAGCCGCGCGCGCCACAGCTCCATGGCCGCGGCGGTGCGGGTGTTACCTATCTTCTCAGCGAGGGCCGGCACGCGCGGGTCGTCGAGCGTGCAGACGACCTCGTTGCCCGCCGGCAGGCGCGCGCGGGTGATGCCGTTCGCCACCATGCGCGCGTCGCAGAGGATGGGCGCGCCCCGGCGCAGGGCCGCCGCCGCCGCTTCCGCGAAGCCGCCGGACATGTCGACGTCCTGCGACAGGTCCGTCATGCCGCAGGCGTGGATCATGCGCACGACGACGCGCTCGGCGGCGCCGGAAAAGCGCGCAAGATCCGCCTCGGCGCGGATGATGGCGAAGGAAGCGCGATAGATCGCCGCCCCGTCGCGCTCGTAATCGTAACGGCCGCTCATCGCGGCATCTCCTTCCCCGGTTCAGATCCCAACGCGCGGACGAGGGAAGCGATTGCCTCGCCCCGCGACGGGCCAGTCGCGACAACCTGCTGCAGCAGCGCCTCGATCTCCGCCGCTGAGCGGACGGCGAGCGGCGCATCGCGCACCGTGCCGTCGAGCACCACGCCATAGCCGCCCGCCTGGGCCACCAGCGTGAGCGGCGCTGGCGCCTGGCGCGCACAGCCCTTGGCGCAGCCCGAGACATGCACGGCGCCGAGGAGCCCGGCCACGCCGGCGAGGCGCAGGGCATCGGCCTGCGCCGGCGCGAAGGCGCTCCGGCAGGCCGGCCGCCCCGGACAGGCGACAAGCAAGGCACGCGGATCATCGGCATCGACGATGAAGCCGGCCGCCCGCGCCTCGCGCATCAGCCCGTCCGCGGCGCCCCTGTCAAGATGCGGGATGAGCACGGCCCGGGAGGGCGTCAGGCGCAGTTCTCCCGCGCCGTGGCGGCCGGCCCAACCGGCGAGCCGGCGCATGTCGGCAGCGGCGAGGCGGCCGAAGGCCGGGGCGACGGCGAGGATCGGTTGTTCGCCGGCTGGCAGAAGGCCGAGGTAATTAGCCGGCACATCGCTTCGTTGTCGGGGACTACGCTTGGCGGAGCGACGGGCGAGGAACTCCAATACCAGCGCCACGATCCGGGCCGGGAGCCCGGCCTCCTGTCTCCTCCTCCCTTGCGAAGGAGGGGAGCAGGGCGTGTCCGCCTCAGGCGGTTGCGCGCCGGGCAAATGGACGACAGCGTTGCCGTCGGCATCGATGGCGACCTCGACGTCCGCTGCCACGGCGGGCGCGGTGCCTTCATGTCCAAGGGCGATGCAGAACTTGCCGGGGAGCTTCGCGCGCAGCGGCCGCAGCTCGGCCTCGATGGCATCAGCGAGCGGGCGCAGGTCGCGCAGTCCGTCGAGACCCGCGAGCGGATGCAGAAAGACGACGCGCTGCGGTCCCGTTGCCGGCAAATCATCGATGAAGCCGAGTCCGGCGAGCGCGTCAGAGAGCGCGCCATGATCGGCCTCGACAACACCGCGCAACTGCAGGTTGCCGCGGCTCGTCACATCGGCGAGGCCGTTGCCGTAGCGCTCAGCCAGATCGGCGAGCCCTCCAAGCTGTGCCGCCGTCAAGGAGCCGTGGCGCGGGTGGATGCGCACGAGCAGGCCGTCGCCGGTCGCCATGGGGCGGGCGATGCCCGGACACCAACCGCGTCGGCTGGCCGGTACAGGAGCCGCAACGCTCATGCCGCGGCCTCCCGGACGAGGGTCTCCAGCCGGGTGGCGGCGGAATTGAGCCGCGAGCGCCACAGGCCGCGGCGGCGGGCCGCGGCGAAACGCTCGAGGATAGCACCGGCGGCCGGGGGATTGGCCTCCCGCACCTGGGCGAAAACCGCCTCGTCGCCGACATAGGCGGAAAACAGCATGTCGAACTGATGGTCCGACACTGCGCCCGTGGTGGCCGCACAGATGAAGACGGCATCGAGCGACTGGGCGAGCTCGGCGGCGCCGCGCCAGCCGTGAGCGAGCTGGCCGGCGATCCAGCGCGGGTTGATGAGCCGGCCGCGGACGAGGCGGGCGACGTCCTCCTCCACGGTGCGCACGCGCGGCGCCACCGGCCGGCTGGTATCGAGACTGAAGACGAGCGCCCCGTCGCGCCCGGCGACGGCGAAACCGCCGATGGCCTCCATGGCGTCGTCGCCGTCGAGGATGTCGCGCTCGCACGTGTCGGACACGTGGACGAAGGCATCGGCCGCCGCGAGCCGCTCCGCGAAGGAGTCATCCGCGCGCGCCTCGCCGGCGCCATAAGCGTGGTCGGTCGCGGCCAGGTAGAGCGCGGCGAGGTCCGTGCGCGCGGCCTCGTCATCCGCCAAGACCCGGTCCGCCAGCCCCATGCCGTAGCGGCCCGGCGCGGCGCCGAAGACGCGGGACAGGAGGCCACCGGCGCGGCGCGCGGCGGCGAGCGGGTTCCAGCCGTCCTCCTCGTCGAGCGCCGCGACCGCCCGCGCCGCCTGGTCGAGCAGCGCCAGCTGGACGGGGAAGGTATCACGAAAGGCGCCCGAGACGCGCAGGGTGACGTCGACGCGCGGCCGGTCGAGCAGCGCCAGAGGCAGGATGGTGAAGCCGCCGACACGGCCGGAGGCATGGTCCCACTCCGGCTTCGCGCCCATCAGCGCCAGCGCGTGGGCGATGTCCTCACCGCCGGTGCGCATGGTGGGCGAGGCCCACAGGTCCATGACGATGCGGCGCGGCCAGTCGCCCGTCTCCTGCAGATGGCGGCGGACCACTTCGGCGGCGGCGCGCTCGCCGAGCCGGGTGGCAGCCGGGGTGGGGACGGCGCGCGGATCGAGCGTCGTCATGTTGCGGCCGGTGGGCAGCACCTCCACCTGCCCGCGGGCAGGCGATCCCGATGGGCCCGGCGGCACGAAACGCCCGTCGAGCGCGGCGACGAGTGCCTCACGCTCGGCCGCGCCGCTCGCCGCGACAGCCTCGGCCACGCGCGCGGCCTCCGGTTCGTCGAGCCCGGCGATCTCGGCCAGAAGACGCGCCCGCTCAGGTGCCGCGGGGCTGCGGCCGAAGACGTGCAGTCCCGCGGCGAACGAAACTTCGGCGAGATCGCAAAGATGCGCATCGAGCGCGCTCAGCGCCTCCGCCATCCCCATGCCCGGGACGATGCCGCATTCGGCGGCGAGGCCGGCGGCTTCGGCACGCGACAGGATGTCCTCGGCAAGGAGTGTCGCCCGGCGCGGGTCGAGCACCTGTGCGCCGGCATATTCCTCCACGAGGTCGCGCAGTCCGGCCGCCTCGCCGTGGAGTCCACCGATGGCGAGCGGCGGCGTGAGATGGCCGAGCGTCAGGGCCGCGATACGCCGCTTGGCGGGCGCCGCCTCGCCGGGATCGTTGACGATGAAGGGATAGATCACCGGCAGGTCGCCCGTCACCACCTGCGGCCAGCAGGCGCCCGACAGCGCTACGGCCTTGCCCGGCAGCCATTCCATGGTGCCGTGCGTGCCGAGATGGACGAGGGCATCGACGCCGGAGCGCCTGAGCGCCAGATAGAAGGCGAGATAGCCGTGGCAGGGCGGCACGTCCGGCGCGTGATGCAACGCCTTCCTGTCGGCGTCAGGCAGGCCGCGGCCCGGCTGCAGGGCGGCAAGCGCCTTGCCCGCGCGCAGCACGGGGAAGACGAAATGGCCGTCGCGACAGGCGGGGTCCGATTCAGGCGCGCCCCAGCGGTCCAGAACCTCCGCCTGCAGCGCGGCGGGCAGGGCGGAGAACCAGGCGCGGTAATCGGCAAGGGACAGGAGCGCTTCGCCGGGGGCCGCCGAATCTCGGGAGAGATCAGCCGCGGCGACCGGGTGCCCCCTGGCCCCCTCCCCCCGCAAGCGGGGGGAGGGAGGCACGGCGCCCGTCAGCCGCGGCATCACGTCGGCCACATCGAAGCTGCGGCGTGTGTCGAAGCCGACCGCGGCGAGATCGTCGAAGATGGCGCAGAGGCTCGCCGGCGTGTCGAGCCCAACGGCATAGCCGGCGCGGCCGGCACGGGCAGGATAGTCGGACAGGACGAAGGCAAGGCGCCGCTCGCCGCGCGGCGTCGCGGCAAGGCGCGCCCAGCGGGCGGCAAGGTCCGCGACCGCCGCCACGCCCTCCGGATCGGCGACCTTGCGCCGGCCGACGAAATCGGCCGCGGGCACGTCGAGCGCCCATTCCTTGAAGGCGACGGCGCGGCCGATGAGGCGCCCGTCCGCCTCCGGCAGCACGACCTGCATGGCAAGATCCGCCGCGGCGAGGCCGGCCGGCGCCTCCGCCCAGGCCTCGCGCGTGCTGCCCGAGACGATCGCCTGGATGACGGGCACCCCGGCCGCGTCGAGGACGAAGCCGGCATCGTCCCGCGCCGAAAAGCCCGTCAGCGCGACGATCACGGCGGGCGGGCGCAACGCGAGGAGCCGGCGCAGCGGCTCGGCGACGGCAGGGTCCTTCAGGCTGGTGAGCGCCAGCGGCAGCGGCGCGAGGCCACGCACGGCCAAGGCTTCGGCAAGGGCTGCGACCGGCGCGACATCCCCGGCCGCGAGCGCCGAACGATAGAAGAGGAGCGGCACGACCGGCCGGTCCGCCGGCAGGCTTGCGAGCGCCGCCACGGGCTCCACGGCCCCGCCCTCCGCCGACCAGGCGACGAGCGGCGGCAGCGGCGCCGGCGGTGCAGACGCGGTCTCGCTCGCCGCTTCATGGCCGAGGGCGGCGGCGATGCGGCCGAGCATTGCCTGCATCGCTGCCTCGCTGCCGGCCGAGAAATCGGCATGGAGCGCGCGCAGCAGGTCCGGCGAGGCGCTGGAGAGCGCCATGAGCGCAGGGTCGGGCCGCGGTTCGCCGGGCACCGCCGCGAGCATCAAGCCCGTCTCCCGCGCGAGCTGTGACAGGCGCTCGAGGCCGTAGCGCCAGTAGTCGACGCCGCCGAGGCAACGCACCAGGACGAAACGCGCCTTCGCCGCCACCTGATCGACGTAGAGGTCGACCGACAGGGGATGGCGCAGCCGCTTGAGGTCGGCGAGGCGCAGGCTGGGAAAGTCGCTGCCGGAGCGAGCATGGGCGAGACGGGCATGGGCGGCCGCGACGAGCGCAAGATCGCTGTCGGCGAAGGAGAGCACGACGACGTCGCCCGGCGACTGGGCGACATCCACCGCCTCGTTCGCCTCGTCGAGCGTCACGGATGTCGTCGCGAGGAGGTGCATCGCCTCCGTCCCTCAGCTCTCACGCAGCCGGCAAGCCCGCGCGCTCCTCACCCGGCGAGCGCACCCGCCACCGCATCCCGGTCGAAGCCCTTGAGGCCGATGACGACGAGCCGGCCCGCGCGCTCCTCACCCGGCTTCCATGCCCGGTCGAAATGATGGCCTACTCGGGATCCCACCGCCTGCACCACGAGCCGCATGGGCTTGTCCGGCAGCGCGAGGAAACCCTTGATGCGCAGGACGCCATCCACCGCGCCCGCGGCGGCGACGCGCCGGGCGATCTCCTCGGGCGAATCGACATCGGCCACCGGGAAGATAGCGCTCTCGAAGTCGTCGTGGTCGTGCTCGCCGATGTCGTCATGGTGCGACGGACGGGCGGCAAGGTCGTTCTCCGCCGCCGCGCCGAGGCCGATCAGCACGCGCGCGTCGATGGCGCCGTTGGCCGCCGGCACGATCTTGACCGCGCGCGGCAGTTCGCTGGCAATCTGTGCTGACACGGCCTCGATCTCGGCCGAGGTCATCAGGTCCGTCTTGTTGAGCACGATGAGGTCGGCGCACAGAATCTGGTCCTCGAACACCTCCTCGAGCGGATTGTCGTGGTCGAGCGTCTCGTCCGCCGCACGCTGCGCCGCCAGCGCGGCGGGATCGTCGGCAAAGCGCCCCTCCGCCACGGCCGGCCCGTCGACCACGGCGACGACGCCGTCGACGGTGACGCGCGAGCGGATCTGCGGCCAGTTGAAGGCGCTGACGAGCGGCTTGGGCAGGGCGAGGCCCGAGGTCTCGATGACGATGTGGTCGGGCGCCGGCTCAATGGCGAGCAACCGGTCGAGCGCCGGCACGAAGTCATCCGCCACCGTGCAGCACAGGCAGCCGTTGGGCAGCTCCACCACCGCCTCCTCCGGGCAGCCGGCGATGCCGCAGCCGGAAAGGAACGAGCCGTCGAAGCCGACGTCGCCGAATTCGTTAACGATGACGGCAATGCGCCGGCCGTGGCCGCCCTCGAGGATGCGGCGCACGAGGGTCGTCTTGCCCGCGCCAAGGAAGCCGGTGACGATGGTACACGGCACCTTGGCCGTCGTTGCTGGAAGGGTCGCTTGCATCTGTCGGTCCAGTCTGCCGCATCACGGCGGCACAAGAAAATCGGGGGCTGCGCCAGGAGCGGCGCGGCTAGTCCTGCGTCAGCGCATCGCTGCCGCTCAGGGCCGGCGTCGGCGTCTGCGGGCGAAAGGCCAGGGGCGGCACGCGCGCGACGACGCCCTTGCGGAAGGGCAGCGGCCGCTCCTTCCAGGCGATGATGCCGTTCTCGGTGGCGCCATAAGCCCGTGCGGCAGCGGCGATGTCGTCGAGATGGGCCTCGTTGTCGAGGTCACCGACGAGATAGGTCCACTTGCCGTCACCGACGAGCGCCACCGTGCAGGGGCGGTTGCAGACGGCGAGGCACTCGACCGGCACCACCGCGGCGCCGGGCGCGTCATCGGCCAGCCGGTCGGCGAGGCGCTCGGCGAGCACGCGGCCCGGCTCATCGAAGCCGACGGCATTGTCGGCGCGCCGCCGGCAGGAGACGCAGACGAAGACGGTGACGTCGGGCGCCGCCATCACGCCTCACCCGCCCGGTGGGCCAGATGCTGCCAGAGGAGACCGACGAGGAGCCCGGTCGACAGCCACAGCACCGCCTGGACGGCGAGCGAGGTGGCGGCGAACTGGGCGGCGAGCTCGGCCGGCACGCGGCTCTCGTAGGCGGCCGGATGCGGCGCGCCGACGACGTGCGGCGCCGCGATCATGGCAAGGGCGATAGCTCGGGCCCAGAACGCGCCGTGGTGCACGAACAGCCACAGGCCGCCCGCGGTCAGCGCCGCCGTCGCGATCCACCAGACCTGCCGCGCCAGCAGCGGCGCGGCGGCGCTGCCGGGCAGTTCCGGCGCGAGGCCGAGGGCCGGTGCAAGGCCGGCGGCGAGGAAGGCGGCGAAGGCGAACCCGAGGGCCCGGCGCTCGTCGATGCGCCCGCCTGCCGCGATCATGGCGGCGAGGATGACGAGGGCGAAACCGACGGCCGTGACGATCGTGGCAAGCCCGGTCAGCAAGGCCCTGCCGGCATCGAAGCCGGCCTCACCGCCCGATGCGGCAGCACGGGCGCCGTGGCCGCCGTGAGCGAGGATGATATTGGCCGGCACCAGCAGGCCACGGGCCTGCTGCTCGGCCTCGACCTCATAGACCTCCGCCGCCAGGATCAGCGGCGTCGTGGTGAAATGCTGCAGGACCGCAACCGCAAGCCCGGCAACGAGGCCGGCCACAAGGCCGACCGCGAGCACGCGTTGAAGCATTGCCCGTCAGTGGCAGGGGAAGCTCAGGGCGTGGCGCGTGTCGTGCGCGGCGTCGTGGATGGTGTCGGGATGGGCGAAGCCCGTCACGAAGACGAGGCCCGTGCCGAGGACGAAGGCGAGAAGCGCCACCTTGAAGGCTTCGGCGCGGCTGGCAACGCGGGCGGTTGCGACTGCGGTCATCGTGCATCTCCCTGGCTGCCACACCCGGCAGCCTCACGCGTGGATCGGCGACGGCAGGTCTCCTGGCTTGCGGCTCTCGGCTCCGGGCCGCCTTCCCGGGACCATGGGTCCCAGTGGCATCCGGCCCGGCGCTTGCCGCCTACAGTTGCGGGGGCAGCCGCGGCTTTCGACCGCGTTCCCTTTTCACCTCGCGGGAGCGAGGCACCGTCACCGGCACATTACCGTTTCACGAGGCGCTTGCAATCACGCTTTTTGCCGAGCGTCACCGCCGAGGCGCCCGTTGGCGCCTCAGGACCGCTCCTCGACGGCGTGGACCTTGAGCTGCCGCCGCTCGCCGCTGCGCGTCTCCCACGAGATCGACTGGCCGGCGGCGAGGCCGATGAGCGCGACGCCGATTGGAGTCAGAATGGAGATGCGGCCGGCCGCGATATCGGCCTCACCGGGGTAGACGAGCTCGACCGTCTGCACCTTGCCGGTCACCTCGTCCTCGAAGGTGACGCGCGAGCCCATGGCGACGACGGCGCTGCGCAGCTTGCCGGCTGGAAGGACCTTGGCCCGATCGAGCTCGCCCAGGAGATTCTCGGCAACCTCCGGCTGGCGATCTGCCGCGGCCTCGGCCAGCGCGTAAAGCCGGTCGAAATCCTCCTGCGAGACCGTGATGGGCGGACGGCGCAAGGCGCGGCGCGACGATACGGCGGACATGGAATAACCTCCCGATGAGCGTTCGACGGCCCGGTGCCGCTTCCTGACGGGCAGGCCGCTCGCGGAACGGCCCTCGCAGCGCGACCGCCTCTACGGCCGGCCGGCGCGCGGCGCCCTAGCCGCATGATGTGGATGACTGTCGTGTGATGTCGTGTATGGCCGGCCTACGCCGGCGGTCGTCAGGCCGAAGCCCGGCGGCTGCCCCGAACCCGGGCAGCCCAATGGCCACACCGCGTCCGGGGCTATATTCCCGCGATGAGAGAACCCGCGCGAAGCAGGAAACGGCGCTGTGGCACGACCTTCAACATCATCCATCGAATATGGGTTCGGCCGGAGCGGGTGTCAAACGGGCTGACGCGCTGCGGCCTGTGGACAGCGTCACTTCTCGGCGGCATCGAGCCGCGCGAGCTGGGTGGCGAACCATGCGCGCACCTCGCCGCCCGCCAAGTCACCCAGCGCCAGCGCGACCTTTTCGGCCCGCGGGTCCAGCGACGCGCGCGCGAGGATGTGCTGCATGCGATGCCCGGACATCACGAGGATGGCGAAATCCGCCGCGATGCGCCTGCGCTCGTCCGGCGTGAGGGCGTCGAAGGCATCGAGGGCGAAGAGCACCCGCCGCTCCGCCATCCACGCCTCGAAAGGCATGGTGCGGATCGACAGGGCGAGGGCAGCCCTGCCCTGGTCGTCGAGGCGCCCCCCGGTCACGTGGGTGGCAGCCAGCGCAAGCCAGGCATCGCCCGAACGGGGCGAGGCCCGCACGAGGCGCCGGCGCAGATCGGCGCAGGCTCCGCGCTGCCGCTCCGCCTCATCGCGAGCCCTCCGCGCCACCAGGACGAGCCACTCGCTGTCGCAGGACAGCGCCGCAACGGCCAGAACCTCGCCTGATTCGATGTCGCCGAGCGGCCCCGGAACGGGCGAATCAGCGATCGCGACGCGCGACAGCTGTCTTGCGCCGAACTCCGGCACAAGGGTTCCCATCGCGCGAACTGCCCAGCACTCGGACCGCAACATGACAAGGCCGGCGGCGACCAGCGCGACGGCAGGGAGGAGGGTCGTGGCGCGCCTCATCGCGTCTGTCCCGAAAGGATGGGCAGAACGGCCAGCCCCGTAGCCCGACGCCGGGTAGCCGTGATGCCGCGTGCCGCATCACCCGCGGCCGCGAAGGTCAGCGCGAGCAGCGCGGTGGCGAAGCCGCGGCTCTCGATCAGCATGGCTTCGACCACATTTGCACCGATCAGGAAGACAGCGACGGCGAAAGGCATACAGCGCAAGGCTCCGAGCCGTGCCACGTCCTCCCGCAAGGCGAGACGCAAGGACTGGCGAAGGAGAACGAAGAGGACGAAGAGAGCGGCGAGGAGCCCGACGACGCCAAGGCCGATGAGAATGTCCATGTAGCCGCTGTGCGGATTGACGAAATCGTAGCCGAACATCGCTGTGATGGCCGGCCGAAGCACCTGGTAGCCGGCGCTGAAGCCGTAACCGAGCCAGGGATTCTCCCTCGCGAGATCGATCAGCAGGACCCACAATTGCCAGCGGCCGGTGAAGGTGAGGTCTCGGCCGAGGGCCATGATGCCGGCGGCGAGCAGCGCCTGCGACGCGAGCAGCAGCGGAACGAGGAAGAAGAGGCCAAGGACCAGCAGCACACCGCGCAGGCTCCGCCCGGCCCCTTCGAGGAGGCGAAGCCCGGCCATGGCGGCAACCCCGATGACGAGCGCCGCATAGCCGCCGGCCGATTCCGACCGCACGAGACAAAGCACGGCCACGGCGGCGATAGCGAGACGCAGAACGAGCGGCCCGAGGGACGGCCCGGCGCAGAAGAGCCAGGTGATGCATGTGAGGGCCGCCGCCTGACCCAGCAGCACGCGATGGTAGAAGACGCCCCGCCAGACACCGGCATGGATGGATTCGAAGGCATCCGTGCGCTGGTGCAACGCCTGTTCGGGCGCAGCGAAGGCAAAGAGCGCGCTGGCGAGGATGCCGATGGCGAGGACGATGGCGACCAGACGCAAGGTCTCGCGGGCGCCGAAATACGCAACATAGCCGCAGCCGAGGACGAAGGTCGCCGTGCTGGCGAAGGCCTTCTGCAATGTCACCCCCGGAAGCGGCGACCAAAAGGCAGACAACGCCGCGAGAAGCAGCACCGGGAAGACGGGCCAC
Source organism: Chelatococcus daeguensis (assembly GCF_001887265.1). Classification (NCBI taxonomy): domain Bacteria; kingdom Pseudomonadati; phylum Pseudomonadota; class Alphaproteobacteria; order Hyphomicrobiales; family Chelatococcaceae; genus Chelatococcus; species Chelatococcus daeguensis. The sequence goes on along the minus strand of NZ_CP018095.1, from coordinate 557,953 downwards.
GCGCGCAGCAGCGTGGCTGCGAAGCGGCGCGGCACCATCAGGCCGAAGCAGAGGCCAAGGGCGTAGATGCCGATGAGCAGGCCGCGCAACAGCGGCGAATAGATCTCGATGGCCTGCTCGAAGTCGATGCCGACTATCTGCGGCCGAAAGACATCGAAAAGCACGACAAGCGCCGCCAGCGCAACCAGCCGGATCACGGCGGGCCTTTGAGCGACATCGCCATCCCCCGGGCGGCGCAGTTGCGCCTTGCCGGTTCCCGTCTGTTGCATCCGCGGCGCCCCGCTGGCTCCCGAAACATGAGACTACCGCCGCCCGGCACAAATTGCCACGCGCCCACGCGCGGGCGGCGCCGCAAGCGCTGGCCGGCCCACTGCTGGCGGGATAACAATGGACGGGATGGTGTCCCGGACAGGATTCGAACCTGTGACCTACGGTTTAGGAAACCGTTGCTCTATCCTGCTGAGCTACCGGGACAACCGCAGCCCCTTTAGCACATGATTCTCGAAATTGCAGCGCGGCACATGCATCATGTCGGCATCGCGGCCGTTCTCGTGGCGCTCATCGCAGCGGCGCCGGCTCGCGCAGCCTCCTGCCCGGGGCGCATCGCCGGCACGGCGCGCATCGCCGCCGTCACACATCATGGCGACCTGAATCTCGATGACGGCCGCACGGTGCGGATCGCGGGTGCCCTGCTGCCGCAGGACGGGCCGGCGGCCGAAACCTGGCGTGGACGACTTGCAACACTCGCCGGAGAAGAGGTCACGCTTGCCGCAATCGGGGCGGGAACGGACCGCTGGGGCCGCAATGTTGCCTCAATCTTGGTCGGAAAGAACTTTTCGGCCGCGTGGGACGTTTTCCCACAACGCGCGTCAACCGACGCCGAAGGCGCATCCGATGTCATGATGCTCGAGGAGCTGTTGGTGCGGAACGGTTTGGCGCGTGTGTGGCCGCAGTATGGCGTGAAGGGTTGCATACCGACGTTGCTCGCGGCAGAGACAGAAGCGCGGCGCGAGGTACGCGGGCTGTGGCGCGAAGCCGAGCATGCGGTGCGGGAGGCGAGCGATCTTGACGGGCTTGCAGCCTTGGCGGGGCGGTTCGCCATCGTCGAGGGCACGGTGGCGAGTGTAGGCGAGCGTACAGCCCGTACCTATCTCAATTTCGGCCGGAGCTGGTCTGAGGACATGACGGTCACCGTCTCGAAACCGATCTGGGAGACCATGCGCGCGGCCGGTCTCTCTGCGGCCTCTCTCAAAGGGCGCCGGGTGCGTGTACGCGGCGTCGTCGAGCTGCGCGGCGGCCCGCTGATCGAGGTAACACGGGCGGAAGACATAGAGCGGATCGAGGTGGCCGGAACGGAATGAGCAGGCTGAGCGACAGGACAGGTCTGGTCTTGCCGGGACGTACCGCGCGTCTGGCGGCAGGACTTGCCATGGCACTTCTCCTGGCCGGCTGTGCTTTCGACAATAGCCGGCTGCCGGACACTGCCCCCCTGCCGCCGGCGGCGCCGCGGCTGACGGGGCTCGACCGGGCAGCAAGCCGCGAGCACCAGCAACTCGTCACCGCGCTCGGCGGCGAATACCGCAACGCCAGGGCCGAGCAGTTGCTGCAGCAGGTTGTGGCCAAGCTGGCGCCGGCGAGCGACCGTCCGGCAGAGAGCTATCGCGTCACCATCCTCAACTCCCCGACTGTCAACGCCTTCGCCCTTCCGACCGGCAACGTCTATGTCACGCGCGGTCTGCTCGCGCTCGCCAACGACACGTCGGAGATCGCCGGCGTACTGGCGCACGAGATCGCCCACGTCACCGCACGCCACGCTGTCGCGCGCGCGGAGATGGAGCAGCGCTCCATGCTCGTCAGCCGCGTGGTCTCCGAGGTGCTGAACGACCCGGCGGCGAGCGAGCAGGTGCGAGACGAGACGCGCCTGTCGATCGCAGGCTTCTCGCGCGCCCAGGAGCTCGAGGCGGACCGCATCGGCGTGCGCACCATCGCCAAGGCGGGTTACGACCCCTATGGTGCGGCGCGCTTCCTCGTCTCTCTCAGCCGCAACGCCGAGCTCAATGGAAGCTCGAGCCGGTCGGCCCAGGGGCAGAACTTCCTCTCGACCCACCCGACAACGCCGGAGCGCGTGTCCCAGGCCATCGCCGCGGCACGGCTGGCCAGCAGCACGCGGGCTGGGGCGGCCGACCGCAATGCCTATCTCAACGCCATCAACGGCATCGCCTATGGCGAGGACCCGGCCGACGGCGTCGTTCAGGGACGCCGCTTCCAGCATCCGCGCCTGGGCATCACCTTCGCCGGACCGGAGGGATTCCAGCTCGATAATACGGCCCAAGCCGTGTTCGGCGTCTCGCCCGACGGCTCGCATGCCCTCCGCCTCGACGCCGTCGAGCTGCCGCCGGCACAGAGCCTCCGGGACTTCCTCGCCTCGGGCTGGATCGAGGGCATGACGACCCAGAACATCACCGAGACGACGATCAACGGCCTGCCGGCGGCGACTGGCACCACCCAGGGCAAGGAGTGGTATTTCCAGCTGGCCGCCATCCGCGTCGACGGTGCCGTCTACCGCCTCGTCTACGCCTCGCGCGACAACAGCACCGCCACCATGCGCGCCTTCCGACAGACCCTCGCGAGCTTCCGCCGGCTCTCCACGCACGAAATCGCGTCCATCCGGCCGCGCCGCATCGCCTTGATCACGGCGCAGCCCGGCGACACGCCCGAGAGCCTCGCAAGCCGCATGTCGGCGCCCGACCGGCCGCTCGAGCGCTTTCTCGTGCTGAATGGCCTGACTGCGGGCAAGCCGCTGACGCCCGGCTGGACCTACAAGATCATCACGGAAGAATGATCGGCTGCGCGGCCTGCCAGGTCGCGGAACGGCGCGCCTGCGAATGGTGCAGGTGCATGCCGCGTGCCGCACGAGGCGGCCGGCCCCCGTCGCGGGCCAATGATGAAACCGGCGCAGCGCAAGCGGAGCCCGGGACCGCGCCGCCAGCAACGGCGACGGTCAGACAGCGAAAAGCCCGGCATTGCTGCCGGGCTCTTGTCTAACGCAGGGCTCAGGCGGCTTCTTCCTGGACGTCCTCGGCATCAAGGTCGGCATCGGCCTCGACCGGCGCCTTCGCCGCCCGCTTGGGTGACTTGGCAAGGCTGTCCTCGATCAGCTTCAGCGCCTCGGTCTCAGTGACGCGGTTGACGGCCGAGATCTCCCGCACCATCCGGTCGAGCGCGGCTTCGTAGAGCTGGCGCTCACTGTAGGACTGCTCGGGCTGGGCATCGGAACGGTGCAGGTCGCGCACCACCTCGGCGATGGCGATGAGATCGCCCGAATTGATCTTGGCCTCGTACTCCTGGGCACGACGCGACCACATGGTGCGCTTGATGCGCGCGCGGCCGGTCAGCGTCTCCAACGCCTTGGCGACCAGCGGTGTCTCGGCGAGCTTGCGCATGCCCACGCTTGCCGCCTTCGTGGTCGGCACGCGCAGGGTCATCTTGTCCTTCTCGAATGTGATGACGAACAGTTCCAGCTTGAAACCGGCGACCTCCTGCTCCTCGATGGCGACGATCTGGCCGACGCCATGAGCGGGATAGACGATGGATTCCCCCGTCTTGAAACCCTGACGCTGGGCGGTCTTCTTGGCATTCGTCATGATAGTGGTCGCCTCCTGATCGCACTCGCCTCAAAACGGACGATACGCCCCACCACCGGGAAGGCTGATCCGCGGCGGTGGCACAACACCAGCGGGGCAGGAGGGACACCTCTGCCTCGCAAACCGATCTCAGTCGATGAACCCGTGTCGCGCAAAGGCCTTGGGCGCCTGCGAGGACATCGCAGGTTCCGCTACTGACGTTCTTTGGCTGAACAAAGTACGGCGAAAACGACCGTGCCCATTGCGCTAACCGACTGTAGAACAACAACCTATCATAAAATGCAGTGAAAATCAAAGGCCTACCGCGCCGCACCCCGCGAGCGGACGGGGCAAGGCGCTCAATCCCCTTCTCCCGGCTCGGGCGAAAAATACTTCTCCAGCTTCCCCGGGACGCCATCAAACTCCTTGGCATCGGCCGGCGGCTCGCGCTTCTGGGTGATGTTCGGCCACACCTTGGCGAAATCGGCGTTCAGCTTCAACCAGTTCTCAAGCGCAGGCTCCGTGTCCGGCTTGATCGCCTCGGCAGGGCATTCCGGCTCGCACACACCGCAATCGATGCACTCGTCGGGATGGATGACGAGCATGTTCTCGCCTTCATAGAAACAGTCGACGGGGCAAACTTCGACGCAATCCATATACTTGCAACGAATGCAGTTGTCGGTGACGACGTAGGTCATCCGCTTCTCCTGCCGCCTGGCCCCGTGTTCGAAGGCGGGCCCGCGCCCGTCCGTCAGTTGCGAAAGCGCGCTCTACCCGCTCCGCGTCCGCAAAGCAAGCGACGTCTCGTCGCGCGCGGCCGCGACGGCCGCGCGTGGATTGCGACCTCGCACATCCGCCCATCGTGTGACTTAAGGGGCCAGCCGGGACGATGCCAGAGCGCACTCATTCGCTGGCTGCAGGGCCGTCCTGCAAATTCTCGACATAGAGGGTGCGCGCTTCTGCCGCAGGCCCGCGGCGCGTACCGAGCGCCATGACGGTGACGACGAAAGTCCCGTGCGCGAGCGCGATCGTGAGGACATCCCCCCTGCCGATGCGGCGGGCGGGATCCTCCATGCGCCGGCCGTTGAGGCGCACGTGGCCGGCGGTCACCAGCCTGGCCGCGAGCGTGCGACTCTTGGCCATGCGCGCGTGCCACAGCCACTTGTCGAGACGCAGCCGCTCGGCTTCCTGCTCGGTCATGCACTCCGTCCGCGCTGGCGGCGGGACGCGAGGCCCCGTGGCGCCGCTACTTCTTGTCGTCCCGCGCTTCGAGCTGCTGCTTGAGGGCGAGCAGCTTGGCAAAAGGCGAATGGGGATCTGGCGCGCGCTCGTTGCGCTGTTCGTGGCGGCGCTCGCCGCGTCCCTCCCCGGGTTTGCCGCGACGCGGCCCGCCGTCGGCCCGTTTCTCGGATCGCCCTTCGGCCGGCCCGCCGTTGCGCGGCTGGGCCGAACGCATCGGTCCACGCACCGCCGGTCTGTCGGGACGCCCCGGCCCGCCCTCACGCGGCGCCTCGGCGCGGCCATGGCGGCGGCCGCGCTTTTCCGCGCCCTGCCGCTGCTGCGCGTGGTGATGATGCCGGTGCGGACGCCACACCTCGACGATAGCCGGCTCCGCCGGCGCTTCCGTTGCGCCTTCCTGCGCAGCAGGCTCGTCCACCCCACTCTCTCCCACGGGAGCAGGTTCCTGCGCGGCCAGTTCCTGGGCGACGACTTCCTGGGCGGTATCCTCTCGGGTGTTGGCCTCTTGCTCAGCCGGCTCGTCTGCCAACGGCGTCTCGCCGGCCGCATCCTCGGAGGCTGCCCGTTCGGCGATGGTCGCCCCCGTCTCGGCAACTGGCTCGGCCGGCGCATCCCCCAGCGCTTCGGCAGCCGCGTCCGGCAGACCGGGCTGCGGCGGCGTCACCTGACGGGGCGCCGGCACGAGCGGCACCGTGATGGCCGGCCCCGGGCGGCGGTCGACGACATAGCCCAGCGCCTTGAGGATCGAGGAGAAATCCTCGCCCGAGCAGCCGACGAGGGAGGTCATGGCGACGGTGACGACAAAGCCGTCGCCATCGGCCGCGCCGGCCGGCGGCTCGCCGGGCGTCGTGCCGGGCCGGTAGGCGATGGCCGGGCGGATGAGATCAGCGAGGCGCTCGAGGATGTCGACCCGCACGGCCCGCTCGCCGCAGACGCGGAAGCCGGCGGCGCGATACAGCGCCTTCGGCGCCTCGGCATCGACGGGAATGGACGTGCGTCCGGAGGCGGCGAGATGGGGAATATCGTCGAGCCCCTTGACGTCGAGGCCGCCGTGCTTGAGCGCCCAGAGCTGCGCGGCAAGCGCCCGCGGCGCCGGCTTCAGGAGCTGGGGCAAGTAGAGATGATAGGCGCCGAACCGCACGCCCATGCGCCTGAGAGCGCCGCGCTGCTCCTGGTCGAGGCCCTTGACCTCCTGCGCCACGCGCGCCCTGTCTAGCACGCCAAGAGATTCGGCGATCTGGAACGCGATGCCACGGGCAATGCCATTGAGTTCGTTCGCCTCCTCGAGGGCGATAAGCGGCCCGAGCAGCTTGCCGACATGCGCCTTGAGCCAGAGGTCCAGCCGCTGCTCGACCTTGTCGCGCGCCGGACCACTCAGATGCTCGTCGGCGAGGATGCGCAGGCGCGGGCCCAGCAACTTCTCGCCCGGCACCAGCCGCGCTACGGCCTCGCCCATCCAGCGCACGACGCCATCGTTCGCGAGCACGAACGTATCATCCCCGGCGTTGGCCAGGCGCTCGGCGCGCATTTCGATCTCGCCGGCCAGCGCCTTCTGCGCTGCGGCGCGCAGGGCCTTGGCCTCGGTGCCGTCCGCCTGCGGGTCCGCGGCGAACTGAAATCCGTGGAGCTGGCCCACGTGCTGGCCCTCGACCAGCACATCCCCAGCGGCGGTGACTTCCGCTTCAAGCATCGCATTCTCTCTCAAACGCCGCATCAGGACGCTGGTGCGCCGGTCGACGAACCGACTGGCCAGACGCTCGTGCAGCGCATCCGACAGCCTGTCCTCTACCTGACGGGTTCGCGCCTGCCAATGCTCGGGATCGGTCAACCAGTCGGGACGGTTGGCGACGAAGGTCCATGTGCGCACCTGCGCGATGCGTGCGGAAAGTGTGTCGATGTCGCCGTCGGTGCGGTCGACGAGGCCGACCTGACGGGCGAACCAGTCCTCCGCTAGCACGCCGTTGCTGACGAGATCGCGGTAAATCGTGACGACGAGGTCGGCATGAGCGGCCGATGCGACGCGCCGGTAGTCCGGCACCTGGCACACCTCCCACAGCCGCTCGACCGCCGACCGCGAGCCGGCGAGGCGGCGCACCTCGGCATCGCGGGCAGCGATGTCGAGCGCCGCCTCGTCCTCGGCCGTGGGGGCGCGCGTCAACCCCTCCTCGCGCGGCGGCGCAGCGAGGCTGCGCTGCAGGGCAGCCAGCGAGGAGAAATCGAGGTCGGGATTGCGCCACTGCAACATGCGCACCGGATCGAAGGCATGGTCCTCGAGTGCCGTGACGAGCTCGGAATCGAAGGGCGGGCAGCGACCCGTCGTGCCGAAGGTGCCATCCCGCATGTGACGGCCGGCACGGCCGGCGATCTGGCCGAATTCGGCAGGGGTCAGCTGGCGAAAGCCGTAACCGTCGAACTTCCTCTCGCTGGCAAAGGCGACATGATCGACGTCGAGGTTGAGGCCCATGCCGATGGCATCCGTGGCGACGAGATAATCCACCTCGCCGGATTGGAAGAGCTCGACCTGGGCGTTGCGCGTGCGCGGGCTCAGAGCTCCGAGGACAACGGCCGCCCCACCCTTCTGCCGTCGGATCAGCTCGGCGACGGCATAGACCTCCTCGGCCGAGAAGGCCACGACGGCAGAGCGCCGCGGCAGGCGCGTGATCTTCTTTTCTCCGGTATAGCTCAGTTGCGAGAGACGCGGCCGCGAGACGATGTTGGCCCCCGGCAGCAGCCTCTCGACGAGCGGGCGCATTGTGGCCGCGCCTATGATCAGGGTTTCGGAGCGGCCGCGCTGGTTGAGCAGCCGGTCGGTAAAGACGTGGCCGCGATCGAAGTCGCTAGCGAGCTGTATCTCGTCGATGGCGCAGAAGGCGACATCGAGGTCGCGCGGCATGGCCTCGACAGTCGCCACCCAGTAGCGGGCGTTGAGTGGTTTGATCTTCTCCTCGCCCGTGACGAGCGCGACCTGATCGGCGCCGGCGCGTTCGACGAGGCGGCCGTAGACCTCCCGCGCCAGCAGGCGCAGCGGCAGGCCGATTATACCGCTGTCGTGCGCCAGCATGCGCTCGATGGCGAGATGCGTCTTGCCCGTATTGGTCGGCCCAAGCACGGCGGTGACCCCGCGGGCGCGCACGGAAGGCGGCAATGATCGAAGAAGCATGCGATCCCGATTACGATAAACGGTCCGGCGCCGCGAAGCTTTGCTCCGGCACCCTCCTGTACCACAGCGGAACGCCCGCCCGCGCGCTTTTTAACGATGCGAACAGGCCACGAACGAAGGGAGCCCGAATCGCTGACTCGTGCAGAATCAGGATTCGTTCGCCACGACATATGGTGGCTGAACCTGCCCTGCGCCACAAACGACCGATATGGAACCTCCAGCCAAGGCACGGCGAAGCACTTGGAATGGTTAACGGGGCCGGCTTTCTGCAATTGGCAAATATTAACGCTCCGGATGGCCGCCGGCGGCCGCGACGTTAACGGTCAGGCCGAAACGGGAACGGAGGTGCGACGAATCACTGCCAATGCACCGTTCACGGTTCGGTCTGCGCAAGATATCGTGGCCGCCCCATGAGAGAGGCACAAGTTGCCGCCGGCGCTACGAGCGCGCGCCGCCCTGGAAACGCCGCGCGTTTACCACGCCGTGCTGAAATGGCACAGGAATCGGGACACGCACGCATTCCTTCTTCGCGGAAGCGTAAAGCGCCGGATCGGCCCCCGCTTTCAGTTCTGGGCGCGGACCGGCGACATGTCCCGGCCGAGGGGGACACCGTCCATCGTCAGGCTCGTCGCCTCGATCTCGCTGAGGCCGATGGGCGTGCGCACGGCGATGCGGTAGGGCATGAACAGGCGCGTGCCGGCGAGCGGCGCGAGCCACACCTGCATGTCCCTGTTCTCCTCCATGAACTTCGTCACCTTGCGGTTGGCACGATGCCCGGCAATGGCGGAATAGCGCACGTCGCAGACTGCGACAGGTCCCTGATAGCCGTTGCCGTTCACCGTGCGCACGGTCCTGGGCGTCAAGCTGATGTCATAACGGGCGGCCCCGTCGAAAATAGGCAGGGTGCGCCGGCAGGCGTTCGCGCTCACGCTCGCGGCATTCGTCCGCGACAGCGTGGCCGAGACGGGCATCAGAAGGGCGCTGACCGGATCGAGCACATTGCGCCGATGCGCATCAGTGACAGCGATTCGGTCGGGATGCGGCTCGATCTGCGGATTGACCTCGAGGGCCTGCACGGTACCGCCAGACATGGCCATGCGCACGGTGATGGATTTTTCGGAGCCTGCGGTGGTGATGGCAAAGGTGCCCGGGGCGGGGCGGCTGCCGTCGAGGCTGCCTGTTGCCGTGGCAGCCCCCTTGCCGCTGGTCATCACCCCTGCAAGGCCAGTGAGTTTGGCCCAGATCGACAGGTCATAGCGATCCCCGTCGATATCAGCCTTGACGGTGGCGACGCCGATCTTGAAGCCCATCAACGAAATGTCGTATCTCGCCTCGACCGTGCCGGCGGCGGCCTGCGACACGAAGGCCACCAAGGCGAGAGACGCGCCCGCGGACGCGCGAAGGCAGGCCGTGCTCCAGCCGGAGCGGCCCAGCATGCGGGGAAGAGACTTCCCTCGCCTCAATCGGTAGCGCGCCTGCATGTCGAACCCCGGGTGCCCGCTCGTCCTTAACTGGCCTGCGAATCAGTCCGAATCGTGGCGCTTTCCTCGCCGTTTGGCGAGATGCGCGCGTTCACGTCCTTGACGAACACGGGCGAAGTCCACTATACACCCGCGACTTTCTCGGGACATGTGGTGCCCAGCCGCCGGCGACGGTTGCCGGTCATGGGGCTTTGCCTGGTCGGCGGCACCTGTAGCGTTGAGGACGAATCATCATGGCACGCCGTTGTGAACTGACGGGCAAGGCGGTTCTGACCGGCCACCTCGTGAGCCACTCGAACCGCAAGACCAAGCGCCGGTTCCTGCCGAACCTGTGCAACGTCACGCTGCAGTCGGATGCGCTCGGCCGCGCCGTTCGCCTGCGCATCGCCGCTGCCGCCCTGCGCTCGGTCGAGCACCGCGGCGGCCTTGATGCCTTCCTCGTCAAGGCGGCCGACGGCGACCTGTCGCAGGGCGCCCGCGCGCTCAAGCGCGAGGTCGAGAAGAAGCTCGCCGCCGCCGAATAAGGCCGGCGCGCCAGTCTTCCTGCGGGCGGCTCACGGCCGCCCGTTTGTGTTTGGGCACCCGCGACTGGTGAGAGAAGCCGACCATGGACCGTGATCGACGCCCCTTCTTGCCGGCGCGGACGCGCCGCCTATGGGCGCCGGTCACCGCCATGGCGCTGGTGGTACTCGCGTCCAACATCGCGGTGCAGCACCCCTTCACGCCCTGGGGCCTTGAGGATTACCTGACCTGGGGGGCCTTTACCTATCCGGTCGCTTTCCTCGTCACCGACCTTACCAACCGCCGCTATGGTGCCGCCACGGCACGCCGGCTCGTCATCGTCGGCTTCGTGCTTGCCCTGGCCGCTTCCGTCGTCGCGGCGAGCCCGCGCATCGCCTTCGCTTCCGGCACCGCCTTCCTCGTCGGGCAACTGCTCGACATCGGCGTGTTCAACCGTCTGCGCCGGCTCGCGTGGTGGAAAGCACCGCTGACCGGCAGCCTCCTCGGCTCAGCTCTCGACACGGCCCTGTTCTTCACCCTCGCCTTCGCGGGCGATGTGACCGATCTCGTCACCTATGGCGGCGGGCCGCTTGCAGCGACCGTTCCCGTCTGGATCGGCTGGGCAATCTGCGACTTCATCGTCAAGGTCGCGATGGCGCTCGCCATGCTGGTGCCCTACGGCGCCCTCATGGGCCTTGTCCGCCCTGCGGTCGAGGCCCGCGCCTCCTGAACGGCGCCTAGGGTGCCAGGGCGAATTCCAGCAGCAGCGTGCGCTGCATCATCGAGAAATTGTTGTCGGAGATGACGGTGAGGATGGTCTCGCCCGCGGCGCCGCGGCGCACGGCGAGCCCCTCCATGTTGTCGATCTCGTAGCCGTTGTCCGCCTCGATGAGCGCCGTGCCGTCGAGGACGGCGCCCGGCACGAGCGCCCGTCCCTCGATGTGCCGGATGCGCATGCCGATGCTGAAGGGCGGCACGTAGCGCCGCTCCAGCACGATCAGATCGCCGCCGGGCAGGAAGGCGAGATCCGTCACGTCGAAGCCGTCCCGCCGGCCGAACGCGAACCGGCCGGGCCGCCGCCCGCCGATGATGAAGCCGGCCGTCTCGTCCTCGCCCGAGCGCTCGGCAATGGCGACGATGGCACCGGCGACGGGGCTGCCGCGCGGCGCGACGCCGATGGCCTCGAGCCCGCGGTTGCGGGGCAGGCGACGTGCCTCGTCCGGCACGGCAAGACGTTCGGCGCGTGCCGCGACGCCCGACCGGGCCCAGTCGAACTTCAGGATCTGGTGCACGCGCTCGACGCCGACATAGGCGGTGCCGCCGGCGATCGTGAGGCTCTCGGTGTCGTAAGCCGATGTTGCCGCCAGCGGCACGCCGTTGCCGGCGAGCATCGGCGCCATCACCGCCTCGGCGAGGCCGACGAGGCGATCGCCCTGGCGCTCCGGCCGGGCGACGAGCCATTCGGCCGCATCGGAGATCGCGACGAGCCGGCCGTCGTCCGCGAAAGCAAGGCCGGAAAAGCCACCGAATCCCTCATAATCCGCCTTGAGCTGCAGCCCGCCGCGAAAGACGAGCGCGCCGAAGCGCTGGCGGCCGGGATCGCCCGGACGGAAGGCGTCGATGCGGCGCGCCTCGACATTGAGGCGCACCGGCCCGTCCGGCACCGGCGGGCGGGCATTGACGCGGTGCAGCCCGAAGGCGGCGAGACCCGCGGTCGCCAGCCCGCCCCCGAGGAGGGCGCGGCGCGTCGGCCACAGCCATCTCATGCGTGGAGGCGCTGGCGTCGGCCGGCGACGGGCGAGGCGCGGCTCGCCGTCTCGTCGAACAGCTCGGCAAGCTTCTCGGTCATCACGCCGCCGAGTTCCTCGGCGTCGACGATGGTGACCGCACGACGGTAATAGCGGGTGACGTCGTGGCCAATGCCGATGGCGATGAGCTCGACGGGCGAGCGCTCCTCGATCTCCGCAATGACGTGGCGCAGATGGCGCTCGAGATAGTTGCCCGGATTGACGGACAGGGTCGAATCGTCGACCGGCGCGCCATCCGAGATCACCATCAGGATGCGGCGCTGTTCGGGCCGCACCAGGAGGCGCTTGTGCGCCCAATCCAGCGCCTCCCCGTCGATGTTCTCCTTGAGGAGGCCCTCCCGCATCATCAGGCCGAGATTGCGCCGGGCACGGCGCCAGGGCGCGTCGGCCGCCTTGTAGACGATGTGGCGCAGGTCGTTGAGGCGACCGGGATTGGCCGGCTTACCGGACTGGAGCCACAGCTCGCGCGACTGCCCGCCCTTCCAGGCGCGCGTCGTGAAACCGAGGATCTCCACCTTGACACCGCAGCGCTCCAGCGTGCGGGCGAGGACGTCGGCGCAGGTTGCGGCCACCGTGATCGGCCGCCCGCGCATGGAGCCCGAATTGTCGATGAGCAGGCTCACCACCGTATCGCGGAAGTCGGTGTCCTTCTCGCGCTTGAAGGAGAGCGGCTGGAACGGATCCGTCACCACGCGCGGCAGACGCGCGGGGTCCAGCATCCCCTCTTCGAGGTCGAATTCCCAAGCCCGGTTCTGCTGCGCGAGAAGGCGCCGCTGCAGGCGGTTGGCGAGACGCGCCACGACGCCCTGGAGATTGGCGAGCTGCTTGTCGAGATAGCCGCGCAGCCGCGCCAGCTCCTCGGCATCGCAGAGCTCCTCGGCGGCAACCGTCTCGTCGAAGCGCGTCGAGAAGGCCTTGTATTCCGGGCCGCGCGGCTCGTTGGACAGCGATGTCGGCGGGCGGCGAGATTCGCCGGCATCGTCTGCCTCCGAAACATCGGCATCGTCGGGCATCTCACCGGAGGGCGCCTCGGCGGCCTCGCTCATGCCCTCCTCGAGCTCCTGCATGGCCTCGGCGGCGCTCTCCGACTCGCCGCCCTCATCCTGCGACTGGCGCTCGCCCTCGCCCTCGTTCTCGTCCTGCTGCTGGTCGGACTTGTCCTCGCTGTCCTCGTCCGCCTCGTCCTCGGCGTCGAGATCCGTCTCGTCGGCCATGTCGAGGCTTACGAGAATGTCACGCACGCCGCGGGCGAACAGGCGTTGGTCCTCCACCGACGCAACCAGCCTGTCGAGCTCGCGGCTCGCCTTGTCCTCGACCACGTCGCGCCAGATGTCGACGAGCTTGCGCGCGGACGGCGGCGGGCGCTGGCCGGTCAGCCGCTCGCGCACGATCATGGCGACCGCCTCCTCGATGGGCGCATCACTGCGATCGGCGACGTCCTGCATGTTCGCGCGGTGGCAACGGTCCTCGAGCATCGCCGAGAGATTGGCGGCGACACCGCTCATGCGCCGCGCGCCAATGGCCTCGACACGCGCCTGCTCGACGGCATCGAACAGCGCCCGCGCAGCCTGCCCGTCCGGGGCAAAGCGACGATGCACGGCCTCGTCGTGACAGGCAAGCCGGAGCGCCATCGCATCGGCATGGCCGCGCAGGATGGCGGCGTCCGCCTCGCTCATGCGGCGCGGCGGCTCGGGCAGGCGCGCGCGCTCGCCGACGAGTGCCGGCCGATCCACGGCAAAAGCGACGTCGAGCTCCGGCCGACGAGAGATGGCCCGCATCGTGCCGGCGACGGCGCGCTTCAGCGGCTCGCTCGGCGCCTCCTTCGACGTGGCGGGCTTGCGGTTGGAGATGCTCACGGCGCTGCCCTCTCGTCTCCCGTCAGCTCAGGGCGACGTTGACAGCCGATTCCGGCAAGTCCTTGCCGAAGCAGCGCTGGTAGAACTCCGCCACCAGCGGCCGCTCCAGCTCGTCACACTTGTTGAGGAAGGTGACGCGGAAGGCAAAGCCGATGTCGTCGAAGATGTCCGCGTTCTCGGCCCAGGTGATGACCGTGCGCGGGCTCATGACCGTCGACAGGTCGCCATTGATGAAGGCGTTGCGCGTCAGGTCCGCCAGCCGCACCATCTTGTTGACGATGTCGCGACCCTCACCGCTCTGGTAGTGCTTGGCCTTGGCGAGGACGATCGCCACTTCCTTGTCGTGCGGCAGGTAGTTGAGCGTCGTCACGATCGACCAGCGGTCCATCTGGCCCTGGTTGATCTGCTGCGTGCCGTGGTAGAGGCCCGAGGTGTCGCCGAGGCCGATGGTATTGGCCGTGGAGAACAGGCGGAAGGCCGGATGCGGGCGGATAACGCGCTTCTGGTCGAGCAGCGTCAGCTTGCCGGACAGTTCCAGCACGCGCTGGATGACGAACATCACGTCCGGACGGCCCGCATCGTATTCGTCGAAGACGAGGGCGACGTTGTGCTGCAGCGCCCAGGGCAGGATGCCGTCCTGGAACTCGGTGACCTGCTTGCCTTCCTTGAGCACGATCGCGTCCTTGCCGACGAGGTCGACGCGGCTCACATGGCTGTCGAGATTGATGCGCACGCAGGGCCAGTTGAGGCGCGCCGCGACCTGCTCGATATGCGTCGACTTGCCGGTGCCGTGATAGCCCGTGACCATGACACGGCGGTTGCGGGCAAAGCCCGCGAGGATGGCGAGCGTCGTCTCCCGGTCGAACAGATAGTCGGGATCGAGGTCGGGCACGTGTTCTTCGGGCGTCGAATAGGCCGGCACCTCGAGATCGGTGTCGATGCCGAAGACCTGCCGCACGGATAGCTTCATGTCGGGCAGGGAATTCGCGCTCGTATCGGTGGTCGCTTGCATGGCTCCTCACAATCGGCGGGACCTCCCGCCGCGTCGCGGCAGAGTTTCACCGCCTCCGCCCGCGGGCAAGCCCAAATATATCGATATGACTCTCGATATAGGCTCGCGCCGGCGCGCACAAATCACCATGCGTCATCGTGACCGTCACGACGACAGGTGGTTCAGCACAAGCCGACCGTCTTCAGGGTATTGTAGGCGCGGATGATCTCCTGCAGCCGCGCCTCGAAGGACCGGTCGCCGCCGTTGGCATCGGGGTGAAAACGTTTCACGAGCTGCTTGTAGCGCGCCTTTATCGCGGCTGCATCCGCCACCTCCTCGAGCCCGAGGGTATCGAGGGCCTGGGCCGCTGGCGCGGACAGGCGCCGAACCGGCTCGGCACGGCGAGCCGCGCCCTGTGCCTCGCGGGCGCCGGCGAAGAAATCGAACGGATCGATCACCTCGGCCTCGTCATCGGCCCTGGCATAGGCGGCCGAGCGCATGCGTGCGGTGCCGTTAACGCCCATCTTCCATGTCGGCCGGTGGCCGATGACCGAATCCTTCTGGTAGGCGGCGACGGCATCCTCGCTCATGCCGGCGAAATAATTGTAGGACTGGTTATAGGCGCGCACATGCTCAAGGCAGAACCGAAAGTACTGGCCCTCCTGCCCCCGCCCTTTCGGTGCCCGGTGCAGGCCAAGGCCCGCGCAGCCCGGATGCTCGCACACCGGGTCGTCGCGACGCGCCGTCTCCTCCGCCGCGGGGCGGACACGGATGCGATCGAAGAGGGGCGAGTTGAGATTCATGACTCAAAGCTTATGTGAGACGCGGTTGTCAGAACAAGTGCCGCAGAGACACAGCGGCGTTGCAATGCAGGGGGCACCCATGGGCTTGAAGGACGACATCGGCGCCAAACTCACGGCGGGGCTCTCCCCCACCCACATCACGGTCACGGACGAATCGGGCAACCACATCGGCCATTCCGGCTGGCGTCCGGGCGGCGAGACGCATTTTCGCGTCGAGATCACCGCCCCGGCCTTCGCCGGCAAGAGCCGCGTCGAACGTCACCGCATGGTCAACGCCCTTCTCGCCGAGGAGTTCGCCAACGGCATGCACGCGCTGGCCGTGACCGCGCGGGCGCCGGGAGAATAGATGGATAGGCAATAGGCAATAGGCAATAGGCAGTCGGATCCCCCCGACTGCCTATTGCCAACGGCCTGAGGTCGCGGCTCGGCCGCGACTTTACTTGATGCGCTCGAGCACCGACACGTAGTTGGCGACTGCCGCCCCGCCCATGTTGAAGATGCCGGCAAGGGTCGCGCCTGGCACCTGGATGCCCCCGGCCTCGCCGCACAGCTGCATGGCGGAGAGCGCGTGCATGGAGACGCCCGTCGCGCCGATGGGATGGCCCTTGGCCTTGAGGCCGCCGGAGGGATTGACCGGCAGGCGCCCGCCCTTCTCCGTCCAGCCCTCCTTGATGGCGCGCGCGCCCTCGCCCTCGGGCACGAGGCCCATGGCCTCGTATTCGATGAGCTCGGCGATGGTGAAGCAATCGTGCGTCTCGACGAAGGACAGGTCGTCGAGCGTCAGGCCGGCGCGGTCGAGCGCATCGGCCCAGGCCTTGGCGCAGCCCTCGAACTTGAGGATATCGCGGCGCGACAGGGGCAGGAAGTCCTGGGCATGGGCCGTGCTGCGGAAAGCGACGGCCCGGCGCATCTTCAAGGCCGTCTCAATGTCGGCGAGGACGATGGCGGCCGCGCCATCGGAGACGAGGGAGCAGTCCGTGCGCTTCAGCGGCCCTGCGACGATGGGGTTCTTCTCGCTCTCGGCGCGGCAGAAGTCGAAGCCGAGATCCTTGCGCATCTGGGCGTAGGGGTTGTCGACGCCGTTCCTGTGGTTCTTGGCCGCGATCATGGCGAGCGCGTCGGACTGGTCGCCGTGGCGCTGGAAATAGGCAGCGGCGATCTTGCCGAAGACGCCGGCGAAGCCGCCGGTGATGTCGCCTTCCTCTTTGAGATAGGAGGCCTTGAGCAGGTTCTTGCCGATCTCGGGACCGGGCGTCGTCGTCATCTGCTCGACGCCGACGACAAGCACGACGCGCGCATCACGGGCGGCGATGGTCTTGAGGCCCTGCTGGACGGCGGCCGAGCCGGTGGCGCAGGCGTTCTCGACGCGCGTGGCCGGCTTGAAGCGGAACGCGGGATCGGCCTGCAGCACGAGCGAGGCCGTGAAGTCCTGCTGCGAGAAGCCGCCGTTGAAATGGCCGAGCACGATCTCGTCGACATCGTCGGCGCCGATGCCGGCATGGGCGAGCGCCTCGTTGGCGACGCGGACGATGAGGCTTTCGACGCTCTCGCTGTCGAGCTTGCCGAACGGCGTATGGGCCCAGCCGACGATTGCCGCGGTCATTCCTGTTATCCTCCCATCATTGTGCGGCGCACTGTGCACCCGCCTATGACGGGTCGCAACCCGATTATCGCTCATATCACTGTGCGGCGAAGAGCATGGCGACGCCAAGGCAGACGAGGAGCATGCCGGCGATCTCGCGCCGCGACGCGGACTGGGCGAAGAGGCGCCGCGCCGCGATCTGGGCGAAGAACACCTCGACGAGGGCGAGGGTGCGCACGTTGGCTGCACTCGTGAGCGAGAAGCCGACGAACCAGAACTGCGAGGCGAGCGCGCCCATGAAGCCGGCAAAGAGCGACGGCCGCCAGGCCCGGAAGCTGCCGATGAGCGCCCCCCTGTCGAAGAGGGCGAGATAGGCGAGGAGCACCAGCGTCTGGATGCCGAGCCCGAAGACGAGCGTCGTCGTCGCCCGCACCAGGAACGAGCCTTCCGGCAGGGCGAGGATGGCGCCGCGGAAGCCGATGGCGGCGAGCGCGAAACACGCGCCGGAGGCGATGCCGGCGAGCGCCGGCCCGCCGCGGGCAAGGGAGGTGAGGCGGCTGCCCGGCTTCACCGACATCATGACGACGCCGAGCGTCGCGACGACGACCGCGCCGGCGCCGAGCATGGTCAGCCGGTCGCCGAGGACGATGAGGCCGAAGAGGGCGACCTGCACCGGCTCGCTCTTGGTATAGGCGATGGTGACGGCGAAGCCCTCGCGGCGCATGGCGGCGAGCATGAGCGCGGTCGCCGCGATCTGGGCCAGCGCACCGGCCGTGACAAAAGCGAGGAAGCCCGCGCCCGGCGCCGGCAAACCCTCCCCCGTCACGGCGGTGACAAGCCCGAGGAAGATGAGGGCGAAGGGAAAGCCATAGAGGAAGCGCACCTGGGTCGCGCCGACCGTGCCGAGCACATCGGTCAGGCTGCGCTGCATGGCATTGCGCAGGGTCTGCGCGGCGGCGGCCGCGATGGTGGCGGGAATCCACAGAAGGGCTGTGACCACGGCGAAACTGTCCGGTGAAACGCGGATGTGGAAGACGCCACCGTCCGCCCGGACGCTGCCGCAATTGCTGTCTACAGGCCGCTGCGACCCTATGCAAATCAGACGATACAGGTTACGACTGACCAGCGAAAACGCTTGCCTTCCGGGTTGGACGCCAGGAAGGACTGCTTCGGGCCGCATCGCACCACGGTGTCGGCCATGCGCCGGCAGGCGACCCGGACAGGTTCGATATGACAACCGCTCTCTTCTCGCGAACGGCTGCACCTCTTTTTTCCGGTCTTGCGGCACTCCTTCTCTCGGTCTCCATGGCGCTGGCCGCACCGGCCATCGTGGTCGATGCCGGCTCCGGCCGCGTGCTACACGCGGAGGATGCAACGCTCGCCTGGTATCCGGCCTCGATCACCAAGCTCATGACGACCTATGTCGTGCTCAGCGAGATCCGCGCCGGGCGCATCACCTTCGAGACGCCGCTGACGGTGAGCGCGACGGCCACGGCGGTGATCCCATCCAAGATGGGCTTCAAGCCCGGGACCGAGGTGACGGTCGACAACGCCCTGAAGATGATCATGGTCAAGTCGGCCAACGACATGGCCGTAGCGCTGGCGGAAGGCGTCGGCGGCTCCGTCGAGAACTTCGCCGCCATGATGAACGCTTCGGCCAGCCGGCTCGGCATGCACGACAGCTATTTCGTCAACCCGCACGGCCTGCCGGACGAGCGCCAGCGCACCAGCGCCCGCGACATGGCTGTGCTCGCCCGCGCCTTGCTGACGGAATTTCCCCAGTACAAGGATTACTTCGGCATCGGGGCGATCCGCTTCGGCAAGCGCATCATGCGCAACACCAACGGCCTCATCGGCCGCTATCCGGGTGCCGACGGCATGAAGACCGGCTTCATCTGTGCCTCCGGCTTCAACGTGGTTGCCACGGCGACGCGGAACGGGCGCACGCTGATCACGGTGGTACTGGGCGCGCACAACGCCACCGAGCGCACGATCCGCGCCGCCGCGCTCTTCGACAAGGGTTTCGCCAGCACCGGGTGGGCCGGTTCGACGTTGGAGGCGATGCCGGTCTCCTATACCTCGCCGCCGGACATGCGCGAGGCCGTCTGCGGCCGTAACCGCGGAACGGTGGGCGAGGATGGCGACGAGATGCAGACGGTGGAGGCTAATGCCGGCCTGTTCAACATCTTCTCGCCCTCACCCGGGCTCTCGAAGGTGATGGGCGACAAGCCGGGCACGCTCGGGCCGCGTGAGCCGACGACGCCCATCGACGTCTATGTCGGCCGCGCCCCAGGTGCCAAGGCTGCGCCGGCTGCCGTTGCCGCGACGCCACCAGCCGCTCGCGCCTTCGCGCCCAAGGAAGCGGAGGGCCCTGCGCTCAGCGGCAGCGGCCCGATGGTGCTTCAGGGGGCCGTCCGGCCGCCGCCGCGCCCCGTCATGAAGACGCAGGCCCCGGCGAAGAAGACCGTCCAGAAGACACCGCCGGCCCGGAAGGTGAGCGGCAACTAGCGTCCCGGACCGGTCGCGCCCACAGCACTGACCCGGTCTTGCGCTTGTCCATCGCGCGATAGATGTAATAGTAGAACATTGTCGCCGGCGCAGGGCCGGCGGCTTGCAATGCATGACGCGACCGCCGGCATGGCCGGTGGCCCGTCAGCCATGCGGGATTTTCTTTCCATGACCGCTGACCAGCCCAGCCGTCCGGCGCCGATCCCGCTCAATGTCGTCACCGGTTTCCTCGGGGCGGGGAAGACGACCCTGCTCAATCGCCTGCTGCGCGACCCATGGATGACGGACACCATCGTCATCATCAACGAATTTGGCGAGATCGGGCTCGATCATCTTTTCGTCGAGAAGGTGGACGAGGACCTGGTGCTGATGACGGCCGGCTGCCTGTGCTGCAGCATCCGCGGTGATCTCGTGGCAACGCTGGAGGACCTCCTGCGCAGGCGCGACAACGGCCGCATCCGGCCCTTCCGCCGTGTCGTCATCGAGACCACAGGCCTCGCCGATCCGGCCCCCATCCTGCACACGATCCTGCGCCACCCCTATCTCTCGATGCGCTATGCGCTCGACGGCGTCGTGACACTCGTCGACGCGGTCAATGGCGAGGCGACGCTCGATGCGCATGAGGAGGCGATGAAGCAGGCCGCCGTGGCCGATTGCCTCGTCCTGACCAAGGCCGATCTCCTGCGGGGCGATGACCTACGCAGGCTCGAGAGACTGACAGCGCGTCTTGGTGCCCTCAACCCCGCAGCGGACGTCGTGCGCGCGGACGATGCCACCGCGACCGCCGAGCGCCTTCTCGACCGCGGCCTCTACAGCCCGGATGGCAAGATCGGCGACGTCGCCCGCTGGCTCCGCGCCGAGGTCTTCGAGGACGCGCATCATCATGGCCATGGGCACGATCAGCATGGCCACCATGATCATAACCATCATCATCACGACGATCATGGCCACGGCCACCACCAGCACGACGTCAACCGGCATGATGCGCGCATCCGCGCCTTCTGCCTGACGAGCGACCGACCGATCCCGGCCCCCTCCTTCGATCTCTTCCTTGACCTGCTGCGCTCGGCGCACGGGCCGAACCTGCTGCGCGTCAAGGGCCTCGTCGCTGTAAAGGAGGAGCCGGAGCATCCGGTCGTCATCCACGGCGTGCAACATATCTTCCACCCGCCGGTCGTGCTCGACGCCTGGCCGGACGGGGACCGGCGCACCCGCATCGTCTTCATCCTGCGCGACCTCGACGAAAGCTTCGTCAGGCGCCTGTGGGGCGCCTTCGACGGCACGCCTGCCGTCGACACGCCCGATGCTCAGGCGCTCACCGACAATCCGCTCGCCATCGGCGGAAGCCGCTGAGCCTCTGGAGCGGCTTTCCGGCACGCCCCCTGCTATGGCAATAGGCGACCGCTCCAGGACGGCAACATCCGTCCCGGTACGGGACGCCAGGCACAAGCGGGACCGGGCCGCCATGGAACAGAATGTCGTCCGTTTCAGATTCGGCGCGGTGATCGCCCCGGCTGGCTCGCCGTGTCCGGTGGCGCCCGGCAAGGACGAAAAAACGGGCCGCGATGATGTGGGTTGCCTTGTCATCGAAGAGCGCGCTGGCGCCCGGCTCGGCGACATCGCCGATGCGTGGGACGATCTCGCCCGCCGCGCTCTGGAGCGCAATGTCTTCGTCGAGCGGGCCTTCGCCCTCGCCGCGATGCAGCACATTGCGGGAGGGCAGGCCACCTCGGCCCTCCTCGTCTGGCGCGAACGCGGCGACGGCCGGCAGCTTGCCGGCCTCCTCCTTCTCGCCGCGCGACGGCGCCTCGACGTGCCCGGCCTCCTGCGCGGCTGGCATGTCCCACTCTCGGGTCTCGGCACACCGCTGATCGATGCCGACAGTTCCGAGGCCGTGGCCGCCGCAATCATCGATCACCTCTGCCGCCGCTCACGCGCCGGTGCCGGCCTCGTCCTGCCGATGCTGGCCACCAAGGGCCCGGTGGCGATGACCTTTGCGGCGGCCGCCCGCGCCCGCGGCCTGCCGGTGGAGGCGCTCGACCGGCACGAGCGCGCCGTCCTCGACGGCGGGCAGGATGCCGAACGCCTCCTGCAAATCAACCTCTCGGCGAAGAAGCTGAAAGACCTGCGACGGCAACTGCGCCGGCTGGGCGACCATGGCCGGGTGCGGATCGAGGAGGCGCGTGACCCACAAAGCGTGCGGGATGCGACCGAGGTGTTCCTCGGCCTCGAGGCCTCGGGCTGGAAGGGCACGCGCGGCACCGCCCTCCTGCAAGACCGCGGCACGGCGACCTTCGTGCGGACGATGACGCGGCTGCTAGCGCGCGAGGGGCGCTGCCATGTCGAGACGCTCTTGGTCGGCGAGATGCCGGTGGCGGCAGCCCTCGTGCTGCAGAGCGCAGACCAGGCCTGGTTCTGGAAGATCGCCTATGACGAGCGCTTCGCCCGCTTCTCCCCGGGCGTGCAGCTCACGCTCGCGCTCACCCACCGGCAATTGGCCGAAACCACCCTTACCCGCACGGATTCCTGCGCCATCGCGGACCACCCCATGATCGACCGTCTCTGGTCCGAACGGATGGCCGTCGCCGATCTCTTCATCGGACTGCACCGGGCGGACGATGTCCGGACGCGGATGACCTTGCGGTTCGAATTGATGCGTCGGTGGCTGCATGGCGCGGCGAAGCGCACGTACCACATGCTCAAACCGTAAAGGCCAACAGCTTGTTGATCCTGTCCCGCGCGACGGCGCTGAGGTCGTGAAGCATCAGGGGTGGCACTTGGGGCGATGAAGGGGTCGCATTGCATTTGAACCGCAAAACGTCCTTTCGCATCTTCTGAATAGCGGCGCAGATCTTCATCAGCTCATTTAGGGGCCAACATCAGACCATTTGACAGGCTTCAACATGATGGATCGCAGTCCGCGCGTCGGCCAGACGACACCGCCAAGTCCCGCTCCGACCTTTCAGACGCCTCCCCCATTTCCGCCCCTCGTACTGCTTTCGCCGAACGGTCTCCACGAATGCGGGCACACGCCACCGGCGTCACCGCCTGCCGATGTTCGTTCCTGGGATTCGACTACGGCTCTGGGCGCTGGCGGGCGCGGGACAGCCGAGGTTCCGTCCAGCCTTCCGGCCCCGCACCGATCCCGGCCGGATGCATCACCGGGCACGGCCGTGTCCGGCGCGAGCCCGGTTTCCATCGAACGGCCCGGGTCGGTCATGGCTGCTCAGCAAACGCTTGGGGCGGCTCCTCAAGCTCCAGATACCCCGGCTGCGCACGACCGGGCCGGCTCGAGTATGTCGCGCACGACCACACTGGAGACAGCGGAGTCTCCCACAACCAGCACTGCGGCTGCAATCCAAAGGGCGCTCGACGCATATGACGGGCAACTCGCTCGCATACGTCCCATGCTGACGCCCTTGGAGCACGCAATATTGGATCGTCCCCATCAGAACAACAAGGATCTCGCGCGCGCGAACAACGTTAGCGAACATACTGTCTGGGAGAGGCGGCAGGCGTTTCTCCGGTGCGGGCTTGTCACCACAGCCGCTTATGGCGGCGTTCAAGAGAACCGCATCGAACGCCAGAAGATCGGCGAAGCCTTAAAGAAGCGCCCGTGGATCGAGTCGAAAGACCTCGCGAAGCAACTCAATGTGAGCTATCCGCTGGTTCAATCCGAGCGGCGCATCAAGGAAAGGACGGATCAATTCAGGTGGGCTTTAGGGTTGGCAGACGAGCCACCGGCGGCAAGACAGCGCCCGCCGACGCAAGTGTTACCGGTTTGGACGGTCCCGCGGCCGGATGGAACGCTCCTCACAGTGCGCCCCGAGGATCGGCAGGAGGTCCTCGATCGATTGCATCCGGGTGCCACCACCTATGAGCTTCTTGAACCCCTCGAGCGCCGGTACGGCCCTATCGGGTACAGCACCCTCAACAGATGGCTTGGCCTTTAGGACGAGCGCAGCACCGCGGCCTGCCGCGGCGTCGATCACGTCCAACCGGGCTGCAACGACGACGCCGGCAGCGCGTCCTGCCCCGGGCACAGGCAGAAGCACGCCGGGCTTCTCGCTCCCGAGCGGCCCGCTTCGGCTTTGTCTGGCCCCGATCCGTCTCCCCAGGGAGCGGGACGGCGCCCCGGTCCTCGGGCTGGTTGCGTCTCTGGAGCGGGCGAAGGGAATCGAACCCTCGACATACAGCTTGGGAAGCTGTCGTTCTACCACTGAACTACACCCGCGAAGCCGGTGCGCGGCCCGTCGCGCGGTCGTCGCAGTGCAACGATGGCGACGTCTTTCCATAGCCGGTTCCGGAGCGGCTGTCACTATGCGGCATCGCAACGCCCGCGCCGCATCCCCCAGATTTCTCATTCGCCTTCGTTGCGGATGGCACCCCGCCTCTGCCATGCTGCAATCGGAGGTGTGCCGATGGACGACCCATCCGATGTTCCGCCGGGCTGGGAGAGCCGTCGCGAGCGGCGCCTTTGGCTCATCGCCTATGTCGCCATGGTGATCGTCGTCGGCCTCGGCGCCGCGCGCCAGCTCCACAAGCTGTACGGCAGGCCCGGGCCGGCTTCGACGGCGGTCACCGATACGCGCTGATCCGTCCGAGCAGACGGGTCCCCCGCCGGCACGATCCCTGCGAGAGCTGGAGAGCGGGCCGTCGGAACGGCCGGAACCGTTTCACGGTGGGACAAACAGTTGCAGATCGGAACAGCCGGCATGGCACCCAAGGCCGCACACCCCTTGCAGAACGCGCCGCAGAAGCCGCACACCGCGCGCGGCACCATGGGCTGTGCTGCGCGCCCGAAAACGGCCTCCGGCGGCCGCTTTACCATCGAGCGGCAGCCCGCGGCCAAGCTCTCGGACATCGCAGAAGCCTGGGACGACCTCGCCCGCCGAGCCCTGGAACGCAACATCTTCACCGAACGGGCCTTCGCGCTCACAGCCGCGCTGCACATCGCCTCGGAACAGCACACGAGCGCCGTGCTCGTCTGGCGGGGCGACGGCAGGGCACCGCGCGATCTCCTCGGCCTCTTCCTCATCGATCGCCGACGGTTCGACGTACCCGGCGTGTCGCGCCTGTGGCACATGCCTTTCTGCGGCCTCGATACGCCACTGATCGACGCGGACAGCGCGGTGGCCGTCGCCGGTGCCTTCCTCGACCATATGGCGCAGCACGGCGCCCTGGCCGGCGGCATCCTGTTCCCGCTGCTTCCCGCCGAGGGCGCCGTGGCGCGGACGCTCGCAGCCGCGGCCGAGGCTCGGGACCTGCCGATGCGGCTCTTCGACCGCCACGAGCGGGCCGTGCTCAATGGCGGACACGCCCCGGAGGCATTCCAGGTAGCGAGCCTGCCCGGCAAGAAACTGAAGGAGCTGCGCCGCCAGCTGCGGCGGCTCGGCGAACTCGGCGAGGTGCACATCGAGACGGCGAGCGAGCCGCAGGCCGTGCGCGACGCCACCGAAATATTCCTGGCCCTCGAGGCGTCCGGCTGGAAGGCGGAGCGCGGCACCGCCCTGTTGCAATCCAGCGGCACGGCCACCTTCGTGCGCACCCTGACGCGGCTGCTCGCGAGCGAAGGCCGCTGCCGCGTCATCACGCTGCACGCCGGCGCGACGCCCGTCGCCGCGGGGCTCCTGCTGGATGCCGGCAGCCACAGCTGGTTCTGGAAGATCGCCTACGATGAGCAGTTTGCCCGCTTCTCGCCCGGGGTTCAGCTCACGCTGGCCCTCACCCGGTCCCAGCTCGAGCGCTCGACGGTGGAACGCACCGATTCCTGCGCCATCGCCGATCACCCGATGATCGACCACCTGTGGCCGGAACGGATGGCCGTCGCCGATCTCTTCGTCGGCCTGCGCCAGGAGGGCCACAGCCTCCCGATCGCTGTCGTCCGTCTCGAGCACCTGCGTCGCCGCCTGCGCGGCGCTGCCAAGCACGTCTACTACCGCCTGAAGGGATACTGACACATGATTGCCGAGATCATCGCCACCGAGGCCGATTTTGCCAGCCGCTT
Source organism: Chelatococcus daeguensis (assembly GCF_001887265.1). Classification (NCBI taxonomy): domain Bacteria; kingdom Pseudomonadati; phylum Pseudomonadota; class Alphaproteobacteria; order Hyphomicrobiales; family Chelatococcaceae; genus Chelatococcus; species Chelatococcus daeguensis. Next base: position 532,394 of record NZ_CP018095.1, on the reverse strand, counting down.
CCCCCGCGAGCCCTTCGCCACGCGCCACAACCTCGCCGACCACCCGTTGTTCTCGCTCACCGCGCTCGCGCGCCTCGCCAAGGCGCTGCCGCGCGACCGGGTGGAGTACAACGCCGGCGATGTCGCGCCGGGCGTCAAGCCGGAAGACGTGCCGACGCTGGACATGTCGGCCGAGGAGGTCGTGCACCGCATCGAGCAATGCAACGCCTGGATGGTGCTGAAGCGCGTCGAGGTGGAGCCCGCCTATCGTGCGCTGCTCGAGGAGGTCCTGACCGGCGTCGCCGAGAAGCTCGGCCACGGCTCCCTGGAAGAGGCCGGCTTCCATGACATCCAGGGCTTCGTCTTCGTCGCCTCCGCGAACGCGACCACGCCCTTCCATGTCGACCCGGAGGAGAACTTCTTCGTCCAGATCCGCGGGCCGAAGTTCTTCCACATCTTCGACAATCGCGACCGCTCGCTTCTGAGCGACGAGGAACTCGAGATGCTGCCCTCCAAGCACCGCAACAAGCGCTACGACCCGCGCCACGAGACAAAGGCGCAGGTCTTCTCGCTCCAGCCCGGCGACGGGCTCTTCGTGCCCCACCTGTGGCCGCACTGGGTGCGCACCGGCGACGGCCATTCCGTCTCCATGGCCATCACCTGGAAGTCGCCGCGGGCCGAGCGGCTCAATACCCTCCTGCGCGCCAACGGACTGCTGCGCAAATATGGCTGGCCACAACCCGCGCCGGGCACCAATCCGTTGATGGACGGCGTGAAGATCGCCGCCTATCGGACCATGCGCGCCGCCATCGAACCGCTGCGGCGTTCGGAGAGCATGCGCCGCACTCTGCGCGGCCTCGTGTTCGGGAGGCAGGCAAATTACTACTATGGTGAGAAGAAAGCCTGAGGCCCCATCCCACCGGCAGCACGGCCCTTGCGTCGCGCTCCGGCGCAACCGGTCAGCCGACTATACGTCCATGATGAAGTGCTTGGAGAGCTTCAACCCCTGCGCCTGGTAGTGCGAGCCGGCGCCGGCGCCGTAGAGCACGGCCGGGCGGGCGGCCATGCGCTCGTAGACGAGGCGGCCCACGATCTGCCCGTCCTCCAGGATGAAAGGCACGTCGCGCGAGCGCACCTCGAGCACGGCGCGGGCGCCCGAGCCGCCCGCCCCGGCATGACCGAACCCGGGATCGAAGAAACCCGCGTAGTGCACGCGGAACTCGCCGACCAACGGATCGAACGGCACCATCTCGGCCGCATAGTCCGGTGGCACGTGCACCGCTTCCTTGGACGCGAGGATGTAGAACTGGCCCGGATCGAGGATGATCTCGCCCTGGCCGCCAGCATAGAGCGGCTCCCAGAAGGCGCTCGCCTGATAGGCGCCGGGCCGGTCGACATCGACGAGGCCGGTGTGGCGCTTGGCGCGGTAGCCGACGAGGCGGCGCTCGCCGAAACCGGCTAGATCGACGCTGACGGCGACGCCAGCCTGGATAGAGGGCTCGTGCGAGGCGACCACCCGCGCCTCCTCATGCAGGGCGGCAAGCTCCGCGTCGCTCAGTCGGCAGGCGCCGTGGCGGAAGCGCAGTTGCGACAGGCGCGAACCCTGGCGCACCAGCACCGGGAAGGTGCGCGGCGAGATTTCGGCAAACAGCGCCCCCTCATAGCCGGCGTCGATGACATCGAACTCGCGGCCGTGGTCGGCGATGACGCGGGTGAAGACATCGAGGCGGCCGGTCGAGCTCTTGGGATTGGCCGCGGCGGCGAGCCCGGCGGGCAGCGCAAGCCCCTCCTGCAGCTCGGCGATGTAGACGCAGCCCGTCTCGAGCACGGCACCGCGCGTCAGATCGATCTCGTGCAGGGAGAGACCAGCGAGCCGCTCGCGCACCGAACGGCCGCGGCCGGGCAGGAAGCTCGCCCTGACGCGATAGGCCCGTGCGCCGAGGCGCAGGTCGAGGCTCGCCGGCTGGATCTGGTCCCCGTCGAAAGCGGCCGCGGCGCGGATCACGCCGGCCTCGGCGAAGGCGGCGATCGTCTCTGCAGGCTGGATGCCGGGAACGAGTGGAACCATGAAACCTCGCAGGAACCTCGCGGGGACAGGGGACGACGCCCGGGGCCCGGGCGCGGGAGTTCCGTGATTAGCGCGCTTTCGTGGCAAAGGCTATGGCTGCGCGTGCTCGTCCCGTTCGGGCGGGGAAAAGCCCGAAGCACGCACCTGCGGAGCCTCGCGAAAGCGGTACCAGCCGGCGAGCGCGCGGCCGACGGCGGTCGCGAGCGTCATGGCAGCGAAGGCGTAGGCGATCACCGGAAAATGCTGCGGCAGCGCCAGCATGAGGAGGAAGGCGAGGATCGTCTCCGTGCCCTCCGCGAGGCCGGCCGTGAAATAGATGGACTTTGGGCCGCGCGTCTCGGTCTCCCATCCCCGCCGGGCCGCCACCGCTGCATAGGCGAGGAAGGTCGCGCCGTTGACGTAGAAGCTACCCAGCAGGACCGCCGCGGGGAGCGCATTGGCGTCGGGATCGCGCAGCGCGAAGGCGAGCGGAAAAGCGCCATAGAGGGCGAAATCGCAGACAATATCGAGAAAGCCGCCGCGATCGGTGCGCCGGCCGGCCCGCGCGATCGCCCCGTCGAGACCGTCCGCGACGCGCCCGACGAGGAAGAGAAGGGCGGCAAGGGCATCGAGCCGCAGGACGACCGCTGCGGCGCCGACAAGCCCGGCGGCGAAGCCCGCGAGCGTCACGGCGTCTGCCGCAACGCCAGCTGCGGCCAACCGCCGGCCCGCGACGGCGAGCGGCGGGTCGATGACACGGCGCATGATCCCGTCGAGCATGTCGTGCTGCCTCCCCGGCGCGCGGGGCGATTGACGCTCGGCCCCGTTAGCGCTTACCACGCCGGACGGGGCGTTGTCCGTTCGCGACGTTCACGGAGCTGCGAGATGTACAGGGCCGAAACCAAGGGAATTCGCGTCACTGTCGAGCCGCGTTTCCTCGAGGATGAATCTTCGCCGCGCGACGGACGCTTTTTCTGGTCCTACACGGTCGAGATCGTCAATCTCAGCGCCGAGACGGTGCAGCTCAAGACCCGCCACTGGACGATCACCGACGGCGAGGGCCGCTCGCAGGAGGTGCACGGCCCCGGCGTCATCGGCGAGGAGCCCATCCTTGAGCCGGGTGAGAGCTTCACCTACACCAGCGGCTGCCCCCTTTCAACGGCCCACGGCACGATGGTCGGCTCCTACGACATGATCACGCAGCGCGGCGAGCGTTTTCCCGTGGATATCCCGCTGTTCCCGCTGGACAGCCCCTATGTGCGGCGGGTCATGCATTGATCCTTCGCAGCAGCAACCGATCGGGCCCCGCATGACCGGCACGCGCCTTTCCCCTCTCGACATGCTGGCGCGGCTCGTCGCCTTCGACACCGAGAGCGCCAAGTCCAACCTCGCGCTCGTCGAATTCGTCGCGACCTATCTCGACGGCTGGGGCGTGCGCTACATCCGCCTGCCGAACGCCACCGGCGACAAGGCGGCGCTGCTCGCCACCATCGGCCCCGCCGTGCCCGGCGGTGTTGTCCTCTCCGGCCATACCGACGTCGTGCCCGTGGCCGGCCAGGCCTGGACGAGCGATCCCTACAACCTGCGCGTCGCGGACGGGCGCGCCTATGGCCGCGGCGCGGTGGACATGAAGGGCTTCTGCGCGCTGGCGCTCGCCCTCGTGCCCGAGTTCCTGGCTGCGGATCTCAAGCGGCCGATCCACATCTTCCTCTCCTATGACGAGGAAACGACCTGCCTCGGCGTGGCCGACGGCATCGCCTGCTTCGGCAAGGACCTGCCGCTGCCCGGCGCCGTCTTCGTCGGCGAGCCGACGGGCCTCGAGGTGGCCGATGCGCACAAGAGCGTCGTGACCTTCGAGACTGAGGTGCACGGCGTCGAGGCGCATTCCTCGAAGCCCGAGCTCGGCGCGAGCGCGGTCATGGCCGCCTGCGATCTCGTGGCGGAACTCAACCGCATGGCCGAGGACTTCGTGGCGCGCGGTGACGCGTCCGGCCGTTTCGACCCGCCCTATACGACGATCCACATCGGCACCATCGCCGGCGGCACGGCGCGCAACATCCTCGCGCGCAACTGCGCGTTCCACTGGGAGTTCCGCGGCCTGCCGGATCTCGACCCTCAGGAGATTCCGCGCCGCTTCGCCGCGGTATCCGAGACGGTCCTCGCGCGCATGCGGCGCACGGCGCCGGCGAGCCGCATCGAAACCCTGTGCGAGGTCTCCGTTCCCGGCCTCAGGCCCGACACGGGCTCGGCCGCCGAGACGCTGGCGCTGCGCCTTGCCGGCCGCAACCGCACCATCACCGTGCCCTTCGGCACGGAGGCCGGGCACTTCCAGAACGCCGGCATCGCCACCGTCGTCTGCGGCCCGGGCACCATCGACCGGGCGCATCAGGCGGACGAATACATCACGCTCGCGGAACTAGAGGCGGGCGCCGCCTTCATGCGCGACCTGGCGCGCAGCCTCGCGCAATAGGCGACGTCAGCCACGCCGCTTGCGGAAGGCGAGCTTGGTCCAGCTCACACCCGGCTGGCTGAGCTTGCGCGCGACTGTCTCGTCGGCCGTGCCGCGCCGGTCCTTGCCGTCCTCAGCCGGCATCGGCTTCCTCGGCGACATCGGCCGGGTCGATGTCGTAATGGCGGGAGCAGAATTCGCAGGTGATGCCGATGCGGCCGTTGTCGCCCACCATGTCGGCGCGATCCTCGAGCGAGAAACGCTTGAGCATGGCAAGGATGCGGTGAGACGAACAGCGGCAGCTCTCCTCGACCGCCTGCGGCTGGAAGACGCGAACGCCGCGCTCGTGGAAGAGGCGATAGAGCAGTTGCTCGCGCGTCAACGTCGGATCGAGCAGTTCGTGGTCCTCGACGGTGGAGACGAGGAGCTTGGCCTCCACCCAGGCGTCGTCCTCGTCCGGCCCGGCCGCCGGATTGTGCCCCTCAGGCGCATCGCCGGGATCGAGGTCCGGCCGGCGCATGCGCTCGACCGAGCGCGGCAGGAACTGCACCATGAGGCCACCGGCCCGCCAAGCATGATCGCCGCCCCCCATCGCCTCGCCGACAGCGAGGCGCACGAGCGTCGGGATCTGCTCGGACTGGCGGAAGTACTGGTGCGCCGCCTCTTCGAAGCTCTGCCCCTCGAGCGCCACCACGCCCTGATAGCGGTTCATGTCGCCGCCCTGGTCGATGGTGAGGGCAAGATGGCCGTGGCCGATGAGGTCTCCCGTCGCCGTCGCGCGCGCGGCGATAGCCGCCTCGAGGCGCGCGGCATCGAAGCGGGCGCAGGCGCGCAGCCGGCCCGGCGCGTCGAAATCGACGATGACCATGTCGACCGGCCCGTCGCTGCGCGTCTGCAGCTGGAAGCGGCCATCGAGCTTGAGAGCCGAACCGAGCAGCGCCGTCAGCACTAAGGCTTCGCCGACCACGCGCGAGACAGGGGGGGGATAGTCGTGGCGTGCGATGATCGTGTCGACGCTCGTCCCGAGGCTGGCGACGCGGCCGCGCACGTCGAGCCCCTCCACCGCGAAGGGCAAGACGCGGTCGTCGCCGGCCGGCGGCGCAGCCATGTCCATTACGCGATTGCTCCCAGACACCAAGCCAGAATACCCTTTTGTGCATGGAGGCGGTTCTCCGCCTCGTCGAAGACGACCGAAGCCGGCCCGTCCATCACCTCGTCCGTCACCTCCTCGCCGCGGTGCGCCGGCAGGCAGTGCATGAAAATGGCATCCCTGGCGGCAGCGGCCATCAGCTTGCCGTTGACCTGATAGGGCCTCAGCAGGTTGTGGCGGCGGCCTTCGTCCTCGTCACCCATGGACACCCAGCAGTCGGTGACTACCGCATCGGCCCCCTCCACTGCTGCGAAGGGGTCGCTCGTGACATTGACGCGCGCGCCCTCCCGCCGGGCGAAGGCGATGACCTCCTCGGGCGGGGCGAGCTCCGGCGGGCTCGCGATGTTGAGCGTGAAATCGAGCCGCGCCGCGGCGTGCACCCAGGAGGCGAGCACGTTGTTGGCATCACCCGACCAGGCGACCGTGCGGCCCGTGATCGGGCCGCGATGCTCTTCAAAGGTCAGCACGTCGGCCATGATCTGGCAGGGATGCGAACGCTTCGTCAGCCCGTTGATCACCGGCACGTCGGCATGGCGGGCGAGCTCCAGCATCGCCTCGTGATCGAGGATGCGGATCATGATGGCATCGACATAGCGCGACAGAACGCGCGCCGTATCGGCGATGGTCTCGCCGCGGCCAAGCTGCATCTCCTTGCCCGTCAGCATCAGGGGCTCGCCACCGAGTTCGCGCATGGCGAGGTCGAAGGAGACGCGCGTGCGCGTCGACGGCTTGTCGAAGATCATGGCCAGCACCTTGCCGGCGAGCGGCTTCTCCTTCGGCGGCTGGCCTTTGCGGCGCCCGGCCTTCAGCGCGGCGCTGGCGTCGAGCACCTGGCGCAGGTCGTCTTGCGTGAAATCGGTGAGGTCGAGGAAGTGGCGCACGGAGCCGCTCATCACGCCGCTCCCTTCTCGACCGAGCGGGCGGCCTCGACGGCGGCGGCGGTCGCCTCCAGGCGTTCCAGCGCCTCGCTCACCTCGGCCTCGCCGATGGTGAGCGGCGGCAGCAGCCGCACCACGTTATCGCCGGCGCCGATGACGATGAGCCTGTTGGCCCGCGCCGCATCGACGAATTCCGTGTTCGGCACGGCGAGCTTGAGGCCGAGCATCAGCCCCTCGCCGCGCACCTCGGCGATGACACCAGGATGCCTGTCCTTGAGCGCGGCAAGGCGCTGCTTGAGGAGCAGGCCGGTCCGCGCCACCTGATCGAGGAAGCCGGGCGCCAGCACCACGTCGAGCACCGCATTTCCGACCGCCATGGCGAGCGGATTGCCGCCGAAGGTTGTGCCGTGAACGCCATAGGTCATGCCGCTCGCCGCCTCGGCGGTGGCGAGGCAGGCACCCATGGGGAAGCCGCCGCCGATGCCCTTGGCCACCGCCATGATGTCCGGCGTGATGCCGGCCCATTCGTGCGCGAAGAGCTTGCCCGTGCGGCCGACGCCGCTCTGCACCTCGTCGAGGATGAGGAGGAGGCCCCGCTCGTCGCAGAATTTGCGCAGGCGGCGCAACGCCTCGGGCGCGACGGCGCGGATGCCGCCCTCGCCCTGGATCGGCTCGATGAGGATGGCGCCGGTCTGCGGGCCGACGACGGCCTCGAGCGCCTCCCAGTCGCCGAAGGCGACCTGGTCGAAGCCTTCGACCTTGGGGCCGAAGCCCTCGAGATATTTCTTCTGGCCGCCGGCGGCGATGGTCGCCAGCGTGCGGCCGTGGAAGGCGCCCTCGAAGGTGACGATGTGGAAGCGCTCGGGCTGGCCCTTGGACGAATGGTAGCGCCGGGCCATCTTGATGGCGCATTCCAGCGCCTCGGCGCCGGAATTGGTGAAGAAGACATTGTCGGCGAAAGTCGCATCGACCAGCCGCTGGGCGAGCCGCTCGCCCTCGGGGATGCGCACGAGGTTCGACGTGTGCCAGAGCTTGCCGGCCTGCGCGGTCAACGCCTCGACGAGATGCGGATGGCAATGGCCGAGGGCGTTGACAGCGATGCCGGCGCCGAAATCGAGGTATCGCTCGCCGCTTCGCGTCACGAGCCACGCGCCCTCGCCCTTCTCGAATTCGATGTCGGCCCGCGCATAGGTCTGCAGAAGCGGCGAAGTCACGTCTCTCGTCTCCGCGATGAGGCGCCGGCCTGCCGCCGGACGCCTCGGATTTTCCCGAAAATCAAAGTGCCGCCCGGGCAGGGGCGGCACCGTCCACAATTTTAGATGGGTCACAGGGACTGTCAATTCAATCGCATTGATACGATCGATCAGCCGGCGCCCGATTGCTGTCACGATCTTGGGGAAAACGCAGATCGGCCGGCGCGAAGCCTTGCTCGTGCCTTCCCTCATATTGTAGCTTCCGAGCCACAGACCACGACATATCGTGTGGCCAATTCCCTATCGGCGCTACCTGCAGCAGGATGCGACGAGGCAAGAGCCTCTTTCGCGCTCCCCTTGCGCGCGCCGGAACGAGCCGGGCGGAGAGAGCGATGAGCGATCAGAGCAATACCTGGAGCGACGAGCGGGTGGAGCTGCTGCGCAAGCTCTGGACCGAAGGCCTTAGCGCCAGCCAGATCGCCGCCGAGCTCGGCGGCGTGACGCGCAATGCCGTCATCGGCAAGGTGCATCGCCTCGGGCTTTCCGGCCGCGCCAAGTCGGCGGCACCGGCGGCCTCCCGGCCGCGGAAGGCCGCGCACACACGCAGCCCGAGCCATCCTATGACGCAGCCATCGGGCCAGACCGTCGTGCGCGGCAACACAGCCCTCGCCGCGGCGCCCGAGCTCGAGACCGAGGCGGTGCCGCAGGAACAGTTCCAGCCCCAGGACGAGGTGGTCGTGCCGCTGAGCGAGCGCGTGACCATCATGGAGCTGCGGGAAGCCATGTGCCGCTGGCCGATGGGTGACCCGACGACGCCGGACTTCCGCTTCTGCGGCGCGCGCTCCCTCCTCGGCATGCCCTATTGCGCGCACCATGCGCGCATCGCCTACCAGCCGGCGGCGGACCGTCGGCGCGAGAAGAAGGTGATGCGCTCCTGACCGGGGACAGAAGCGGCCAGCAAAGAGGCCGGAGCGGGCCGCTCCGGCCTCTTTGCTGGCCGCACCGGGGGATGGCGGCAGCATCGCGCTTCACTCCGCGTGCGAAAAGGTCTCGTCGAAGGAATAGCCGGCGCCGCGCACCGTGCGGATCGGGTCCGGCTTGCGGGCCCGGTTGATGGCTTTGCGCAGGCGTCCGACATGCACGTCCACCGTGCGCTCGTCGATATAGACGTCGTGGCCCCAGACGCCGTCGAGCAACTGCTCGCGCGTGAAGACACGGCCGGGGCTCTGCATCAGGAACTCGAGCAGCTTGAACTCGGTGGGGCCGAGGTGAAGCTCGCGGCCAGAACGGCGTACGCGCCGGGTCTCGCGGTCGAGCTCGATATCGCCGGCGGTGAGCACGGTGGCCACATGGCCCGGCTTGGCGCGGCGCAGCAGGGCACGCACGCGCGCCAGGAGCTCCGGTACGGAGAAGGGCTTGACGACGTAATCGTCCGCGCCGGTCGCGAGACCGCGCACACGCTCGCCCTCCTCGCCCCGGGCGGTGAGCATGATGACGGGCAGCCGTTCCGTTTCCCGGCGGGCACGCAAGCGCCGGCATAGCTCGATGCCGGACAGTCCCGGCAGCATCCAGTCGAGCAGCACGAGGTCCGGGACCTGCTCGCGCAGGCGCACCTCGGCCTCGTCACCGCGCGCGACGGCATCGACGGTATAGCCTTCGGCCTCGAGGTTGTAGCGTAGGAGGAGTGTGAGCGGCTCTTCGTCTTCGACGATGAGGATACGGGGTCCCATCGGTCCTTCCGTGGTGGACGCTGGCGCGTGATCGACACTTACTGCCGGCCGGAGACCGGCACGGTGGTGAAGCTCGAGTCGTCGCTCTTCGGCCGTTCGGCGGCGAGCGGCTTTCCGGTGACAAGATAGTGGATGGTCTCGGCGATGTTGGTGGTGTGGTCGCCGATGCGCTCGATGTTCTTGGCGAGGAACAGGAGATGCGTGCAGAAGCTGATGTTGCGCGGGTCTTCCATCATGTAGGTCAGCAGTTCGCGAAAGATCGAGGTGTAGAGCGCGTCGATGCGATCGTCGCGCTGCCACACGTCGAGCGCGCGGGCCGTGTCCTTCTGCGCATAGGCGTCGAGCACATCCTTGAGCTGGGCCTGCACGAGGTCGCTCATGTGCTGCACGCCACCGACGATCTTCTGCGGCTGCATCTCGTTGCTGATGGCGACGACACGCTTGGCGGTGTTCTTGGCGAGGTCGCCGACGCGCTCGATATCGCCCGCCACGCGGATGGCGGAGACGATCTCGCGCAGGTCGACCGCCATCGGCTGGCGCTTGGCGATGGTGAGCACGGCGCGTTCCTCGACGTCGTGTTGCAGGGCATCGAGCCGCTCGTCGACGGCGATAACCGCCTGGGCGAGGGCTGCATCGCGCCGCACGAGGGCTATCGTCGCATCGCCCAGCATCTTCTCGGCGATGCCACCCATCTCGGCGATCTTGCTGCGCAGGGTATCGAGCTCGACGTCGTACGAGCTGACGATATGATCGGTCATCGTCGGCAATCCTTGTTGCTGCGGCAGCCTCAGCCGAAGCGCCCAGTGATGTAGTCTTGCGTCCGCTTGTCCTGCGGCGCCGTGAAGATCTGCTCCGTCGGCCCCTCTTCCACGAGCTTGCCGAGGTGGAAGAACGCCGTGCGCTGCGAGACGCGGGCCGCCTGCTGCATCGAGTGCGTGACGATGACGATGGTGTAGTTCTCGCGCAATTCGTCGATCAACTCCTCGATCTTTGCCGTGGCGATGGGATCAAGCGCCGAACACGGCTCGTCCATGAGGATGACCTCGGGATTGACGGCGATGGCACGGGCGATGCACAGGCGCTGCTGCTGGCCGCCGGAGAGGCCGGTGCCCGGCGAGGCGAGACGGTCCTTCACCTCCTCATAGAGACCGGCGCGCTTGAGGCTCATGGTGACGACCTCGTCGAGGTCGGCCTTGGAGCTCGTGAGCCCGTGGATGCGCGGCCCGTAGGCGACGTTCTCGTAGATCGACTTGGGGAAGGGGTTCGGCTTCTGGAACACCATGCCGACCTTCGCCCGCAACTGCACCGGGTCGAGATTCCGGTCATAGATGTCGCTGCCGTCGATCTCGATGCGGCCGCTGACGCGGCAGATCGATATCGTGTCGTTCATCCGGTTGATGCAGCGTAGGAAGGTGGACTTGCCGCAGCCGGACGGGCCGATGAAGGCGGTGACCGCCTTCTCAGGAATGTCAATCGAGACATCGTGCAAGGCGTGCTTGTCGGCGTAATAGACGTTGACCTCGCGGGCCACGACCTTCGTCGCTGCCTCGTCCGCGACTTCGGCCACCGTGGCCTTCGCCAGCTCGATGTTCGGCATCGTCGTCATCATTGAGAACTCCCTTCGGCCCGCGACGCGGCTCACCAGCGGCGCTCGAAGCGGCGGCGCAGCAGGATGGCAAGACCGTTCATGATAAAGAGGAAAGCGAGCAGAACCAGGATGGCGGCGGCGGTCTTGGCCTGGAACAGCGGCTCCGGCAGGTCCGACCACAGGTAGATCTGTACGGGCAGCGCCGTCGCCGCATCGGTGATTGAGCCCGGTACGTCGACGATGAAGGCGACCATGCCGATGAGGAGCAGCGGCGCGGTTTCCCCCAGCGCATGCGCCATGCCGATGATGGTGCCGGTCATGATGCCGGGCATGGCGAGCGGCAGCACGTGGTGGAACACCGCCTGCTGGTGCGAGGCGCCGATGCCGAGCGCCGCCTCGCGGATCGACGGCGGCACCGACTTCAGAGCGGCGCGGCTCGCGATGATGATCGTCGGCAGCACCAGGAGAGCGAGGACGAGACCACCGACGAGTGGCGCCGAGCGCGGCAGGCCGAAGAAGTTGAGGAACATCGCAAGGCCGAGCAGACCGAAGACGATCGAGGGCACCGCCGCGAGATTGTTGATGTTGACCTCGATGAGGTCCGTCAGCCGGTTCTTCGGCGCGAATTCCTCGAGATAGACGGCGGCACCGACGCCGATCGGCAGGCACAGGACCAGCGTCACCAGCATGGTCAGCGCCGAGCCGATGAGAGCTCCGAGAATACCCGCCTGCTCCGGCTCGCGGCTGTCGCCAGAGGTGAAGAAGCGGCTGGCGAAATGCGACGCTACCATGCCGCGCTGCTTCAGGTCCTCGAGCCAGGCGACCACCTGGTCGTCAAGCCGACGGTTCGCCTCGGGTTGGGTCAGGGTGAGGATGTCCCACCCACCCGCCGTCACAGCGTCGGTATTGGCCAGCGGCACGAGCACCGTGCCGCGCGCCTCGGAGGCGCCGATCTCGGTCAGCTTGACGATGCCGCCGTTGATGAAGACGAGTTTCGAGGGCAGGTCAGCCGTCAGCCGCTCGGGCGCATCAGCCGCGGCAGCGCGTGCTTCGGCGGCAGCGGCATCGCCCTCGAGGTCGGCGATGCGCTTCTGCAGAGCCTCGCGCTGGTCGCCGGCGACATCGGCCGCCGCGGCGGTCAGCCGTGCGGCCTCGCGACGGTCGGCGGCCGCCTCCTCGCGCAGGCTCTCCTTGACCTCGGCAAGGGCGCGGGCGAAATCGGGGGCCGAGCTCGTCAGCACCACGTCCTCGCCGTCCAGCGTCACCTGCGCCTGCCCTTGGCCGACGCTCTCGCGCCGCCCGGTCATCAGGCCCTTGAGGTAGAGGTCGGCCGCGTCGTCGAGCAGTGCCTCGATCGTCACCGGCTGGCCGATGGCGGAGGGATCGGCCAGCACCCGATTGCGCAGCGTCATCGCCGCGCCAGACGACAGAAGGTCGTTGTTGAGCTTGCGGCGCAAGGCACGCGTCGTGACCTGCGGGAAGAGTTCCTGCAAGCCCCTGCGCAGCACGGCGTCATAATCGCCGCTGCGCAGCGCCTGCGGATCGGTGGTGCCGTCGCTGGACACCTGCTCCAGCGTCGGCGTCACCGTCATGGTCAGGCGATATTCGGTAAAAGCCGGCATCGCCTTGACGATGACGTCGCCGATCAGGACGACGAGGAAGATCGCCGCGAGCGCGATTGCGCCGATGCCATAGGCACGGAACCGTGCCTCCGCGGCGTGGCGCCGCCTCAACCGCGCCTGGGCCTCGGCCGACGAGAGACCGAACCGACGGGCGCCTTGAGGGGGTGCAGCAATGTCAGTCATATTGCTCTCGGTATTTGCGAACGATGCGCAGGGCGATGATGTTGAGCGCCAGCGTGAAGAAGAAGAGCACGAAGCCGAGGGCGAAGGCTGACAGGGTCTTGGCGCTGTCGAACTCCTGGTCGCCGACGAGGAGCGTCTTGATCTGCACGGTAACGGTCGTGACGGCCTCGAGCGGATTGAAGGTGAGGTTGCCAGCGAGGCCCGCGGCCATGACGACGATCATCGTCTCGCCGACGGCCCGCGAGATGGCGAGCATGAGGGCCGAGACGATGCCGGGGAGTGCGGCCGGCAGCACGACGCGCTTGATGGTCTCCGACCGAGTCGCGCCCATGCCGTAGGAGCCGTCGCGCAGCGACTGCGGCACGGCGTTGATGACGTCGTCCGACAAGGACGAGACGAAGGGAATGATCATGACGCCCATGACGAGGCCGGCGGCCAGCGCGCTCTCCGACGCAACGGACAGGCCGAGCGACTCGCCGACGTTCTTGATGAAGGGCGCCACGGTGAGCGCGGCGAAGAAGCCGAACACCACGGTCGGGATGCCGGCGAGCACCTCGAGCACGGGCTTGGCGACGGCCCGGACACGCGGCGTCGCATATTCGGACATGTAGATCGCGGCGAAGAGGCCGACCGGACCCGCGACCATCATGGCGATCAGCATGATGAGCGTGGTGCCGGCGAAGAGAGGCACCGCGCCGAAGGTGCCGGACTGGCCCACCTGATCGGCGCGGATCGCCGTCTGCGGCGACCACTGCAGGCCAAAGAGGAAATCGTACCAAGGATAGCGCGCGAAGAAGCGTAGCGTCTCGAACAGCACCGAGAAGACGATGCCGACGGTCGTCAGGATAGCGACGCCCGAACAAGCGATGAGGACGACCTTGGTGACATGCTCGAAACTGTTGCGGGCCCGAAAGTCGGGCGCCAGGCGCCGACGACCGAAGACGAAGCCGGCCGCAGCCCCGGCGAGGCCGAGCACGAGGAGAGTCACCTCCGCCTCGGTTCGAGCGCCCGCGTAGGCGCCGGCGGCAACGGTCGTGCCGGCATCGGGCGTGCCCGCGAATTGACCGAGAGCGACGAGGCGGGCCTCGCGCAGGCGTCCTTCCTTTTCCAGCGTGGTCTGCGGCGCAAGCTCCGCCGGGAGGGCGGCAAGCGTGCGAGCCTCGACGTAGCGTGGCGCAACCGGTGTCCAGGCCGCCAGGACGACGAGCATGGGCAGGACGCATAGCGTGGCCAGAAACAGGCCGTGATAGACGGGCAACGAATGAAGCCGAGCGCCGCCGCCGACGAAGGCACGCCCCCTGGAACGTCCGAAAGCGAAGGCCGCCAGCGCAACGGCGACAATGAGCAGGAAGAACAAGCTAACCATCTCCGCCCCCGGGAGAGCAGCGGCAGGAGGCCGCGTCGGCGACCGGCTCTACCGCATTTTGACGGCAAAACGAAGCGGGTGGATGGTCCACCCGCTTCGCCTGCGTCAACGGATCAAAGCCCGGCGTCGGCGGCAAGCGGCTTCTGCGCCTCGACGTCGGCGCGCACCTTGGCAAGTTGGTCGGTCGGCAGCGGCACGAGACCCTTGCGCGACAGGTAGCCATCCTCGCCGAGTGCCTTCTCGGAGACGTATTCGGCGATGAACTTATCGAGCCCGGGCACGACGCCGATGTGCTGCTTCTTGAAGTAGACGAACAGCGGGCGGGAAACCGAGTACTTGCCGTCGGCGATGGTGTCGAAGTCCGGCTCCACGCCGTCGATCTTGGCCCCCTTGATCTTGGCCGCGTTCTCCTCGAGGAAGGAATAGCCGAAGATGCCGACCGCCTTGGGGTTGGCGTCGAGTTTCTGGACGATGAGGTTGTCGTTCTCGCCGGCGTCGATGTAGGCACCGTCCTCGCGGATCGTCTTCCAGGCGGCGGCAAAAGCCTTCGCGTCGCTCTTCTTGAGATCGGCGAGAACCTTCTCGGCGCCCGGCTCCATGACGAGCTCGAGGAAGGAATCACGGGTGCCGGAAGTCGGCGGGGGGCCAAGCACCTCGATCTTCTCGTTCGGCAGCGCCTTGTCGATGTCTGACCAGTTCTTGTACGGGTTGGCGACCAGCTTGCCGTCCGGACCAGGAACTTCCTTGGCGAGAGCGAGGAAAATCTGCTCCTTGGTGAAGTTGAGGTCCGGACCCGCCTTGGAATTGGCGACGGTCAGTCCATCGAAGCCAACCTTCAGCTCGATGATGTCGGCGACGCCGTTCTTCTTGCAGTCTTCGAACTCCGACTTCTTGATGCGGCGCGAGGCGTTCGTTGCATCCGGATGGTCCGTGCCGACACCGGCGCAGAACAGCTTCATGCCGCCGCCCGTGCCGGTCGATTCAACGACCGGCGCCTTGCCGGCGCCCGAACGGCCGAACTGCTCGGCAACCGCCGTCGTGAAGGGATAGACCGTCGAGGAGCCGACGATGCGGATCTGGTCGCGCGCCTGGGCGGCACCGGCAGCGGCGACGCCGGCCAGCGTGAGGGCGGCGACGCTGACGAGGGAACGGAATTTCACGGTATATCTCCCTGATCTCTTGGAGCGGGACGGCGATCGCACGGCCATGACGGGGTCGTGCCGCATCCGCTTCGGCAATGCCGCAAGCACCACCGACACCTCTTGTCTATGACGGCAAGGTGACAGCCGAATGACAGCGTAACAATTTGATCCGTCTTAGTTTTGCGATTCGTCGCCGAGCGCTGGCAGCGTCACCGTGAAGGAAGCGCCCCGGCCCACATCGCTGGCGATGGCGAGGCGCCCGCGATGACGCATCACGATGTGCTTGACGATGGCAAGGCCGAGGCCGGTGCCACCCTTGCCCCGGCTGGCCGCAACATCGACGCGGTAGAAGCGCTCGGTCAGGCGCGGCAGGTGCTCGGGCGCGATGCCGGGGCCATAGTCGCGCACCACGACCGACACTTCACCCCCGCCGCTACCCGGTGCCGTGGTCGCAACCCGTACGTCGACGCGGCCGCCACCTTCGCCGTATTTCACGGCATTCTCGATCAGGTTCTCGAAGACGCGCAGGAGCTCGTCGCGCTCGCCGCGCACGTTGACCGGTCCCGGCGGGGCCTCGAGCACGATCTCGACCCCGCGCTCGCGCGCCAGCGGCGCAAGCGTGTCGATCATGTGGCGCAGCAGGGCGATGACATCGACGATCGCCGTCGGTTGCACGTGCACGCTGAGCTCGATGCGCGACAGCGACAGGAGGTCGTCGATGAGGCGCGCCATGCGCTGCGCCTGCTCGCGCATGATGGCGAGGAAGCGTTCGCGCGCGGCCGCGTCGTTGCGAGCCGGCCCCTGCAGGGTCTCGATGAACCCCATCAGCGAGGCGAGCGGCGTGCGCAACTCGTGGCTGGCGTTGGCGACGAAGTCGACCCGCATGTGCTCCAGCCGGCGTGCCGGCGTCAGATCGCGGAAATAGAGGGCGGCCCCGGCCCGACCGGCATCGGCCCCGGCCTCGTCGGACAGGGGAGCGATGTGCACCTCGAAGGCGCGCTCGACCGGCACACGCTCGACAAATTCGACCGCCTCGGCCTTGCCGCCCTTCACCACCCGATCGAGACCATCGAGCACGTCGGGTGCGCGCAGAGCGAAGGACAGGGGATGGGCGTTGCGCAGGCCCGGCAGCACGGCAATCGCCGCACGGTTGGCGTCGACCACGAGGCCACGCCGGTCAACGATGACGACGGGATCCGGCAAGGCCGCCAGAACGGCCGCCGGCCCGAAGGCGTGTTTCTGGCGCCGCTCGCCCGTCGTCACGACACGGCCGCTCAGCGGCCGCCGGTCGCGGAAGGCAAGGCCTGCGACGACAAGGCTGGCGAGCGCAGCGAGCGCAGTCGAGATGCCGAGCGAGCCGCCGGCCAACGCGGCGAGCGTAAATATCGCGCTGCTGAGGCCGGCGGTTCTGAGCGCGATGGCATTGGCGCTGAGCCGCAGGCTGTTCTTCGTCGTCTCGATCATGCCCTTGCCCGAACCGGCCGCACTCCCGGCAACCAAGGCCGGCGAATCGGGACGGGCGGCACGTCAAGGAGTCATCTCAACCGCCCTTCCGCGTCATCCCGATGACAGCGGCGATACGCCCTCAGCCGCGGCCCGAGCCCTTGCCGGCCAGTTCGTCCAGGCGCGCCTGCATCTCGAGCACCTGGCGCTTGAGGTCGTCAAGGTCGCCGCCCGCCTGCCGGGGCTCGTCCTCGCGCGGCCGCGCCGTGGGCTCGCCCTGCTGCCCGCCGCGCGGGCCGAACGGGGAGAACAACCTGAGGGCCTCGCCGAACATCGCCATGTTCGTGCGCACGTGCTCTTCCATGCTCTTGAAGGCAGCCGCCGGGCCGAAGGCCTCGGCCATCTTTTCGCGCAGCTTCTGCTGCTCGCGCGTGAAGTTCTCGATGGAGAACTCGAGGTAGCTCGGCACCAGCGCCTGCATGCTGTCGCCGTAGAAACGGATGAGCTGACGCAGGAAGGCGACCGGAAGCAGGTTCTGTCCGGCCTTGTTCTCCTCCTCGAAGATGATCTGCGTCAGTACCGAACGGGTGATGTCCTCGTTGGTCTTGGCATCGAAGACGATGAAGTCCTCCCCGTCCCGCACCATCTGCGCGAGGTCCTCCAGGGTGACGTATGTGCTGGTTCCCGTGTGATAGAGGCGGCGGTTGGCGTATTTCTTGATGACGGTCGGATTTTCTTCTGTCGCCATGGCTCTGCTTTGTCTCGTCCCGGCCCCGGTAAGGGCTCATGCCGCGGCGCCCGAAGCATTGCCGGCGTCGGAACCGGTTGCCTGCGCACGGCCTCCCCGGCGCAGACGATAGGCGCTAATCAGCCCGACGAAAACTCATTTGTGCGACACGGGGGCGCGGTGCGCGCCCGATGTGGTGCTTGACGCTCCGCGGAGGCCCCCCGAAGATGGCTTCGACCCGTCCACATGGCCCCGTCCAGGCGGCCGCAGCATGACAGCAAGGCCGCCACGAGCGGCAAAAGAAGGAACAAGGGAGATCACCATGGCCTCCACGGATATCGTCATCGTCGCCGCCACCCGCACGCCGGTAGGCTCGTTCAACGGCGCCTTCGCCAACGTGCCCGCGCATGTGCTGGGCGCCGCCGCCATCAAGGGTGCCCTCGAGCGGGCGGGCGTCGCCGCCGAAGAGGTCGACGAGGTCATCCTCGGCCAGGTGCTGACAGCCGGCGAAGGGCAGAACCCGGCCCGCCAGGCCGCGATGAAGGCGGGCATCCCGGTCGCCAAGACGGCCTGGAGCCTCAATCAGGTCTGCGGCTCGGGGCTGCGCGCCGTCGCCCTCGGCATGCAACAAATCGCCAACGGCGATGCTTCCGTGATCGTTGCCGGCGGGCAGGAATCGATGTCGTTGTCGCCGCACGCGGCCCACATGCGCGCCGGCACCAAGTTCGGAGACGTGCAGTTCGTCGACACGATGATTCGCGACGGACTCTGGGATGCCTTCCATGGTTACCACATGGGCGTGACTGCGGAGAACGTGGCCCAGAAATGGCAGATCAGCCGCGAGGAGCAGGACGCCTTCGCGGTCGCCTCCCAGAACAAGGCCGAAGCCGCCAAGAAGGCCGGCCGCTTCGCGGAGGAGATCACGCCCGTGACGGTCGCCTCGCGCAAGGGTGACGTCGTTGTCGACACAGACGAGTACATCCGCGACGGAGCGACGCTCGATGCGGTCGCCAAGCTGCGGCCCGCCTTTCAGAAGGACGGCACGGTGACGGCTGGCAACGCCTCCGGCCTCAACGACGGGGCGGCGGCACTCGTGCTGATGACGGCGACGGAAGCCGAGCGGCGCGGCCTCAAGCCGATCGCCCGCATCGCCTCCTGGGCAACGGCAGGCGTCGAGCCGGCCGTCATGGGCTCGGGCCCGATCCCGGCCTCGCGCAAGGCGCTCGAGAAGGCGGGCTGGACGGTGCAGGATCTCGACCTCGTCGAGGCCAACGAGGCCTTCGCCGCCCAGGCGCTGGCCGTCAATAAGGACATGGGCTGGAACCCCGACATCGTGAACGTCAATGGCGGTGCCATCGCCATCGGCCATCCCATCGGTGCTTCCGGCGCGCGCATCCTGACGACCCTGCTGCACGAGATGGGTCGGCGCGACGCCAAGAAGGGCCTCGCGACACTGTGCATCGGCGGCGGCATGGGAGTCGCCATGTGCGTGGAGCGCTGAAGACGGACCCGAAGGGGCTTTCCGGCGGCGGCCTCACCCCTTCCCGACAACGATAACGGCCAGAGGGAGAGAAACATGGCACGAGTTGCAGTCGTCACAGGTGGCACGCGCGGTATCGGCGCCGCGATCGCGCGCGCCCTGAAAGCGGCGGGGCACACGGTGGCCGCCAACTATGCAGGCAACGACGAGGCCGCCGCCCGCTTCAAGAGTGAGACCGGCATCTCCGTCTACAAGTGGGACGTGAGCGATGCCAGCGCCTGCGCCGACGGGCTGGCGCGCGTCGCGGCCGATCTCGGGCCGGTGGACGTCCTCGTCAACAATGCCGGCATCACCCGCGACGGCATGTTCCACCGTATGAACCTCGAGCAGTGGCAGGCGGTGATCCGTACCAACCTCGATTCGATGTTCACGATGACCCGGCCGGTGATCGAAGGCATGCGCGAGCGCGGCTTCGGCCGCATCATCAACATCTCGTCCATCAACGGCCAGAAGGGCCAGATGGGACAGACCAACTATTCCGCCGCCAAGGCTGGCGTCATCGGCTTCACCAAGGCGCTGGCGCAGGAAAACGCCGCCAAGGGCGTCACCGTCAACTGCATCTGCCCCGGCTACATCGACACCGACATGGTGGCGGCGGTGCCTGAGGATGTGCTGAAGAAAATCATCGCCGGCATCCCCGTCGGCCGTCTCGGCCGCGCCGAGGAAATCGCCGCCGCGGTGGTCTATCTCGCCTCCGATGCCGCAGCCTTCGCAACCGGTTCGGTACTGACCATCAACGGCGGTCAGTACATCGCCAACGGCTGAGCCAGCGCGGGCGCGCGTCACTCCTCCCGGAAGGCGCGCGCCAGCTGGTCCGCCAGCGGTTTCAGCATGTAGGAGAGAGCCGAGCGCGAGCCGGTGCGGATATGGACCTCGACCGGCATGCCCGGGACGAGCCTGAGACCGCGCAGGCGGGCGAGTTCATCCGGCGCGATGTGGATCCGGACCTTGTAGAACGCTTCACCCGTCGCCGCGACCGTGAGGAGGTCGGGCGCAACACTGGTGACGATGCCGGCGAGTTCGGGTGTGGTGCGCTGGCTGAAGGCCGAGAAGCGCACCACGGCCATCTGGTCCGGCGTCACCTGGTCGATGTCGCCCGGCGAGACCCGGGCCTCGACGACGAGTTCGTCGCTGCGCGGGACGATAAGCATCATAACCTGCCCCGCGCTGACAACCCCGCCAACCGTGTGTACATCGAGCTGATGGACGATGCCGTCCTGCGGGGCGCGGATGTCGATCCGCGCGAGCTGATCCTGCGCTGCCGTCCTGCGTTCGACATATTCGCCGATTCGGGCCTCGTAGTCCCGCAGCTCCTGCATCACTTCGGTCCGGCGGTTCTGGTCGAGCTGGATGATCTGCAGTTCCGTCTCGGCGATGCGCCCCCGGACCTGGGCGATGGCGGCGACGATCTGGCCACGCTCGCCGCCGAGGCGCGCGGCCTCCCGCTGCAGATGCTTGAGCCGGTTGATCTGGACGAGGTTACGCTCGAACAGCGCCAGCACACCGGCGAGTTCATCCTCGATCAGTGCGATCTCCCGGCCCTTTGCCGTCTGCTGGGCATCGAGGCCATCGATCTCGCGCCGCGACTGCAAGATGCGCTCGCGCAGCTGCGCTTTCTGGCCCTCCATCGCCATCCGTCGGGCCCTGAAGAGGCGGCTTTCGCCATCGATGACCGCAGCGGCCTCGTCGTCCGTGCCGGCCCTGGCGACCAGGCCGGCGGGGAAGACGATCTCCGACAGGCCGTCACGCTCGGCGATGAGCCGTGCGACGCGGCCGGCCGCCTGGTCGAGCTGCTTGGAGACGAGTTGCAGACTGGCCCTGGCAAGGGTGGCATCGAGCCGCGCCAAGACGTCGCCAGCCCGCACCACGTCGCCTTCCCTGACATTGAGCTGGCCGAGGACGCCGCCGGTGGGATGCTGTACGCGCTTGACGTTGGATTCGACGACGAGGAGGCCGGGAGCGATGACGGCACCGGCCAGTTGCGCCACCGATGCCCAGCCGCCGATCGTGCCGAGCAGCAGGAAGGACATTGCGAGGCCGAGCGCCATATTGCGCCGGATCGAGCGCGCGTCGCAGCCTCCGGGTGGAAACCATGCGCTCATTGGGCACCCGCTTTGTTTTCCTCGACGACGGCCAGCGGTGCGGAGCTTCGGGCGGGCCCCGATTGCCCGCGCATGCGGCGCAGCACCTCCTGGTGCGGGCCGAAGGCCTGCAGCGCTCCGTCGCGCAGGATGGCGATCAGGTCGACGCCCGCGAGCACGGCCGGGCGGTGCGCCACCACGACGACGATGCCGCCGCGGGCACGCACACCATGGATGGCTTCCGTCAGCGCCGTCTCACCTTCCGAATCGAGGTTGGAGTTGGGCTCGTCGAGGACCACGAAGAAGGGATCGCGATAGAGCGCCCGGGCCAGCGCCAGGCGCTGGCGCTGGCCCGCCGACAACGCTTCGCCGCGCTCACCGATCTGCGTCTCATAACCGTCCGGCAGACGCAGGATCATCTCGTGCACACCGGCCGCCATGGCCGCGGCGATCACCGCCTGGGCATCCGGCTCGTCCTCGAATCGGGCAATGTTGGCGGCGATGGTGCCGGCGAACAGCTCCACGTCCTGGGGCAGATAGCCGATGTGGCGGCCGAGGACGGTCTCGTCCCACTGGTCAAGGGCGGCGCCGTCGAGACGCACCGTGCCCGAGGCGAGCGGCCAGACGCCGACGAGGCCCCGCGCGAGGGATGACTTGCCGGCGGCGCTTGGGCCGATGATGCAGAGCGCCTGCCCCGCCTGCAGCCCGAAGGAGACGTTGCGAACGCTCGGCCGGCGCTGGCCCGGCGCTGCGACCGAGAGTTGCTCGACGGCAAGGCTGGCGACGGGCGCCGGCAGGTCGAGCCGTCGCGCCGCCGGCGGTATCGCCTTGAGCAAGCTGGCGAGCCGGTGCCAGCTGTCGCGTGCGGCGACGAAGGACTTCCATTGCCCGATGACCAGTTCCACCGGCGCGAGCGCCCGGGTCGCGGCGATCGAGGCGGCGATGATGGCCCCTGCGGTCACCTCGCCGCGAATGGTCAGCCATGCGCCGAGTGCGAGAATGAGCGACTGCAGCAGGAGCCGCAGGACGCGGGAAGCGGCGCCGAGCCCGCCGACGATGTCGCCTGCCCGCCGCTGCTCGGCGAGAAAGGCCTGATTGAGGCCCAGCCAGCGCGCCGTCAGCCGTTCTCCAAAGCCCATGGCGCGCAGCACCTCGGCATTGCGGCGACCGGCGAGGCCGAGGTTGATACGTTGCACATTCTGCACAGCCAGCACGCGCTGGGGCCGGCGCGAGAGGATCTCGGCCGCCACGGTCAGGCCGACGAGCACCAAGGCACCCGCAGTCGCGAGGAGACCGAGGAAGGGATGCAGAACAAAGACGAAGAGCATGTAGAGCGGCATCCACGGCAAGTCGAAGAAGGCCGAGAGGCCGGGCCCTGCTACGAAACTGCGCAGCGTGTCGAGGTCGCGCACCGGGGTGAGACCGTCGTCCTGAAGCGCACTCCTGAGCGGCAGCGCCAGCACGCAGCGGAAGACGCGGGGAGCGAGTTCGGCGTGAAGGTGGCTGGCGATCCGCCCCAGCACCCGGCTGCGCACCGCCTCGAGCCCCCCCTGGAAGCCGAAGAGGAGCACGACGAGTACGCACAATGCGGCCAGGGTCGGCTCGCTGCGGCTCGACAGCACCCGGTCGTAGACCTGCAGCATGAAAATGGAGCCGGACAGCGCGAGGCAATTGATCACGCCAGAGATGAGGGCAAGACCTCCGAAAACCCAACGCAGTCGCCGAAATGCAGTCGCCAGTTCGCTGCGCGGCTCACTCATCGGCTCGCGTCCCTAGGACAGTCCGCCGCAGCGGACGACATCAGGCGGATGCGGCGATCGCGCAGCCGCCAGGTGCGGAGCCGGGGGGCGGCGTGCTGCGGCACACCGTGGGGGAAGGTGGAAGGACCGCCGCCCCCCGGCCCGAAGCGCCCCTGACCGGAAGCGCCCGCACAATCTGTATACGCGTCCGTCTTTACTGGATAAATAAGAAGCGCCGGAGCGCCACATCAATTGCGCTGAAAGCAAAATATCGATTGAATATTACTGATGAAGCTTGTGACGACTGAAAGATTGCTATTGATCTGACAGACGATGGCATGCAGATATCTCAGGCCCTATGGCAGGAAGAGGCACGATCGCCACGCGGACAGCGAATCACGCTCAGCGCCCGGCTGTCGCATGCGCGGGCGTTGCCTCGCACCAACCGGTCGCGTCGAGGGCGGCGCGCATGTGCGGCGGCGCGGGGGCTGCGACCCGCACCGCCTCGCGGCTGGGATAGAGCGGGATGGCGAGCGCGGCGGCATGCAAGTGCAGCCCCGGCCCGCCTCTGCGCGGGGCATGGCCGTAGATGGTGTCGCCGAGGATAGGGAAGCCCGCCGCGGCGCAATGGACACGCAGCTGATGGGTGCGGCCGGTCACCGGCATCAGGGCGAGCCAGCTGACGCCCTCCCCGCGCCCGAGGACGCGCCAGCGCGTCAGCGCCGGCTGGCCGGCAGCATCCACCTTCATCCACCAGCCCCGCGCGGGATCGCGCGGGGCGAGCGGCATGTCGATCTCGCCCTCCTCGTCGCCCGGTCCGCCCTCGACGATGGCCCAGTAGGTCTTCTCGACCTTGCCCGACTGGAACAGGCGTCCCAGCTTGTCGAGCGCCTTGCGATGGCGGCCGAGCACGAGGCAGCCGGAGGTGTCGCGGTCGAGCCGGTGGGCGAGCTCGGGCCGCCGCGGCAGGCCGAAGCGCAATGCGTCGAGATGGTCGCTCAGCGTCTCGTCGCTCGTCGCCGTGCCGCTGCGCGGGCCGGGATGAACGGGCATGCCCGCCGGCTTGTCGATCACCAGCATCAGCGCGTCGCGATAGAGGAGGCGCGACACTATATCGAACGGCAACTCTTTCTCGTTCATGCGCTTCGGGCTATCGAGGGGGCAGGCCGAGGGCAAGGGAAAAGAACGCGAGGACCGATGAGCGACGGCGACAAGGACAAGCGCGGGATGCTGGCCCGGCTCTTCCGGCGCGGCGAGACCGCCCAGCCGGAGCCGCAGGCGCCGCCGTCCGAAGCCGAGGCGCCGCAGCCGCCATCACCGCCGCAGGAGGCCCCGCCCCGGGCAGTGCCCCAAACGTCGCCCGAGGCCACTCCCCAGCCCGCGCCCCGGCGCAGCTGGTGGCAGCGGCTGAAGGAGGGGCTGGCGCGCACCTCGTCCTCGCTCGGCCTCGGCATCACCGAGCTCTTCTCCAAGCGCCGCCTCGACGCCGCGACCATCGACGACCTCGAGGACATCCTGATCCAGGCCGACCTCGGCATCGAGACAGCGGCGCGCATCACCCGCTCGATCGCCGAGGGGCGCTACGACAAGGCCATCGACCCCGAGGAGGTCAAGGCCGTGCTGGCGCGCGAGGTGGAGGCGGTGCTCGCCCCCGTGGCGCATCCGCTTGCCGTCGACGCCGGCAGGAAGCCCTTCGTCATCCTCATGGTGGGGGTCAACGGCTCGGGCAAGACGACCACTATCGGCAAGCTCGCGGCGAAGTTCCGCGCCGAGGGGCGCAAGGTCATGCTGGCGGCGGGCGACACCTTCCGCGCCGCGGCCATCGAACAGCTCAAGGTGTGGGGCGAGCGCACCGGCGCGGCTGTGATCGCACGCGAGCAGGGGGCGGACGCGGCCGGTCTCGCCTTCGACGCCCTCAGCGAGGCGCGCGCGAGCGGCACGGACGTCGTGCTCGTCGACACCGCCGGGCGGCTGCAGAACAAGGCCAGCCTCATGGCCGAACTCGAGAAGGTGGTGCGGGTGATGAAGAAACTCGACGAGACGGCGCCGCACGCGGTGCTCCTCGTGCTCGACGCCACGACCGGCCAGAACGCGGTGAACCAGGTCGAGATCTTCGGCAAGACGGCCGGCGTCACGGGTCTCGTCATGACCAAGCTCGACGGCACGGCGCGCGGCGGCATCCTCGTCTCCATCGCCGCCAAATTCGGCCTGCCCGTGCATTTCATCGGCGTCGGCGAGGGCGTCGAGGACCTCGAACCCTTCACGGCACGCGATTTCGCCCGCGCCATCGCCGGACTGGAAGCATAAGAGCATGTCGAAGGAACTTGTGGAAAGCGACCCGAAGGGCCAGCACCTGCCGCCGCTCACCAAGCTCGCGCTGGAGCTTGGGCCGCTCGGACTGTTCTTCCTCGCCAACACCCGGCCGGGGCTGTTCGCGCCGCTCATGCAGCCGCTTGTGCCGGCCTCGATCCTGACAGGCGGCCAGGCCGGCATCTTCACGGCGACGGCGGTCTTCATGCTCGCGACACTGGTGGCGCTCGCCATCCATTACCGGCTCGTCGGCAAGCTGCCGATCATGCCGCTCGTCTCCGGCATCGTCGTCCTCGTTTTCGGTACGCTGACGCTCGTCCTGCACGACGAGTTGTTCATCAAGCTGAAGCCCACCATCGTCAACGCGCTGTTTGGCTCGGTCCTGCTCGGCGGGCTTCTGTTCGGCAAGTCGCTGCTCGGCTTCGTGCTCGACAGCGTCTTCGAGCTCGACGCCGAAGGCTGGCGCAAGCTGACCCTGCGCTGGGGCCTGTTCTTCTTCTTTCTCGCGCTGCTGAACGAGGTCGTCTGGCGCACGCAGACGACGGACTTCTGGGTGAACTTCAAGGTCTTCGGCGTGATGCCCATCACGCTTGCCTTCGCGCTCGCGCAAACGCCGCTCATCATGCGCCACAGTCCGGCGACGGACGAGGGCACCAAGTCCTGAGCCACAGGCTCAAACGGCGTCATTCTCCAGCGTGTAGATCGGCATCGCCTCGTTGCGCCCGCGCAGGGTCTGCGTTCCAAGGCTTCGCCAATGCGAGCCGGCGCGCTCAGGATCCTCGCCCGCCGCCCTGAGGACGTCGCCCGAGGCGACCAGCGGTACCTCGAGGGCCTTAGTCGCGTCCTCGAGTCGGGCCGCGACGTTGACGGCATCGCCCATGACGGTGAATTCGAGGCGCTGCTCGTCGCCGATGGCGCCGACGAAGGCCGTGCCGAAGTGAACGCCGATGCCCACCGCTACCGGCACGGCACCGGTTGCCTTGCGCAGCCCGTTCCACTCGTCGACCGAGGCAAGCATCGAGCGGCAGAAGGCAAGCGCCCGGGCCACATCGTCGCCGCTCGTCTGCGGCAGACCGAAGATGATGAAGGCGCCGTCGCCGATGAACTTGTCGATGACACCGCCGTGCTGGCGCGCCGCCCGCGTGACGCGGGCGCGGAAGGCGCCGATGAAGCCGGTGAGTGCCGCTGGGCTCATCGCCTCGCCCATGGCGGTCGAGCCGCGGATGTCGATGAAGACGAGCGCCACTTCGGCGCGGCGTCCTATCCGCAGGTCCTCGATGTTGTCGCTCGACAGCACGGGCAGAAGCTCGGCGGGGAGATAGCGCGCGAGATTCAGCCGGCGTGTCGTCTCGGCCACCGCCCGGTTGAGCAGGCGCCGGCCGCGCACGGCGCCAAGCACGAGCACCGCCCCGCCGAGCGCGAGCATCGCGGCACGGGCCGTGTTCGCCGGTACGGAATAGAACATCTCCGCATCGCGCAGGAAGGTCTCCGGAGCGAGGTTCGAGCCCCATCCCCCCAAGCAGGCGACCAGTGCCAAACCGACGAGGGTCAGGCACAGGGCATAGAGCTGCACCCAGGGACGGATGCGCAGGGCACTGACCGCAAGCAGCAGCGGAAACACTCCGACCACCGGAAACATGCTCATGAACGCGACGGGCAGGCGCAGGTCGCGCAGGTCGGCGAGAAGGCTGCCGGTGAGGACGGCGATGTCGACCGTCACCGTCACATAGGCCATCCATGGCCGCCAGCGGCCGAACTTCACGAGCAGATAGACCGCAAGGCCCGCGAAGAAGAGGAGGCCAAGCGTCGCCCGCGCCTGGTTGCGCGCCTCCGTAAGATCGAGCAGCGAGATGTCGTTGCTGCGCTTGAGGACAACCTCCACGGTCACGAGGAGCGCGACCGCGATGGCCATGCGCACCACGCTCGCTGCCCGTTCGGCCGACAGGTCGGCCTCTAGCAGCAGGCGCTCGCTGCCATTCGCCGGAAGGGCTGGCGCCATCGATCCCCCTAGCGTTGCTGCGCCGCTCTCAGTGCCGGCAGGAAAGTGCCGTTCAGGCTGTCCGGCGTCAACGGGCCGATGTGCTTGTGCCTGATGGTGCCGTCGGGCCCGACGATGAAGGTCTCGGGCACGCCGTAGACTCCCCAATCGATGGCGGCGCGGCCGCTCTCGTCAATACCGACCGCGCCAAAGGGATTGCCGAGGGCGCCAAGGAAGCGGCGGGCGTTCTCGGGATTGTCCTTGTAGTTGAGACCGAGGAGGCGCACGCCCGGCTGGGCCGCAAGCTCCATCAGCAGGGGATGCTCCTGCCGGCAGGGCGCGCACCAGGAGGCCCAGACGTTGACGATGGTGACCTCGCCCCGCTTCAGGTCCGCATCGGAGAAGCCAGGGACCGGCGCACCGCCCGGCCCCGACAGTCCTTCGAGCGGCGGCAGGGCGAAGGCCGGCACGGGACGGCCGATGAGCGCCGAGGGAACGCGTGAGGGATCGCCCGCGAAGAGCCGCACGAGAAAGAGCGCGGCAAGCAACAGGAAGATTCCGAGCGGGAGGAGAAGGATGAGCCGGCGACGGCGCATCTCGGGCGAACCCGCATCGTCATCTGCCGCGAGGCCGTTCTGCTGCTGACTCATGGGGCGGCCTCCTGCCGTGCGGACCGGCGGCGCACGCCGCGCGCCTCGAGCTGCTTGAGCGCGCGCCGCTGAGCACGATGGTCGATAATGGCGCGCAGCACGAGCCCGCCGATGACGAGCGCAGTGAAGGCATAGCTCGCGATGATGAAGCCGGCGTGGGGATCGCTCATCGGGCGGCTCCCGCAGCCGTCTCGGCGCCCGCGTCGAGGCGCTCGGCCTCCATCAGCCGCAGGCTGCGCACGCGCCGGCGCAGGATCTCGTTGCGCATGCCGGCGACATGCAGGGCTATGGCGAGCACCGTGCAGCCAAGGGCCATGACGAGGAGCGGCCACAGCATCGAGGGATGGATGGTCGGCCCGTCGATGCGGAAGACGGCCGCCGGCTGGTGCAGCGTGCTCCACCAATCCACCGAGAACTTGATGATCGGGATGTTGACCACGCCGACGAGCGTCAGCACGGCGACGGCGCGCGCGGCGCGACCGGGATCGTCCACCGCCCGCCACAGGGCCATGATCCCGAGATACATGAGGAAGAGCACGAGGACGGAGGTGAGCCGCGCGTCCCACACCCACCAGGTGCCCCACATCGGCTTACCCCAGAGCGAGCCCGTGACAAGACAGACGAAGGTGAAGGCGGCGCCGATGGGCGCGGCGGCCTTCTGCGCGACGTCGGCGAGCGGGTGGCGCCACACGAGCGTGCCGAGCGCCGAGGCGCTCATCATCACGTACATGAACAGGCCGAGCCAGGCGGCCGGCACGTGGATGAACATGATGCGCACCGTCTCGCCCTGCTGGTAGTCCGGCGGCGCGACGAAGAACGACAGGTAGAGCCCGACCCCGAGCAGCGCGGACGCGAGCGCGGCGAGCCACGGCAGCAGCCTGTCGGCGAGGCCGAGAAAGCGCGTCGGATTGGCGAGGTTCCAGAGGCTCGAGAGGCGCGGCACGCGGTCGTTCGTTCCAGGTTTCGAGGAATCTTGGGCCTGATCTAACGTCGCGCGATCGTGGCTGCAATTGGGCGCTTCGTCACGCGGCTTGCCGCAGGGCGGCGGCGGCGGCGAAGGTGCCGATCACGATCGCGACAAGAGACAAGGCCGCAAGGATGAGGAAGGGAGTGAGGAAGGCGATGGTGCCACCCGTCGCGGCGCTGGCGGCGGAGACGCCGAAGATGAGGGTGGGCACCATCAGCGGCATGACCAGGATGGCGAGCAGCAGCCCGCCGCGCCCGAGCGAGGCCGTGAGCGCCGCGCCGACGGCGCCGATGAAGGTCAGCGCCGGCGTGCCGACGACGAGCGTCGCCGCGACGGAAAGCATCGCCCCGGGCGTCAGCGCCAGCAGCAGGCCGAAGAGGGGCGCGCAGAGCGCGAGCGGCAGGCCGGTGGTCAGCCAGTGCGCCACGCCCTTCGCCACCACCAGCACCTCGAGCGGCGTATCGCTCGACAGGATGAGATCGATGGCGCCATCCTCGACGTCGGTTTGGAACAGCCGGTCGAGCCCGATGAGCGTCGCAAGCACGGCCGAGAACCACAGGAGGGCCGGGCCGATGCGGGCAAGGAGATTGAGGTCCGGCCCGAGCGCGAAGGGCACCACGGCGACGAGCATCAGGAAGAAGACGAGCCCCATGGCGCCGCTGCCGCCGACACGGGCCGCCAGCCTTAGGTCCCTCAGGACGAGAGCGAGGAAGGCGCGGGTCATGTCAGGGCGCTTGGTTTTTTAGGAAGGCGGCATGGTCCAGCCCCTCCCCCTTGCGCGGAGGAGAGAGGCGCGCCTGGCCGAAAGACCGTGTTCTCCATCCTCATGCCCGCTCCCCCTCTGCCCCGCCGGGCATGTCGACGCCGGGCACATGCGCGTCGATGCTCAGCGTCTTCGTCCCCTCGAGCCCAAGCGGCGCGTGGGTTGCGGCGATGATGAGGCCGCCCTCCGCCAGATGGCCCTGCATGACCTCGGCGAGCCGGGCCTGCGAGGCCGCATCGAGGGCCGAGGTTGGCTCGTCGAGGAGCCACAGCGGGCGACGGGAGACGAAAAGGCGGGCGAGCGCGACGCGCCGCCGCTGCCCGGCGGAGAGATAGCCCGCCGGCAGGTCCGCGGCGCGGGCGAGGCCGACGCGCGCGAGCGCTTCGCGCGGGGAGAGCCGCGGCCGGCCGAGCATGGCGCCGGCGAAGGCGAGGTTCTCCTCGGCCGTCAGCGACGCCTTCAGCCCTTCCTTGTGACCGACGTGGTTGGCGACCTCGGCGAGCGTCGCCTCACCGATGCCCTCGGTGCGGATCTCTCCCGCCGCCGGCGTGAGGCGGCCGGCGAGCATGGCGATGAGGCTCGACTTGCCGGCGCCGTTGCGACCGGTGACGACGAGCGCCTCGCCGCTCGCCAGCGCGAAAGAAAGGTCCCGGAACAGAAGACGTTCCCCGCGCCGGCAGGCGAGCCCTTCAACCGAAATGCGCATGAGCCCGCCCCTCTCGCATGCCTGCCTTCTTTAGAATGATTGTCGTCCGTGTAGCGGAACGCAGGAAAATTCTCTATATGACCCGTGGCTGCGCCGCGCGCCTCGTCGCGTGGATCCCCGGGCGCCCCCGGAGCGGCGCGCGCACTTCGCGCATCGGCCGAACGAACCTCTAGTTCGATCATCGTGATGTGAGGATCCCAGCCGTGACGACCATCGACAGTTTCAAGAGCCGCAAGACGCTTTCCGTCGGCGGCAAGACCTATACCTACTACTCCCTGGCGGAAGCGGAAAAGAACGGCCTCGACGGCATCTCGCGCCTGCCCTTCTCGATGAAGGTGCTGCTCGAGAACCTGCTGCGCTTCGAGGACGGCCGCTCGGTGACGAAGGACGACATCGTCGCCGTCAAGGAGTGGCTCGTCAACAAGGGCGCCGCGGGGCGCGAAATCGCCTTCCGCCCGGCGCGCGTGCTGATGCAGGATTTCACCGGCGTGCCGGCGGTGGTGGATCTTGCGGCCATGCGCGACGCCATGAAGCAGCTCGGCGGCGACCCGACGCGCATCAACCCGCTCGTGCCCGTGGACCTCGTCATCGACCATTCGGTGGTCGTCGACTTCTTCGGCTCGTCCTCCTCGCTCGCCCAGAACGTCGCCCGCGAATATGAGCAGAACCAGGAACGCTACCGCTTCCTGAAGTGGGGCCAGAGCGCCTTCGACAACTTCCGTGTGGTGCCGCCCGGCACCGGCATCTGCCACCAGGTGAACCTCGAATATCTCGCCCAGACCGTCTGGACGAAGAGCGAGAGCGGCGAGACGACGGCCTATCCAGACACGCTCGTCGGCACCGATTCGCATACCACGATGGTCAATGGCCTCGGCGTACTCGGCTGGGGCGTTGGCGGCATCGAGGCAGAGGCGGCCATGCTCGGCCAGCCACTGTCCATGCTGCTGCCGGAGGTCATCGGTTTCAAGCTCACCGGCCGCCTCAAGGAGGGCGTGACGGCGACAGACCTCGTGCTCACCGTCACCCAGATGCTGCGCAAGAAGGGCGTCGTCGGCAAGTTCGTCGAGTTCTACGGCCCCGGCCTCGCGCACATGACGCTCGAGGACAAGGCGACCATCGCCAACATGGCGCCGGAATATGGCGCGACCTGCGGCTTCTTCCCGGTCGACGCCGAGACACTGCGCTATCTCGACAAGACCGGCCGTGACGCCGAGCGCATCGCCCTTGTCGGCGAATATGCCAAGGTGCAGGGCATGTTCCGCGAGGACGGCACACCCGATCCGGTCTTCACCGACACGCTCGAGCTCGACCTCGACGACGTCGTCCCCTCGCTCGCCGGTCCCAAGCGCCCGCAGGACCGCGTGACGCTGGCCGACGCCAAGGCCGGCTTTCTCGCCTCGCTGGAGAGCGAGTTCAAGAAACCGGGCGAAGCGGGCAAGACAGCACCATCCTCGAACACGCGCGGCGACAGCTTCGCGCTTGGCCACGGCGCCGTTGTGATCGCGGCGATCACCTCCTGCACCAATACCTCGAACCCGAGCGTGCTGATCGGCGCCGGGCTTCTCGCCCGCAAGGCGAAGGAGAAGGGCCTGAAGCCGAAGCCGTGGGTGAAGACCTCGCTCGCACCCGGCTCGCAGGTGGTGGCCGAGTATCTCGCCAAGTCAGGCCTGCAGGGGGATCTCGACGCCATGGGCTTCAATCTCGTCGGCTTCGGATGCACGACCTGCATCGGCAACTCGGGCCCGCTGGAAGCGCCGATCTCGAAGACCATCAACGAGGCTGATCTCGTCGCCGCGGCGGTGCTCTCAGGCAACCGCAACTTCGAGGGCCGCGTCAATCCGGACGTGAAGGCGAACTATCTTGCCTCGCCGCCGCTCGTCGTCGCCTATGCGATTGCCGGCTCCATGCAGGTCGACCTCACCACCGAGCCGCTCGGCACCGGCTCGGACGGCAAGCCAGTCTACCTCAAGGACATCTGGCCGTCACCGAAGGAGATCCAAGGGTTCATCGACGCCTACATCACCAACGAAATGTTTCGCACGAAATATGCGGACGTCTTCAAGGGTGACGAGAACTGGCAGAAGATCGACGCGCCGGCCGGGCAGACCTATGCCTGGGACAGCCAATCGACCTATGTCGCCAACCCGCCCTATTTCGTTGGCATGGGCAAGACGCCCGAGGCGACGAGCGACATCATCGGGGCGCGGGTGCTCGGCCTCTTCCTCGATTCGATCACAACCGACCACATCTCGCCCGCAGGCTCCATCAAGGCGGCGAGCCCGGCCGGCAAGTACCTGATCGATCATGGTGTCGCGGTCGCCGACTTCAATCAGTACGGCACGCGCCGCGGCAACCACGAGGTCATGATGCGGGGCACCTTCGCCAACATCCGCATCAAGAACCAGATGGTGAAGGACGAGGCCGGCAATGTCGTCGAGGGCGGTTACACCCTCCACTGGCCGGACGGCGAGCGTCTGCCGATCTACGACGCGGCCATGAAGTACAAGGCCGAAGGCGTACCGCTCGTGGTCTTCGCCGGCCGCGAATACGGCACCGGCTCGTCGCGCGACTGGGCGGCCAAGGGCACCAACCTCCTCGGCGTGCGCGCCGTGATCGCCCAGAGCTTCGAGCGAATCCACCGCTCCAACCTCGTGGGCATGGGCGTCCTGCCGCTCGTCTTCGAGGAAGGAACGTCCTGGCAGACTCTCGGCCTCAAGGGCGACGAGACGGTGACCATCCGCGGCATCTCGGCCGGCCTCAAGCCGCGCCAGAGGCTGGAAGCCGAGATCACCTTCGCCGATGGCACGGTCAAGACGGTGCCGCTGCTGTGCCGCATCGACACCCTCGACGAGCTGGAGTACTTCAGGAACCGCGGCATCCTGCACTACGTGCTGCGCCAGCTCGCGGCCTGATCCGAGCCGGCAGGCCGGCGCTTGCGCAGGCACCGGCAGCGGGTTTATGGAGAACAACGACGCCGGCGGTTGGACAACCGCCGGCGCTCATGTATAGGGAACCGCTTTCAACGGAACCTGCGTTCAGCGGATGACGGGGCGCCCATCCGCGACCGCTGCTCCGCCCCGCCGCAAACAGACAGGAGAGAGAAGCGATGGCTTCCACTTTCGAGACCGTCGCCGGCATCATCTCGGAGACGTGCGACATCCCCCGCGAACAGATCACGCCCGAGAGCCACGCGATCGACGATCTCGGTGTCGACTCGCTCGCCTTTCTCGACATCGCCTTCGCCATCGACAAGGCCTTCGGCATCAAGCTGCCGCTCGAGACGTGGACGCAGGAAGTCAACGAAGGCAAGGTGCCCGCCGAGGAATATTTCGTGCTCAAGAACCTGTGCGCACGTATCGACGAGCTCGTCGCCGCCAAGGCCTGACGCACGCCTGAAAACGTCTTTTCACCGGCGGTGCGGCCTTTCACCGCGGCGTCGGGCCGGCAGATCCCGAAGAGCCCATGCGCCTCGAATACTTCCAGATGATCGACCGTGTCGCCCTCTTCGAGGAGGCGGGCGAGCGGCTCGAAGCCCATTCGACGGTGCCGATGGCAAGCCCCGTCTTCGAGGGGCATTTTCCGGATCACCCGCTGATGCCGGGTGTGCTCCTCACCGAGACCATGGCGCAGGCCTCGGGCTATCTCATCCTGGCGCTGACGCGCTTCACGCATATGCCCTTCCTCGCCGGCGTCGAGAAGGCGAAGTTCCGTTCGTTCGTCGGGCCGGGCGCGCCGCTCATCATCGAGGCCAGACGCATCCACCAGGGTTCCGGCTACGCCGTGACCAAGGCGAAGATTTCGAGCGCCGGCAAGGGCATCTGCGACGCCGAGCTCATGTTCCGCATGCTGCCCTTCCCCGAGGGGCTGTCGGGCCGCATGCGCGAGCAGGCCCTTGGGCTCGGCCTTGCGCTCGACGCGCCCGCCCCGGAGGCATGACATGACGCGTGAGGTCTTCATCACCGGCATCGGCATCGTCTCCAATCTCGGCGAAGGCATCGAGGCGCATCTCGCCGCCGTCGATGCCGGCCGCCCGGGGACCGTCGAGGCCGAGCGCTTCAAGCCGCATCTGGTGCATCCGGTCGTGCCGCTCGAATGGGAGCGGCAGATTCCGAAGAAGTCCGACCAGCGGCAGATGGAGGCCTGGCAGAAGCTCGGCGTCTATGCGGCGGGGCTCGCCCTCGACGACGCCGGCATCAAGGAGGACAAGGCGCTCCTCGGCCATCTCCACCTCATCTGCGCAGCCGGCGGCGGCGAGCGCGACTATCAGGTGGACGGCCAGGTGCTCACCGGCCTGCCGCAGGCGGCCGACCCCGGCGCCTTCCTCAACGAGCGGCTGATGAGCGATCTCCGGCCCACGCTCTTCCTCGCCCAGCTGTCAAACCTCCTCGCCGGCAACATCTCCATCGTGCACGGGGTGACCGGCGCAACGCGCACCTTCATGGGGGAGGAGCAAGCCGGCGTCGATGCCTTGCGGATCGCCAAGGCGCGCATCGCCGCGAACCAGGGCGACATCTTCCTCGTCGGCGGCTCCTACAATGCCGAGCGGCCGGACGTGCTGCTCGTCTACGAGATGGCCGGCCTCCTGTGGAAGGGTCGTTTCGCCAGCGTCTGGGAGCGCGGTGAGAAGGGCGGTTTCATCCCCGGCAGCGGCGCAGCCTTCCTCGTGCTTGAGGCGCGCGACCATGCCGAAGCGCGCGGGGCAACGGCGATCGCCCGGCTTGCGCATGTGGGCGCCGATCAGGCGCGCCGCGTGTCCGGCGCGGCGGGCGAGGCGCTCGACGGCCTGTTCGAAAGGGCCGGCGGCTTCGACGCGGCGAGCGGCCTCGTCGTCTCGGGCGCCACCGGCGTCGCCGGCATCACGGCGGAAGAGAAGGCGGTGCTCGACCGGCGCACCGACGGCACGCGGCGCATCGCCACGGGCGACCTCTTCGGCAACATGCTGGAGCCGCAGTTCCCCGCCGGCGTCGCGCTGGCAGCGGCCCTCGTCAGGCGCGGCGACGCGCGGCAGGCGGCGGTGACGAGCATCGGACATGCCCGAGGCGAGGGCCTCGCCCTCATCGAGCGCATCTGAGCGGAGGCAGAAATGGCCACGCCCCACAGGGACAAGCATGGGCGCCCCCTCGTCGTCGTGACGGGCATGGGAGTCGTCACCTCGCTCGGCGAGGGCAAAACCGACAACTGGACGGCCCTGACGGCCGGGCGTTCAGGCATCCACCGCATCAACCGGTTCGCCATCGACAACCTGCGCACGACGATCGCCGGCACCGTCGATTTCGTGGCTGCCGAACCGTTCTGCGCGCCGGCGCTGTCGGAGCAACTCGCCCTGCGCGCCGCCAAGGAAGCGGTCGCGCAAGCGGACATCGGCCGACCCGGCGATTTTCCCGGCGCCCTGTTCATGGCCGTCCCCCCCGTGGAGATGGAATGGCCGCAGCGCGAGGCGCTGGCGCAGGCTGGCAAACGCAATGGCGAGACCAGTTACGGCACGCTTCTGGCGGGCGCCGAGACAGGCCGTTTCAAAGCCTGGCACGAACTGTTCCTCTTCGGCACGGTGGCAGCTCGCATCCAGGACCGCTTCGGCACCAAGGGCTCGCCCGTCTCGCTGTCGACCGCCTGCTCGTCGGGTGCCACCGCCATCCAGCTCGGCGTCGAGGCGATCCGCCGCAGCGAGGTTTCGGCGGCGCTCGCCATCGGCACTGACGGCTCGGTGAACCCGGAATCGCTCATCCGCTTCTCGCTGCTGTCGGCGCTTTCGACGCAGAACGACCCGCCGGAGGAGGCCGCCAAGCCGTTCTCCAAGAACCGCGACGGCTTCGTCATGGGCGAGGGCGCGGCGGCACTGGTGCTGGAGGACTATGACCACGCGCTCGCGCGCGGGGCGACGATCCTCGGCTTCGTCCTCGGCTGCGGCGAGAAGGGCGACGGCTTTCACCGCACGCGCTCGAGCCCGGACGGGGCGCCCGCCATCGCCGCCATGCGTGAAGCCATCGCGGACGCGGGGCTGACGCCGGACGACATCGACTATATCAACGCGCATGGCACGTCGACGCCGGAGAACGACAAGATGGAATCGATGGGCTGCCTCGCCGTCATGGGTGAGCGCATGCGCGAGGTGCCGATCTCCTCCAACAAGTCGATGATCGGCCACACGCTGACGGCGGCCGGCACCATCGAGGCGGTGTTCTCGCTCCTGACCATCGGCGAGGGGCGCATTCCGCCCACCATCAACTACAAGGTGCCCGACCCGACGATCCCGCTCGACGTGGTGCCGAACGTGGCGCGGGACGCGACGGTCGGCCGCGTGCTCTCCAACTCCTTCGGCTTCGGCGGGCAGAACACCTGCCTCGTCTTCGCGGCGGAACCGGCATGAGCGGCGAACCCGCAAGGCGCGTTCTCGTCACCGGCGGCGCCAAGGGCGTCGGCGGGGCCATCGTGCGCGCGCTCGTGGCGCAGGGCTTCGACGTCGACTTCACCTACAGGGCTTCGGCCGAGGCAGCCGATGCCCTCGCCGGGGAGCTCGAACAAGCCCATCCCGGCCGCTCGGTGCGGGCGCGCGCGCTTGACCTCGCCGACCGGGCGGCGCTCGACGCCTTCTGCGCGGCCGTCGAGGAGACGGCCTATTTCGGCCTCGTTCACAATGCCGGCCAGTCCTACGACGCGCTCGCGGCCATGATGGCGCAGGACAAGGCGGAAGCGGCCATGCAGGTCAATTTCTGGTCGCTGACCCAGATCGCCAAGGGCCTGATGCGCACCATGCTGCGCGCGCGGGCCGGGCGCATCGTCGTCATCGGCTCCGTGGCAGCACTGCAGGGTAACCCGGGCAATGCCGCCTATGCGGCCTCCAAGGGCGCGCTCCTCAGCTACATCCGCACGCTCGCCGTGGAAACCGCCAAGCGTGGCGTCACCGTCAACTACGTGGCGCCGGGCTTCATCGACACGGACATGATGGCGCCCTACGCCGCCTATCGCGCCAATATGGAAAAGCAGATCCCGACCGGCCGCTTCGCCCGGCCGGAGGAGGTCGCGGGCCTCGTCGCCTTTCTTTTCTCGGAGCCGGCGGGCTATATCACGGGGGCGGTCCTGCCGATCGACGGCGGGCTCACCGCGCAGATCGGCGTGCACCGCTGAGGCGGCGCGCCCCAGACCAGAATTTCGAAGAGACGGCGAGGCTCATGCGCGCATTAAGGCTCCACGGCGACCGCGACCTGAGGCTGGAGGAGGTGGAGAACCCGCCCCATCCCGGCCCCGGCGAGGTGCAGATCCGCGTCCATGCCGTCGGGCTCAACCACATTGACGTGTGGGGTTTCCGCGGCATGGCCTTCGCCAAGCGCAAGATGCCGCTCGTCGTCGGAGCCGAGGCCGCCGGCGCAGTCGTCGCCATCGGCGAGGACGTGACGCACGTCGACGTCGGCGACAAGGTCGCCCTGTACGGCGCGCGCACCTGCGGTATCTGCCGGGCCTGTGTCGAGGGCCGCGACAACCTGTGCGAGAACGTCGGCGGCATCATGGGCTTCCATGTCGACGGCTTTGCCTGCGATTTCGTCAACATGCCGCAGCGGCTCGTGGTGAAAGTGCCGGACGAGGTCTCGTTCGAGGACGCGGCCTGCGCGCCGATCGCCTTCGGCACCGTGCAGCACATGCTGTTCGACAATGCGCGGCTGGAGCCGGGCGAGAGCGTGCTGGTGCACGCCGGCGGCTCGGGCATCGGCACCGCCGCCATCAAGATGGCGAAGGCCATCGGCTGCACGGTCTACACCACCGTCGGCGACGACGAGAAGGGCGAGAAGGCGAAGGCGCTCGGGGCCGATCACGTCATCAACTACCGCAACGAGCGCTTCGAGGGCGAGGTCAGGCGCCTCACCAAGCGCAAGGGCGTCGACGTCGTCTTCGAGCATGTGGGCGCGGACACGTGGAACGGCTCGCTGCTCTGCCTCAAGCGCGGCGGCCGGCTCGTCACCTGCGGCTCGACCTCGGGCGTGTCGACGACCATGAACCTGATGCAACTCTTCCAGCAGCAGTATCGCATCTTCGGGTCCTTCGGCTGCTCGATGCGCAACATCCGCGAATCGCTCGACAAGATGGCGTCGGGCCTCAGCCCGGTGATCGACACCGTCTTCCCGCTCGAGGATTTCGCGCAAGGGCTGGAGCGGCTCGAGAGCCGCAAGGTCTTCGGCAAGATCCTGGTGCGCTTCTGACGATGCGGCCGAAGGTGCGGCGCATGGCATCGATCCGGTTGAGGGCAGGCGAAGGGGCTGGCGCGTGAGGCCGGCTTCAACGCTCAAGCGCGCTGGGCTCGCCGTCGCCGAGGTCGTGATGGTGGGCCTCGTGCGGGCCGTCTTCGGCGTCCTGCGCCTCCTCGGGCCCGAGCGGGCGAGCAATCTCGGCGGCGCCGTCGCCCGAACCATTGGTCCTCTCCTGCCCGTGCACCGCATCGGGCTTGCCAATGCGCGCGCGGCCTTTCCTGAAAAGAGCGAACACGAAATCCGCGCCATCGTGCGCGGTGCATGGGAGAATCTCGGCCGTACGGGCGCCGAATATGCCCATCTCGACGTCCTCTTCGACTACGACCATTTCAACCCGAAGGCCGACGCCCGGGTGGAGGTGGACGGCATCGAGCATTTCGAGGCCCTGCGCGACGACGGCAAGCCGGGCATCATCTTCTCCGCCCATCTTGCCAACTGGGAGCTGCCGGCCATCTGCGCCGCCCGCTATGGGCTCGACGCGACGGCGGTCTTCCGCGCCCCCAACACGCCGGCTGTCGCGCGCGTGGTGCACGAGGTACGCAGCGGCACCATGGGCGGGCTCGAGGCGGCGCGGCAGGGGGCGGCCTTCGCCATGCAGAGCGTGCTCGAGCGCGGCGGCCATCTCGGCATGCTGATTGACCAGCACTTCACCCGCGGCGTCACGGTGCCCTTCTTCGGCCGCCCGGCCAAGACCAACCCGATCCTCGCCAAGTTCGCCAGGCGCTTCGACTGCCCGGTGCATGGCGTGCGGGTGATCCGCCTCCCCGGCCTGCGCTTTCGCCTGGAGCTGACACCGCCCATCGATCTGCCGCGCGACGCCAAAGGCGAAATCGACGTCGAGGGCGCCATGGCCGTCATGACGGCGGTGGTCGAAGGCTGGGTGCGGGAGCACCCGGAGCAGTGGCTGTGGATGCACAGGCGCTGGCGGGTTCCGGCGCGATGATGCCCAGCGTCGCCCATGATCAAGGCAAAGTGACTTTCGCGACGGCACGGCTTGCGCTTCATTGTGACCCTTCGGAAAAGGGATCGGTGTTCATGAAGCGCTGGGCCGCCAGCCTCGTCCTCGCAACCATGGTTCTCGCGGCCGTCAGCTGGGAGCGTGCCCGGGCCGAGCAGGCGATCCATAGTGTAGTCGAGCTGTTCACCAGCCAGGGCTGCTCCTCGTGCCCGCCGGCCGATGCACTGCTTGGCGAACTCGCGGGTGAGCCGGGTGTCGTTGCCCTGACGCTGCCGGTGGATTACTGGGACTATCTCGGCTGGAAGGACACGCTCGCAAGCGCGTCCTACACTGCGCGGCAGCGCGGCTATGCAGAACAGCGGGGCGACCGGCAGGTCTATACACCGCAAATGGTCATCGACGGGCTGCGCCATGCCATCGGCTCGGACCGAAAGGCAGTCGAGGCCGCGCTCGCTGCCGAGAAACAGGCCGGCGCCATGAGCGTGCCGCTCACCCTCTCGTCGGATGGGGCGACGGTGCACGTCTCCGTCGCAGCGGCGCCCCAAGGGATTAATGATGTCGTACAGGCTGGCGCCGCGGCAGCTGACGACGAGGCAGAGAAGGGCCCGCCGAAGGGCGTGCTGTGGCTGATGCCGGTGAAGCGCCGGGAGCGCGTGAAGATTGGCCGCGGCGAGAACACCGGCCGGCAGGTGATCTATACCAACGTGGTGCGCGGCATCATGAAGGTGGGCAAGTGGTATGGGCGCGAGGCCACCTTCATGCTGCCGCAGGACATCGCCCGCCCGGACGGATGCGACGGCTACGTGCTCATCCTGCAGCGCGGCACCGGCAAGGTGCCGGGGCCGATCCTCGGCGCGGCCAAGAGCCCGGGCCTGTGACTGCGGCGTCCGTCAGTATCCAGCCGCGAGCGTGCCGCGCTGGCGTGTGTCGGACGCCCCGGCGAGCCCCTCCGGCGTGACCATGATAGAATTGGCCGAGCCCGAGGTGGCGCCGACAGTGATCTTCTGGCCGCGTGCGGCGAGGATCTTGAGCGTGTCGGGAGAAAGGCCGCCCTCGGCGAGCAACCGGTCTGGCTGCCACTGGTGATGGATGCGCGGTGCGACCACCGCCTCGGCGATGTTCATGCCAAAGTCGACCACATTGACGATCACCTGCAGCACCGTGGTGATGATGCGGCTGCCCCCCGGGCTGCCGGTGACGAGCACGAGCTTGCCGTCCTTGAACAGGAAGGTGGGCGTCATCGAGGAGAGCGGGCGCGCACCCGGCGCGACGCTGTTCGTCTCGCCGCCGACGAGACCGTAGGCGTTCAGCGCCCCGACCTTGGCGGCAAAATCGTCCATCTCGTTGTTCATCAGCACGCCGGTGCCGGCGGCGACGAAGGCGGCGCCATAGGAGAAGTTGAGGGTATAGGTGTTGGCGACCGCATTGCCGTCCTTGTCGACCACCGAGAAATGCGTCGTCTGGTCGCTTTCGTGCGGCAGGGGATCACCGGCCTTGACCTCCTCGGCGCGGCGGGCGCGGTCCTTGTCGAGCGCGACGCGCAGGCTGTCGGCATAGAGCTTCGAGGTGAGGCCCCGGAGCGGCACGTCGACGCGGTCGGGATCGCCGAGCCAGGCCGCCCGGTCGGCATAGGCCGGCTTCATCGCCTCGGCCATGACGTGCAGCGCGTCGGCACTGCCGGCGCCCATCGCGGCAAGATCGAAGCCCTCGAGGATGTTGAGGATCTGGACGAGATGCACGCCACCCGAGCTCGGCGGCGGCATCGACACCACCTCGTGGCCGCGATAGGTGCCACGCACGGGCTTGCGCTCGATGACGCGATAGCGGGCGAGATCCTCCACCGTCATGACGCCGCCCGCGGCCTTGACGGAGGCGGCGATCTTCTCGGCCACGGGGCCGCGGTAGAAGGCATCCGGCCCTCCGTTGGCAATGGCTGCGAGCGTGTCGGCGAGGTCGCGTTGCACGAGGCGCTCACCCCTCTGGAAGGGGCGCCCGTCCTTCAGGAAGATGGCGGCCGTCGCCGGGTCGCGACCGAGACGGGCCGAAGCCTGCGGCAGCGAATCGGCAAGGTCGTCCTCTACCGCGGTGCCCTCGCGCGCCAGGCGCTCGGCCGGGGCGACGAGATCGACCAGGGTGAACTTGCCCGAGCCATATTTCTCGAGCGCGTGGGCTAGGCCCATGACGGTGCCCGGCACGCCGACGGCAAGGCCCGAATCGCGCGACTTCTTCGGGTCCGGCTCGCCCTTCTCGTCGAGGAACATGTCGCGGTGCGCGGCCGCGGGCGCGCTTTCGCGATAGTCGATAGCGACGGTCTCGTTGCGCTCGGCGAGATGGACCAGCATGAAGCCGCCGCCGCCAAGATTGCCGGCCCGCGGCAGCGTCACGGCAAGCGCGAAGCCGACCGCGACCGCCGCGTCGACAGCGTTGCCGCCCTTGCGCAGCACCTCGACGCCGACGCGCGTCGCCTCGGCCTCCTGCGAGGAGACCATGCCGTTCGGCGCGATGACCGGCAGCAGCCGCGCCTGGCCGGAGATGATGGGCTGGCCGGCCGGAGGCGCCACCGGCTGCTGGGCGAGGGCGAGCGGGGCGGCAACAGCGATGGAAACGGCGGCAAGAAGCGCCTGGAGCGGCCGGATGGAGCGGAATGACGTCATGGATCTCCTCCACATGCGAAAGTGGAGGTTAGCGTCTTGTCCGCATGCTGATAAACATGCCGCATGCGGCGCGCGCAGCGGAAAATTGCAGCCGCTGTCCCTACGAGGTTTTGCATGACGTTCCTGCCAGAGCTTGCCGTCCTCATCGCCTATTCGCTGGCCTGTTTCGTGCTGTTCGTCACGCCGGGGCCGGACATGAGCCTTTTCCTTGCCAAGACGATGGCCGAGGGGCGGCGTTCGGGCATCGCGGCCATGCTCGGCGCGCTCACCGGCTGCTGCGTGCACACGCTGCTTGCCGCTCTCGGCGTCTCAGCCCTTCTCGCGGCCTCGGCGACTGCCTTCACCATCCTCAAGGTGGTCGGCGCCCTTTATCTGCTCTGGCTCGCCGTGGATGCCGTCCGCAACGGCTCGGCCCTCAACGTCAAGGCGGGCGCGCGCCCGCCGGCCTCCTTCGCACGCACCTTCCTCCTCGGCATCGGCGTCAATCTCACCAATCCGAAGATCGTGCTGTTCTTCGTGACCTTCCTGCCCCAGTTCGTTGCGGCCAGCGACCCGCACGCCTCGGCCAAGCTTATCTTTCTCGGCCTCTACTTTATCGCCTTCTCGCTGCCGCTCGCCGTGCTGCTCATCCTGGCGGCGGACAAGGTGGTTCGCGCTCTCAAGGGCCGCCCGCGCATCATGCGGGGGCTCGACTTCGCCTTCGCCGGTCTCTTTGGCGCCTTCGCCCTGAAGATCCTCGCGACCCAGGGCCGCTGACAGACGGCGCCGACGGTTCAGCCGTTGCGCGGCGAATCGAACGTCTCGACCATACGCGGCTGCGGCCCGAGAAAGGCGAGCGCCACCCAGCGGCCGGGAACGCGGCTGATCGACAGGTTGTAGTTGCGGGCGAGTCTCACGAAATCGCTGCGGGCGACCACAATGCGGTTCTCGCGCGTTTCCAGCGCATCGAGCACCCGCCGGATCTCGGGGTTGGAGCGCCGGTCGGGATAGAGGTTCATGAGATCCATGACCTTGCCGAGCGCCCGGGAGAGGTCGTCCTGCGTCTCCATGAACCTCCGGAAGCGTGCGGGATCCGTCGGCGCCTCCGGCTGGGGCCGCAGGGCAAGGACCGCGGCCTGCGCCTCGCGCAGCCGCTCGACGAGCGGGCCCTGTGTGGTGTTGACCGTTTCCACCATGGCGATGATTTCGGGCACCATGTCGGCACGGGCGCGGAACTGCTCTTCCACCTCGCGCCAGGCCTCGCGGGCCGCCGCACCGTAATGCGGCGCATTGTTGGCGCTGACAGCCACCCAGGCAGCGGCCGCCACAATCACGGCCAGGCCGGCAACGAGCGCGAGTCGCCGCGAGATCATCGATTGAACTCCTTCATGAAAGGCGCTGGCCTCATGCGGCAGGCTCGCTGCGCTCGATGCCCGCGGTGCGGCCGGCAATGAGCCAATAGACGAGCCCCGACAACGAACCGGTGAGAAACAGAAGCAAGGTGATGCGCAATTCGCCCTCGCCGGCCCGGCCGGCGCCGGCGGCCCACGGCATGGCGGCGCTGATGAGGCCGCTCGCCCCGCCGTACCAGACGAAAGAGCGCCAGCCGCCGATCTCGCCGGCCGCAGCCGCGACCGCCGGAGGCAGGACGAGCACCATGAGCGCCATCGTCCACAGCGCGGCACCGATGGCGAGCGCCGCCACATCCGGCGCGCCCTCGCTCATGATGGCGTCGAACAGTGCGAAGAAGCTGGCAAAGCCGAGGCCGGCGATGAGCTCGTGCATGGCGGGCTCGCCGAAGCTGGCGACGACCAAGAAGATGAAGCCGGCCGTGATGGCTGCCCCGAGCGCGAAAGCGACGACAGCGAGCCGGACGAGAAAGCGCATGAGGGGCCTTTATTCGGCGGCGGAGAACATGCCCTCGGCGCCGATACCGGATTCGAGCATCAGGCGGGCGCGGGCCCTCAGCTTTTCCGTCTCGCTCTTCAGCTGGCCGCAGGCCGCCAGGATGTCGCGGCCGCGCGGCGTGCGCACGGGGCTCGCATAGCCGGCATCGAACACGATCTGCGAGAACCGCTCGATCGTCTCCCAGTCGGAGCATTCATACTGGCTGCCCGGCCAGGGATTGAACGGGATGAGGTTGATCTTGGCCGGAATCCCCTTGAGCAGGCGCACGAGAGCCCGGGCGTCCGCCTCGCTGTCGTTGACGCCCTTCAGCATCACATATTCAAAGGTGATGCGCTTGGCGTTGGAAACGCCGGGATAGGTGCGGCAGGCCTCGAGCAGCGTGGCGATCGGGTA
Source organism: Chelatococcus daeguensis (assembly GCF_001887265.1). Classification (NCBI taxonomy): domain Bacteria; kingdom Pseudomonadati; phylum Pseudomonadota; class Alphaproteobacteria; order Hyphomicrobiales; family Chelatococcaceae; genus Chelatococcus; species Chelatococcus daeguensis. Next base: position 488,031 of record NZ_CP018095.1, on the reverse strand, counting down.
TTTCTTGTTGAGCGGCACCAGCACGTCGCGCAGGTCGTCGCGCACGGCGTGCAGGGAGATGGCCAGCATGCAGCCGATCTCCTCGCCGGCACGGGCGATCATCGGCACGACACCGGAGGTCGACAGCGTGATGCGGCGGCGGCCGATGCCGAGGCCCTCATTGTCACAGACGACGTCCATCGCCGCCTTTACGTGGTCGAAGTTGTAGAGCGGCTCGCCCATGCCCATGAGGACGATGTTGGTGACGAAGCGCCCGCCGTCGCTCGGCACGAAGGCGCCCTCGGGCGGGTTCTCGTCCGGCCAGTCGCCGAGCCGGTCGCGTGCCACCATCACCTGGGCGACGATCTCGGCAGAGGTGAGGTTGCGGACGAGCTTCTGCGTGCCGGTGTGGCAGAAGGAGCAATTGAGCGTGCAGCCGACCTGGCTCGACACGCAGAGCGTGCCGCGGTCGACCTCGGGAATGTAGACGCACTCGATCTCGGCGCCCTTGTCGAAGGGGCTGGTCGAGGGCATGCGCATGAGCCATTTGCGCGTGCCGTCGCGCGAGACCTGCTCAGTGACTACCTCGGGCCGCGCCAGCGTATAGGCCTCGGCGAGCCGCGCGCGCAGGCCCTTGCCGATGGTCGTCATGACGTCGAAGTCGCGGGCACCGCGCAGGTAGATCCAGTGCCACAACTGGCCGACGCGCATGCGCAGCTCGCGCGCTGGGATGTCGAGCGCGGCGAGGCTGTCGCGCAGTTCCTGGCGAGTCATGCCCACGAGCGAGGGCTTGACGGGCATCGCCACGGGGCGCGGTTGTGAAGGGGCGCGGAGCGCCGCCTCCTGCGAGGGCACTTGCATGGGTCCGGTCCAAAACAGAAAGTCCCGGCGCTATAACACGCCGGGGCCGTCATCGTCACCTCATGCCGGCAACGAGGCCGATAACCCGATGCGGGGCCGACCCGTCCAGAGGCGTTTCATCGCAGCCGTTCGGCTGGAGCCGCTCATTTGCACTCGTCGTTCACTCGTTTCAGCGCCTGCGTGAAGCCCTGGAGCGAGTATTCGTCCGTCAGCTTGTTGCCGCGGCGCGATTCCACGTTGATGACCAGCTTGGCGCCACGCTGGAAGGACGTGATCACCTGGCTCTCCTGCGCCGGGTCCTTGACCCATGCATTCTCGCCCTTCGTAACAAGTGCAAAGGCCGTATCGCCCACAGTCGCGCGGGCATCGACATTCTCGCGTGTGGGGAAGCCCATGACGAAGCTGACCTCGTTGCGCACGTTCTCGGCTGGCCGCTTCGAGACGAAGAGATAGGCGGGATCACGGTTGAGGCCGGCCGGCAGGCGCTGCTTCGGCTGCGTCATGGCGTAGCAGACGCGCGCATTGCCTTGACCGGTGGCATAGGCGCCCCAGTCGCCGTAGGTGGCAAGCAGCGTCGCCTGGCCGCCGGCCGCACCCTGCGCCGCCGCCGGCTGGCTCGCAACCAGGGCGGCAACGGCTGCGCCGATCACGAAAAGGCCCGCGCCGGGCCGCGCCGAAAATCCTCGAATCATCAGAGCGTCACACTCCCTCGTTCGAGTGGAACACATCCCGCCCGGCGCCTCGTAGGCGTCCGGAAGGGGGCGAAATTATGATCGCGCCGGCCGGCATCGGTCCCGGTGCGCAGCCGTTCATGAAGCCGAAACGTTAATCGAATTTTATTGAGAGATTATTTCCCGCGCCCGGCGCCTGTGATCATCGGTGATGGCGCCCGCCGCCATGGCGATCGCGGCAGCAAGCACCGCCATGTCGTCAGTGAAGCCCAAGAGCGGGAGGAAATCGGCCACGGCATCGGTCGGCAGGATGAAGTAGCCGAGCGCGCCGAGCAAGGTGAGCTTGACGCGGCGCGGTGTCGCCGGGTCGATCGCGCAGAAGTAGACGGCGACGAGATCCTCGGCGAAGGGAGTATTTGCGGCGACACGACGCAGAGCCTTCCAGAAACGGCGCGTCACGCTCTCCTCGTCGCGCACCGCTCGCCTTATGGCCCGCATCTCCTCGCGCGTCAGCGGGCGCGCGATCGTCTCGTCCATTCCCTGCCTCCTTTAAGGGCGACAGTCGCATCGCCCACCATCGATTCTGGTGCCGCAAGACCAAGGCCAGAAGATGGTTTGCGGAAGCTGGCCGCGCAAGGTTTCGCGACCGCTTCACCATCGGCATTGGCACCGGCGCACCGCCGGCACCGTTTGCGCCGGGCTGCAGGTGCGCTAAACCCCTGAGGAAGCATCGGAACACCGACAGTAGTGCCGGCAAGAGAACATGAGGGAGGAGAAGGCATGAAGCTCGACGCATCGACCGCCGCCGTGGTCACCGGCGGGGCCTCCGGCCTCGGCGAGGCCACCGGGCGCATGCTGGCCGCAGCCGGCGTGAAGGTGGCGATCCTCGACCTGAACGAGGAGCGGGGGCGGGCCGTGGCAGCGGAGATCGGCGGGCTCTTCGTGCGCACCGACGTGGCCGACGAGGCGTCCGTCGATGGCGCGCTCGCAGCGGCGAAAGCCGCGCACGGGCCTGCACGGATCGTGGTCAACTGTGCCGGCATTGCTCCCGGCAAGCGAACCGTGGCAAAGAAGCGCGACACCGGGGAGTTCGTCGCTCACGATGTTGCGAGCTTCGCCCGCACGGTGGCCATCAACCTCGTCGGCACATTCACTGTGACGGCCAAGGCGGCCGCCGACATGGCAAGCCTCGCGCCCGTCACCCCCGACGGCGGACGCGGCGTCATCGTCTGCACGGCCTCGGTCGCGGCGACCGACGGACAGATCGGCCAGGCAGCCTATGCGGCCTCAAAGGCCGGCGTGATGGGCATGACGCTGCCGGTGGCACGCGATCTTTCCACGCTCGGCATCCGCGTCATGACGATCATGCCTGGGCTGTTCGAGACGCCGATGTTCGCCTCCGTCCCCGAGGACTACCGCAAGGCGCTCGAGGCAAGCGTGCCCTTCCCCTCGCGGCTGGGCAAGGCGGAGGAATATGCCGCGCTTGTGCGCGCCATCATTGAGAACGACATGCTCAACGGCTCGGCCATCCGCCTCGACGGAGCGATCCGCCTCGCCCCAAAATAGCCGTGCTCCCGCGGGCGGCCAATTGCTGCCTCAATGACACGGTCTGTTGCGCGCGTCGGTCGATCGGACGAATCCATCCCCCGTTGACCGGCCGCGCCAAAGCAGGAGACGGCATGACGGGAAACGGCATCATACGCGGCAGGCACGGGGTCCTGTGAGCACGACCCTCGCTTCGCCGCGCGGCAGTGCCTGTGACGTCCTCGGAGCGTCGCAACGTTTCATCGATCTGCTGCCGGTCGCCATTTACGTCTGCGACAGGGACGGCTGCATCGTGCGCCACAACCGCTCCGCGGCGGCGCTGTGGGGGCGCGAGCCGTCGCCGCAGGACCGTTTCTGCGGTTCCCTCGCCCTTCGCGCGCCCGATGGCACTCCCATGGCCCATGCCCATTGTCCGATGGCCAATGCATTGAGGACCGGCCGGGCCGTGAGCGACGCCGAGGTGCTCATCGACCGCCCGGACGGTGAGACGCTTTTCGTCCTCGTCAACATAGAACCGATCCGCGATGCCTCCGGCGCTGTCGTCGGCGCGGTCAACTGTTTCCGCGACATCACCGAACAGCGGCGAATGCACGAGCGGCAGGAACTGCTGTTGCGCGAGATGGACCACCGCATCAAGAATCTGTTCGCCTTGGCGAGCGGTATCGTCGGTCTCAGCGCGCGCGGCGCCGCGACGCCTCAGGAAACCGTCGAGGCGGCCCGTCGTCGGCTTGAAGCGCTGGCGCGGGCCCACACGCTGACGCTGCCGGGCACCGGCCTCAGCGGCGAAGAGACGCGCAGCGCGACCCTTGCCGCCCTTGTCGACACCATCGTCTCGCCCTTCGTCGACCCACGGGCCGAAGAGCCACGGATCGTCGTCGACGGACCAGAGGTCATCCTGGGCGGCGGCGGGCTGACCAGCTTCGCCCTGTTGCTGCACGAATTCGCCACCAACGCCGCCAAATACGGTGCTCTGTCGTCGTTCGGCGGGCGCGTCATCATCTCCTGGCGCACCGACGCGGACACTCTGCATCTCGCCTGGCGCGAGGTGGGAGGCCCCGCCCCGTCGGGCGGCGAGGCGGCCGGCGAAGGCTTCGGCAGCGTGCTGGCCCGCAGCGCCGTGCGCAGCCAGCTGGGCGGCTCCCTCGCGCGCGAGTGGCGGCCGGACGGACTCGTCGTGACACTGACGGCCCGGCTCGACCGCCTCGCCTGATCAGGCGCCAGCTGCCGCGCGACGGCCCGACATGTAGGGGTGGCGCGCGAGTGCATAGGCCGCTTCGACAATGTAGGGGCCGCCGCCCACCGAGGCGCGCGAAGAGAACAGCACGAAGCGGTCGGCGGTGAAGGTGAGCGGCCGGAAGGCGCCTTGCCCGGCAAAATAATCCGCCACATCGAGCGGCGAAGCATCGCGCAGCCGCGCCAGGGTGACGTGCGGCGTGAACTTGCGCGGCTCAGGCGGCAGGCCGGCGCGGCGCACGCAGCGCTCGTGATCGGCCTGCAACTCGGTCAGCGCGGGGTTCGGCCGCACGCGCGCGAAGATCGTCCGTGGCCGGCTGCCGCCGAAGGAATCGAGCATGTCGAGCGTCACCGTGACCGGCGGCCGGTCGATATCGGCAAGGGAATCGTAGATGTCCGCCGCCGTGGTGGCATCAACGTCACCAATGAAGCGCAGCGTGATGTGATAATTCTCGACATCGATCCAGCGCGCGCCATAGAGACCGCCGCGGTAACGCGCGAGCGCTTCGGCTATGTCGGCGGGAACTTCGAGGCCGGTGAACAGACGAGGCATGGCCATCCTCCCTCGTTCCAGAGGCTTCGCGGCACCGGCAGCCGTCACGGATACCGGATTCCCCCTCCCGCTGGGTCTTGTCTGGCGCTGGCAGCGCCGGCCCAGGCGAATCGCTCCCTCGTCCAAGGATCGCGCGCCCGCCCGGCCCTGTCCAGAGCGGGACGGGCGCACGTCGGCTGGCTCCGAGGCTTCGGCCTCAGGGACAGGGATTGCCCTGGCGCTGATGAATCGCATCGATGCGGGCCTCGACCTCCTCGGTGATCGTCACGTCGAGCGCATCGATGTCGGTCCGCAACTGCTCCATCGTCGTCGCGCCGATGATGGTCGACGTGACAAAGGGGCGGCTGGTGGCAAAGGCGATCGCCATCTGGGCCGGATCGAGACGGAGCTCTGCAGCCAGCGTAACATAGGCGTCGATTGCCTCGGCGGCGCCGGGCTTCTCGTAGCGCTTCAACCGGTCGAAGAGCTGCTTGCGGCTGCCCGGCGGCAAGGCACCGTCGCGGTACTTGCCGGTGAGATAGCCCTGCGCAAGCGGCGAATAAGCGAGAAGGCCGACGTTTTCGCGCATGGCGATCTCGGCGAGGCCGACCTCGAAGGTGCGGTTGACCAGCGAATAGGCGTTCTGGATTGACTGCACCCGCGGCAGACCCTTCACGGTTGCGTGATGAAGGAAGGTCATCGTGCCCCAGGCGCTCTCGTTGGAGAGGCCGATGTGGCGGACCTTACCCGCTTTCACGAGGTCCCCGAGCACGGCGAGAATCTCGTCGATCGGGTTCTCGGGCCCCTCGGCGGCGCGGAAGATGGTCGGGTTGGAGCCGAACTGGGTCACCGCCCGGTCCGGCCAGTGCAGCTGATAGAGGTCGATATAGTCGGTCTGAAGCCGCTTGAGACTCTTGTTCACCGCTTCTTCGATCTGCGCGCGGTTGAGCTCGCCCTTGCGCCTGCCGTCGCGGAACCAATCCATGTGGGTGCGGCCGACCACCTTGGTGGCGAGGATGATCTTGTCGCGGTTACCGCGCGCCTTGAACCAGGAGCCGATGATGCGCTCGGTGGCACCCTGCGTCTCGGCCTTGGGGGGAATGGGATAGAGCTCGGCTGTGTCGAAGAAGTTGATGCCGCGCTCGACGGCATAGTCCATCTGCGCATGGCCTTCAGCCTCGGTGTTCTGCTCGCCCCAGGTCATGGTGCCGAGGCACAGTTCGCTGACCATGAGATCGGTGCGGCCGAGTTTGCGGTAGTTCATAAGGCAGTCCTCATCGTGCGGCGCCATGCCGCCGCGTCTGGCCCTTGCAAGAGAAAGCGGCCGGTCAGCCGCGGGGAGGCAGGGAGGACACGAACCGCACGACCGTCGGCAGCATGCGCGCGACGATGCGTTTCACGCCCTCGGCATTGGGGTGCATTCCGTCTGGAAGGTTGAGGCCGGGGATGGCCGCCACCTCTTCGAGGAAGAAAGGATAGAACACAAGGCCGTGTCGCGCCGCAATATCCTTATAGATAGCGTCGAAGCGGCGCCTGTAATCCTCGCCGAGGTTCGGCGCGGCCACCATGCCGACCAGCATCACGGGGATGTTGCGCGCCTTGAGCCGCGTGACGATCGCCTCCAGCGCCTCGCGCGTCACGTCGGGCGATACGCCGCGCAGCATGTCGTTGGCGCCGAGCGCCAGGATGACCGCATCGGTCCCCTCCGGCACCGACCAGTCGAGCCGCGCGAGGCCGCCCGATGCGGTGTCGCCGGAGACACCAGCATTAGCGATCTCGACCTCCATGCCCCGCTCGCGCAGGGCCTTCTCGAGAACGACGGGAAAGGCCGCGTCCTGCGGCAGGCCGTAGCCGGCCGTCAGACTGTCGCCGAGGGCGACGAGACGCAGCGGCTCGGCAAGCACGCCACCGGTCGCGGCAAGGACCAGCATCACATGAAGGAGAGCGAGCGGCAGGGTGCGACGAAGACGTTTGATCATCCCTGACAAGGTCCCATATGACGGGGTGTTCTCCCACCCCTCAGCCTCTACGGATCGATTGATGGACAGCGCGACGGATCTGGCCCCACCAGCCGATATGGTCATTTCCCTCGTGGATGTCCATTTGAGCCTCGGACGTGGCGCCGCGCGCGTGCACATCCTCAAAGGCGTATCGCTCGGCGTGCGGCGCGGCGAGGCCGTCGGCCTGGTCGGCCCGTCAGGCTCCGGCAAGTCCACCCTGCTCATGACCATGGCCGGGCTCGAGCGGCCGGACAGCGGCACCGTGACCGTCGCCGGCAAGGATCTCGCCCGGCTCGACGAAGACGCGCTCGCCCGCTTCCGCGGCCGCAACGTCGGCATCGTCTTCCAGTCCTTCCATCTCGTGCCAACCATGACGGCGCTCGAGAACGTCGCTCTGCCGCTCGAGCTCGCCGATGCGCCCGACGCCTTCGCCCGGGCCGAGGCGGAGCTTGCGGCCGTCGGGCTCGGCGAGCGGCTGCATCACTATCCATCCCAGCTCTCGGGCGGCGAGCAGCAGCGCGTCGCCATCGCCCGCGCCATCGTCGCCGACCCGGCCATCCTCGTCGCCGACGAGCCGACCGGCAACCTTGACGAGCGCACCGGGCGCGGCATCGTCGACCTTCTCTTCGCGCTCAAGCGCGACAGGGGTGCGACGCTGGTCCTTGTCACGCACGACATGGGCCTCGCGGAGCAGTGCGACCGTGTCGTGCGGCTGCGCTCCGGCACCGTCGTGCCGGACGACGCGCCCGTGAGCGCGTGAGGATGGCCATGCACGGTTTCGTCGGCGCCCCCGCATCACACCCCGCTCCACGTCTGCCGCTGGTGCCGCGCCTCGCCCTGCGGGAGCTGCGCGGCGGCCTGCGCGGCTTCGGCGTCTTCCTCGCCTGCATCGCGCTCGGCGTTGCGGCGATCGCGGGCGTCTCCTCCGTCTCCCGCAGTCTGACCGAAGGCCTCGCCGTGGAGGGGCGTCGTATCCTCGGCGGCGACCTCGCCTTCAGCCTCGTGCAGCGCGAGGCGAGCCTTGAGGAGCGCGCCTTCCTCGACGGCGCGGGGCGCGTCTCCGCCATCGCCACCCTGCGCGCCATGGCCATCGCGGATACAGGCGAATCCGCCCTCGTCGAGGTCAAGGCCGTCGACGGGGCCTATCCGATGATCGGGGCGGTGGAGAGCGAGCCGGCCGCATCGGTGCAAGAGCTTCTCGCCGAGCGCGACGGCACCTACGGGGCTCTCGTCGATCCGGTCCTGCTCGATCGCCTCGGCCTTGCGGTCGGCGACGTCGTCAGCCTCGGCAACGCCCGCGTCGCGCTCCGGGCGCGCCTCGTCTCGGAACCGGACAAGATCGCGGCCGGCGTCGGCTTCGGCCCGCGGCTCCTGATGTCGCAGGAGGGGCTCGCGGCGAGCGGCCTCGTGCAGCCCGGCAGCCTCGTGCGCTGGACCTACCGCGTGGCGTTGCCCGGCGCGAGCGGGGGCGAGCGCGCCCTGGAGCGCCTCGAAGCCGAGGCGCGGCAGCGCCTACCCGACGCCGGCTGGCAGATCCGCTCGCGCAACAACGCCTCGCCGCAGTTCGCCCGCAACATCGAGCGCTTCACGCAGTTCCTCACCCTGGTCGGTCTCACCGCCCTCATGGTCGGCGGAGTTGGCGTTGCCAATGCGGTGAACGCCTTTGTCGAACGCAAGCTGCATTCCATCGCCACGCTGAAGAGCCTCGGCGCGCCGGGCGGACAGGTAGTGGCCGTGTACCTGACCCAGGTCATGATCATTGCCGCTGTCGGCATCGCCATCGGGCTCGCCGTCGGCGCGGCGATGCCCTTCGCGGTGGCCCATGCGGCCAAAAGCCTGCTACCCCTGCCGCTGACGCCGGGGCTGGCCCCGCTCGAACTCGCCGTCGCCGCGCTCTACGGCTTTCTCACGGCGCTTGCCTTCGCGCTCGGCCCGCTCGGCCGGGCGCACGACGTGCCGGTCTCGGCCCTGTTCCGCGACGAGGTGGATCCTGCCGCGAAGGGGCCGCGCCTGCGCTACCGGCTCGCGAGCCTCGCTGCCGTCGCGGCGCTGGTGGCAGTCGCCGTCGTCTTCGCCTACGACCGGCGCGTCGCGCTCATCTTCATCGCCGCCGCAGCGGGTGCCTTCCTGCTGCTGAGGCTGGTCGCGCTCGGCCTCATGGCGCTCGCCCGCCGCCTGCCGCGCCCGCGCCGCACGGCGCCCCGCCTCGCGCTCGCCAACATCCATCGGCCGGGTGCGCTGACGCCCTCGCTCGTCCTGTCGCTCGGCCTCGGCGTGACGCTGCTCGTCGCGCTCGCGATGATCGACGCCAATATCCGCGGGCAACTGACGCGCGCCCTGCCGGCCCAGGCGCCGAGCTTCTTCTTCCTCGACATCCAGAACGGCGAGGCCGACCGCTTCGAGGCCTTCCTAGCCCGCGAGGCGCCGCAGGGAACGGTCGAGCGGGTGCCCATGATGCGCGGCCGCGTCGTCTCGCTGAAGGGCATCCGGGCAAGCGACTACAAGGCGCCGGAAGAGGCCGCCTGGGTGCTGGAAGGTGATCGTGGCCTCACCTATGCCGCAAAGCCACCCGAGGGCTCGACCGTCGTTGCCGGCGAATGGTGGCCGGCCGATTACGCGGGCGAGCCGCTCGTCTCCTTCGATCGGGAGCTTGCGCAGGAACTCGACCTCACCATTGGCGACCGGCTCGTCGTCAACGTGCTCGGGCGCAACATCGAGGCCAGGATCGCCAACCTGCGCACAGTGGAATGGCGCACGCTCGGCATCAATTTCGTCATGGTGTTCTCGCCCAATACCTTCGCCGGCGCGCCGCATACGCATCTTGCCACGCTCACCGCGAACGGGGTGGGCAAGCGCGTCGACGAAGGTGCGGTGATGCGGGCGCTCGCCAAGGAATTCCCAATGGTGACGAGCGTGCGCGTGCGCGACGCGCTTGATGCCGTCAACGACGTCGTCAGCCAGCTCGCCATCGCCGTGCGCGCGGCGAGCTCGGTGGCGCTGGCGGCGAGCCTGCTGGTCCTCGGCGGAGCGCTGGCCGCCGGCCATCAGACCCGGCTGCATGATGCCGTCGTCCTGAAGACGCTCGGAGCGACGCGCGCGCGGCTGATCAGCGCCTTCAGCCTCGAATATGGTGCGCTCGGCAGCGCGACCGCCCTCTTCGGCTTCATCGCCGGCACGATCAGCGCCTATGTCATCGTGACGCGCGTCATGCGCCTGTCATTCACCTTCGAGCCGGGCAGCGCGCTCGCCGCGGCGCTGCTTGCCATCGTCGTCACCATCGGCCTCGGGCTTGCCGGCACGTGGCGCATCCTCGGCCAGAAGCCGGCACCCTATCTGCGCAACCTTTGAGGCGCATGGCCGCGGAGGAAATTCGTCCCCAAGCCCTCCGCCCGCGGCATTCCCCGGCGCCGCTTTCCCATGCGCGGCCACCGAATCAGCCTTGTAAGGCGGGCCTGTTGAGCCCATATTTCGGTACAAGTGCGGCCTTCGGCGCGCATCGTTGGCGTGATTTAGCTTCGAGAGGGAAAAATGTCCGATCTGAACCGCAACACCTATGCCTACGGCACGGGTGTCGCCCGGGCCGGGACCGCAGAGCTCGACCAGGGCCTGCGGGCCTTCATGCTGGGCGTTTACAACCACATGGTGCTGGGACTTGCCGTCACCGGTCTTGCTGCCCTGGGCACCTTCATGCTCGCAGTGACAAACGACCCGTCGGCAGCCGTGGCGCAGATGCGCGGCGGCATCATGCTGACGCAATTCGGCTACGCCATCTTCGCAAGCCCGCTGAAGTGGGTGGTGATGCTGGCGCCGCTTGCGGCTGTGTTCTTTCTCAGCTTCCGCATCGCCAGCATGCAGCCGGGTGCGGCGCGGGCACTGTTCCTCGTCTACGCGGGACTTGTCGGCCTGTCGCTGTCGTCGATCTTCCTCGTCTTCACGGGCGCGTCCATCGTGCGCGTGTTCTTCATCACGGCCGCCGCCTTCGGCGCACTGAGCCTCTACGGCTACACGACGAAGAAGAACCTCTCGGCGATGGGCTCCTTCCTGGTCATGGGCCTCTTCGGCCTCATCATCGCCATGCTGGTCAACCTGTTCCTGCAGTCGAGCGCCCTGCAGTTCGCCATCTCGGTGGTGGGTGTGCTCGTCTTCGCCGGCCTGACCGCCTGGGACACGCAGCGCATCAAGGAGATGTACTACGAGCTCGACGAGAGCGACGTTGCCGCCCGCAAGTCGATTCTCGGCGCGCTGATGCTGTACCTCGACTTCATCAACATGTTCGTCATGCTGCTGCAGCTTTTCGGCCAGTCGCGCGAATGAACGCGGCGACGGTCGCAAGCGACAAAGCCCCGGCTGCGCGTCGGGGCTTTCTTTTTGATGGTCGCTTCGGCGTCGCGGCGATCCGGCTCTAGCGGGCGACCAGCCGCACGGGCTTGTCGAGAACCTGCAGAACGCGGGTAAGATCGTGCCCGCGCTTCAGGATGCGTCCCGAGGCCGAGATGACGCTATAGGCGCCCTGTCGGCGGGCGAGTTGCGGATCCTTCTCGATACGGTAGAGGGGAACCTCGCTCGTTCGGCGAAAGACCGAGAACACCGCCCTGTCCTTCAGGAAGTCGAGCGCGTAGTCGCGCCATTCGCCGAGCGCCACCATCCGCCCGTAGACATTGAGGATCTCCCTGAGCTCGCGCGCATCAAACGAGACGACGTTGGCCGCGCGCGGCGCCGGGGACGAGATGTGGTGCCCGTGCGGTGGAGAAGGTTCCTCATCCTTTCGCCGCGGGGTGAAGGGCACAATGGCCGCTCCGCCCCCGGTGCGAAAGGGATCGGAAGAGGGATCGCTCGTCTCCGTTTCGCTCATGACCTCCGTCCGGCTCGGCGAGGAGAGCATGCGGGCCGCCTGCCTGCGTCATGCATCCGTCATGATGCGGCCGCCGCCGGGCCGGCGCAAGCCTCATCGCGGGCCTCAACCAGATCGCTGAGCGATGCAGGCAAATCTGAAAGAAAAACCACAATTTGGCCGCAGAGCCGTCAATCAGGCGCCCTAGTGCGGGGCGATAAAAAGCACGTTGCCTCGATGGTCCGGCGCTCGCCGCCCTGGATCTAGTCAGCCCCCCAGCCCCCCGGGGTGGACGAGATGCCGGACCACTCGGTTCCGTGTAAGAGTAACTAGGGCCGGTGTCCCCGCACCGGCCCTATTCTTTTGCCCGCCCCCGCCGCGAGGCGATTCGGCTGCGACGCCCGGTCCTAGAGAGCCTCTCGGCACGGAGGCCCTCAGCGTGCCTGGGCGTGATATTCGCGGTTCGGCCGCATGTCGACGGCCGAAGCCATGCGATTCGACATGTTGAAGAAGGAAGCGACGGCGGCAATGTCCCAGATCGCCTTGTCGTCGAAGCCGGCATCGCGCAGCGCCTGCCGGTCCTCCTCGCCGATCTCGTGCGACCGTTCTGTCAGCTTCGCGGCGAAGTCCAGCATCACCCGCTGGCGCAGGGAGAGCTCCGCCGCGCGGTAGTTCATCACCATCATTTCGCCGAGGACCGGATCCCCCGAGAGCAGGCGCACCGCTGCCCCGTGCGCCGTCAGGCAGTAGTAGCAGCGGTTGATGCTCGAAACGACGACGGCGATCATCTCCCGCTCCAGCTTGCTGAGACCGGACGGCGCCAGCATCAGGTCGTTGTGGAAGGCGGCGAAAGCCTCGAGCTTGGCATTGTCGTGCGCATAGGCGGCAAGCACATTGGGCACGAAGCCGAGCTTCTCCTCGCATTTTGCGAAATAGGCCTGCATCGACGGCGACAATTCCCCCGGTGCCAGCGACAACGCCGTCGGCGCCGGCTCCGCGTCCTGGGGGGCCGGCTTCTCCTCGTGCCGATCGACTCTCGTCATGCGCGCATCTCCTCCCTCGTATTTCCCGCTGCCGCAATTGCCTGTGCGGCGTCCGGCCATGCCGAGAATGTCGGCCGCAAGGCTGCATTTGTCCACGACATGATCTAAGGAAGAGCAGCTTCGACGCTGTCGGGAGGACGATGATGGAGCTCGCTGCGGCCGACAAACGGGCCGGACTGGTAAAAGCCATTGAAGAAGCGCTCGATGCGATGGGTGAGGTCTTGCCACCCGGCTTCGTCGATCTCCTGATCGGACGCGCCGCCCTCGAGGATCTTGCCGACTATCCCGTGGCAAGCCTCGCCGCCCTGGCCGTCGCGTCCTACCGGCACCTGACCGAGCCGCGCCCGGCCGGCCGGCATGACGTGCGCCTCATCGACCACGAGATCGAGCGCGATGGCCATCGCCGCGACATCACGGTCGTCGAGGTCATCAACGACAACATGCCGTTCCTCCTCGATTCGACACTCGCCGAGATCGTCGATCAGGGATACGAGCCCTATCTCGTCACCCACCCGATCCTCGCCGTGGAGCGTGGCGAAGACGGCGCCTTCCTGCGCTTTGCCGGCGAGGCAGCAGCCGGGGCACCACGCGGTGCGCGGCGCGAGAGCCTCATCCATATCCACCTGCCGCGAATCGACGACGAGGCGGTGCGCCTCAGGCTCACCCAGGGGCTCGAGTCGGTCTACACCGACGTCGAGCGGGCGGTGCGCGACTGGAGCGCCATGCGGGGGCGCCTCGCCGGCGCCGCCGAGGCCTACAAGATCAATCCGCCGCCCCTGCCGGCGGAGGAGGTCGCAGAGGCGGTCCGCTTCCTCGAGTGGATCGCGGCGGACAATTTCACCATTCTCGGCGTCCGGGAATATGGCTTCGCCGGCGGCGACGCGGCGGGCTCGGCACCGATCGAGGGCACCGGGCTCGGCATCCTGCGCGATCCGGAGGTGCGCGTGCTGCGCCGCGGGCGCGAGCTCGTCGTCATGAGCCCCGAGATCACGGCCTTCCTCGCCCGGCCGGTGGCGCTCATCATCACCAAGGCGAATGTCAAGAGCCGGGTGCACCGCCGGGCCCATCTCGACTACATCGGCGTCAAGCTGTTCTCGGAAGAGGGCGAGCTCGCCGGCGAGCTGCGCATCGTCGGGCTGTTCACGGCCAATGCCTATACCGGCTCGACCCGCACCATCCCCTACCTCAGGCACAAGGTGGCGCAGGTCATCCAGCGCGCCGGCTTCGACCCGGCGAGCTATTCCGGCCGCGCGCTCATGCACGTCCTCGAGGACTATCCGCGCGACGAACTGTTCCAGGTCGACATCGAGACGCTCTACCGCTTCTCGCTCGACATCCTGCACCTGACCGAGCGCCCGCGCGTGCGCGCTCTTGCCCGGCTCGACGAATTCGACCGCTTCGTCTCCGTGCTCGTCTTCATCCCGAAGGAGCGCTACGACACGTCCGTGCGCCGGCGGGTGGGCGAGTTCCTCGCCGAGACCTACCAGGGGCGCGTCTCCGCCGCCTATCCGAGCTATCCGGAAGGCCCGCTGGCGCGCACGCACTACATCATCGGCCGCGACGAGGGCAAGACGCCGGACGTCAGCCGCGAAACCCTGGAAGCCGGTATCACGGCCATCGTGCGCACCTGGGCCGACGCCCTGCGCAGCGCACTCGAGAACACCGTCGGCGGCTACAAGGCGCGCGTCGCGGCCCAGCGCTATGCGGAGGCCTTCAGCGCCGCCTACCGCGAGGCCTTCTCCGGCGAGGCGGTGCTGAAGGATATTGGCATTCTTGAGCGCCTGTCGAACCGGCGGCCGCGTGCGGTCGACCTCTACCGGCGTGAGGGCGATGGCGAGGAACGGGCCAATCTCAAGGTTTTCGCCCGTGGTGCTCCGATGCCCCTGTCGCAGCGCGTGCCGATGCTGGAGCGGTTCGGCTTCCGGGTCGTCAACGAGCGCACCTATCGCGTCCTGCCGGACGGCGAGCCCAAGAGCGCCCAGGTATGGCTGCACGACATGGCGCTGGAGCGCAGCGCCGGCGGCCCGATCGACATCGACGCCCTGCAGCGTCCGCTAGAAGCCGCTCTCATGGCCGTCTTCCGCGACGCGGCCGAATCGGACGGCTTCAATGCGCTTGTCCTGGAGGCCGGGGCCAACTGGCGCGACGTCGCCATGCTGCGCGCCTTCGGCCGTTACATGCAGCAGATCGGTGTTCCCTACGACCAAGACTACATCGCCGCCGCGCTCGCGCGCCAGCCGCAGATCGCGCTCGCGCTCATCCGCCTGTTCTACGCTCGCTTCGACCCGCGCGGCGACGAGGCGACGCGCGCCGAGGTTTGCGCGGCCGAGCGGACCAGAATCGAGGAGATGCTGGCCGCGGTCACGAGCCTCGACGACGATCGCATCCTGCGCCGCTTCGTCAACCTGATCGAGGCGGCAGTCCGCACCAGCTTCTTCCAACTGGGGCCGGATGGGCAGACGCGCGACCCCATCGCCTTCAAGTTCGAATGCGCCCGCGTCGAAGGCCTGCCACTGCCGCGCCCGCTCTACGAGATCTTCGTCTACAGCCCGCGGGTCGAGGGCGTGCACTTGCGCTTCGGCAAGGTGGCGCGTGGCGGCCTACGCTGGTCCGACCGGCCGCAGGACTTCCGCACCGAGGTGCTCGGCCTCGTCAAGGCACAGCAGGTGAAGAACGCCGTGATCGTACCGGTCGGGGCCAAGGGCGGCTTCGTGCCCAAGCGCCTTCCGCCGGCGAGCGACCGGCAGGCATGGCTCGCCGAAGGCACTGAGGCCTACAAGATCTTCGTCGGCACCTTGCTCGACCTCACCGACAATCTCGACGGCGAAACCGTCGTGCCACCGGCCGACACCGTACGCCACGACGGCGACGACCCCTATCTCGTGGTTGCCGCCGACAAGGGCACGGCCACTTTTTCCGACATCGCCAACAGCCTCTCGGAAGCCCACCACCACTGGCTGGGCGACGCCTTCGCCTCCGGCGGCAGCCATGGCTACGACCACAAGGGCATGGGCATCACCGCCCGGGGTGCATGGGAAGCTGTGAAGCGCCACTTCCGCGAGATGGATGTCGACATCCAGAGCGAGCCCGTCAGGGTCGTCGGCGTCGGTGACATGTCGGGCGACGTCTTCGGCAACGGCATGCTACTGTCGCGGGCGCTCAAGGTGGTCGCCGCCTTCGACCACCGCGACATCTTCATCGATCCCGATCCCGATCCGGCCGTCTCCTGGGCCGAGCGCAAGCGGCTGTTCGACCTGCCGCGCTCGAGCTGGCAGGACTACGACAAGAGCCTGATCTCGGAAGGCGGCGGCGTCTTCTCCCGTTCTCTCAAGGCCATCCCGCTGTCGCCGCAGATGCGTGCTCTCCTTGATCTCGACAAGGAGACGGCAACTCCGAGCGAGGTGATGAATGCCATTCTCAAGGCCCGCGTCGACCTGCTCTGGTTCGGCGGAATCGGCACCTACGTATGCTCGCAGGAGGAGGACAGCGAGGACGTCGGCGACCGTGCCAACGATGCCATCCGCATCACGGGCGGCGAGATCCGCGCCCGCGTGGTCGGCGAGGGTGCCAATCTCGGCTGCACCCAGCGCGGCCGCATCGAGGCGGCGCGGCGCGGCGTCCGGCTCAACACCGACGCCATCGACAATTCCGCCGGCGTCAACACCTCGGACATCGAGGTCAACATCAAGATCGCGCTCAGCCAGCCCGAGCGCGACGGCCGCCTGACGCGCGCGGCGCGCAACGCCCTCCTCGCCGAGATGACCGACGAGGTGGGAGCGCTCGTGCTGCGCAACAACTATCTGCAGACGCTCGCCCTCTCGCTGGCCGAGCGGCATGGAGCGGGCGAGATCGGCTTTGCGCGCCGCCTGATGCAGGTGCTCGAACAGCATGGCCGGCTCGACCGCACGGTCGAGAACCTGCCGGACGATGCGAGCCTTGCCGAGCGCGAGCAGCGTGGCGAGGGCCTGACACGGCCCGAACTTGCCGTGCTTCTCGCCTATGCCAAGCTCGCCCTGCACGATGCCCTGCTCGACAGCGCCGTGCCGGACGAACCCTATCTCGCCCGCGAGCTGGCGCGCTACATGCCCGGACCGGTGCGCGAGCGTTTCCCCGACGCGGTGGAAAGCCATCGTCTGCGGCGCGAGATCATCGCCACCCAACTCGCCAACGCCATCGTCAACCGCGGCGGGCCGACCATCGTGACGAAGCTCGCCGACCAGACGGGCGCCGACGCGCCGGCCATTGCCACGGCCTATGCGGCGACGCGCGACGCCTTTGGCCTCACCGAGCTCAACGCAGCCATCGACGCCCTCGACGGCAGGATCAGCGGAGCGCTGCAGCTTAGGCTCTACGGCGAATTGCAGGACATGCTGATCGGCCAACTCGCCTGGTTCATCCGCAATGTCGACCTTGCCGGCGAGGATCTCGATGCTGTCGTTGCGCGCTATCGCGACGGGCTGGGCGAGATCGCGGCCTGTCTCGACGCCATCCTGCCCGCTTCGGCGCGGGAGGGGCTCAGGGAGCGCGCCGAGGCGCTCGTGGCCCAGGACGTGCCTGAGGATCTCGCAGGACGCCTCGCCGCCCTGCCCGTTCTCGCGGAAGGCCCCGACATCGTCCGGGTCGCCACCCTGGCCGGTCGGCCGGTGCGCGACGTGGCCGCCACCCATTTCGCCGTGGAGGGGATCTTCCGGCTCGGGGCGCTCGCCGCACAGGGACGGGAGATCAAGGTCGCCGACTACTATGACCGCCTGGCGCTCGACCGGGCCATCGACGGCCTGTCCGACGCCCACCGCCGCCTGACGGCGGAGATCGTCGCCGACGGCGCGGGACCGCAAGCCGTCGAGGCCTGGGAGGAGCGCCGCGGCAGCGAGGTCACACGCATCCGCAGCACCGTCGAGACCATTGCCGCCTCCGGGCTGACGCTGTCGAAGCTGACGGTGGCGGCGAGCCTGCTCGGTGACCTCGCTCGTGGCTGAGCCGGATCATGACGTCGGCGGCTCCGCGCCGCCGGTGTTCGATGCGGTCTTTCGCGCCCGCTTCGCAGAACTCGTCGCCTGGCGGCGCGACGTGCGCCGTTTCCTCCCGAAGCCCGTCGACAGGGACACGATCGGGGCGCTCCTCGCGCTGGCCGCGCAGGCACCTTCCGTCGGCAATGCGCAGCCGTGGCGCTTCGTCATGGTCGACGACCCATCCCGGCGCGCGGCGGTGCGCAGCAACTTCGAGCGCTGCAACGCCGAAGCCCTCCTGGACTACGCCGGCGAGCGGGCGCAGCTCTACACCCGGCTGAAACTGGAAGGGCTCGCGGAGGCACCCGTGCACATCGCCGCCTTCTGCGACGAGCGCGCCGATACCGGCCACGGCCTCGGCCGGCGCACCATGCCCGAGACGCTCCACTATTCCGTCGTCACCGCGATCCATACCTTCTGGCTCGCGGCGCGGACAGCCGGGCTCGGCGTCGGCTGGATCTCGATCCTCGATCCCGGCGAGCTGACGGCGGCGCTCGAAGTGCCGGCACACTGGCGCTTCATCGGCTATCTGTGCGTCGGCTATCCTTGCGAGGAACACCTTGATCCCGAACTCGTGCGCCACGGCTGGCAGGACCGGCTGGCGCCCGACAGCACCATCCTGGAGCGCTGATGACCGCCGCGACGACCGACGCGCCGCCCGAGTCGAGCCTTGCCGGGGCCTATCCGCCCCGGCGCTCGGTCGTCGCCTGGCTCTTCTTCGACTGGGCCTGCCAGCCCTTCTTCACGCTGATCACGACCTTCGTGTTCGCGCCCTATTTCGCCGCGCGCCTCGCCGCCAACCCGGCCGAAGGGCAGGCGCTGTGGGGCTATGCGACGGGCCTTGCGGGGCTCACCATCGCCCTTGCGTCCCCCGTGCTTGGGGCGATTGCCGATGCGAGCGGGCCGAAGAAGCCCTGGATCGCCGCCTTCGGCGCCATGATGGCGCTCGCCAGCGCAGCCCTTTGGTGGGCCGCGCCGGGCGTGCCCTTCGCCGTACCGCTCGCTCTCGTCGCCTTCGCCATCGGTACCATCGGGGCGGAATTTGCGACGGTCTTCAACAATTCCATGATGCCGCGCCTCGTCCCGCCGGAGAAGCTCGGGCGCCTGTCCGGCACCGGCTGGGCTACCGGCTATGTCGGCGGGCTCATCTCGCTCGTCGTCACGCTCGGCTTGCTCGCCGGAAGCCCAGAAACCGGGCGCACGCTCATGGGCCTCGTCCCACTCTTTGGCCTCGATCCTGTGACCGCCGCAGGGGACCGGGCGGCAGGGCCGCTGACCGCGCTGTGGTTCGTCGTCTTCGTCATGCCCATGTTCCTGCTGACGCCGGACGTACCGGCGACGGGAGCCTCCCTTCGCGAAGCGGCCGGACGGGGTGTGCGCGCGCTCGCCAACACCATTGCCCACGCGCGGCGGCACGGCGCGGTGATGCGCTTCCTCCTTGCCAACATGGTCTACCAGGACGGGCTGGTGGCCCTGTTCGCCTTTGGCGGCATCTATGCGGCCGGCGTCTTCGGCTGGGGCACCATCGAAATCGGCATCTTCGGCATCCTGCTGACGATCACCGGCACCATCGGCGCCTTCGTCGGCGGGCGCCTCGACGACGCCATCGGCTCGAAGCCGGTCATCCTCGGCGCGCTCGGCGTCCTCATCACCTGCTGCATCGGTATCCTCTCGCTATCGAGCGACCGCGTCCTCTTCATCGTGCCGGCGGAGCCACCGCAGCCGGCGGATGGGCTCTATGCCAGCCTGCCTGAGAAGGTCTATCTCGGGCTCGGGCTCCTCATCGGCCTCGTCGCGGGACCCATGCAGGCCGCGTCGCGCAGCCTCCTCGTGCGCCTCGCGCCGGAAGGCCGGGCCGGCGAGTTCTTCGGCCTCTTCGCCCTGTCGGGCAAGGTCACGTCCTTCCTTGCGCCGACCATGGTCGCCGTCGCCACGCAGGCGAGCGGCACGCAGACAGCAGGGCTCGCGGTTCTCGTCCTCTTCTTCGGCTCGGGGGCCGTGATCCTCGCCGGCGTCAACCAGCGGACGTAACCGGCCGTTCACCCTCGTGGCCGAAAGCCGGTTTCCGGCAAGAAGCCGTTCATCGCCGTGAGGCTTCAATCGCCGCCGACGTTCGCGAAAAGACGAACAGGGTGGCGACGATGAAGATTGTGATGGCGGCGGGCGCGGCCTCGGTCGCGCTCGCCCTCCTGGCAGTGCCGGCAAAGAGCCGGGAGATCGTCTCCTTCTCCGGCTATGCGCCGGGCACGGTGGTGGTGCGCACCAAAGAGCGCCGGCTCTATTTCGTCGCCCGCGAGGGCGTCGCGCTGCGCTATCGTGTCGCAGTGGGCAGGCCGGGCAAGCAATGGCGCGGCATTACCCATATCGACGGCAAATACGTGCGGCCGGCCTGGTCGCCACCGGCCGAGGTCAAGCGCGACAACCCGCACCTGCCGGACGTCATCCCCGGCGGCGTGCCACAGAACCCGATGGGCGAGCGGGCCCTGACGCTGACCGGCGACGAATATGCCATCCACGGCACCAACCGGCCCGATTCCATCGGCCGGTTCGCGTCCTACGGCTGTATCCGCATGCACAACACCGATATCATCGACCTTTTCGACCGCGTCACCGTCGGCACGCCGGTGGTCGTGCTGCCGTAGCGGGCCGGACGTCGGCGAGGCCCCCCGCGCAGGCGACGCTCTTCGTCCCGTTTCCTCCCCCTCCATCCCCGCGCTCGTCGCGGACGTCGACGCCGGCGACGCCGGCGCTAGGCTGAAAGGCGTGGATGGCCAGGGCGGGTGGGGAGGTCGCATTCCGCTCGCGCTCGATGCGTTCGGGCAACGCGTGCGCTTGCGGCAGCCTTACCGGTAAAGGTCCTCGCGCGTCGGCGGCAGGCCCGAGGGGCCCTTGGCGCGGCGGGAGGCGAGCGTCTGGAAGATGCCGATGGTGCCGCGCTCGAAGCCGAGCGAGACGCCGGCAAGGTAGAGCAGCCACAGCCGCGTCTTCGCTGCTCCCACCTCGCGCTCGGCTGCCTCGCGGTTGGCGTAGAGGCGTTCGCACCACAGCCGCGTGGTACGCGCATAATGCTCCCGCCAAGCCTCGACGTCATGCACCTCGAAGCCATAGCGCTCGAGGCTCGTCACCGAGCCGCCGATGTGATCGAGCTCCGAGCCCGGGAAGATGTAGTTGACGATGGCTGCATATTCCGGCCGCTTCCTGCGGAAGGCGCGGGCCGACTTCTTGGCCGGGCGGGTGATGGCGTGGTTGAGCAGGAGGCCGCGCGGGCGCAGGAGTTCGCGCATCTTGGTGAAATAGGCACCGTGGTTGTCGAGCCCCACATGCTCGAACATGCCGATGGAAGCGATCTTGTCGAAGCTGCCGGTGAGCTCGCGATAGTCTTTCAATTCCACCGTCACCCGGTCCTGAAGGCCGAGGCGGGCGATCTTCTCCTTCGCGAAGGCGAGTTGTGCCTCGCTCAGCGTCACGCCGTGCGCCGCGACGCCGTAATGCTGCGCCGCGTGGCAAACGAGGCCGCCCCAGCCGCAGCCGATGTCGAGGAAGCGCTCGCCTTCCTTCAGCCGCAGCTTGCGGCAGATCATGTCGAGCTTGGCCTTCTGCGCCTCCTCGATGCCGACGTCCCAGCGCGGGAAATAGGCGCAGGAATATTGCATCTCGGGATCGAGGAAGAGGCCGTAGAAGGCGTTCGACAGGTCGTAGTGGAACTGCACGAGGGCCTTGTTGTCGCGGCCGGCGGCGTCCTTGTCGACCTGGGCGCCCTGATAGGCATGGCTGCCGGCCGGCTTCTGCGCCCGGCCGAAGAGGAACGGCAGCAGGGAGCGAACGAGCAGCCCCTTGTCGAGCCGCTTCAGGAGGCCCTTGGTATTGGCCTCGCCGCGACGCGCCGCGACGTCGAGCAGCGTACCGCCGTGCAGGTCGATGTCGCCGGCGGCCAGAAGCTCGACCAGCGTCGTCAGCCGGGGCGAGCGCACGAGGCGGGTCACGGCCTCCGGCGCCGCAATGGAGAAGACGAGATCGCCGTTCGCCTTGGGCCCGAGCGGGATCGTCTCACCGTTCCACAGCCTGACGGAGAGGTCGGCGCCCAGCCTGTCACCGACGTGCCGCAGCAGTCGCCGCGCGGCATCGAGCCGCTTGTCCACCCCTTCAGCCTCGCGCGTCACCATGCCGTCCCCTCATTACCCGAGTCGGCGCACGTTATAGCCTTTGCGCGGAAAGTGAATCACGCTTCGCCGCCAGAACGAATTTTCAGGACGAATTTTCGGGGCGAGTTTCCGAGACGAATTTCCTCTGGCGGCGGGCTTGCCCCGCCCGGCGCAAACGCCGTAGTCTTCCGTCTCTCCCCTGACATTGCTCACCCCGGCGCAGCGCCGCCGTGGCGCGCGTGCGCGCCTTTTCCCCTCTCATCCATGAGGACTGCCATGGCGAACGACGCCACCGATCGCTTCTTCGTGCTCACCGGCGGGCCCGGCTCCGGCAAGACGACCCTGCTTGCCGCGCTCGCGGCGGCGGGCCATACGGTCTCGCCCGAAGCCGGCCGCGCCATCATCCGCAACCAGCAGGCGATCGGCGGGCCGGCCCTGCCGTCCGCAGACCCGGCGCTCTATGCCGAGCTCATGCTGGCGCACGACCTCGCCGCCCATCGCCGCCATCTGAACGGGGATGGCCTGGTCTTCTTCGACCGCGGCATCCCGGACATCGCAGGCTATCTCGACCTCGTCGGCCTCGCCCGGCCGGCGCATCTCGAGCGAGCCATCGCATGCTGCCGCTACAATAGGCGCGTCTTCATCTGCCCGCCCTGGCCGGAGATCTTCACGCAGGATGCGGAGCGGCGGCAGACGCTGGAGGAAGCCGAGCGCACCCATGCCGCCATGGTCAGGATCTATGACGAGACGGGCTACGACCTCATTGAGGTACCGCGGCTGCCGACCGCGGAGCGAGCTGCTTTCATCCTTGCCTCATCGGCGTGACGGGCGGGTCGCGGTGCTGCGCCTGTCCGTTGCACCACGAATCGCGGCGCCCGCCTGCATAGGCGCGGGCATGGCCTGCCTCGCGCAGCAGAGCTCCGACATCCTGATCCTTGGCATCGAAGACGCGGGCGACAACGCGGCCGAAATACTTGTCGGGCTGCACCTGCGACAAAACGATGCCGCCGTCACGGACAAGCCGCGCCAGCGCTTCGTGCGCGGCCTGCGCGGCACGTCGCTCCTCCCGGCAGCGGCCCGCCCGCTCGGGCGCGTCCAGACCCGCGATACGAACCTTCGTCCGGATCTCGTGACCCGGCCACACGGCGACGCGCGCCTCGATCGTATCGCCATCCACAACGCGCAGAACCTCGGCGGCGAACGTACCGCGCTGCGCCACGCCGCGCACAGACACCGCGGCCGGGATCTCGGAACGCTCCACCCCCTGACCGACAAGGGCAGCCGTTCCAATTCCGGCAGCGAAAGCAAGCAGAGGGATCGGAGCCGGATATCGCATCCATCTCTTATAGCGTTTCATGCCCGATATGGGAAGACAGTCTCTTTATAGGTGTCCTGTCTTATATCGGGAGTGACGCGCGGATCAGAAGTCGGTAGCGATGCCCTTGCGCTCCCAGTCGCTGTACCGCACCGGCTCCGGTCCATCGCGACCGTTGACCTCGCGCTGACGCGCCAGGTCGCGTGTGCGGGCATCGATCTCGGAGCGGCGCGCCGCCGCCTCCTCAAGCGCCCGGCGCGCGGCCGGGCTCAGGACCTTGCCCGGCGCCGCCCCGGGCGGGGTCTCGCTCGCCGGGACCCCGGCCGGCTTGATCCTTTCCATCGCCATTCTCCACGCAATCGCGGGGCCCCGCGCCGCATGTCCTGCGACGTCCTCTTGCGGCGCCGGCCGCCCTTCCCCCACATATAGGGGGATTTCGGCGATTGGCACCGGCAAATCGGCGCCGCCGGTGCCGGACGGAGGCAAAGGATGAACTATTTCAAAACCGGCCTGCTGCTGGCGGCGCTCACGGCGCTGTTCGGCGTCGTCGGTTTTCTCATCGGCGGCACGGGCGGCATGCTCGTTGCGCTCGGCCTCGCCGCGGCGATGAACATCTTCAGCTACTGGAACTCGGACCGCCTGGCACTCGCCGCCCACGGCGCGCAGGAGGTCGACGAGCGCACGGCGCCCGAGCTCGTGCGCATGGTGCGGGAGCTCAGCCAGCGCGCCGGCCTGCCGATGCCGCGCGTCTACATCATCGACAATCCCCAGCCGAATGCCTTCGCCACCGGTCGCAACCCGGAGAACGCCGCCGTTGCGGCAACGACCGGCATCCTGCGCATGCTCTCCTACGAGGAGCTGGCGGGCGTGATGGCGCACGAGCTCGCGCACATCAAGAACCACGACACCCTGACGATGACGATCACGGCGACCATCGCCGGCGCCATCTCGACCATCGCGCAGTTCGGCCTCTTCTTCGGCGGCGGCAACCGCAACAACGGCGGCGGCCTCATCGGCACCATCCTGCTCGTCGTGCTCGCGCCCATCGCCGCGATGATCATTCAGATGGCCATCAGCCGCTCGCGCGAGTATGAAGCGGATCGAATCGGCGCCGAGATCTGCGGCAACCCGCTGTGGCTGGCGGGCGCGCTCGGCAAGATCGCCCGTGGCGTCGAACAGATCCCCAACGAGAGCGCCGAGACCCACCCGGCCACCGCGCCGCTCTTCATCGTCAACCCGCTCAGCGGCCGCAACATGGACAACCTGTTCTCGACCCATCCGGCGACGGAGAACCGCATCGCCGCCCTCATCGACCTCGCTCGCCGCATGGGGCTGGGCACGGCCGGCGGGAACGTGCCGCGCGGTCCCTGGGGTGGCAGCCAGCGGCCCCGCGGACCCTGGGGCTGAGCGCTGAAACCCGCCCGTCCCCCTCACAACGCGCGTATAAGGCCCACGCAGCCGGCGGGCCTTGCCGCGCGCGTCATCGCTGCCGAAGCGCTCGATGCGGTGCTGCGCCAGCGCGCGCCGCTCGACGAGACGCTGGAGCGGCTCGCCGTACACCACGACGAAGCGGGCCAACGGGACCGCGCGCTCGCCCGCGCCATCGCCACCGTCGCCTTGAGGCGGCTCGGCACCATCCGTCTCGGCCTCAAGCGCTTCCTCGAGCGCGGCCTGCCGCGCAATGCCGGGCTTCTCGAGGCAATCCTCATCGGGGGCGCGGCACAGCTCCTCTTTCTCGAGGTGCCCGACCATGCGGCGGTCGACCTCGCCGTGCGCCAGGCACGGGCGGACAAGCGCGCCTTCCCCTATGCCAAGCTCGTCAATGCCGTGCTCAGGCGTGTGGCCGGCGCGCGGGCGGAGATCCTGGCGGCCGGCGAGGCGCCGCGCATCGATACGCCCGACTGGCTCCAGCGGCGCTGGACGACGGCCTATGGCGAGGCGACAGCCGATGCCATCGCGGCCGCCAACAGGCACGAGGCCGCCGTCGACATCTCAGTGAAGCACAACCTTCCCGGCTGGGCCGAGACGCTCGGCGCCCACATCCTGCCCACCGGCTCGCTGCGCCTGCCGCAGCGCGTGCCCGTGACGGACCTGCCAGGCTATGCCGAAGGGGAATGGTGGGTGCAGGACGCTGCCGCAGCCCTGCCGGCGCGGCTCATCGCCGCCAAGGCAGGCGAGCGCATCATCGATCTCTGCGCCGCGCCAGGTGGCAAGACGGCGCAGCTCGCGGCCGCTGGTGCCTCGGTGCTCGCCGTCGACCGCTCACCCGAGCGCTTGGAACGGCTCGCCGAAAACATGCGGCGCCTGTCGCTGACCGTCGAGACGCTGGCCGCCGACGCGCTTTCCCTCGACGTGCCCGCGGCAGATGCCGTGCTGCTCGATGCCCCTTGCTCGGCGACTGGCACGCTGCGCCGCCACCCGGACGTCGCCTGGACGAAGCGCGCGGAGGACATCACCTCGCTCGCGCAGCTGCAGGCGCAGCTGATCGACAAGGCCGCAAGCCTCGTGCGCCCGGGCGGGCGGCTCGTGTACTGCACCTGCTCGCTCGAGCCGGAGGAGGGCGAGCGCCAGGTCGCGGCCTTCCTCGACCGCCATCGCGACTTCACGCGCCTGCCGGTCGCTGCGGAGGAGATCGGCGGGCTCGCGCAGTTCATCACCGCCGACGGCGATCTGCGCACCCTGCCGCACGCACTGCCGGGCGCAGAGCCGCGCCTGTCCGGCCTCGACGGCTTCTACGCCGCGCGGCTCGTGCGCGCTTCATCATGAGCAGCAGGCGGCAGCGGCACGGGACGGTCAAAGGGCACGTGAGCGCGAACGGAAACGTTAACCATCCTGCAGTAATTTATGTGGGCTAAGTGTTGACGAAAGCGCAAGCGATGCACGCGGACAAGGCGGGAGCGATCGTGGCCGGAAGCGCCGATCGGTGGCGGCTCATGGGACTTGCCCTCGGCGAGATCGCTCGGCGTGCGCGCAACCTCGCCACCGGCTCGCTGCGCGCCCTGCTGCAACCGGTGCGCCGTCAGGCGCCGAGCCGCCTCATCATCGCCCCGCAGGACCTGCGCACCACCGATCCGACCGTCGCAGGCGACATTTACGCCGGCTATTTCGCCTTCGCTGGCCGCGTCGTTCAGGCCCAGGGGCGCTCGCCCTTCGAGGCGGCGCCGCCGAGCCGGGCCTGGGCCGAACAGCTCTACAGCTTTGGCTGGCTGCGCCACCTACGTGCCGCCGATTCCGCCCTGGCCCGTGCGAACGCGCGTGCGCTCGTCGACGATTTCCTCGCCAGCGGCCATGACCGGCGCGGTCTCGCGGCAGAGCCGACCATCGTCGCGCGCCGGCTCATCGCCTTCCTCACCCAGTCGCCGCTGCTGCTCGAGGGGGCGGACCATGCCTTCTACCGGCGGCTGATGAAGGCGCTCGGCCGCTCGGTCAGTCAGCTGCAGCGGGCGCTCGCCGGCGGCGCGCGCGGCGAGGAGCGGCTGACCGCGGCCATCGCCCTCGCCTATGCGGGCCTGTGCCTCGACGGCTATGCCCGGCTGCAGCGCGGCGTCAGCCGCACGCTCGCGGACGAACTGTCGCGCCAGATTCTGCCCGACGGCGGCCATGTCAGCCGCAACCCGCGCGTCCTGATCGACCTCCTTGCCGATCTCCTGCCGCTGCGCCAGACCTATGCGGCGCGCAGCGTCGAGCCGCCGGCGCCGCTCCTGCGCGCCATCGATCGCATGATGCCAATGCTGCGCCTCTTCCGGCACGGGGACGGCTCCATTGCCTTGTTCAACGGCATGGGCGGCACGGCGCCGGATCTCATCGCGACCCTCCTCGTCTATGACGATGCCCGCGCGCAGGGCATGGAGCACGCGCCACACAGCGGCTACGAGCGGCTGCAGGCCGGTGGCACGGTGGTCATCGCCGACACCGGCGGCCCGCCGCCCGCCGCCTTCTCGGGCGAAGCCCATGCGGGCTGCCTCTCCTTCGAGCTGACGGCCGGCTTCTGCCGTATCGTGGTCAATTGCGGCGCGCCGCGCGGCACGGGGCCGGTTCCGATCGCCACGCGTTCTACCGCCGCCCATTCAACGGCGACGGTGCACGATGCTTCCTCCTGCCATTTTGCCGGAGCGGGCGACGACCTGTCGCTCGGCGCCCGCCTCGGCCGATGGATCGGCGCGCCCATCCTCTCCGGCCCGCAGGACGTGCCGGTGTCGCGCAAGGACGAGGACGGCGACGTCATTCTCGTCGCGGCGCACGACGGCTACGTGCAGCGCTTCGGCATCGTGCACGAGCGCCGCCTGCGCCTCGCCGCCGGCGGCGAGCAACTCGCGGGCGAAGACACCTTCATCCTCATCGATCCGACGCCGGGCATGACGGATGTCACCATCCGCTTCCACCTCCACCCTTCCGTGCGCGCCAGCCGGCTGCAGAGCGGGCAGGCGGTGATGCTGCTTCTGCCCGATGGCGAGGCCTGGACCTTCGAGGCCGAACATGTGCCCCTTGCCATCGAGGAAAGCGTCTTCTTCGCCGCCCCGGACGGCACGCGCCGGACCGAACAGATCGTGCTCTCGCTCGATGCGGCCGAAACCCATGCGGTGCGGTGGTCCTTCCAGCGCATCGGCCGCCACAACAGCACAGACGCAAGGCGCTCGGCCGCCCGCCCGGACGAGGAACCGCTGCCCCTCCGAGGCATCTGACAGCGCCTCGCACCCGCATCCGCGTTTTGTCGGCGACGCATTCGTGCTAAGCGCCGGGGCGACGGCGCCGGCAGAAGGCTCTGCGGCCGGCTGCCGGGAGCCAGAATGCCGAAGGACATCGCGTAATGCCGAGTGAAGTCAGGCGCGTCACCCGCGCCCTCCTGTCCGTCTCCGACAAGACGGGCCTCGTCGAATTCGCCGCCGCGCTCGCGGCCCGGGGCATCGCCCTCGTCTCGACCGGGGGCACGCGCAAGACGCTCGTCGACGCCGGCCTCACCGTGGCTGATGTCTCGGACGTGACAGGCTTCCCCGAGATGATGGACGGGCGCGTCAAGACGTTGCACCCGGCCGTACACGGCGGGCTCCTCGCCGTCCGCGCCAATCCCGAGCACCAGGCGGCCATGCTCGCCCACGGCATCGGACCCATCGACCTGCTCGTCGTCAACCTATATCCGTTCGAGGCGACGGTGGCGAAGGGCGCCGCCTATGACGACTGCATCGAGAACATCGACGTCGGCGGCCCGGCCATGATCCGCGCCGCCGCCAAGAACCACGACGACGTCGCCGTGGTCGTCGAGCCCGACGACTATGCCGCCGTGCTGACCGATCTCGAGGCGCATGACGGCGCGACGACTCTGACGCTGCGGCGGCGCCTGGCGCAGAAGGCCTACGCGCGCACCGCCGCCTATGATGCTGCCATCTCCAACTGGCTCGCCGGGCAGCTCGGCGAGACGGCGCCAGCCTTCCGGGCGCTCGGCGGCGCGCTGGCCGAGCCGATGCGCTATGGCGAGAATCCCCATCAGTGGGCCGCCTTCTACCGCACGCCGGAGCAGCGCCCCGGCGTCTCCACGGCGCGCCAGCTGCAGGGCAAGCAGCTCTCCTACAACAACATCAACGACACCGACGCCGCCTTCGAGTGCGTGGCCGAGTTCGACCCGGCCCGCACCGCCGCCGTCGTCATCGTCAAGCACGCGAACCCGTGCGGCGTCGCTGAGGGATCGAGCCTCCTCGACGCCTACGAGAAGGCACTCGCCTGCGATCCCGTTTCGGCCTTCGGCGGCATCGTCGCCCTCAACCGCCGGCTCGATGCGGAGGCGGCGAGGAAGATCGTCGAGATCTTCACCGAGGTGATCATCGCCCCCGAGGCGAGCGAGGAGGCGGTTGCCATCGTCGCGGCGAAGAAGAACCTGCGCCTGCTCGTGACCGGCGGCCTGCCCGACCCGCGCGCCGGCGGGCTTGCCCTGCGCACGGTCGCTGGCGGCTTCCTCGCCCAGGCGCGCGACAGCGCCGTCATCGACGACATGAGTCTCAAGGTGGTGACGAAGCGCGCCCCGACGGCGGCCGAACTCGCGGACCTCAAGTTCGCCTTCCGTGTTGCCAAGCACGTCAAGTCGAACGCCATCGTCTATGCCAAGGGCGGCGCCACGGTGGGCATCGGCGCCGGCCAGATGAGCCGCGTCGATTCCTCGCGCATCGCGGCCTGGAAAGCGGCGGAAGCGGCGAAGACGGCGGGTCTTCCCGAGACGCTGGCCAAGGGCTCGGTCGTCGCCTCCGACGCCTTCTTTCCCTTTGCCGACGGGCTACTCGCCGCAGCCGAGGCCGGCGCCACGGCCGTCATCCAGCCTGGCGGGTCCATGCGCGACGACGAGGTGATCAAAGCGGCCGACGAGGCAGGCCTCGCCATGGTTTTTACCGGCCACCGCCACTTCCGGCACTGATGCTGCGAACCACCCCTCTCCCCACAAAAAGGGGGGAGGGGTGGTGACTTCTTCCCCGACGGCCTCAGGCCGGCACGCGCTTGTTCTGCCTATTGTGGATGAGATCGTCCACCACGGACGGGTCGGCCAGTGTAGAGGTGTCGCCGAGGTTGGAGAACTCGTCCTCGGCGATCTTGCGCAGGATACGGCGCATGATCTTGCCCGAGCGGGTCTTCGGCAGGTTGGGCGCGAACTGCACGAGGTCGGGCGACGCGATCGGGCCGATCTCCTTGCGGACCCACTGGACGAGCTCCTTGCGCAGCTCTTCCGTCGGCTCCACGCCTGCCATCAGCGTCACGTAGGCGTAGATGCCTTGGCCCTTGATGTCGTGCGGATAGCCGACAACGGCCGCTTCCGACACCTTGGCGTGGGCGACCAGCGCCGATTCGACCTCGGCCGTGCCCATGCGATGGCCGGAGACGTTGATGACGTCGTCGACGCGGCCGGTGATCCAGTAATAGCCATCGGCGTCGCGCCGGCAGCCGTCACCGGTGAAATACTTGCCGGGATAGGTGGAGAAGTAGGTGTCCATGAAGCGCTGGTGGTCGCCGTAAACCGTGCGCATCTGGCCCGGCCAGGAATCGGCGATGCACAGATTGCCCTCGGTCGCGCCCTCCAGCACCTTACCCTCGGCGTCGACGATCTCGGGCCTGATGCCGAAGAACGGCCGCGTGGCGGAGCCGGGCTTCAACGCAATGGCGCCTGGCAGTGGCGAAATCAGGATGCCGCCAGTCTCGGTCTGCCACCAGGTGTCGACGATGGGGCAACGCCCGTCCCCGACCACGCGATAGTACCACTCCCAGGCCTCCGGATTGATCGGCTCGCCGACCGAGCCGAGCAGGCGCAGCGAAGTGCGTGAGGTCTTCTTCACCGGCTCGTCCCCGGCCTGCATCAAGGCGCGGATGGCGGTGGGGGCGGTGTAGAAGATGTTGACCTGGTGCTTGTCGATCACGCGCCAGAAGCGGGAATTGTCCGGGTAGTTCGGCACGCCCTCGAACATGAGCGTCGTCGCGCCATTGGCGAGCGGGCCGTAGAGGATGTAGCTGTGCCCGGTCACCCAGCCGACGTCGGCCGTGCACCAGAAAATGTCGCCGTCGTGATAGTCGAAGACGTACTGATGCGTCATCGACGCATAGACCAGATAGCCGCCCGTGGTATGCAGCACGCCCTTGGGCTTGCCGGTGGAACCCGAGGTGTAGAGGATGAAGAGCGGATCCTCCGCCTCCATCGGCTCGCAGGGGCACTCGCTCGTCACCAGTGCTGCCGCCTCATGGTACCAGACGTCACGGCCCGGCTCCATGGCGACATCGGCGCCGGTGCGGCGTACGACGACGACGTGGTCGACACCGCCCACCTTGGCGATGGCTGCGTCGACATTGGCCTTGAGCGGCACCTTGCGCCCGCCGCGCAGGCCCTCGTCCGCCGTGATGACGACCTTTGAGGCGCAGTCCTCGATGCGGCCGGCGAGCGAGTCGGGCGAGAAGCCACCGAAGACGACGGAGTGGATGGCGCCGAGCCGCGCGCAGGCCAGCATGGCGAAGGCCGCCTCGGGGATCATCGGCATGTAGATGGTGACGCGGTCGCCCTTCTCGACGCCGCGGTTGCGCAGCACGTTGGCGAAGCGGCAGACCTCGTCGTGCAGCTCGCGATAGGTGATGAGGCGGGATTCGGAGGGATCATCGCCCTCCCAGATGATGGCCGTCTGGTCGCCGCGCGTCTCCAGATGCCGGTCGATGCAGTTGTAGGCGACGTTCGTTACGCCATCCTCGAACCAGCGGATGGAGACCTCGCCCGGCGCGTAGGAGACATTCTTGACCTTCTCGTAGGGCGTGAACCAGTCGATGCGCCGGCCGTGCTCGTCCCAGAACGCTTCGGGATCCCGAATCGAGGCCTCGTACATCTCGTTGTAGCGAGCCTCATCCACGTAGGCGCGCTTCGCCCAATCGGCCGGCACCTCGTAGACCTTCTCCTGCATGACGTCCTCCCGAAACCTCGGCCGGGCCTTCAGTCGGCACCGGTCCAAACGCAGCCTCCGGCCCGCCATCCGGACGGATAGCGGCCTTGAAGCGATTGATCGGGCGGCATTATGCGAAGGGCGACCGGCACCGGCAAGGCGCCAAGGGTCACACTTTCGTCTCTTCGACGTTGGGAGAAGGCTTCACCAGAGGCGCGTGCCGGGACATCCTCGCGGGTCATGGCCGGACTTGTTCCGGCGATGCGCGCCTTTCAGCCTTGCGCAACGGCGAGGTGTGGATGCCCGCGACAAGCGCGGGCATGACGGGGAGGAGCGGTTGCCCTTCACGCCTCAAGGGCCCCTCCGGCAAGGCTCCGTGGCATCCCGCTTCGCTCGGCGAAGACGGACAAATCTGCGTGGTGGGCTGGCGCGAAGCAGGAATGGTGCCGCGGAAGGGATTCGAACCCCCGACCCACGCATTACGAATGCGTTGCTCTACCAGCTGAGCTACCGCGGCACGCGCGCGCCTTCTAGCGTCAATCACCCCGCCTTGGCAAGTGCCTCGCGCGATTCCGAGCCAGCGGCCGCGCGAGGCCTGTGCACGAGCAGCCGCGGTCAGGTCACGATGGTGCGGCGCACGGGGCCGGCCTCGTCCTCCCCGGTCACCGGCCCGGGATCATCGGGCGGACGGCTGACCGGGAAGATGACCGGGCTCGCCCGCCGTGCGCGACGGGGCGTGGCGTTCTCGGCGGGCTGCGCAGGTGCCGCCGTCTCCGATATACCGCGTCGCGCCGATGCCTTCGCCGCCTCGGTCACATATTGCGGCACGGGAGCAGCCGGCGCGGGCGACGGCTTTTCCTCTGGCGGGACGGGAGGGGCGGCCGATGCCTGTGCCCGTTCAGGCGCGGCGGGCTCGCCGGTCTCCGGTGGAGGAGCTGGCGCAGCCGGCTGCGGCGATTTATCTGCCGGTTCGACCACGGTCACCGGTTCAGGCTCGGAACGCGCATCAGGCCCCGCAGCCCGGGAAGGCGGCCGGGCCTCGGCAGCCGTTGCGGGAAGCTCACGGGAGGGCTCTTCCCGCGCTGGCGGCACGATTTCAGGCAGCGCCTCGGCTGCATGGCGCTCGTCGACGTCGCCGATGACGGCGTCGGCCCGGTGCGTCTCCTGCGCCTCGCGATGCTGGGCGGCGATCTGCTCGCTCGGCGTTCCCCAGACGAAGGCGTCGAGCCGGCCGCTGACCGGCGAGACCGGCGACCAGGTGTCGGAGATGACGCCGTCGGCGAGCCAGGCGGGATCGCGCGGCGCGCGCGAGGCACGGGCCAGCCAGGCGCGTACGGCCCCCGTCTCGCCGTGCTCGGCCTCCTCGATGTCGGCCATCAGCACGCAGGTGCGCAGCGTGGGGCGCTCGGCGATGAGCGGGGCCAGCGCCTCGCGGGCGCGGGCGAATTCGCGCGCGTCGAGCGCGGCCCGGGCCAGCATCAGCCGCGATTCGGCGGAATCCGATGCCAGCCGCGCCAGCGTCTCGGCGCGGGCGAGCCGATCACGCGCCGAATCGCCGGAGCGGATCTCGACATAGGCCGCGGCGATATCAGGATGCGGCAGCCGCACCCAGGCCGCCTCGAGGATCCTGGCCGCCTTGCGGTATTTGCCGGCGCGGGCGAGAAGGCGGCCGGCCAGCACGGCGGCGGGCACGAGATCGGGCGCGAGCTTGACGGCCTCGCGCACAGCGGTGAGCGCGGCGTCGGGGTCCTTCTCCGCCCGGTCGATGGCATCGGCCGTCAGGAGCACGGCGCGCTGGCGGCGCGCCTCGGCGCGGTCGATGAGCCGCAGCGCGGCGCGCCGCTCGAGGGTCATGAGCGCCCCGCGCCAGTCGCGTTCGGCGGATTGGAATTCGAGCACCGCCTCGTTGGCCCAGCCGACACTCGGCGCAAGCTCCGCCGCCTTGGCCGCATGGGCCCGGGCGGCGACGAGATCGCCCTTGCGTCGCGCCTCGACGAACAGGCCGCGCAGGCCGAGCACCCGCGTCTCGGGCTCGTCGAGCATGTCGTTGAAAGCGGCCTCGGCGCCTGCCCGATCGCCGGAGATCTGGGCGGCCTGGGCCTTGAGCAGCAGCGTCAGCGGCTCGCGGCCGAGCCAGCGCTCGGCATCGCCCGCGTGTCGGCGCGCGGCGGCGGGATCGCCCGAGCCGACGGCTACCATGCCGCGCGACACGGCGGCAAAGCCGCGCGCCCGGCGGCGGGCGCGCGAGGCGATGGTGACGAGGTCCGGCAGCTTGAAGACGAAGCGCACCACGCTCCACACGATGACAAGCGCGGTGACGATACCGATGAGCGCCGCCACGGCGACGCTGAGCGGGGTGCTGATGCGATAATCCTGCCAGGTGAGCACCACCTCCCCCGGATGGTCGGCAAGCCAGGCGGCGCCGAGCGCGACGAAGGCGAGAAGGACGAGGAAGACGAGAACGCGAATCATGGCTGCGCCCTCACCCGTTGCCGCCGAAGGCGTCGACGGCCGAACGACGCACGGCGAGCGCCGCCTGCTCCGCTTCCGCGCGGGCCCTCAGCGCCGCGACCCAATCACGCGTCGCCTGCTGCTCGGCCGGCGACAGCCGCTCCCAAGCCGCGAGCGCCGCCGCCGCGTCGCCGCGGGCGAGCGCCGCATCGACGGCGTCGGCCGGCTGCTCCCCGCTGCCGACGCGCTCGACCCGCACGAGGCCGGCTGCACTGTCGCTCAGACGCTCCCAGAGGCTGCCCTCCGGACGGCTGCGGCGCTCGGTTTCGGCCGCCCGGGCCAGACCTTCGCGCAAGCCTGGACGCAGGCTCTCGGTGGTCGGCAAGCCGGCCCCCGCCTGCGGCTGGAGCGGGGACAGGAGCTCTGCCGGCGTGCCGAGGCGCTCGAGCACCGCAATCTCCTTCTCGAAGGGCTGGCCGGAGCGGATCGCGGTCAGCAATAGCTCCGCCACGGCGAGCCGGCCCGCGGCATTGCCGATCGGCTCGGCAGCGCCGTCGGCGATCTGCCTTTCGGCGGCGTCGAGCCGGGCGCCCAGGGCCTCCAGCCGGCGCGAGACGTCGCTGATGACGCCCGGATCGAGGCTGCGCACGGTCCCTTCGACTGCGTCGACACGTCGGCTCAGTTCGTCGCGGATCGCGCGAAGCTCCGCCGGCGACGCGCCCTCGACGGACCGCAGCCCCTCGATCTCGTTGGCGAGGCCGTTGATGCGCGCCGTCAGGCCGTCGTCCTCGCGGGAGGCGGAGGTCATGCGCGCCTCGAGCGCCTCGAGATCCTCACGGCCGACGACATTGGCGAGGCTGCGCTCGACGACGGCAAGGCGCGCCGCGGTGTCGTTGGCCGGACCGACGAGCACCGGCAGCAATATGGCTGCGGCGGCGCCGACGATGCCGCCGACGGCAGCCGCCACGAGGAGCGAACTTTGGAGGCCCTGGCGGGGCGCCGCAGCCGGTTCGGCGGGCCGTACGCCATGAGCGGTGGTGTCGACGGGCGCCTCGTCAGCCGGCGCATCCCCGAGGCGTTCCTTGCCTTGAAGCCTCTCGTCTCCGCCGGGCACATCCTCGGCGGCCGGCATGTCGCCAGGTGGGACTTGTGCGGCCGGCTGCGCGACGGCGGGTGCGTCCTCGCCCGCAGAAACCGTCCGGGGGGTGGTGGCCGCCTCTGCAGCCGCGCCATCGGCGGAAGGCAGCGCGGTGGCCTCGGTCATGGCGCGGTCGGTCGTCTGCGCGGCGCGCTCCGCCTTCGTGCGGGCTGTCCGGGACGTCCGGCCCGTCGGCTTCTCGTCGCTCATGCAGACCTCTCTCCATCATTTCCTCGGCACCGCCGGTGCTCCCGGGCAGGCCATGATGAACCCTCAAGCTCTTAACATCAGCCGCCCGTCCATGGCGAGCCCGCAGGCTGCGCGTCATCTGTCGCCATGTGCCGGCAGCAAAGCCAGCAAGGCTTCCTCGTGCGGAGCGGCCGCGGCCGCGACCCGCCGGATACCAGCGGCCCTGAGTGGCGCGGCAACATCCTCCGACAGGCACAGGTGTCGCAGGGCACGGAATGCCTCGCCGCAGCCGGCCCGCTCGGCGAGATTGAGCGCCAGGGCTGCGCTTCGGCGGGAATAATGCAGCGCGACCGTGACTTTGCCGCCGCCAAGCGCCACCACTGCGGCCGGCGGCAGCGATTCCTCCGCCTCGGCGACATAGGCGATCCACGGCACGACCGCAAAGCCGGCGGCGGCGAGAAGAGCGGGCGTATCGGCCTTGTGATCGCGGCCGAGGACGAGGAGAAGCCGCGCGCCTGCGGGGAAGACCGACGGGGCGAGCGCCGCGAGGGCGATGCGGTCGCCCGCCGCCGCCATGACGGCCGCAAAGCCGGCCTCGCGCGCCACCTCGCCCGTGCGCTCGCCGACCGCAAGGAGAGGCAGCGCGGCGAGTGCCGCGACATCCCCCTCGCCCAAAGCTTCGAAGGTGTTGGGGCTGGTGACGACGACACCGTCGAAGGCTCCCGCCGGGCGCGGCTCATCCGTGGAATGGATGGTCAGGAGCGGAGCGATGACGACCGCATGGCCGCGCTCGCCAAGGCGCTGCGCCGTCCGGCGCGCCGCCGTTTCCGGCCGCAGGACGAGGACGCCCGCCATGTCTACTTTCCCAGGAGCGCCGGGCGCGCGCGGGCCACCACCTCGCGCCCCGCATCCTCTCCGAGACCGAGTGCCTCGGCGACCGGGCCGCTCCGCTCGACGGCCACCCAGTCGCTGCCATCGGGCGCCAGCAGCATGCCGCGGAAGGAGAGACTGGCCCCCTGCACTCGCGCCAGACCCGCAATGGGCGTGCGGCACGAGCCGTCGAGCACGCGCAGGAAGGCTCGCTCGACCTCCAGCGCCACACCTGTCGCGGGATCGGTGAAACGCATCAGCATCTCGCGCAGGGCAAGGTCGTCGGCGCGCGTCACGATGGCGATGGCGCCCTGGCCGATGGCGGGCAGGAAATCCTCCGTATCGAGCACGGCGGTCGCCTTGTCGGCGAGGCCGAGCCGCCGCAGCCCGGCGAGGGCCAGCAAGGTCGCGTCGATCTCGCCGCTCTCGACCTTGGCGAGGCGAGTGCCGACATTGCCGCGCAGCAGCGTGACCGAGACATCGGGCCGCAGGCGCCGCACCTGCGCCTGCCGGCGCAGCGAGGCGCTGCCGACCACGGCGCCGCGCGGCAGCTCGGCGATGCTGCGCGCACCGCGGCTGATGAGAACGTCGCGCACATCCTCGCGGGCGAGATAACCCGCGATGACGAGCCCTTTCGGCAGGACGGTCGGCAGATCCTTGGCGGAATGGACGGCAAGGGCGATGCGCCCGTCGAGGAGCGCGCTGTCGAGCTCCTTCGTGAACAGACCCTTGCCGCCGGCCTCCGACAGCGCCCGGTCCTGGATCATGTCGCCCGTCGTCTTGATGACCGAGAGCGCGACCGCCTCGGCTGGGCAGCCAAGCGCTCCGGCGAGGAGCGCCTGCACCTGCCGCGCTTGGGCCAGGGCGAGCGGGCTGCCGCGCGTGCCGATGACAGGTGCGCCGGTCGATGCGATCATGGTTCCGTCCAACTCCAATTACGGCCCCGCGGCCGGCGGGCGATTCGTGCAGGCGGGAGGCCGCAGAGCCGCTCCCGCACCTCACTATCGCATGCCCTACCACCCTGCTGCGGCGAAAAACCGGTTCCCACGGCTTTACGCCATGCTCTATAGGGGGAAGCGGCGCTTTTGCGAACCGCGACCGATCGCAGCCCCTTCAGAACCCAGCGAATCATGCGCGTTCTTGGCATCGAGACCACCTGTGATGAAACGGCGGCCGCCGTCGTCGGCCTTGCCGGCGACGGGCGCGGCGTCATCCTGTCGAACGAGATCCTCAGCCAGATCACGGAACATGCCGCCTATGGCGGCGTGGTGCCGGAGATTGCGGCGCGCGCCCATGTCGAGGTCATCGACCGGCTGGTGGCGCGGGCGCTGAAGGCGGCCGACGTGACGCTGAAGGACATCGATGCCGTCGCCGCCGCCGCCGGCCCCGGCCTTATCGGCGGTGTCATCGTCGGCCTCACCACCGGCAAGGCTCTCGCCCTCGTCTCCGGCAAGCCTTTTATCGCCGTCAACCACCTCGAGGCGCACGCGCTGACGGCACGAATGACCGACGGCGTCGCCTTTCCCTATCTGCTGCTGCTCGCCTCGGGCGGGCATACGCAATTGCTCGCGGTGCGTGGCGTCGGCGACTATGTGCGCCTTGGCACCACGATCGACGACGCCATCGGCGAGGCCTTCGACAAGACGGCGAAGATGCTCGGCCTGCCCTATCCCGGCGGGCCGGAGGTGGAACGCCAGGCGCTCCACGGCGACCCGGCGCGCTTCGCCTTGCCACGGCCGCTGGCCGGCCGGCCGGACCCGGATTTCTCGCTCTCCGGCCTCAAGACCGCCGTGCGCATCGAGGCCGAGCGCATCGCCCCGCTCTCGGCACGGGACGTTGCCGATCTCTGCGCCTCCTTCCAGGCGGCCGTGGTCGACGTCGTCGCCGACCGGGTGCGCATGGGCCTACGTGCCTTCCGGCAGAAGGCGGGGCACCCGACCGCGCTCGTCGTCGCCGGTGGCGTTGCCGCCAACCAGGCGATCCGCCGCGGCCTGACGCGGCTTGCCTCCGAGGCCGGCCTGCCCCTCGTCACGCCGCCGCCGGCCCTGTGCACGGACAACGGCGCGATGATCGCCTGGGCGGGGCTCGAGCGCCTGCGGCTCGGCCTCACCGACGACCTCACCGCCCCCGCCCGCGCCCGCTGGCCGCTCGAGGCGGCCTCCGCGGCATGATGACCGATCCTGTCGTCATCGTCGGAGCCGGCGCGTGGGGCACGGCCCTCGCCAACGCGGCGGCCCAGGCCGGACGCTTCGTCACCCTCGTCGCGCGCGATCCCGAGCACGCCGGCACGATGCAGGCCGCGCGCGAGAACTTGCGCTTCCTGCCCGGCGCGCCGCTCCATGCCGCGATCACCGTCACCGCCGACCTCGGCGCAACGACGGCCGCGCGGGCGCTGCTCCTCGTCGTGCCGGCACAGGCCCTGCGCGAGGCAGCCCGGGGGCTCGTGCACCGGCTCGCCCCGGGCACACCCGTTGTCATCTGCGCCAAGGGCATCGAGCGCACGTCGAGCCGCTTCATGAGCGATGTCGTCGGCGAGGAGCTGCCGGCGGCGGTGCCCGCCGTCCTGTCGGGCCCGAGCTTCGCCGAGGACGTGGTGCGGGGCCTGCCGACCGCCGTGGTGCTGGCCTGCGCGCAGGAGGAGACCGCGCGCAGCCTCGCCGCGACGCTGACGAGCCCTACATTCCGCATCTATCACGGCACCGACGTGCGCGGAGTCGAGATCGGCGGTGCAGCCAAGAACGTGCTCGCCATCGCCTGCGGCATCGTCATGGGCTGCGGCCTCGGCGAGAGCGCCCGGGCCGCCATGGTGGCACGGGGCTTCGCCGAGCTGATGCGCTTCGCCCGCGCCCTCGGCGCCCGTCCTGAGACGCTGATGGGGCTGTCCGGGCTCGGCGACCTCGTGCTCACCTGCGGCTCTGCGAAATCGCGCAACTTCGCCTTCGGCGAGGCGCTGGGGCGCGGCGTGCCGCTTTCTGAAGCCTCTGGCGGCAAGCTGGCGGAAGGCGCCTTCACCGCCGCGGCACTCGTGGCGATGGCCGGCCGGCACGGGGTGGAGATGCCGATCTCAGAGGCTGTCGCTGCAATCGTCGCTGGGGAGGTTTCCGTGGAAGCGGCGATCGGCGCGCTGCTCAACCGGCCGATCCGCGCCGAGCACGAGATCATCTGACGAACGGGGAGAGGTCATGGCGCACTGGCTGTTCAAATCGGAACCGGCCACCTGGTCCTGGGACCAACAGGTCGCGGAAGGCGAGAAGGGCACGTTCTGGAACGGCGTGCGCAACCATTCCGCCAAGCTCAACATGATGGCGATGAAGAAGGGCGAGACCGGCTTCTTCTACCACTCCAACGAGGGCAAGGCGATTGTCGGCATCGTCGAGGTGATCAAGGAGTACTATCCCGACCACACCGATGCGAGCGGTCGCTTCGGCATGGTCGACATCAAGGCGGTGAAGGCGCTGCCGCGGCCGGTGACGCTCGACGAGATCAAGAATACGCCCGCGCTCGCGGATATGGTGCTCGTCAACAATTCGCGCCTGTCGGTACAGCCGGTGAGCGACCCCGAATGGGACATCATCTGCAGGATGGGCGGATTGTGAAGAAGGCGGGGTTGAGCGCCGCCGTCCGATCGGACAGGATGCCAGTCTGAAATCGTTCCTATGTCCATGACTCGTCCCGTCCGCCTCATCGCCAGCATTGCCCGGCTCTTCGAACGCCTGCCCCGGCACCAGGCCGTGCCGCCGCGCGAAGATCGGGACCGCACCCCCGACACCCTCCTGTCGCTTGCCATCGTCCTCGTGCACATCGCCGGAGGCGACGGGCGCCTGACGGGAGAGGAACGCGCCAGGCTCGCCGACCTCGTCGGACGCCGCTTCCGCCTCTCGCCGCGCGAGGCGCTCCGGATCATCGAGGCTGCCATCGTGGCCGAGGGCTCGCGCGAGGACGTGGACGACGCCTTCGAGGACCTGAAGCGCCTGCTGCCGCCGGACGGGCGCCGCGAGCTGATGGCCGCCGCCTGGGAACTCGCGAAGATCGACGGTCACGTCGCCGAACTCGAGGACGACCTCCTGTGGCGCTCCGCCCGCCGGCTCGGGCTGAGCGAGCGCGAGGCCGAGGCGCTGCGTCAGAGCGCGCTGACGGACGTCGACGGAGGGGTCTGATGGGTGCGGCGACCCCGCTGCCCGTTCTCATCGTCCTGCACCAGGAACATTCGACGCCCGGCCGGGTTGGCCGGCTCCTTGTGGAGCGTGGCCACCCGCTCGACATCCGCCGGCCGCGCTTCGGCGATCCCTTGCCGCAGACGCTCGCACTGCATGCCGGCGCCGTCGTCTTCGGCGGGCCCATGAGCGCCAACGACCCCGATGACTGGGTGAAGCGCGAGATCGACTGGATCGGCGTCGCGCTCGATGAGAAAAAGCCGCTGCTCGGCCTCTGCCTCGGCGCGCAGATGCTGGCGAAACACCTCGGCGGGCGGATCGATCCGCATCCCTCGGGCCTTGCCGAGATCGGCTATTATCCGCTCAAGCCGACGGCGACGGGGCGACGCTTCGCCAGCGAGACGGGCGCGCCATGGCCGTCGCACGTCTACCAGTGGCATCGGGAGGGGCTCGACTGTCCGCCCGGCGGCGAACTTCTCGCCGAAGGCGCGGATTTTCCGAACCAGGCCTTCCGCGTCGGACCCGCCGCCTTCGGCCTGCAGTTCCATCCCGAGGTGACGCACGCCATGATCTATCGCTGGACGACGCGCGCCAGCGAAAGGCTAGGCCTGCCGGGCGCCCAAGCCGCGCACCTGCACCACCGCGGGCGCTTCATGTACGACCCCGACGTCGCCCTTTGGCTCGATGCGTTTCTCGACCACTGGCTCGCCGCCGGCACCCCACAGGCCCGATCACAACCAGTCGCGGAACCGGGGAGCGCCTGCGCCCCAGCGATCTGAGAGCCGCAACGGTCGCTTCATGGTATACTTAATAAATTGTACATGCGGAGCACCGTCCGATGGCCGAGACGGAAGCGCTCTTCTCACTCCTGCGTCAGACCGCTGATCCTGCGGCGGCCATGGCAATCGAGCGCGTTGTCCGGCATGGCGCCGACCGCGCGCTCAACCGCATCAACGTGCTCGCCTTCGCGGCGCGCGAGGGCCTCGACGAGGAAGCTGCCATCGCCGCCTTCCTCCATGCCGCCCATCTCGGCCTGTTCGACCTGTCGTGGAACGTGCTGTGCCCGGGGTGCGGCGGCGTGCTCGACGCCAATGCGACACTCGGCACCCTCGACCGCTCCTCCTACAGCTGCACGCTGTGCGCCGCAGGCTACGAGCCGACCCTCGACGAGATGGTGGAGGTGACCTTCACGGTGAACCCCCGCGTGCGGCAGATCGCGGCGCACGAGCCGGATCGGCTGCCGATGCACGAATATTTTCGCCAGATCTTCTGGAGCTCGGGGGTAGACCTGCCGGACGAAATCGAGGCGCAACTCGACGAGATCATCATCGAGGCCATCGAATTGCCACCCGGCGAGAAGGCCCTCCTGTCACTTCAGCTGCCGCGGGGCTTCATTATCGTCTTCGACCCCGTCACCCATTCCGTGCAGTTCATCGACGCCGACAGCGAGGAGACGCGCGAGCGGCGCTCCCTCTCCCTTGTCATCGACGCCGTGCATGCACCGAACGAGACGGTTCGCCTGCAGCCCGGCCCGCTGCGCCTGACGCTCGAGAACCGCACCGGCCGGCGCGTCCTGCCCGGCCTCTTCATCGCGGGCGAGGCGCTGCACACGCTCATCGGCCGGCGCCGGCCGTTCCTCACCGCCAAGCGGCTCCTCAGCAACCAGACCTTCCGCGACATCTATCGGACGGAGACGCTCAACGTCGACCAGCGGCTGAAAATCACCAGCCTCACCTTCCTCTTCACCGACCTCAAGGGATCGACCCGGCTCTACGAGCGCGTGGGCGACCTGGCCGCCTTCGACCTCGTGCGCGAGCACTTCCGGGTGCTCGGCGACATCGTGGCGGCGGAAGCAGGCGCCATCGTCAAGACCATCGGCGATGCGGTGATGGCGACCTTCCCGACGCCGGAACGGGCTGTCGCCGCCGCGCTACGCATGCGCGAGGCCATGCGCAGCCTTAACGCCGCCCACGGCAGCGAGGACCTGGTGCTGAAGATCGGTCTGCACGAGGGTCCCTGTCTGGCCGTCAGCCTCAACGAGCGGCAGGACTATTTCGGCCAGACGGTGAACATCGCCTCGCGCGTGCAGGGCCTCGCCGAATCGCAGGCGATCTACGCCACGGGCTCCGTCGTCGAGCGGCCGGAAGTGTCGAGCCTGCTCGCCCGCACCGGCCTGACGCCGCTGGCGCGACGACGCGCCTTGCGCGGCATCGATGACGAGGTCACCCTGTACGAGATTCCGTGACCCGGCCGCGGGAACAGCCATGACCGACGATCTCGCCACGAAGACCTGCACGCCCTGCAAGGGCGGAACGCCGCCTTTGTCCCCCGAAGCCGTCGCGCATTACGCGAAACAGGTGCCGCAGTGGGAGGTCAACGGCGATGCCACGCGCATCGCACGCACCTTCCGCTTCAGGAACTACGCGGGGGCTTTCGCCTTCGTGGCGCGTGTGTCGGAGATCGCCGAGGAGCAGGGCCACCACCCCGACATCACCTTCGGCTGGGGCTATGCGACGGTCACGCTGCAGACCCACAAGATCAAGGGCCTGCACGAGAACGACTTCATCATGGCGGCCCGCATAGACGAGATCGCCGGCGGCGAACCCGCCGCCTGAGACGCCCTGTCCGGCGCCCTCCCCCAGCCCTCATCTTCCCCTTCCGGAGCCGATCGTGCTGATCGACCAGACCCTGCTCGTCACGCAGTTCATGACGCTTCTCGCCGTCCTCGACCCGATCAGCCACACCTCGCTCTTCCTCTCCGTCACCGGCGGGCTCGACCGGGCCGAGCGGCGCAAGGCGGCCCTCATCGCCGTTCCCGTCGCCTTCGTCATCCTCGTCGTCTTCGCCGTCATCGGCCAATATGCGCTGGCGGCGATGAACATCTCGCTCATCTCCTTCCAGATCGCCGGCGGCATCATCCTCCTCATCTTCGCCTTGTCGATGACCCTCGGCGACAAGGGGCCGGCGCCGGCTGCCGAGGCGGGCGCAAACGACGCGGCGAGCGTCGCCGTCTACCCGCTGGCGGTGCCGATCATCGCCGGGCCGGGCGCCATGCTCGCCATCGTCATCCTCATGGACAACAACCGCCTGACCTTCGTCGAGCAGGTGGAGACGGTCGCCATGCTGGCGCTCAACATGCTCATCCTGCTCGGGCTCTTCCTGTCCGGCGATGCGGTGTCGCGCCTCATCGGCCGCCACGGCGCCAACGTGCTGCGGCGCGTGATGGGCATCGTGCTCGCCGCCCTGTCGATCAACCTGATCCTGGAAGCGATGGCGAAATGGCTGGGGCTGCCGGCGATTTGAGAAGGGGTGCAGGATGGCGGAAGAGGCATCGCCAACGCTTCTTCGCGAGGGCCTGCCGGAGCCAGACTTCAAATATTGCTCCAATGCGTGGGCCGTTTTCTCCACCGCACCGACCGTCTGAGCGGCGCGGATGAATGCACGGCCCCAACATGATTTCCGATCGCCTCCGCCGTCATGCCCGCGCTTGTCGCGGGCATCCACGCGGCAAAGCCCGCGCCAGGCGAAAAGGCGTGGATGGCCGCGACAAGCGCAGCCATGACGGGCGGGAGGTTGTAACACTCTGAAAAGGCGCAGCGATCCCGACCGGATAGCCGCGAGGCGGCGCCGTTCACTGCGCACCCCGTGGCGGTCGGCAAGCTTCTACGGCTGCTGCGTCGGGCGTCGGCCTTTGGACTGCCATCCCAAGCTAACGTGGAATGGTGGAGCTGAGGGGATTCGAACCCCTGACCTCTGCAGTGCGATTGCAGCGCTCTCCCAACTGAGCTACAGCCCCTAAAGGTCGGCGCGTTTTAGGCCGGCGCGGGGGCGGCTGTCAATTGCTGTTTCGCGCGAGCGCGCGGCGAGCGCGACGGGTTGTTCACAGCGGCGGAGAGCGCTAAACGGAAGCTCCCGTCCGTCCTCTCCATCCTCCGGATTTTCAATGCGCGCGATTCTCGATGTTCTCATGGTCGTGCTCGACCTCTACACATGGCTCGTGATCGCCTCAGCCATCATCAGCTGGCTGGTCGCCTTCAACGTCGTCAACACGCGCAACGACGTGGTGCGGGCGATCTGGAATTTCCTCTACCAGATCACCGAGCCCGCGCTTCGGCCCATCCGCTCCATCCTGCCCAATCTCGGCGGCATCGACGTCTCGCCCATCATCCTGCTGCTCATCATCTTCTTCCTGCAGCGGGTGATCGTGCTCTACGTCTACCCGGCCGTCATCTAAAGCCCGGCCGGCGCGAGGCAGGCATGAGCGGCGCCTTCACGCGCACGGGCGAGGGGCTGACGCT
This sequence comes from Chelatococcus daeguensis, assembly GCF_001887265.1. Lineage (NCBI taxonomy): Bacteria > Pseudomonadati > Pseudomonadota > Alphaproteobacteria > Hyphomicrobiales > Chelatococcaceae > Chelatococcus > Chelatococcus daeguensis. Next base: position 443,380 of record NZ_CP018095.1, on the reverse strand, counting down.
CACGGTGCGCCTGACGCCGCGCGGCGGGCGCGATGCGATCGAGGGCGTCGATGAGCTGGCGGACGGGCGCGCCGTCATCAAGGTCCGCGTCCGCGCCGTGCCGGAGGACGGGGCGGCCAATGCGGCGCTCACCCGGCTCCTCGCCAAGAGCCTCGGCGTCGCCGCCTCCGCCGTCGCGCTCGTCTCCGGGCACACTGCACGCATCAAGATCCTGACCGTCGCCGGCGACGCCGCTATGCTGGAAGCGCGGCTCGCGGCACTCATCAAGCACGAGGACCGGCCATGACGACGCTCCCGACGTCCCGAATCATCGACGGCAAGGCCTTCGCCGAGGGCCTGCGCCGACGCGTGGCGGAAGCAGCGGCCGATTTCCTTAGCCGGTCCGGCCGCGCGCCCGGCCTTGCCGTCGTCCTCGCCGGCGAGGATCCGGCGAGCAGCGTCTATGTGCGCAACAAGGCGCAGCAGACGGTGGAGGCCGGCATGGCCTCCTTCGAGCACCGCCTGCCGGCGGAGACAGGCGAGGCCGAGCTCCTCGCCCTCGTCGCGCGGCTCAACGCGGACGATGCGGTCGACGGCATCCTCGTACAGCTGCCGCTGCCGGCGCATATCGACGCGCAGAAGGTGATCGAGGCGATCGACCCGGCGAAGGACGTCGACGGCTTCCACCCGGAGAATGCCGGGCGGCTGATGACCGGGCTTCCCGCGCTCGTGCCCTGCACGCCGCTCGGCTGCCTGATGCTCATCAAATCCGTCCAGCCGGCGCTCGCCGGGCTCGAGGCAGTCGTCGTCGGACGCTCCAACATCGTCGGCAAGCCGATGGCGCAGCTGCTCCTCTCCGAGAGCTGCACGGTCACGGTCGCCCATTCGAAGACGCGCGACCTGCCGGCCGTGTGCCGCCGCGCCGACATCCTCGTCGCGGCCGTCGGCCGGCCGCAGATGGTGCGCGGCGACTGGGTGAAGCCCGGCGCCATCGTCATCGACGTCGGCATCAACCGCATCCCGGCGCCCGAGCGCGGCGAGGGCAAGACGCGGCTCGTCGGCGACGTGGCCTATGACGAGGCGGCGCAGCGCGCCGGCGCCATCACGCCGGTGCCGGGCGGCGTCGGGCCGATGACTATCGCCTGCCTCCTGCGCAACACGCTCGCGGCGGCGGTCGCCCGCACCGGCGTCGTGGTGGACGTGCCGTCGGCCTGAACGCCTCCGCCCAAGGTCGCAATGGCGCAGTGCAGCATGTAGGCTAGTCTCCCGCGAAACAGCGAGGGAGGAGCCGATGGACACAGCACTGCCGATGAAGACCAGCACCGGCCGGTTCTTCGAGGATTTCCGCCTCGGCGAGGTGATCCGTCATGCGACGCCCCGCACGGTAACGGCGGCCGATGCCGCGCTCTATTCGGCGCTCTACGGCACGCGCTTCGCCGTGCAGTCCTCGGACGTCCTCGCCGCGCAGATCGGCTACGAGCGCAGCCCCCTTGACGATCTCCTCGTCTTCCATGTCGTCTTCGGCAAGACCGTGCCGGACATCTCCCTCAATGCGGTCGCCAACCTCGGCTATGCGGAAGGCCGCTTCCTGAGGTCCGTCTATCCCGGCGAGACACTGTCGGCCGTCTCCGAGGTCATCGGGCTCAAGGAAAATTCCAACGGCAAGACCGGCGTCGTCTACGTGCGCACGCGCGGGCTGCGCTCCGACGGGGCCGAGGTGCTCGAATATGTGCGCTGGGTGATGGTGAAGAAGCGCGACGAGGCGGCGTCCGTCGCGGACCAGCACGTGCCGCAGCTCGCGGACAGCGTGGAACCGTCGCATCTCGGCATCGGGTGCCCGCCCATCGACGTCGAGGTCTATGATTTCGGACTTGCCGGCAGCCCCTGGCGCTGGGGTGACTTCCGCATCGGCGAGCGCATCGACCATGTCGACGGCATGACGGTGGAGGAGGCCGAACATCAACTCGCGACCCGGCTCTATCAGAACACGGCGCGGGTGCATTTCGACCAGCACGCTGCCACGGGCTCGCGCTTCGGCCGGCGGCTGATCTACGGCGGCCATGTGATCTCGCTGGCCCGTGCGCTGTCCTTCAACGGCCTTGGCAATGCCTTCCACATTGCCGCCATCAACGGTGGACGCCATGTGGCGCCGCTCTTTGCCGGCGACACCGTCTATTGCTGGAGTGAGGTGATCGACACCGCCGAACTCGAGGGGCGCAGCGACATGGGCGCCCTGAGGCTGCGTACCATCGCCACGAAGAATTTACCCTGCGCTGGTTTTCCGGGCCACAACGGCACCGAATACGACCCTGCTGTGGTGCTTGACCTCGACTATTGGGCCCTTCTGCCGCGATAGGACGGCGCAAGGAAGCAGTTACAAAGCTGGAAAAATGTCACCGCCTTTGGCGGCATGTTGCATTGCGGTTGCGGCCCACATTCGTTACGAAGCCGATAGCTTCGAGCAACTCCAGACTGCAAGCGGGGAGGCCCCACATGGCCGAGGCGAAAGCGCCCGGGACGAGACCGGAAGACATCCGCCCCCTCTCGCCGCACCTCCAGATCTACCGCTGGACGTGGACGATGGCGATGTCGGTGGCCCATCGTGTCACCGGCGCGGCCCTCTACGTGGGCACCCTGCTGCTGGTCGCCTGGCTGCTGGCGCTGGCCAGCGGGCCGGCAGCCTTCGAGACCGCGCAGTGGTTGTTCGGCTCCTTCCTGGGCCGGCTCATCCTCTTCGGCTACACTTGGGCGCTGCTGCACCACATGTTCGGCGGCATTCGCCACTTCATCTGGGACGTCGGGCTCGGCTTCGATGCCCCTGCCCGCCAGAACCTCGCCCGCATGACCCTCATCGCCTCGGCCGCGCTCACGCTCCTCGTGTGGGTGATCGGCTACGCGGTTTCGTGAGGAGACATTCCATGGCTTCGACGAAGCATTCGTTGCGCACGCCGCTCGGCCGCGTCCGCGGGCTGGGCTCCGCCCGGTCCGGCACGTCGCATTTCTGGCACCAGCGGCTCACGGCGCTCGCCAACGTGCCGCTGGCGCTCGCCTTCATCGCCATCGTGGTCTGCGCGGCCGGCGGCGGCTACGACGAGGCGCTCGCTCTCGTGCGCAGCCCGCTCGTGGCGCTCCTCCTGCTCCTCTTCATCCTCTCGGCGACCTATCACATGCGCATTGGCATGCAGGTCATCATCGAGGACTACGTTCACGGCGGCGCCAAGGTCGCTGCGGTGATCGCCAACACATTCTTCGCCCTGCTCGTGGCAGCCGCCGCGGTCTTCGCGGTTCTCAAGATCTCCTTCGGCGGGATGTAAGTTCATGGCCAAGGCACCCAGCAACGGAACCACCTCCGGCACCGAGACGAGCGCTCCGACGCGCCGCAGCACGAGGGCCAGAGCCGCCGCGTCGACCACTCCCGCACCGGAGGTCGCCGGCGCCGCTGTGGAGACGACGCCGTCCAAGGCCGTGCGCATGCCGCGCGCACGGGCCGCGCAGGCCGATGGCGCCGGCCCAAGCGGCATCCTGCGTATTCCCCGCCCGGCCTATACGGGCCAGGCCTATCCGATCACCGATCACACCTTCGATGTCGTCGTCGTCGGCGCCGGCGGCGCCGGGCTGCGTGCCACCGTCGGCTGCGCCCAGGCGGGCCTCAAGACCGCCTGCGTCACCAAGGTCTTCCCCACGCGCTCGCATACGGTGGCCGCCCAGGGCGGCGTTGCCGCCTCGCTCGCCAACATGGGGCCGGACGACTGGCGCTGGCACATGTACGACACCGTGAAGGGGTCCGACTGGCTCGGTGACCAGGATTCCATCGAGTATCTGGTGCGCAATGCGCCTGCCGCCGTCTACGAGCTCGAGCACTGGGGCGTGCCCTTCTCGCGTACCGAGGACGGGCGCATCTACCAGCGCCCCTTCGGCGGCATGACGACCGATTTCGGCAAGGGTCCGCCGGCCCAGCGCACCTGTGCTGCCGCCGACCGCACCGGCCATGCCATCCTGCACACGCTCTACGGCCAGGCGCTGCGCAATAACACCGAATTCTTCATCGAGTATTTCGCCATCGACCTCATCATGGATGACGAGGGCCGCTGCCGCGGCGTGGTGGCGCTGAAGATGGACGACGGCACCGTCCATCGCTTCCGCGCCCATCTCGTCATCCTGGCGACGGGCGGCTACGGCCGCGCCTATTTCTCGGCCACCTCCGCCCATACCTGCACGGGCGACGGCAACGCCATGGTGCTGCGCGCCGGCCTGCCGCTGCAGGACATGGAATTCGTGCAGTTCCACCCCACCGGCATCTACGGCGCCGGCTGCCTCATCACCGAGGGGGCCCGCGGCGAGGGCGGCTATCTCACCAATTCCGAGGGCGAGCGCTTCATGGAGCGCTATGCCCCGTCGGTGAAGGACCTCGCGCCGCGCGACATGGTCTCGCGTTCCATGACCATGGAAATCCGCGAGGGCCGGGGCGTGGGCAAGAACAAGGACCACATCTTCCTGCACCTCGACCACCTCGACCCGGCCGTGCTGCACGAGCGCCTGCCCGGCATCTCGGAGAGCGCCAAAATCTTCGCCGGTGTCGACGTGACGAAGGAGCCGATTCCGGTGCTGCCGACGGTGCACTACAACATGGGCGGCATCCCGACGAACTTTCATGGCGAGGTGGTGACCAAGGCGGGCGACAACCCCGACCATGTTGTGCCAGGGCTGATGGCCATCGGCGAGGCGGCCTGCGTGTCGGTGCACGGGGCGAACCGCCTCGGCTCCAACTCGCTGATCGACCTCGTGGTCTTCGGCCGCGCCGCCGGCCTGCGCGCCGCCGAGATCGTCAAGCCGGGCGAATCGCACCCCGACCTGCCGAAGAACTCGGCCGATCTGTCGCTGTCGCGGCTCGACCGCTTCCGCAATGCTCGCGGCAGTACGCCGACAGCTGAGCTGCGCCTTCGGATGCAGCGCACGATGCAGTCGAACTGCGCCGTCTTCCGCACTGGCGAGGTGCTGGAGGAGGGACAGAAGCTCATCCGCGAGGTCTGGCAGGGGGCTGAAGACGTGTGCGTCAGCGACCGCTCGCTCGTCTGGAATTCGGACCTCATCGAGACGCTCGAGTTCGACAACCTGATCACCCAGGCCGTCGTGACGATGGACGGCGCGGCCAACCGCAAGGAAAGCCGTGGCGCCCACGCGCGCGAGGACTATGCGGAGCGCGACGACGTCAACTGGATGAAGCACACCCTGGCCTGGGTCGACGACACGGCCAAGACCGTCACCATCGACTACCGCCCGGTGCACAACTACACGATGTCGAACGACATCGAGTACATCGAGCCGAAGGCGCGCGTCTACTGAGGCCGCACGCGACAGATCCCATCCGGCCCGTGGCGCAGGCCACGGTACGCCGGCAGGTTCGAGGACAGAGACAACATGGCCAAGTTCTCCCTCCCCAAGAATTCGCAGATCAAGGAAGGCAAGGCCTGGCCGAAGCCGGACGGGGCGGCGAACACGACCGCCTTTCGCATCTATCGCTGGAACCCGGATGACGGGCAGAATCCGCGCGTCGACACCTATCACGTCGACCGCGACGATTGCGGGCCGATGGTCCTCGATGCACTCATCTACATCAAGAACAACATCGACCCGACGCTGACCTTCCGCCGTTCCTGCCGCGAGGGCATCTGCGGCTCCTGCGCCATGAACATCGACGGCGCCAACACGCTCGCGTGCACCAAGGGCATCGACGAATGCACGTCGAAGGGCGACGTCCGCATCTATCCGCTGCCGCACATGCCGGTGGTGAAGGACCTGGTGCCCGACCTCACTCGCTTCTATGCCCAGCACGCCTCGATCGAGCCCTGGCTTAAGACGACCACGCCGGAGCCGGAGAAGGAGTGGCGCCAGAGCCGCGAGGACCGCGAGAAGCTCGACGGCCTCTACGAATGCATCCTGTGCGCGTGCTGCTCCACGTCCTGCCCGAGCTACTGGTGGAACGGCGACCGCTATCTGGGCCCGGCCGTGCTGCTGCAGGCCTATCGCTGGCTCATCGACAGCCGCGACGAAGCCACGGGCGACCGCCTCGACAACCTCGAGGATCCGTTCCGGCTGTATCGCTGCCACACGATCATGAACTGCGCCAACGTATGCCCGAAGGGCCTCAACCCGGCCAAGGCGATCGCCGAAATAAAGCAGATGATGGTCACGCGCCAACTCTGACGGAGCGCCGGACGGCCCCAGGTCGGGTGTGACCCGCGCGCCACGCTGCGTGCCGGGCAGACCCTCCCGGGGCCAGCGCATCCGCCATTTCACCCGCCCGGGCTTGCCCGACCAAGCCGTTTACGGCATGACGAACGTGGTGTCTTGCGTGCCTGCGCTGCCTTGCGAGGAGGCAGGTGCGCCGAAGGAAGAGCGGGAGCGGGACAGCATGAGACCGACGATGCACGATGCGACGACCGAACTGGCCCGGCGCGGCGCGAGCGCCATGCGTATCGCGCCGCGCCTGGCGGCCCTCGCGCCGCTGCTCATCGTCGCCGCCTGCGCATCGGACCGCTTCGCCAGCTCGCCAGGTCCTGCTACCGGATCGGGCTACCGCAGCGCCGGCGCGGCCACGAGCGGATCGGACTTCGAGCCGCTACCGCCATCTGCCTCGGCTGAGGTGATCGCCAGCCCGCTGCCGCCCGCGCCGGGGACGGCCGCGGCACCCGATGGCTCCACCGTCGCGCCCGGCACGCTCGGCCCGGACGGTACGCTTTCGGGCACCGGCGGCACCCCGGGGCCCGTCGCGAGCCTTGGCAGCCAGCCGACGAGTGCGCCTGCCGCGCCGACGCGCAGCGCGGTGACAGGGGGCTGGACGGCGCGCGAAGCCGCCGGCGGCTCCTGTCGCATCACGCTGTCGAGCGCACCCGCGCTCGATCTCTACAAGGCCTCCACCTCGGGCTGCGCCGGGCGCGACCTGCAGAGCGTCAATGCCTGGGACCTGCGCGACGGCGAGGTCTATCTCTATTCGCGCGGTAGCGTCGTGGCGCGCCTCAAGGGCGGCGGCAGCTCGTTCAACGGGGTGCTCGCCAAATCCGGGGCGCCCCTCACCTTGTCACGCTGAAGGCGATACAAGCTGACGCGAAAGGGCGCCACGGCGCCCTTTTTCAGTTTTGAGCCTGAGGCGGAGCCATGAAGTGTCGCTGGTAGTCGAGCGCGCTCATGGCAAGGCCGTGCGCATCGTCAATCATTTCTTCGGCCAGGGAGAAAGGCGTCGGCCCGAGGCCTCTGATCGTGCCGATGAGATCGCCGCGCTCGAAGGCGATCTCGGCCGAGAAGCGCCGCGCCAGCGCGCGCATGGCGCCGTTTTCGCTCATGCAGTTGACGACGAGCGCGGCAACGCCGCGGTTGCGGGCGCTGACGAGGAGGCGGGCAAAGAGCGCGCTGCCGATGCCGCGCCGACGCCAGCCGCGCTCGACGCTGAAGGCGGCCTCGGCCCGTCGCTCGCCGCCGATCTCGAAGGGCTGCAGTTCGGCCGCGCCGCGCACGATCCCGCCCTCGACATAACCGAAGACGAGCCCGCGCGAGGCCAGGCATCGGTCGGCATAGTCGGCGAGATACGCGTCGGTCACCACCCCGATAAAGCGGCTGTGGCGGCTGGCGGGATCGAGGCGCAGCAAATGGGCGCGGAACGCGGGCAGATCGGCCGCGAACAGCTTGCGAATAGTGCCGGAAAGCCCGGAGAATGTGTCCATCGTCGTTCTCTCGGTGGTCGATGTTGCTTCGACCCCCGAGGGCGCGGTTTCCCTAGACCCGGCACATATTGTGCAATGCAACATGAAATTCAAGCACCGGGATGCCGCAACACTCTGGTGCCGAATGCCCGTTTGCGTTCAACTGGCGCGCGAGATCGGCATGCGAGAGAGAGGCGCAGGGCCCAGCGATGAGCGACTACATCCTCCACTGCTTCGGCCAGTCCGGGAACGCCTACAAGGTGGCCCTGATGCTCAACCTGTGCGGTTGCGACTGGCAGCCGCGCTTCGTCGACTTCTTCAACGGTGAGACGCGCAGCCCGGCCTTTCGCGACAGTTGCAACGAAATGGGCGAGGTCCCGGTGCTGGAGCACGGCGGGCAGCGACTCAGCCAGAGCGGGGCGATCCTCACCCTTCTCGCCGAACGGCATGGACGTTTCGGCGGGCACGACGCCGGGGAGCGCTACGATATCCTGCGCTGGATCCTCTTCGACAACCACAAGTTCACCAGCTATTTTGCCACGCTGCGCTTCATGGTCGGCCTCAAGAAGATGGGCGAGAGCCCGGTGACAGAGTTTCTGCGTGGCCGCGCGCTCGCCGCCTTCGACATCGTCGAGAAGCACCTCGCCAAGCGCTCTTTCATGGTCGGCGAGACGCCGACCATCGCCGACATCTCCATGGTCGGATATCTCTATTATCCAGAGGACACCGGCATCGACCGGTCCGCCTTCTCCAACATCGACGCCTGGACACGGCGCATCGCCGCCCTGCCCGGCTGGGCCCATCCTTACGACCTCATGCCACGCGAGCCGGGCTGAGCCGCCGCCGCACGCCAGAGAGGCGATTGTGCGGCGCGGTGCGAGGCGCTAAATCCTCTCCCGTGACCATCGAGCCTCGTCTTTCCCGGCAGACCGCCGCCAGCGTGCGCGCACGCTACGACGCCCTCGTCAGCGAGGGCGTGATCGAGCGCGACCCGGCGCAGGAAAGGCTGGTAGCGCGGCTCGACGAACTCGCACAGCGGCTCGGCGAGCGGCGCCTTGCGCGCAAGGCGAGTCCGCTCGGCTGGCTGTTCGGCAAGCGCAACGAAAAGGCCGAGCCCCTCAAGGGTCTCTACATCTGGGGCTCGGTGGGCCGCGGCAAGACCATGCTGATGGACCTCTTCTTCGAGGTCGCGCCGCCCGAGCGCAAGCGCCGCGCCCATTTCCACGCCTTCATGGCCGATGTGCACGAACGCATCTTCACCCATCGCCAGAAGGTCAAGGACGGCCGCGAGAGGGACGGCGACCCCATTCCGCATGTGGCGGATGCGCTGGCAGCCGAGGCCTGGCTCCTGTGCTTCGACGAGTTCACTGTCACGGATATCGCCGATGCGATGATCCTCGGCCGGCTGTTCACGGCCCTCTTTGCCCGCGGCGTCACTGTCGTGGCCACGTCGAACGTGGAGCCGAACCGCCTCTACGAAAACGGACTCAACCGGGCGCTGTTCCTGCCGTTCATCGACCTGCTGACGAGCCGGGTCGAGGTGATCCGGCTCGATTCCCGCACCGACTACCGTCTGGAGAAGCTGGCCGGCAGCCCGGTCTATCACGTGCCGGCCGACGCGGCGGCCGAGGCGGCGCTGGACGAGGCCTTCTTCCGCCTCACCGGCCGGCACGAGGGCAGGCCGGCGGCGGTGCACGTGAAGGGGCGCACGGTGCCGGTGCCGGAAGCGAGCGATGGTGTGGCGCGCTTCTCCTTTGCCGAGCTCTGCGAGCGTCCGCTCGGCGCCTCGGACTACCTCGCTCTCGCCGAGCGCTACCACTGCATCATTCTCGCCGGCATTCCGGTAATGGACCTTGCCCAGCGTAATGCGGCCAAGCGTTTCATCACGCTCATCGACACGCTCTACGAGAAGCACGTGAAGCTCATCGCCTCGGCCGAAGCGGAACCGCACGCGCTCTACCGGGCGGACCAGGGACGCGAGGTCTTCGAGTTCGACCGCACGGTGTCGCGGCTCATCGAGATGCGGTCGGAAGACTATCTCGCCCTGCCGCATGGCCAGGGCGATTCCCGCGCCTCGGGCGACACGACGGGCCTCGTCGAGACATGAACATCCCGCGCCGGGCAGCCCGCACGACACCGCAGACGGCGGACGTAAGGCTGCTCGACATCGCGGCCGAGCACGTGCGCCGCCTCGGGGCGACGCGCGTCACGGTCGTCGGCGTCGCCCAGGAAGCGGGCATGACGCATGCCAATGTGTACCGCTACTTCCCCTCCAAGCGCGACCTGCTCGACGCCGTGGTGCAGGCGGCCCTGCGCCCGGTCGAGACATTCCTCGCCGACGTCGCGAGCGCGCCGGACCCGGCGGACGACAAGCTGGAGCGGCTCATCCTCGCGCTCGCGCGCGACTATCGCGACCTTGCCGAGAACGACCCGCCGATCTTCGACCTCTTCGTCGCCGCCGCCGAGGCGAACCGCGGCGTCGCCCGGCGCCACCGCGGCCGCGTGCGCATGTTCGTCGGCCGCGTCGTGGACGAGGGGCTGGCGACCGGGACCTTCAACCCCAAGGACCGCGAGCAGGCGCTGACCTTCCTCACCGACATCCTCTTTCGCTTCACCCATCCGACGGCCGTCAAACTCGACACCGAGCGCCCGCGCGACATGCTGGAGGAGCGACTGGCAACGACCATGCGTATCGCGCTGAGGGCGCTCAAAGCCGGCTATGTATGAATGCGCTCCGACGCGCCCGACGAGCCTCGCGGGGGGCGAGCCTGCTTCGAGTTACAATATCTGAAAACTGTAACAAAAAGACTCGGCGGGCGGCAGACCCGGGCCATGGGCCGCTGGAACTCGCCAAGCCCTTGCACCATCTTTCTTTTCGGCGCCGAGGCCGGTGCGTGCGAACGGCCCTGCCGGCAAAGGCCATCACCGCGGCGGGTTTTGCACGTCTTGAAGCAGAACCCCGTTTGAGTCAAAGAAACCGCGGTTTTCCGGGATGCGTCCCCTCCTCGAACTGAAGGACGGTTTCTCACATGGCCCGTAAGAAGATCGCGCTGATCGGCGCCGGCCAGATCGGCGGCACCCTCGCCCATCTCGTCGGCTTGAAGGAGCTCGGCGACGTCGTGCTCTTCGACATCGCCGAAGGCATTCCGCAGGGCAAAGGCCTCGACCTCGCCGAGTCCTCCCCGGTGGACGGCTTCGACGCCGCCTACAAGGGCACCCAGTCCTATGCGGATATCGAGGGCGCGGACGTCATCATCGTCACCGCCGGCGTACCGCGCAAGCCAGGCATGAGCCGCGACGACCTGCTCGGCATCAACCTCAAGGTGATGGAATCGGTCGGCCAGGGTATCAAGCAGTATGCCCCGGACGCCTTCGTCATCTGCATCACCAACCCGCTCGACGCCATGGTGTGGGCGCTGCAGAAGGCCTCCGGCCTGCCGAAGAACAAGATCGTCGGCATGGCCGGCGTGCTCGACTCGGCCCGCTTCCGCTACTTCCTCGCCGAGGAGTTCAAGGTCTCGGTGGAGGACGTCACCGCCTTCGTGCTCGGCGGCCACGGGGACGACATGGTGCCGCTGGTACGTTACTCGACGGTCGCCGGCATCCCGCTGCCGGACCTCGTCAAGATGGGCTGGACCAGCCAGGACAGGCTCGACGCCATCGTCGAGCGCACCCGCAAGGGCGGCGGCGAGATCGTCAACCTGCTGAAGACCGGCTCGGCTTTCTACGCACCTGCGGCCTCGGCCATCGCCATGGCCGAAAGCTACCTCAAGGACAAAAAGCGCGTGCTGCCCTGCGCCGCCCACCTCGACGGTGAGTACGGCGTCAAGGACATGTTCGTCGGCGTGCCGATCGTCATCGGCGCCGGCGGCGTGGAGCGCATCGTCGAGATCGAACTGGACGGCGCCGAGAAGGCGATGTTCGAGAAGTCGGTCGCGTCCGTGCAGGGCCTCGTCGAGGCCTGCAAGGGCATCAACCCGGCCTTCGCCGGCTGATCGGGGAGGCAGTCGGCCGCAGGCAGCCGGCGATGGAGACGCGACGACTGCCCGCTGCCGACGGCGATTGCCGACTGCCCCGCCAAGAAGGGACACCCTCATGAACATTCACGAGTACCAGGCCAAGGCCGTCCTGAAGGAATTCGGCGCCCCGGTCTCGGCCGGCAAGGCCGTGTTCTCCGTCGACGAGGCGGAAGCCGCGGCGAAAGAGCTCGGCGGGCCGCTGTGGGTCGTCAAGAGCCAGATCCACGCCGGGGGGCGCGGCAAGGGCAAGTTCAAGGAGCCCGAGGCGGGCGAGAAGGGCGGCGTCCGCCTCGCCAAGTCCGTCGAGGAGGTGAAGACCTTCGTCGGCCAGATGCTCGGCAACACGCTCGTGACTGTTCAGACCGGCCCCGCCGGCAAACAGGTCAACCGCATCTACATCGAGGACGGCTCGGACATCGAGCGCGAGTTCTACCTCTCAGCCCTCGTCGACCGCGCCACGAGCCGCGTCGCCTTCGTCGTCTCGACGGAAGGCGGCATGGACATCGAGGAGGTGGCACACAGCACCCCCGAGAAGATCCACACCTTCTCGATCGACCCTGCGACCGGCGTGATGCCGCACCACGGCCGCACGGTCGCCAGGGCGCTCGGCCTTTCCGGCGACCTCGCCAAACAGGCCGAGAGCCTCGTCGCCAAGCTCTATGCCGCCTTCGTCGCCAAGGACATGGCGATGCTCGAGATCAACCCGCTGATCGTCACCAAGGGCGGTGAGCTGAAGTGCCTCGACGCCAAGGTGTCCTTCGATTCCAACGCTCTCTACCGGCACCCGGACGTCGTCGCCCTGCGCGACGTGACCGAGGAGGACGAGAAGGAGATCGAGGCGTCCAAGCACGACCTCGCCTACATCGCCCTCGACGGCACTATCGGCTGCATGGTCAACGGCGCCGGCCTCGCCATGGCGACGATGGACATCATCAAGCTCTACGGCGAGGAGCCGGCGAACTTCCTCGATGTCGGTGGCGGCGCCTCGAAGGAGAAGGTCACCGCGGCCTTCAAGATCATCACCGCCGATCCGAACGTGAAGGGCATCCTCGTCAACATCTTCGGCGGCATCATGAAGTGCGACGTCATCGCCGAGGGCGTGATCGCCGCGGTGAAGGAGGTCGGCCTCAAGGTGCCGCTCGTCGTGCGCCTGGAGGGCACCAATGTCGAGCTTGGCAAGAAGATCCTGAACGAATCCGGCCTCAACGTCATTTCCGCCGACGACCTCGACGACGCGGCGCAGAAGATCGTCAAGGCCGTGAAGGGAGCCTGACCGATGTCCATCCTCATCGACAAGAACACCAAGGTCATCTGCCAGGGCTTCACCGGCAAGAACGGCACCTTCCACTCCGAGCAGGCTATCGCCTACGGCACCAAGATGGTCGGCGGCACCTCGCCGGGCAAAGGCGGCTCGACGCATCTCGGCCTGCCCGTGTTCGACACGGTGGCCGAGGCGCGCGAGAAGACCGGCGCCGACGCTTCCGTCATCTACGTGCCGCCGGCGGGTGCGGCGGACGCGATCTGCGAAGCGATCGCGGCCGAGATCCCGCTCATCGTCTGCATCACCGAGGGCATCCCGGTGCTCGACATGGTGAAGGTCAAGCGCGCCCTCTCGGGCTCCAAGTCGCGCCTCATCGGTCCGAATTGCCCGGGCGTCGTGACAGCGGGCGAATCGAAGATCGGCATCATGCCGGGTAACATCTTCCGCCCCGGCAACGTCGGCATCGTCTCGCGTTCGGGCACGCTGACCTACGAGGCCGTGTTCCAGACGACCCAGGAAGGCCTCGGCCAGACCTCGGCCGTGGGCATCGGCGGCGACCCGGTGAAGGGCACCGAGTTCATCGAGGTGCTCGACCTGTTCCTCTCCGACCCCAAGACCGAGTCGATCATCATGATCGGCGAGATTGGCGGCTCGGCCGAGGAGGAGGCCGCCGAATTCCTCAAGGCGGAGGCGAAGAAAGGCCGCAAGAAGCCGATGGTCGGTTTCATCGCGGGCCGCACTGCCCCGCCCGGCCGCCGCATGGGCCATGCCGGCGCCATCATCTCCGGCGGCAAGGGCGGCGCCGAAGACAAGATCGCAGCCATGGAGGCGGCAGGCATCCGCGTGTCGCCCTCCCCGGCGCGGCTGGGCAAAACCCTCGTCGAAGTCCTCAAGGGCTGACGAAGCGGCGATGCGTGGGCGACGGCAACCTTTTGCTCACGCATCCTTCATAAGGTTCGACTTGATTTCGCCATTCTCGGACCGCTCTTGGGCGGTCCTTCCACCATCCGCAGCCCAACCGGAGGCTGCGGATCCGGGGCCGGGCAACCGGCCCTGACATCCGTCGAGGATCCTCCTCGAAGGTTCCGGCAGGACCAGGACCAATGGCACGCCAGGACGCCAACGATCTCTTCGCCCAAACCTCGTTCCTCTACGGCGGCAATGCCGCCTACATCGAGGAGCTGTACGCCCGCTACCAGCAGAACCCGACCTCGGTCGATGCCGAGTGGCAAACGTTCTTCGCAGGCCTCAAGGACGAGGCCGCGCTGATCACGAAGAATGCGCGGGGCGCCTCCTGGAAGAAGCCGCACTGGCCCGTGCCGCTCAACGGTGAGCTTGTCTCGGCGCTCGACGGCAACTGGGCGCCGGTCGACAAGGCCGTCGGCGACAAGATCAAGGCGAAGGCGCAGAAGTCGGGCGTCGAACTGCCCGAGGCGCAGGTGCTGCAGGCGACGCGCGATTCCGTGCGCGCCCTCATGATGATCCGTGCCTACCGCATGCGCGGCCATCTGCATGCCGACCTTGACCCGCTCGCCATCGAGCCCCGCAAGGATCACGAGGAGCTGCATCCGGCGACCTACGGCTTCACGGAAGCCGACTACGACCGGCCGATCTTCATCGACAATGTGCTCGGCCTCGAGTTCGCGACCATCAATCAGATGCTCTCGATCCTGCGCCGCACCTATTGCCAGACGCTCGGCGTCGAGTTCATGCACATCTCGGACCCGACCGAGAAGGCGTGGATCCAGGAACGCATCGAGGGACCGGACAAGGAGATCGCCTTCACCGACCGCGGCAAGCGGGCGATCCTCAACAAGCTCATCGAGGCCGAGGGCTTCGAGAAGTTCCTCGACATCAAGTATACCGGTACCAAGCGCTTCGGCCTCGACGGCGGCGAGGCGATCATCCCGGCGCTGGAGCAGATCATCAAGCGGGGCGGCGCGCTCGGCGTCGAGGACATCGTCTTCGGCATGGCCCACCGCGGCCGCCTCAACGTACTCGCCCAGGTGATGGGCAAGCCGCACCGCGCCATCTTCCACGAGTTCAAGGGCGGCTCCTTCGCCCCGGACGACGTGGAAGGCTCGGGTGACGTGAAGTACCACCTCGGCGCCTCGGCCGACCGCGAGTTCGACGGCAACAAGGTGCACCTGTCGCTGACCGCCAACCCCTCGCACCTCGAGATCGTCGATCCCGTCGTGCTCGGCAAGGTGCGTGCCAAGCAGGACCAGCTCGGCGACACCATCGAGCGCTCCAAGGTGCTGCCGCTCCTCATCCACGGCGATGCGGCCTTCGCCGGCCAGGGCGTCGTGGCCGAGTGCCTCGGCCTCTCGGGCCTCAAGGGCCACCGCACCGGCGGCTCGCTGCACTTCATCATCAACAACCAGATCGGCTTCACGACCAACCCGCGCTACTCGCGCTCCTCGCCCTATCCGTCCGACGTAGCGAAGATGGTTGAGGCGCCGGTCTTCCACGTCAACGGCGACGATCCGGAGGCCGTGACCTTCGCTGCCAAGATCGCGACGGAGTTCCGGCAGAAGTTCCACAAGCCGGTCGTCATCGACATGTTCTGCTACCGTCGCTTCGGTCACAACGAGGGCGACGAGCCGGCTTTCACCCAGCCGCTGATGTACAAGAAGATCCGCCAGCATCCCTCGACGCTGGAGATCTACGCGAAGAAGCTCGTCGACGAGAAGGTCGTCACCCAGGCCGAGGTC
Source organism: Chelatococcus daeguensis (assembly GCF_001887265.1). Taxonomy (NCBI): domain Bacteria; kingdom Pseudomonadati; phylum Pseudomonadota; class Alphaproteobacteria; order Hyphomicrobiales; family Chelatococcaceae; genus Chelatococcus; species Chelatococcus daeguensis. The sequence continues at coordinate 427,710 of NZ_CP018095.1, read as the reverse complement.
GACGAGGCGCGCGAGCAGTGGCGTGCCAAGCTCGACATGGAGTTCGAGGCGGCCCAATCATACAAGCCCAACAAGGCCGACTGGCTCGACGGGCGCTGGTCCGGCCTCAAGGCCGTGCGCGAGGACGCCGACGATCCGCGCCGCGGCGCCTCGGGCGTCTCGGTCGACACGCTGAAGACGATCGGCGAACGCATCTGCGACGTACCGGAAGGCTTCAACGTGCACCGCACGATCAAGCGCTTTCTCGACAACCGTCGCAAGATGGTTGAGACCGGAGAGGGTATTGACTGGGCGACCGCCGAGGCGCTCGCCTTCGGCTCGCTCGTGCTCGAGGGGCACCCCGTGCGCCTGTCCGGCCAGGACAGCGAGCGCGGCACCTTCAGTCAGCGCCATTCCGTCCTGGTCGACCAGGAGAACGAAGATCGCTACACACCCCTCAACAACATTCGCGAGGGACAGGCGCGCTACGAGGTCATCAACTCGATGCTCTCGGAAGAGGCGGTACTCGGCTTCGAATACGGCTACACCCTGTCCGAGCCCAACGCGTTGACGCTGTGGGAGGCGCAGTTCGGCGACTTCGCCAATGGCGCGCAGGTCGTCGTGGACCAGTTCATCTCCTCGGGCGAGCGCAAGTGGCTGCGCATGTCCGGTCTCGTCCTGCTGCTGCCGCACGGCTACGAGGGCCAGGGGCCGGAACACTCCTCCGCCCGTCTCGAGCGCTACCTGCAGATGTGCGCCGAAGACAACATGCAGGTCGCCAACTGCACGACGCCGGCGAACTACTTCCACATCCTGCGCCGGCAACTGAAGCGGGACTTCCGCAAACCGCTCATTCTGATGACACCAAAGTCGCTGCTGCGCCACAAGCGCTGCGTGTCGAGCCTTGCCGAGCTCGGCGAGGGCACGACCTTCCACCGCATCCTCAAGGACGATGCCGAGCGGCTCCCGGGCGAGGCGATCAAGCTTGTCAAGGACGACAAGATCCGTCGCGTCGTTCTGTGCTCGGGCAAGGTCTATTACGACCTCTACGAGGAGCGGGAGAAGCGGGGCATCGACGACGTCTATCTGCTCCGCACCGAACAGCTCTACCCCTTCCCGGCCAAATCGCTGGCCACCGAGCTGCAACGCTTCCCGCGCGCCGAGGTGATCTGGTGCCAGGAGGAACCCAAGAACATGGGCGCCTGGACCTTCGTCGAGCCCTATCTCGAGTGGGTGCTCGACCATGCCGGCTCCAAGGTGAAGCGTCCGCGCTACGTCGGCCGGGCGGCCTCCGCCGCCACCGCCACGGGCCTGATGTCGAAGCACCTCGCCCAGCTGCAGGCCTTCCTCGACGAGGCTTTCGCCGCGTAACGCCGGGGCGGCGGCAAGGCCGCCCCCTGCCCTTTCAACCCGGCCGCGTGGCCTAGAGACGAAACGAAGATCATGGCGACCGAAATCCGCGTGCCCACCCTGGGCGAATCCGTCACCGAGGCCACCATCGGCCGCTGGTTCAAGAAGCCCGGCGAGGCCGTGAAGGCCGACGAGCCGCTCGTCGAGCTCGAGACCGACAAGGTCACGCTCGAGGTCAATGCACCCTCCGCCGGCGTCCTCGCCGAAGTGACGGTGAACGAGGGCGACACGGTGGAGGTCGGCGCTCTCCTCGGCTCCATCACCGAGGGTGCGGGCGGCGCGGTCGCCAAGACGGCCGAGAAGCCTGCGGAGAAGAAGGAAGAGGCGCCCAAGGCGGAAGCCTCAAAGGCCGCGGCGCCCGGCGCCGCCGACGACCATGGTCCGGCGGTGCGCCGCATCGCCGAGGAGACGGGCGTCTCCCCGGCCACCGTCGGCGGTACCGGCAAGGACGGGCGCGTGACCAAGGGTGACATGCTGGCCGCCGTCGCCTCGGGCGTCTCCGCCTCGCCGGCGCCGTCCGCCCCGGTGCAGGTCCGCGCCCCCTCGGCGCCGGACGATGCCTCGCGCGAGGAGCGCGTGCGCATGACCAAGCTGCGCCAGACCATCGCCCGCCGCCTCAAGGACGCTCAGCAGACCGCCGCCATGCTGACGACGTTCAACGACGTCGACATGTCGGGCGTGATGGCACTGCGCAGCCAGTACAAGGATGCCTTCGAGAAGAAGCATGGGGTCAAGCTCGGCTTCATGGGCTTCTTCGTGAAGGCCTGCGTGCAGGCGCTGAAGGAGCTGCCGGCCGTCAACGCCGAGATCGACGGCAGCGACATCATCTACAAGAACTACTATCACGTCGGCGTCGCCGTCGGCACCGACAAGGGCCTCGTCGTGCCGGTGGTGCGCGATGCCGACCAGCTCTCGGTCGCCGGCATCGAGAAGACGATCGGTGACTTCGGCAAGCGCGCCCGCGACGGCCAGCTGAAGATCGAGGAGATGCAGGGTGGCACCTTCACCATCTCCAACGGCGGCGTCTACGGCTCGCTGCTCTCGACGCCGATCCTCAATGCGCCGCAGTCGGCCATCCTCGGCATGCACCGCATCGAGGAGCGCCCGGTCGCCCGCAACGGCCAGGTCGTCATCCGCCCGATGATGTATCTCGCGCTCTCCTATGACCACCGCATTATCGACGGCAAGGAAGCCGTCACCTTCCTGGTGCGCGTGAAGGAGAACCTCGAGGACCCGGCGCGCCTCGTGCTCGACCTCTGATCCCGCCCGACCGGCATTCCGCCGGATCCTTTCCCGCTCGACCGGGACGCATCCGTGGCCGGGGCGACCCGGCCATGACGTCTCACACGGAGCCCGCCCCATGTCCTACGACACAATCGTCATCGGCACCGGCCCCGGCGGCTATGTCTGTGCCATCCGCACCGCCCAGCTCGGCCAGAAGGTTGCCGTGGTGGAGAAGCGCAAGACGCACGGCGGCACCTGCCTCAACGTCGGCTGCATCCCCTCCAAGGCGCTGCTGCACGCCTCGCACCGCTTCGAGGAAGCGGGGCACGCCTTCGCCGGGATGGGCATCTCCGTCGCCGCGCCGAAGCTCGACCTCAAGCAGATGCTCGCCTTCAAGCAGGAGGGCATCGACGGCAACACCAAGGGCGTCGAGTTCCTGCTGAAGAAGAACAAGATCGACGCCTTCAACGGCACGGGCCGCATCCTCGCCCCCGGCAAGGTGGAGGTGAAGGCCGAGGACGGCACGGTCCAGACGCTGGAGACGAAGAACATCGTCATCGCCACCGGCTCGGACGTCGCGCAGCTGCCGGGCGTGACCATCGACGAGAAGGTCGTCGTCTCGTCCACGGGCGCGCTGGAGCTTTCCAAGGTGCCGGGCAAGCTCGTCGTCGTCGGTGCCGGCGTCATCGGCCTCGAGCTCGGCTCGGTATGGCGGCGCCTCGGCGCCGAAGTCACCGTGGTCGAATTCCTGGACCGCATCCTGCCCGGCATGGACGGAGAGGTGGCCAAGAACTTCCAGCGCATGCTGGCCAAGCAGGGCTTTGCTTTCAAGCTCGGCAGCAAGGTGACGAAGGTCGAGACCGGCGCCGATGGGGCCAAGGTCACCGTCGAGCCCGCTGCCGGCGGCGCGGCCGATGTGATCGAGGCCGACATCGTGCTCGTCGCCATCGGCCGCGTGCCCTACACCAAGGGCCTGGGGCTCGACGACGTGGGCATCGAGACCGACAAGCGCGGCCGCATCGTGGTCGATGCCCATTTTCAGACCAAGGTGCCGGGCATCTACGCTATCGGCGACGTCATCGCCGGTCCCATGCTCGCCCACAAGGCCGAAGATGAGGGTGTCGCGGTGGCCGAGATCATCGCCGGCAAGGCGGGTCACGTGAACTACGACGTCATCCCGGGCGTGGTCTACACATTCCCGGAGGTCGCCGCCGTCGGCAAGACGGAGGAGGAGCTGAAGGAGGCCGGCATCGCCTATTCAGTCGGCAAGTTTCCCTTCACCGCCAACGGCCGCGCCAAGGTGAACCAGGAGACCGACGGCTTCGTGAAGGTGCTCGCCGACGCGACCACCGACAAGGTGCTCGGCGTGCACGTCATCGGTGCCGAGGCTGGCGAGATGATCCACGAGGCGGCCGTGCTGATGGAGTTCGGCGGCTCGTCCGAGGATCTCGCCCGCACCTGCCACGCCCACCCCACCCGCTCGGAAGCGGTGAAGGAGGCGGCGATGGCCGTGGAGAAGCGCGCCATCCACATGTGAGCGCGGCGCCCGGTCGAGACGGCGGCCGCCAGGGCCGGCCCGACCGTCCGCTGTTCAGGGATGGAAGCGGGGCCGATCGGCGCACCATCCGTCGTGGCCGGGCTGTCCCGGCCATCGCCCAGATGTTGCACATCGTGACAAGGCGTGGATGCCCGCGACGAGCGCGGGCATGACGGTGGGAGGCGACGCCTCAACAGGCCAGCAGAACTGCGCCGAAGCGCATGGCGCCGAGCGACAAGGGGACCCGGAGCGTCACTCCAGGCCCTCTCCTTGCCGGGCCTCACGGTTGCAAAGCCTCATGCCCGCGGGTGCGCCGCGTCGTAGGCGGCGAGCAGCCGGGTGGCGTCGACCTTGGTGTAGATCTGCGTCGTCGACAGCGAGGCGTGGCCGAGCAGTTCCTGGATGGCGCGCAGGTCGCCACCGCGGCCGAGCAGGTGGCTGGCGAAGGAATGGCGCAGGGCGTGCGGCGTCGCGCTCGCCGGCAGGCCGAGGGCGCCGCGCAGGCGCTCCATGGCGAGCTGGATGATGCGCGGCGACAGCGGGCCGCCGCGGGCGCCGACGAAGAGCGGCCCGTCCGCCTTGAGCTGGTAGGGGCAGGCGGCGACATAGTCCGCCACCGCCCGCGCCACCTGCGGCAGCACCGGCACCTCGCGCATCTTGCCACCCTTGCCGGTGACGATGATGCTGCCCGCCGCGAGCGCCTTGGCGTCCGCCCCTTTGAGGCCGAGCGCCTCGGAGATGCGCAGGCCGCAGCCGTAGAGCAGCGTCATCACGGCCGCGTCGCGCTGGAGAATCCAACCGTCCCGCTCTTCGCCGGCACGGCTGTCGGCATCCGCCACCGCGCGCGCGGCCTCGGCGGTCAGCGGGCGGGGCAGGCCTTTCGACACCTTCGGCGCGCGCATGGCGACGAAAGCCGATGCCGTGCCAAGACCGCCGCGTTCCAGATGCCGGGCGAAGGAGCGCAGCGCCGCGAGCTGGCGCATCAGCGAGCGCCCGGTGACACCGGCCGCGCGGCGGGCGGCGAAGAAGGCGCGCAGGTCCATCGGCTTCAGCCGCGCGATGGCGTCGAGCGTCGGCGGTCCGCCGAGATGATCGGTGAGGAAGGCGAAGAACTGGCGCGCGTCGCGGCCATAGGCCTCCAGCGTCTTCGGCGACAGGCGCCGCTCGCCGGCAAGATGGGCGAGCCATGACTGGCAGGCACGGAAGGTGTCGTCGGGTAGGTCGATCATGGACGAAGCATCCACCGGCTGCCCTAACGGCGCGTGAACAGGCGGGCGAATCGGTGTTATGCCAGGGCGCATGGACATGCCTTCCGAAAACGGCGCAGTGAACGAGGGGCGGGCGGGAAGCCGCATCGCCGACATCGTCGTGCCCGTGGCGCTCGACAAGGCCTATTCCTACGCCGTGCCCGCCGGCGCGGCGCTGGCGGAGGGCGATGTCGTCGTCGTGCCGCTCGGCCCGCGTGAGACGGTTGGCGTCGTCTGGGCGTTGCGCGAAGGCGCGGGCGCCAACCTCAAGAGCGTCCTCGGCCGGGTGGACGTGCCGCCCATGGGGGAGGACCTGCGCCGGCTCATCGACTGGATCGCCTGGTACACGCTCGCCCCGCTCGGGCTTGCCATGCGCCTCGCCCTGCGCATCCCGGGCGAGGACCGGGCGGAACAGGTGCGCGTCGGCGTGCGCCTCGCCGGCGAGCCGCCCGAGCGCCTGACCGCGGCTCGTCTCCGGGTCATCGCCGCGGCCGAGGGCGGGCTCGTCTACACCAAGGGGGACCTCGCCGAGCGCGCCGGCGTGAGCCTTGCCGTGATCAACGGCCTCGTCGATACCGGCACGCTGGAGGCGGTCGCCCTGCCGCCGGAACCGGTGGCGGGCCTGCCGGATCCGGAGCATGCGCCGGCGGCGCTGTCGCCGGACCAGGAGCGGGCCGCGGCGGTCCTGCGCGCGGCCGTCGCCGAGCGCAGTTTCTCGGTGACGCTCGTCGAGGGCGTCACCGGCTCGGGCAAGACGGAGGTCTATTTCGAGGCGGTGGCCGAGGCCCTGCGGCAGGGTCGGCAGGCGCTGATCCTGATGCCCGAGATCGCGCTCACGGCACAGTTCCTCGGCCGTTTCGCCGCCCGCTTCGGCACGGCCCCGGCCGAGTGGCACTCGGGCATCTCCAGCCGCAGGCGCGAGCGTCTGCACCGGGCCGTCGCCTCGGGGGAGGTGAAAGTGGTTGCCGGCGCCCGTTCGGCCCTCTTCCTGCCCTTCAGCGACCTCGGCCTCGTCGTCGTCGACGAGGAGCACGAGCAGGCCTACAAGCAGGAGGAAGGGGCGCTCTACCACGCGCGCGACATGGCCATCGTGCGGGCGCGCATCGACAAGGCACCCGTCGTCCTCGCTTCCGCCACCCCGTCGGTCGAGACGCGCGTCAATGCGGCGCGCGGGCGCTATCGCCACCTCGTGCTGCCCGAGCGTTTCGGCGGCCGCACCTTGCCGACGATGCGCGCTATCGACATGCGCAAGAAGGCCCCCGAGCGCGGCCGTTGGCTGTCGCCGCCGCTCCTTGCCGCGATGCGCGAGACGCGCGCGGCCGGCGAGCAGAGCCTGCTCTTCCTCAACCGGCGTGGCTATGCGCCCTTGACGCTCTGCCGCAGCTGCGGCCACCGCTTCCAGTGCCCCAACTGCTCGGCCTGGCTGGTGGAACACCGCTTCCGCCGCGCCCTCGTCTGCCACCATTGCGGCCACGTGGAGCGGCGGCCGGACAATTGCCCGGAATGCGGCACCGTCGATGCGCTCGCCGCCTGCGGACCGGGCGTCGAGCGGCTCGCCGAGGAGGTCGTGGAGCATTTCCCGGATGCGCGCGTCATCACGCTGTCGAGTGACTTTCCCGGCGGGATCGAGCGCCTGCGCCGCGAGCTCGAGGCCATCGCCGCGGGCGAGGCCGACATCATCATCGGCACGCAGTTGGTCGCCAAGGGCCACAACTTCCCGCAACTGACACTCGTCGGCGTGGTCGATGCCGATGTGGGCCTTGCGAGCGGCGACCCGCGCGCCTCCGAGCGCACCTTCCAGCTCCTGCAACAGGTGACGGGACGGGCCGGGCGCGGCGACCGGCCGGGGCGAGCGCTGCTGCAGACCTACCAGCCCGACCATCCGGTGATGCGCGCGCTGCTGTCGGGCGATGCCGCGGCCTTCTACGCCGAGGAGGAGGCGGTGCGCGAGGCTGCCGGCCTGCCGCCTTTCGGGCGCCTCGCTGCCATCATCGTCTCGGCGCCCGACCGCGGCGAGGCCGAGGCGCATGCCCGGGCCCTCGCCCGCTCGGCCGAAGCACCGGAGGGCATCGACGTGCTCGGCCCGGCGGAGGCGCCGCTCGCCCTCATCCGAGGCCGCTACCGCTTCCGCCTCCTGGTGCGGGCAGCGCGCGACAGCGACCTGCAGGGCTACCTGCGCGCCTGGATCGCGCGAACGCCGAAGCCGCCGCAGCGCATCCGCGTGACGGTGGACGTCGACCCGATGAGTTTCATGTAAGGCCCATCTCCGCCGGCTTCTCACCGGCCTTCCGCGGCGAGCGCCACCGCGATCTGGGCGGCGAGCACGGCGTTGTTCTCGACAAGTGCAATATTGGCCTTGAGGCTGCGACCGGCGGTAGCCTCGGCGACGCGTGGCAGGAGAAAGGGCGTCACCTCCTTGCCGGTAATGCCCTGCGCGGCGGCCTCGAGCAAGGCCGATTCGATCACGGGGGCGATCTCGGCGCCCGGGATCTCGTGCTCTGCCGGAATGGGGTTGGCGACAAGCACGCCCGAGGTGAGGCCGAGCGCCCTGTGCGCCCGGATGAAGGCGGCGATCTCGCCAGCCGTGTCGAGCCGCGCCGGGGCGGCAAGGCCGCTGTCGCGCGAGTAGAAGGCGGGGAAGATGTCCGTGCCGACCGAAACCACCGGCACGCCGAGCGTCTCCAGCATCTCGAGCGTCAGGGCGAGGTCGAGGATGGCCTTCGCCCCGGCCGAGACGACGGCGACCGGTGTGCGCGAGAGCTCCGTCAGGTCGGCGGAGATGTCGAAGCTCGTCGCCGCACCGCGGTGCACGCCGCCGATGCCGCCGGTGGCGAAGACGGCGATGCCCGCCATGGCGGCGAGGCGCATGGTGGAAGCGACAGTCGTCGCGGCGTCGCGCCCCGTGGCGAGCGCGAGCGGCACCTCGCGCGTGCTCGCCTTCATGACGTCGCGGGCGGTGGCCAGTCTCTCGAGGCCGGCGTCGTCGAGGCCGATGCGGATGCGCCGGTCGAGGACGGCGATGGTCGCCGGCACGGCGCCGCCGGCGCGCACGATGGCCTCGACCCGGCGCGCCGTCTCCAGATTGGCGGGATAAGCCATGCCGTGGGCGATGATGGTGGATTCGAGGGCGACCACGGGCCGCCCGGCCGCGAGCGCATCGGCCACCTCGGGCGACAGAAGGGGGGTGACGTCGGTCATCGCGCAAACTCCTCCTGCACGGCCTCATCACGCCCGGTGACGACCGCCGCCGCCATTCTCTGCCCCTCGCACGCCGCCGTCGTAAAGTCCCATCCGCTGAGAAGGCCGAAGACAGTGCCGGCGAGCGCCGCATCGCCGGCGCCCGTGACATCGCGCGCCCGGCCGGCGGCAGGGGCCGGCAGAAGGGCGGTTTCGCCCTCCGCCGTCGACAGGAAGACGCCGTGGGCGCCCAGGCCCACGGCGAGGCGGTGCACGCCGCGCCCATGGAGCGTGCGCGTCGCTGCCGCAAGGGCCGCCTCGCCATCCACCGGCAACCCCGCGAGGGCGGCAAGCTCGTCACGGTTCGGGGTCATCAGAGCCACGGGCACGCCCGCGGCGAGGATCGGCGCGAGGCGCGCCGCCTTGGCGACCGAGACCGGCTCGAGCGCCAGGGGGCGGCCATGGGCGCCCGCAAGGCGGGCCAGCCGCGCGAGCGCCGGTGGCGAGAGATTGGCGTCGGCGACGATGAAGGCGGCTTCCAGGACCGCCTCCTCCCGCGCGGCGATGGCGGCCGTGTCGAGCGCATCGAGGATGTGCATGGCTGCCACGGCGACCACCAGTTCCCCTTCATGGTCGAGCACCGCCGTATAGCTGCCCGTCGGCAGCGCCGCGCGGAGACAGAGCGACATGTCGACGCCCGCCGCCTGCGTTTCGCGCCAGATGCGCTCGCCCGCGGCATCCTCGCCGAGGACCGTCAGGAGGCGCACGGCGGCACCGCGGCCGGCGAGGTGCTCGGCAACGTTGCGGGCAACCCCGCCGCAGGCGACGGTGGCCGTGCCCGGATTGGACGTGCGCATCACCACCGGCCCGTCGGCCCGGCACTTGATGTCGAGATTGGCGCCGCCGGCAACGAGAACGGACGGTCCCAGCGTCATGGCCCACCTCGGGGTGACAAAGGCGGAGTCATGCCCTCGTCTCTAGCCTCATTCGTCCCTTCTTCCAATGTCGGCTCGCTTCTCGCAAGGCGGCCGGCGTTGTGGGGAACTGGCCTTTGTGGCAACGCGAAGGCGCAAGGAGCGCCTGCGATGTTGCACGCGTCCGATCCTTATGTTAGGGCACCGGCGCCTTCCGGGCAGATCGTGTCTGTCCTCGCCATTTCCGTGTCCCCGCGCGAAGGATCAGGCGCCGCCGAGGCAATCGGTGACGACCGTTGGTTCTTGAGAGCAAGAGAGAAGCCCTGTGGCTCAAGGCGGAACTATCATAGCAGGAGTTGCCGGGCGCTACGCCTCGGCGCTGTTCGACCTGGCCAAGGAAGCCGGCAGCCTCGAAGCGGTCGAGGGCGACCTCAAGCGCTTCGATGCGCTCGTGGCCGGAAGCCCCGACCTTGCCCGCCTCGTGACGAGCCCCGCGTTCAGCGCGGAGGAGCAGGAACGGGGCGTCGCCGCCGTTCTCGCCAAGGCCGGCATCGGCGGGCTCGCCGCCAACTTCATCCGCCTCGTTGCGTCGAAACGTCGCCTCTTCGCGGTGCGTGACATGGTGCGTGCCTACAGCGCGCTCGTCGCCCGCGAGAAGGGCATCGTGCACGCCGAGGTCACCCTCGCCGAGGAGCCCTCGCAGAAGGCGCTCGACGAGATCAAGGCGGCGGTCAAGGCCGTTGCCGGGGGCGAGATCGCCCTCGACGTCAAGATTGATCCCGCCATCCTCGGCGGTCTCATCGTCAAGCTGGGCAGCCGCATGGTCGATGCGAGCCTTCGCTACAAACTGAATTCGATCCGTTTCGCCATGAAAGAGGTCGGCTGATGGACATCCGCGCCGCGGAAATTTCCGCAATCCTCAAGGAGCAGATCAAGAACTTCGGCTCCGAGGCCGAGGTCACCGAGGTCGGCCAGGTTCTGTCGGTCGGTGACGGTATCGCCCGTTGCTACGGTCTCGACAATGTGCAGGCCGGCGAGATGGTCGAGTTCGAGTCGGGCGTGCGCGGCATGGCCCTGAACCTCGAGGCCGACAATGTCGGCGTCGTCGTCTTCGGCTCCGACCGCGAGATCGCCGAAGGCCAGACGGTGAAGCGCACGGGCGCCATCGTGGACGTGCCGGTGGGCAAGGGCCTGCTCGGCCGCGTCGTCGACGCGCTCGGTAACCCGATCGACGGCAAGGGCCCGATCCAGGCCGACGAGCGTCGCCGCGTGGACGTCAAGGCGCCGGGCATCATCCCACGCAAGTCCGTTCACGAGCCTATGGCCACCGGCCTCAAGTCGATCGATGCGCTCATCCCGATCGGCCGCGGCCAGCGCGAGCTGATCATCGGCGATCGCCAGACCGGCAAGACGGCGATCGCCCTTGACACCATCCTCAACCAGAAGCCGCTGCACGCGACCGGCGACGAGAGCCAGAAGCTCTACTGCGTCTATGTCGCCGTCGGCCAGAAGCGCTCCACAGTCGCCCAGTTCGTGAAGGTGCTGGAAGAGAACGGCGCGCTCGAATACTCGATCATCATCGCCGCAACCGCCTCCGACCCGGCGCCGATGCAGTTCCTGGCGCCGTTCTCGGGCTGCGCCATGGGCGAGTTCTTCCGCGACAACGGCATGCATGCCGTGATCGTCTACGACGACCTGTCCAAGCAGGCCGTCGCCTACCGCCAGATGTCCCTGCTTCTGCGCCGCCCGCCGGGCCGCGAGGCCTATCCGGGTGACGTGTTCTACCTGCACTCGCGCCTGCTCGAGCGGGCAGCGAAGATGAACGACGACAACGGCAACGGTTCGCTCACCGCCCTGCCGGTCATCGAGACGCAGGCGAACGACGTGTCGGCCTACATCCCGACCAACGTCATCTCGATCACCGACGGCCAGATCTTCCTTGAGACCGACCTGTTCTACCAGGGCATCCGCCCGGCCGTGAACGTCGGCCTCTCGGTGTCGCGCGTCGGCTCCTCCGCCCAGACCAAGGCGATGAAGAAGGTCGCCGGCAAGATCAAGGGCGAGCTTGCGCAGTACCGCGAGATGGCAGCCTTCGCGCAGTTCGGCTCCGACCTCGACGCCACGACGCAGCGCCTGCTCAACCGCGGCGCGCGCCTCACCGAGCTCCTGAAGCAGCCGCAGTTCTCGCCGCTGAAGATGGAAGAGCAGGTCTGCGTGATCTACGCCGGCGTCAACGGCTACCTCGATCCGCTGCCGGTCAACAGGGTGCGCGATTTCGAGGAGGGGCTGCTCGGCGTCCTGCGCGCCAAGCACACCGACATCCTCGATGCGATCCGCTCCTCGAAGGACCTGTCCGACGAGACGGCCGCCAAGCTCAAGGACGTCGTCGAGGCCTTCGCCAAGACGTTCGCCTGAGGGGCGTCCGCGTGAGCCGCACCTGCCATCGCAGCAACGGGGAATAGGCGCTCGTCATGCCGAGCTTGAAGGATCTGCGCAACCGCATCGCCTCGGTGAAGGCGACGCAGAAGATCACCAAGGCCATGCAGATGGTGGCGGCAGCCAAGCTGCGCCGTGCCCAGACGGCGGCCGAGGCGGCCCGTCCCTATGCCGAACGCATGGAGACGGTCCTCGCCAACCTCGCCTCGCGCATGACGGTGACGGAAGGCGCGCCGCGCCTTCTCGCCGGCACGGGCCGTGACGAGACGCACCTCTTGATCGTCTGCACGGCCGAGCGCGGCCTGTGCGGCGCCTTCAACAGCTCCATCGCGCGTCTTGCCCGCGACAAGGCCAATGCGCTGATGGCGCAGGGCAAGACGGTGAAGATCCTGTGCGTCGGCAAGAAGGGCTACGACATCCTGCGCCGGCAGTTCAAGGATCAGATCATCGAGCTCATCGAACTGCGCTCGGTGCGCCAGATCGGCTTCGAGAACGCCGACGCCGTGGGCCGCAAGGTGCTGCAGATGTTCGACGCCGGCGAGTTCGACGTGGCGACGCTGTTCTACAGCAAGTTCAAGTCGGTGATCTCGCAGGTGCCGACGGCGCAGCAGATCATTCCGGCCGAGTTCGACGGCGAGACGAAGGCGGCGACCGGCCTCGATGCCGTCTACGACTACGAGCCGGGCGAGGAGGAGATCCTCGCAGCACTCCTGCCGCGCAACGTCTCGGTGCAGATCTTCCGGGCGCTGCTCGAGAACGGTGCCTCCGAGCAGGGCGCGCGCATGTCCGCCATGGACAACGCGACGCGCAATGCCGGCGAAATGATCAAGAAGCAGACGCTGACCTACAACCGGACGCGTCAGGCGATGATCACCAAGGAACTCATCGAAATCATCTCGGGCGCCGAGGCTCTTTGAGGCCCCGCTCTGATTGGACCGTGAGGGTTTAGAAAATGGCGAACAAGGCGAGCGACAAGGCGGTCGGACGCATCACCCAGGTCATCGGCGCGGTCGTCGACGTGCAGTTCGACGGGCACCTGCCGGAGATCCTGAACGCGCTCGAGACGACGAACCAGGGCAACCGGCTCGTGCTCGAGGTGGCCCAGCAGCTCGGCGAGAACACCGTGCGCTGCATCGCGATGGACACCTCCGAGGGTCTTGTGCGCGGCCAGGCGGTGACGGACACGGGCGCCCCGATCAAGGTGCCGGTCGGCGACGGCACACTCGGCCGCATCATGAACGTCATCGGCGAGCCGGTGGACGAGGCCGGCCCTGTCCCGGCCGAGGACACGCGCGCCATACACCAGCCGGCCCCGAGCTATGCCGAGCAGTCCACCGAAGCGCAGATCCTCGTCACCGGCATCAAGGTCATCGACCTCCTCGCCCCTTACGCCCGTGGCGGCAAGATCGGCCTCTTCGGCGGCGCCGGCGTCGGCAAGACCGTGCTCATCCAGGAGCTCATCAACAACGTCGCCAAGGCCCACGGCGGCTACTCGGTGTTCGCCGGCGTCGGAGAGCGTACGCGCGAGGGCAACGACCTCTACCACGAGATGATCGAATCGGGCGTGAACAAGGACCCGAAGGAGCACGGCGGCTCGACAGCCGGCTCCAAGTGCGCCCTCGTCTACGGCCAGATGAACGAGCCGCCCGGCGCCCGCGCCCGCGTCGCGCTCACCGGCCTCACCGTCGCTGAGCATTTCCGCGACAAGGGCCAGGACGTGCTGTTCTTCGTCGACAACATCTTCCGCTTCACGCAGGCGGGCTCCGAGGTGTCGGCGCTTCTCGGCCGCATTCCCTCGGCAGTGGGCTATCAGCCGACGCTCGCCACAGACATGGGCGCCCTGCAGGAGCGCATCACCACCACGACGAAGGGCTCGATCACCTCGGTGCAGGCGATCTACGTGCCGGCCGACGACCTGACCGACCCGGCGCCGGCCACGTCCTTCGCCCACCTCGACGCCACGACCGTGCTGTCGCGCGCCATCTCCGAGAAGGGCATCTACCCGGCCGTCGACCCGCTCGACTCCACCTCGCGCATGCTCGACCCGCGCATCGTCGGCGAGGAGCACTACCAGGTGGCCCGCCAGGTGCAGCAGATCCTGCAGCGCTACAAGTCGCTGCAGGACATCATCGCCATTCTCGGCATGGACGAACTCTCGGAAGAGGACAAGCTCACGGTAGCGCGCGCCCGCAAGATCGAGCGCTTCCTGTCGCAGCCGTTCTTCGTCGCCGAGGTGTTCACCGGTGCGCCGGGCCAGCTCGTCGCCATCGAGGACACCATCAAGGGCTTCAAGGGCCTGTGCGAAGGCGCCTATGACCACCTGCCGGAGGCCGCCTTCTACATGGTCGGCACGATCGAGCAGGCGGTCGAGAAGGCCAAGCGCCTCGCCGCCGAAGCCGCGTAAGCTTCAAGCGTCCGGCCGCGGCCCCCGCCTTGGCCGGGCCTGACGGCGCAAAGGCCCGATTCCTGTTTCGGAGACAGATCGACATGGCGACTTTTACGTTCGAGCTCGTCTCACCCGAGCGGCTTCTCTTCTCCGGCGAGGTCGAGAGCGTCGTCGTGCCTTCGAGCGAGGGCGAGATGACGGTGATGGCCGGCCACGCGCCGGTGATGGCCGTGCTCAAGCCCGGCGTCGTCGCCGTCAGCGAGGGCAAGGGCGCCGTGCGCCGCCTCTTCGTGCGCGGCGGATTCGCCGATGTCGGCCCGGATGGCCTCACCATCCTCGCCGAAGTGGCGCTGCCGATGGAAGAGCTTGACGTCGCGACACTCGCCCAGCACGTCCGCGATGCCGAGGAAGACGTGGCCGACGCCAAGACCGACGAAGCTCGCCAGGCGGCGGCCGAGCGCCTCTCCCAGCTCACCGAGCTGCGCGACGCGCTGGTGCACTGAGCATTCTCGCCACAGCCTTTTGAAAGGCCGCCCTGCAGGGCGGCCTTTTGCGTCGAGGCGGCTTGCCGTCAGGCCTCGGACCGCAGCAGCCGGCGGATCACCTTGCCCGTGGTCGTCAGCGGCAGTTCGTCGCGAAAGGCGATCTCGCGCGGGTATTCGTGGGCTGACAGACGCTCGCGCACGAAGGCCTTGATGTCGGCGGCGAGGGCCTCGGATGGCACATAGCCGTCGCGCAGCACGATGAAGGCCTTGACGATCTCCGTGCGCACCGGATCCGGCTTGCCGACCACGGCCGCGAGCGAGACGGCCTCGTGCTTGATGAGGCAATCCTCGATCTCTCCTGGACCGATGCGGTAGCCGGCCGAGGTGATGACGTCGTCGTCGCGGCCGACGAAGTGGATGTAGCCGTCGGCGTCCAGGCTGCCCTGATCGCCCGTCGTCATCCAGTCGCCGACGAACTTGTCGCGCGTCGCCTCGGGCCGGCGCCAGTATTCGAGGAACATCACGGGATCGGGCCGCAGCACCGCGATCTGCCCGAGTTCCCCCGCCTCGCAGCGCGTGCCGTCCCGCCGGATGACCGCCACGGTGTGGCCCGGCACCGGTTTGCCGATCGCCGCGGCACGCGAGACGCCGATCGCGGCGCAGGAGGCGAGCACGAGGTTGCACTCGGTCTGGCCGTAGAACTCGTTGATGGTGAGCCCGAGCTCCTCCCGGCCCCAGGCGAAGGTCGCCTCGCCCAGCGCCTCTCCGCCCGAGGCGAGGGTCCGCAGGCGGAGGTTAAAGCGCGCCCGGAGCCGCGGCACGCTGCGCAGCATCCGGAGCGCCGTCGGCGGAATGAAGGTGTTGCGCACCTCAAGGCGCGCCATGAGGTCGAAGGCTTCTTCCGGGTCGAACTTCTCGAACTTGCGCGCCACCACCGGCACGCCGTGATGCAGGCCGGGCAGCAGCACATTGAGCAGGCCGCCCGCCCAGGCCCAGTCGGCCGGCGTCCACAGCCTGTCGCCCGGCCGGGGCAGGAACTCGTGCGGCATCTCCACACCCGGCAGGTGGCCGAGCAGCACGCGATGGCCGTGCAAGGCGCCCTTGGGATTGCCGGTAGTGCCCGAGGTATAGATCATCATGGCGGGATCGTCCGGCCCCGTGTCACGCGGCACGAAGTCCTCATCCGCCTCCGCGAGCATCTCGTCGAAGCCGATCGCCGTGCCGTCCGGTCCGTCGGTGCTGACGATCACGGCGAGGTCGGGCAACGGCACGTCGATGGCCTCGAGCGTCGCAAGGCCGGCGGCATTGGTAATGATGGCGCGGGCGCCCGCGTCCACGAGGCGGTAGCTCAGCGCGTCGACGCCAAAGAGCATGGCAAGCGGCAGGGCAACGGCGCCGAGCTTGTAGATGGCGATATGGGCGATCGCCACCTGCTGCGACTGCGGCAGGAGGATCGCCACCCGGTCGCCGGCCGCGATGCCACGGCGGCCGAGCGCATGGGCAAGACGGTTCGAGCGGCGCCGCAGGGTGCCATAGGTCAGGGCCTCGACCGTGCCGTCGCGAGCGACATCGAGGATGGCCGGCCGCTCGGGATCCGCCGCCGCCCAGCGGTCACAGCAATCGACGCCGATGTTGTAGCGCTCGGGAATACGCCAGCGGAAGCCGGCAACGAGCGCAGCATAGTCGCGAATGTCGGGCAGCATCGGCACCCCTCGTGTGGGACGTGCCGTGTTTATAGGCAAAACGCCGCAAAATCACCATGCCGGCCGGGGGCGCCGGACGATCAGGCGGCGAACTGCGAGCGCTGGGCCCAACCGGTCATGCGCCGCTCCAGCCAGGCCATCACGGCGTAGATCATGATGCCGAGGACGGCGAGCGCGATGAGGGCGGCGAAGAGCAGCGGTACGTTGAAGTCCGCGCTGGCGCGCGCCATCAGGTTGCCGATGCCGTTGCGCGAGGCATTGTACTCCGCGATCACCGAGCCGACATAGGCGAGCGTGATCGCCACCTTCAGCGAGCCGAAGAAGTAGGGCAGCGAGCGCGGCACGCCCACCTTCAGCATGATGTCGAGCTTCCTCGCGCCGAGCGCCCTGAGCACGTCCTCCACCTCCGGCTCGATGGTGGCGAGGCCGGTGGCGACATTCACGACGATGGGGAAGAAGGAGATCATGAAGGCGGTGAGCACCGCCGGCAGCCAGCCGACGCCGAACCAGATGACGAGGATCGGCACCACCGCCACCTTGGGAATGGCGTTGAAGCCGACGAGGAGCGGATAGAGCCCGGCATGGACGAAGCGCGAGGCGCCGAGCGCCAGCCCGAGCACGAGGCCGAAGACGATGGCGAGGATGAATCCGGCCGTGGTCATCCACAGCGTGTGGAAGGAGTGGAACAGGAGCGGCCACCAATAGGCGATGGTCGCGTCGAGGATGTCGCTCGGCGCCGGCAGCACATAGGAGGAGACGCCGAAGACGCGGCAGAACACCTCCCATAGCAGGAAGAAGCCGATTGTGCAGAGCCAGGGCGCCAGCATGAGCCGGCGCGCCTGCGATGCCCGGGCGCGCGCAGCGGCGTCACGCACGGCGCGCGCCTCGGCTTCAGCTGTAGCGGAGACGGTGTCGGCCTCGGCGCTCATGCTGTCTTCCTCGCATCGGCGATGTGACCGCGCAGCTCGTGCACGATGTCGATGAACGCCTTGGTGTAGGTGACCTCGAGGTCGCGCGGACGGGGAAAGTCGACCACGCGCTCGGCGACGATGCGGCCGGGGCGAGCGCTCATGCAGAAGATGCGGTCGGCGAGGAAGGTGGCCTCGCGCAGATCGTGGGTGACGAGCACCACCGTCATCCGGCGTTCGGCGTGCAGATCGCGGATCACGCACCACAGCTCCTCGCGCGTGAAGGCGTCGAGCGCGCCGAAGGGTTCGTCGAGGAGAAGGAGCTGCGGCTCATGGATGAGCGCTCGGCACAGGGAGGCACGCTGCTGCATGCCGCCCGAGAGCTCCCACGGATATTTCCCGCCCTGGCCCTTGAGCCCCACCTGGGCGAGCAGGCGCTCGGCCTTGGCGACGTAGCTGCCGCGCTCGCGCTTTAGCCGGCTGCGGTGCGGCTCGACGATCTCGAGCGGCAGGAGCAGGTTCTCGAGCGTGGTGCGCCACGGCAGCAGCGTCGGGTTCTGGAAGGCCATGCCGGCGATTCTCACCGGCTGTGTCACCGGCGCACCGCCGACGAGGATGGTGCCGGCGCGCGGGAACTGCAGGCCCGTGGCGAGCTTCATCAGCGTGGACTTGCCGCAACCGGAGGGGCCGACAACCGCGGCGAACTCGCCCTCGGCGATGGAGAGCGACAGGTGCTCGACGGCGGGAAAGCCGTCACCGCTGCCATAGGCGTGGGTGACGTCCTTCAGGGCGACGAAAGCATTCAAGCGGCTCACCTTTCCCTTGGCCACGGAGCCGGCCGCCGGGAGACGGCGGCCGGGCGAGGCGGACGACGCGACGGAACGGTCAGTCGATCATCCGCTCGGCGTGCGGGGGCAGGTAGGTGTCGACGAAGATGTCGCCGGCGACCGGCTTGTTCTTGAAGGTGAAGGTGAGGCCGATCTGCTCCAGCGCCTTCTCGAACCGCGTCGCGTCGATGCCGCCGAAGCCGTTCTCCTTGACCCAGGGCGTGATGACGTTCTGGGCCAGGTTCATCTGCAGGCGCTCGAGCTCCACCTCCTTCTTGGCGACGTCGTTGCGCTTGATGACGCTGTCGACCGCGGCGGAGGGATTGGCGACGGTGTCTTTCAGGCCGCGCACGAAGGCGCGCAGGAAGCCCTTCACCGCCTCCGGCTTCTCCTCCGCAAACTTGGCCGAGACCATGATGGCATTGCCGTAGAGCTCGACGCCATAGTCGCCCATCAGCATGACGACGATGTCGTCCACGGCGACGCCGCGCGACTTCAGGTTGATGAGCGACGACATGGCAAAGCCGAAGATGGCGTCGACCTCGCCGGAGGCGAGCATGGGCTCGCGCACCGGGAAGCCGACGTTCTCGAACTTCATCTTGGAATCGTCGAGCCCGTTGACCTGCTTGAAGATCGGCCACTGGGCGAAGGCTCCGTCGGCGACCGGAGCGCCGAAGGTCTTGCCCTCGAGGCTCTTGGGATCGGAGGAGATGCCGCGGCTCTTGCGGCCGATGATGGAGAAGGGCGGCCGGTCGTAGACCATCATCACCGCCTTCACATCGACATTGGGGTTCTCGTCGCGGAAGCGCACCAGCGAGTTGATATCGCCGAAGCCCATGTCATAGGTGCCCGAGGCGACACGCGGGATGGCCTCGCGCGAGCCGTTGCCGGTGTCGATGGTGACGTCCAGCCCCTCGTCCTTGAAATAGCCCTTGTCGATGGCGACCAGGAACGGCGCCGCCGGCCCCTCGAACCGCCAGTCGAGCGTGAAACGCAGGGGCGTTTGCGCCGCCGCGGCGCCCGTCCAGAACACAGCGGCACCGGCCACGACACCGGCGAAGGTCCTCAAGGCGGTACGCCGGCACTGACCGAAGGGGCTCAATACGGACGGAAGGGACATCGGACGGACTCCAGACTGGAAGCGTGCGGACGCGTAAGGCGCGTCATCGTTGTCGAAGCAATATTCGTACCGGGCCGAAACCGGCGAAAGAGCTCCTTCCTGCTGATCGTGACGGCACTGCCGCGCCTGTCAAGGACGATGGCTGGCCAGCCGGTCACAAAGCGTATCTTTTCCTAACGTTTCAGTCCTCCGCCCGGCCGCCTATGCCACCGGCAGCGCGCCGTCGCTCTTCACCTCCTCCATCACGGCATAGGTGCGCGTCTCGGTGACGCCGGGCAGCGACAGCAGCACGTCGCCGAGGAAGCGGCGGTAGGCGGCCATGTCGGCGACGCGCGTCTTGACGAGATAGTCGAAGCCGCCGGCCACCATGTGGCACTCCAGCACCTCCGGCGCGCGGCGCACGGCTTCGGCGAAACGCTCGAAGATGTCGGGTGTCGTCTTGTCGAGGGACACCTCGACGAAGACCATCAGTTCGAGGCCAAGCTTGCGCGGGTCGAGCCGTGCGCCATAGCCGGTGATGTAGCCCTCGCGCGTCAGGCGCTTCAGCCGCTCGCTCGTCGCGGTCGGCGACAGGCCGATTCGCTCGGCGAGTTCCACGGTGGTGATGCGCCCGTCCGCCTGCAGGACGGCGAGGATGCGCTTGTCAGTGCGGTCGATCACTTATCATTCTCACTATCATGATTTCTTTTTATAGCGATTTTTGCTGACAATTCCCGCTTTCGTCAAATCGAACCACGGCGATATCCGCGGTATCCTGACGATCTCTCAAGGAGTTGATCGTCAATGCATTCCGCCTCTTCCGCCAACAACCCGCCTGATGCCCCCCTGCCGCCCTTCCGGGCCCCCTTCGCGCCCGACGATGCGGCGATCGCCCGTGAGCTCATGGCCAGGGCCGCGCTGGTGCCGGAGCGCGAGCGTGGCATCGATAGGCTGGCGGGAAGCCTCATCGAGGCGATCCGCTCCAGGAGTGGCGGCCTCGGCGGCGTCGAGGAACTGCTGCGCGAGTATTCGTTGTCGACGCGCGAGGGGCTCGCGCTGATGGTGCTGGCGGAAGCGCTGCTGCGCGTGCCCGACAGCGTCACCGCCGACCGACTGATCGAGGACAAGCTCGGCCAGGGCGACTTCGCCCGCCACGAGTCGAAGTCCGATGCCTTCCTCGTCTCAGCCTCGGCCTGGGCGCTCGGCGTGACGGCACGCATCATCCAGCCCGGCGAGACGCCCGAGGGCATCCTCGGCCAGCTTGCCAAGCGCATCGGCCTGCCGGCGGTGCGCACGGCGACGCGCCAGGCCATGCGGGTGCTCGGCAACCATTTCGTGCTCGGCCAGACCATCGAGGAGGCGCTGAAGCGTGCCCAGTCCGGCGCGGGCCGCATCTACCGCTATTCCTTCGACATGCTGGGCGAGGGGGCGCGCACGCAGGACGACGCTGACCGCTACTGGCGCTCCTATGCGCAAGCCATCGACGCCATCGGCCGGGCCGCTGGCAACGAGCCGCTGCCCAACCGCCCGGGCATCTCCGTGAAGCTCTCGGCGCTTCACCCCCGCTACGAGGCGGTGAGCCACGCGCGGGTGATGGCGGAGCTCGTGCCGCAGGTGATCGCGCTCGCCGAAAAGGCCAAGGGCTACGACCTCAACTTCACGATCGACGCCGAGGAGGCGGACCGGCTGGAGCTGTCGCTCGACGTCATCGCCGCCGTCGTCGCCGCTCCCTCGCTCGCCGGCTGGGACGGCTTCGGCCTCGCCATCCAGGCCTACCAGAAGCGCGCCGCGGCCGTGATCGACTGGATCGCCGCTCTCGCCGAACACCATAACCGCCGCTTCATGGTGCGCCTCGTCAAAGGCGCCTACTGGGACACGGAGATCAAGCGCGCCCAGGAGCGCGGCCTTGCCGGCTACCCCGTCTTCACCCGCAAGGCGATGACGGATCTGAACTACATGGCCTGTGCCGAGAAGCTGCTTGCCTTGCGGCCGCGCATCTTTCCGCAGTTCGCCACCCACAATGCGCTCACCGTCGCCAGCATCGTCGAACGGGCCGGCAATACGGACGGATTCGAGTTCCAGCGCCTGCACGGCATGGGCGAGGCGCTCTACGGCAAACTGTTCGAGGCCATGCCGGGCACCGCCTGCCGTACCTATGCGCCGGTCGGGGGGCACCGCGACCTCCTCGCCTATCTGGTGCGCCGCCTGCTCGAAAACGGCGCCAATTCCTCCTTCGTCTCCGTGGCCGCCGACCCGAACGTGCCGATCGCCGAGATCCTCAAGCGGCCGGCGGCGATCATCGGCACGCCCGAGGCGGCTACCCACCCGCGCCTGCCTTTGCCAGCGGCGCTCTATGGCTCGCGCGTCAATTCCGCCGGCGTCGAATTCGGCCACGCGGAGGAGTTGTCCCGTCTCATGGACGACCTGAAGAAGGCGGGCCTGCCGACGGCACCGGCACGGGCCATCGTCGGCGGCGAAGCCCGGCCCGGCACGCGCCGCGAGATCGTCAGCCCCATCGACGGCAGGACCATCGCCGGCGTCGTCGAGGATGCGGACGAGGCTACCGCCGATGTGGCGATGGCGGCGGCGAAGGCCGGTTTTAGTGCCTGGGCGGCAACGCCCGCCGCGACGCGTGCCGAAGCCATCCGCAAGGCTTCCGACCTTCTGGAGGCGCGGCGCGGGCTGTTCCTCAACCTACTGCAGGTCGAAGCCGGCAAGACGCTCGACGACGCGGTGGCGGACCTACGCGAAGCAGTGGACTTCTGCCGCTATTATGCGCGGCAGGCCGAGCGGCTCTTCGGCGAGGGTACGGTGATGCCCGGCCCGACGGGCGAAGAGAACCGCCTCGTGCTGCGCGGGCGCGGCCCCTTCGTCGCCATCTCGCCGTGGAATTTCCCGCTCGCCATCTTCCTCGGGCAGGTGACGGCGGCGCTCGTCGCCGGCAATTCAGTCGTCGCCAAGCCGGCCGAGCAAACGCCCGTGATCGCCTTCGAGGCGGTGAAGCTGCTGCACGAGGCCGGTGTGCCGAGAAGCGCCCTCCACTACGTGCCCGGCGACGGGCGCATCGGCGCCCGGCTCGTCGCCCACCCGGCCGTCGCCGGCGTCGTCTTCACCGGCTCGACGGAGGTCGCGCGCATCATCAACCGCACGCTTGCCGCCAAGGAAGGGCCGATCGTGCCACTCATCGCCGAAACGGGCGGCATCAATGCCATGATCGTCGACGCGACCGCTCTGCCCGAGCAGGTGGCCGACGACGTCGTCACGTCCGCCTTCCGCTCCGCTGGTCAGCGCTGCTCGGCGCTGCGCCTCATGTGCGTGCAGGAGGATGTCGCGGACCGGATGATCGAGATGGTGGTAGGCGCCGCACGCGAGCTCAAGGTGGGCGATCCGCGCGATCCGTCCGTCCATGTGGGGCCCGTGATCGATGCCGAGGCCAAGGAGAAGCTCGAGGCCCATATCAAGGCGATGAAGGAGAGCGCCCGCACGCATCTTGCCACACCCGGCCCGACGCCGGGCACCTATGTCGGCCCCCACGTGTTCGAGCTCGCCGGCCCGAGCGACCTCAAGGAAGAGATCTTCGGCCCCATCCTGCATGTCGTGCGCTACAAGGCGAACAGGCTCGACGACGTGATCGCCGCCATCGATGCCACGGGCTATGGCCTGACGCTCGGCATCCACTCGCGCATCGAGGACACGGTCGCGCGGATCGTCGCACGACTCGAGACGGGCAATGTCTACGTCAACCGCAACATCATCGGCGCGGTGGTCGGGACCCAGCCCTTCGGCGGCCACGGTCTCTCCGGTACCGGGCCGAAGGCAGGCGGACCACACTACCTCCTGCGCTTCGCCACCGAGCAGACGGTGACGATCAACACCGCTGCCGCCGGCGGCAATGCCAGCCTGATCGCGATGGGCGAATAGAAGGGACGGCGCCGCTCTCCCCGCCCCCGCACGGGCGAGGGAAAGCAGGTAGCCGCGAGCCATTCGTCGCACCGGGCCCGCCATGCGGCCTGCGCAATTTACTTTCGCCGCGGCGCGGCTATTGTCGCGGCGCAGCGCATGATTTGTGCGCTGCACAGGAGCTGCGTCCGTGGCTCCTTCCAGCCAATTTCCCCTCGGCGGCGCGGGCGCGGCAGGCGCGGCGCGGCCACTGCTTTGCGGAGAAGCGACATGCTCGGAATCGGCGACAAGCTCCCCTCGTTCAGCGTCACCGGCGTCAAGCCCGGCTTCAACAACCACGAAGAGAACGGCCAGAGCGCCTTCGAGACGATCACGGACGAGAGCTTTGCCGGCAAGTGGAAGGTGATCTTCTTCTATCCGAAGGACTTCACCTTCGTGTGCCCGACCGAGATCGCGGAGTTCGCCCGCCTCGCCGGCGAGTTCGCGGACCGTGACTGCGTCGTCCTCGGCGGCTCGACGGACAACGAGTTCGTGAAGCTCGCCTGGCGCCGCGCCCATCCCGACCTCGACAAGCTGCCGATCTGGTCCTTCGCCGATACCAACGGCTCCCTGGTCGACGGGCTCGGCGTGCGCTCGCCGGACGGTGTCGCCTACCGCTACACCTTCATCGTCGACAACGAGAACACCATCCAGCACGTCTATGCGACCAACCTCAACGTCGGCCGCAACCCCAAGGACACGCTGCGCGTTCTCGACGCCCTGCAGACGGACGAGCTCTGCCCCTGCAACCGCGAGGTCGGCGGCGCCACGCTGAAAGCCGCGTGAGCCGCGGGGCCGGGCGGGCATGCCCGGCCCTCACCCGCCCCTGAAGCCAAGGACGCAATCGATGTCGTTCGACACGCTGAAGAGCAAGATCCCCGACTTCGCCAAGGACGTGCGGCTCAATCTTTCGTCGCTGGCCCAGGACGAAACCCTGAGCGAGCAGCAGAAGTACGGTCTCATCCTCGCCTGCGGCATCGCCACCCGCAACGCCGAGGTGGCCGCCGCCTGCGAGGCCGAGGCCAAGGCCAAGCTGTCGCCGGTGGCGCTCGACGCCGCCCGCGCCGCCGCCTCGATCATGGCGATGAACAACGTCTACTACCGCTTCGTCCACCTTGCCTCGAACAAGGAATACGGCACCCTGCCGGCGAAGCTGCGCATGAACGTCATCGGCAACCCCGGCGTCGACAAGGTCGATTTCGAGCTGTGGTCCCTGGCCGTCTCGGCCATCAACGGCTGCGGCATGTGCATCGACGCGCACGAGAAGGTGCTCAAGGATGCCGGCCTGCCGACGGCCACCGTGCAGACGGCGGTGCGCTTCGCCGCCATCATCCAGTCCGCCGCCGTGGCGCTGGAGGCCGCCGCGCTCGCGACGGCCGCGTGAGCCGCGCCTGCCGGCCGGGACGAGCGAAGGGCCGCCACGCGCGGCCCTTTTTCATTCCGGGCACGGCAGGACCCGCGCGGCGCAACGCTTCCGCAATGATCGCCGCTCACAGATGATGATCCGGCACAGCGGAGCGACCATTGCGGATCCTGCTCGTCGAAGATGAGGTCGAGATGGCCGGCGCCCTGGCGTCGGCCCTGCAGCGCCACGACATCGTGCTCGATCACGTGACGAGCCTCGCCGAGGCGCGCGAGGCGCTGGCGGGCGAGGTACACCATGCCGTCCTCGTCGACCGCCGCCTGCCGGATGGCGAGGGGCTCGATCTCGTCCGCGGGCTCAGGGGCGGCGAGCGCGCGGCGCTGCGCCATCTGCCGGTGATCGTGCTCACGGCCCGCGGCGACATCGAGGACCGCGTTGCCGGCCTCGACGCCGGCGCCGACGATTATGTGCCCAAGCCCTTCGCCGTCGAGGAATTGCTGGCGCGCCTGCGTGCCATCCTGCGCCGGCCGGGCGCCGTCTCGCAGCGCTCGCTGCGCATCGGCCATCTGACCTTCGACACCGAGCATCGCGAGGCGAACGTCGGGGGCGCGCGCCTCGACCTGCCGCGCCGTGAGCTCCTGGTGCTCGAGACGCTGCTGCGCCGCGCCGGCCGTACGGTAATGCGCACCATGCTGGAGGAAGCGGTCTACGGCTACAGCGACGAGATCCAGTCGAACGCTCTCGACGCCCACGTCTCACGCCTGCGCCGCAAGCTGACCGAAGCCGGGGCAGGCCTCGAGATCCACAACGTCCGCGGGGTCGGCTACCTGCTGCGGCCGGCCTCATGAGAGGCGGCACGCGCCATTCGCTCAAGCGGCGCCTGGTAACGCGGCTCATCGCGGTGCAGGCGGCCGTCGTCGCGCTCGTCGTCCTCGCGGTCTTCCTCACCCTCTGGCTGGGCGGCCACTTCGCCAGCAAGCTCGAGCCCGAGGACGCGATCCTCGAGGCCGTGGCCCATGCCCTCGGGCGCGATAGCGGCGGCGGCCTCATCCTTCGTCCGACGCGGCAGCTCGCCGAATTGCGACAGCGCTCGCCCGACCTGTGGTTCGTCGTGCGCGACAAGGATGGCGCCATACTCTCCGAGGGGCGGGTGCCCGATGACTATGCGCGCATCGGCGCATTCGCAATGCGAATCGGCCAGGCGCGCTTCGGCTGGAATCTCGGCGATCCGCCAGGGCAGATCGCCCGCCTGAAGCAGATGGATACCGCTGCCGGGCGCGTGCAGGTGCTGACCGGCCCCGGTAGCGACATACCGCTGCGGCGTATCGTCTGGGCCGTCACGATCAGCTTCGCCGGCATCGTCCTGCCCATCGTCCTCGTCATGGCGCTGGCGACGCTGACCGCCACGCCGCTCGTCGTCGGCCGGGCGCTGGCCGGCCTGACGACGGTCGCCGAAAAGGCACGCCAGATCGACGCCGGCCGGCGCGGCGGGCGCCTGCCGCTCGACGGCGTGCCGGCCGAGGTCGTGCCGCTCGTCACGGCCGTCAACGACGCCCTCGCCCGTCTCGATGACGGCTACGAGCGTCGCCAGCGGTTCCTCGTCGATGCCGCGCACGAGCTGCGCACGCCCATCGCCATCTTGACGACGCGGCTCGAGGCACTCGACGACAGCCCGCAGCGGCAGCGCCTGCTCGCCGATGCCGCGCGCCTCTCCAACCTCGCGGGCCAGCTGTTGGACCTGCAGCGCATCGATGCGGCGCCCTGTGCCATGACAAGCCTCGACCTCGTCGCCCTGGCGCGCGAGGTCGCCGCCGACCTTGCCCCGCTCGCCATCGCCGCGGGCTTCGAACTGTCGTTCGAGGCGTGTGTGAAGACGATGAAGGTGCGTGGCGACCCGCTCGGGCTGGGGCGGGCGCTAACCAATCTCGTACAGAACGCCATCGACCATGCCGGCCGGCCCGGCCTCATCACCATCACAGTTGCCGAAGGCGGCATCGTCGAGATCGCGGACGACGGCAACGGCATCCCTGCGGCCCAGCGCGAGCAGATCTTCGAGCCTTTCCAGCGCCTCGACACGCGCTCGCACGGCACCGGCCTCGGGCTGCATCTCGTCGTCGAGATCGTGCGTCTGCACGGCGGCACCATCGCCGTCGTCGATGCGCCCGGCGGCGGCGCCTGCTTCCGCATCGCCCTGCCGCAGCCGGAGGACTGATCCGGGCGGGCGTCATGCTTCCACAATCCGGGTCGGCGACAAGCGAATGGGGCCCGCCATAGGAAGGATCGTCGCAAGCCATGTCCGTCGCCCGTCCATCCGATCTCGTCCAGTTCCTCCGCGCCTGGTGCGCCGATCCGGCCCGAGTCGGCGCCGTTGCGCCATCCGGCGCTGCTCTCGCCGAGCTCATCACGCGCGAGATCGGGCCGGCCTCGGCGCCCGTCATCGAACTCGGCCCCGGTACCGGCGCCTTCACAGAGGCGATCCTCGCCCGCGGCGTTGACGCCCGCGACCTCGTGCTCGTCGAATACGGCTCCGACTTCGCCCGCCTCCTGCAGGCGCGCTTCGACCGGGCCCGGGTGCTGTGGATGGACGCGGCCCGACTTGCCCAGGTCGAGCTGTTCGACGGACGTCCGGCCGGGGCCGTCGTCAGCGGCCTGCCACTGCTCAACCTGTCGCCGCGCAAGGTCATGGCCATTCTCGATGGCGCCTTTCGCCACCTCAGGCCCCAAGGTGCCTTCTACCAGTTCACCTACGGCATGCGCTGCCCGGTGCCGCGGACCATCCTCGACCGGCTCGGCCTCAGGGCGACGAACCTCGGGCGTACCGTTCGCAATGTGCCGCCGGCGGCAGTCTATCGCATCACCGCCCGCCCGCAGAGGCGCGGTGTGAAACAGGTCTGAAGGGCCGGACATTTCCTGCACGATGCGGCGCCTTAACCTCAGGGCAGGAACAGCATCGGAGCGATCTGCAGGGGAAGATGTGCGGCCGCATGAGCGATCATGGCGGCCTCCAGTCCCCGTCGGACATAGATGAACCCGCACACCACACCCACGAGGCCGTTGAGCAGCAGGGCACGCAGGACGATCGCAGGGGTCAGCGGGGCGAGTGCCGCCGTGGCCGGAAGATGGCCAAGCCCGAAGACGATCGCAGCGACGGCGATGGCGATGACGACGGGCACGGTGCCGGCCCGCGCGCCCTCACGCCAGCCGCATGCAAGGAGATAGACGAGCGCGGACACAAGAAAGAGGCGCAGGAGGATCTCCTCGGCGAGGCCACCATACAGAAGGCCGGCGAGCAGACGCTTCCACAGGGCGACCTCGCCGAAGATGGCGGCAGAAGGCGGCAGCACGCCGCGAAAGAGAACCCCGTCCACGGCGACCACCAGAAGGCCGACGCCGAGCCCGACCATCACCGCCCGGTCAAGGCGCGCGTCCGCCAGGGGCGCGGGCCGCCCGCTGGCCAGCGCCGCCAGCAGCGGTGCGCCGGGAAGCCCGACGTGCTCGGCGGACCTCAGGCCGAGATGGGCGGCAAGCGCGAAGACGACCAGCGCCTGCAGCGCCATCCCGGCGATCAGGACCGGCCAGGGGGGCAGGCCGGCCATCCCTCCGTGCAGGGCGAAAGCCACGGGCAGGGTGGCGAATGAGGCCACGACTCCCAGAATCGACAACACCAGGACGAGCCGACGGTGGGGGGACGGTTGCATGACGAGCCTGTTCCGCGATGGTTGCGCCTCGGCGCTGCAGGCCCTGCTAAAGCGGGTAGATTACCTGGATATGATGAACCTGTGCCGCAGCAGCACCGCGCCACTAAAATTGCATTCTTGACGTGTTACAACCATTGCGCGAATAATGATTTTGCTTACACTTGTTCCGTTTTCACAAGCCTTTCTTTCACCGGGGTCATTTCATGAAACATACGGTTATCCTGGTCGGCGCCGACAAGGGCGGTGTCGGCAAGACCACGACGTGCCGCGGCCTTCTCGACTATCTCATCGACCGCAACATCCTGCCTCGTGCCTTCGACACCGAAACACCTCGTGGCACGCTGCAGCGCTTCCACCCCGATATCACCGAGATCGTCGACCTGTCGCTGACGGCCGGCCAGATGCGCATCATCGACACACTGTCGCGCACAGACGTGAAGGCGAGCGTCGTCGACGTGCGCGCCGGCCAGATGGGACGAACCCTGGCCGCGCTGCGTGACATGGGCTTTCTAGAGGCGGTGGCCGAAAAACGCTTCAACTTCATCGTCCTGCATGTCCTCGGGCCGTCCATCGCATCGCTGGACGAGATTGCGGAGACGGCGCCCTTCACGAGCGATGCCCAGTATTTCCTGGTGAAGAACAAGGTGAACGACACCACCTTCTTTGATTGGAGCCCCTCCACGTCCAAGGCCTATTTCGGCAAGGTCAAATGCGCGGGTGAAATCACCATCCCGAAGCTCAACGAGATGGCCTACGAGCAGGTGGAACTCGCGGGAACGAGCTTCTCCACCTTCATTGCCGACAAGTCGCGCGACGGCGAGGAAGCCGGCCACTCCTTCGTGCTGCGTGGCTATGTCCGCTCCTGGCTGCGCTCCGTCTGCGCGGAATTCGATCGAGTGCACTTCGCCGACATCATGACGGCCCGCCCGGCGAAGAGAGCCTGAGCGAAGCCGAGGCAACGAGCTGGAAGCCCCGATGCGGCACGTCGTCATGAGTGGCTGGACGCCCATATTCATCGCCTGCGGGCCACTGGCGAACGCCGGCAAGACCCTTTCCGCGCGACTCTTCCTGGAGTTCTGCCGGGCGAGCGGGCGCTCGCCCCTCGCCTTCGACGTCAATCCACACGATGCGGAACTGGCAGCGGCAACGAGTGGCGCCGCGCACATCGTCAATCTCTCCACCACGGCCGGACAGATGCGGCTGTTCGAGGGCATGCTGCAGGCGGGACCGGAAGCGCGGGTGGTCGACCTTTGGCACGGCTCCTACGAGCCCTTCCTCGACCTCATGGAGCAGATGGAGTTTGCCTCGGAAGCCGCCCTGCGCGATTTCAGACTGGTGCTGCTGCTGCACGGACGTTCGCTCGAAGACCTCGACATCCAGGCCGAGCAACTGCGCGCCCGCATCAATCCGGCCGAAACCATCGTCGTGCTCAACGAACACATCTGCGAATCGGCAGGGCCGTCATTCGCGCGCTTCGAACATTCCCTCTCGATCCCCGTGCTCGCGCCCTCCATTCTGCAACAGCTGGCGCGCATGCGGCTCGGGCTCGTCGAGGGGATCGACGCCGAACGCGGCCTGCCCTCCATGGTGGCCCGCAGTTGCCTGCGGGACTGGCTGACGCAGATCTTCGCGCAGTTCCACTGCATCGAACTGCGCCACCGTCTCGGCGCCACGACCTTCAACCCGGGCTGAGCGCGGCACCGTCACACCCGAGCGGGGCGTCGCGCTGCCCTGTTCCGTTGCGCCTCATCGAGGTCGCCCTGGGCGAGGTTGTCGAGAATGGGGCAGTGGGGCCGGTCGTCGCCATGGCAGTGGTCGGCGAGATGCCTGAGCGTGTTCACCATCTCGCGGATCTGCCGCATCTTCTCCTCGAGATCGGCGATATGGGTGGTGGCGATACGCTTCACGTCGGCGCTGGCGCGATCGCGGTCGGCCCACAGGGCGAGCAGCTCGCTGATCTCCTTGACGGAGAAGCCGAGGTCGCGCGCGCGACGGATGAAGCGCAGCCGATGGACGTCGCTCGTCGAATAGACGCGGTAGCCCGCCTCGGTGCGCGCGACGCCGGCGACAAGGCCAATCTGTTCATAATAGCGGATCATCTTGGCCGAGACGCCGGAGGCGGCCGCGGCTTCGCCGATGTTCATGGGTTTGCTCCTCAGCTTCCGGCACCTGCCGGCTGCGGTGGCGAAAACCGCCGCAGCCGCAGGGCGTTGGTGACGACGAAGACACTCGACAGGGCCATGGCACCGGCGGCCAGCATCGGCGACAGCAGGATGCCGGCAGCCGGATAGAGCACGCCCGCCGCCACGGGGATGAGCGCGACGTTGTAGGCGAAGGCCCAGAAGAGGTTTTCGGTAATGTTGCGCATCGTCGCCCGCGACAGGGCGAGCGCCGTCGCGACCCCGGTGAGGGCGCCCGACATCAGCACCACGTCGGCGCTCTCGATGGCGACATCCGTCCCGGTGCCGATGGCGATGCCGACATCGGCGGCGGCGAGCGCCGGCGCATCGTTGATGCCGTCGCCGACGAAGGCGACGGGGCCGGCGCGCTTCAGCCGCTCGACGACGTCGACCTTGCCGCCGGGCAGCACCTCCGCTTCCACGGCATCGATGCCGAGGCGCCGGGCGACGGCCTCGGCCGTGCGCCGGTTGTCGCCCGTGATCATCACGACGGAGAGGCCGAGCGCATGCAGGGCCGCCAGAGCGGCCGGCGTCGAGGGCTTGACCGTGTCCGCGACGGCGACGATGGCGGCGAGACGCCCGTCGACGGCGACATAGAGCGGCGTGCACCCCTCGTCCGCGAGCCGCGCCGCCTCTTCGGCGAAGGGCGCGACGGCCACGCCGAGCCGTTGCATCAGGCGGTCCGCGCCGACCTCGACCCGGCGGCCCGCGATGACGGCGCTGACGCCGAAGCCGGGATCCGCCGAGAAGGCATCGGCGGGGGCCAGGCCAAGGCCCCGCTCCTCGGCGGCGCGCACCACCGCCTGGGCGATCGGGTGCTCGGAGCGCGCCTCGGCCGAGGCGAGGAGGCCGAGCACCTCGGCCTCGTCGAAGCCCTCCGCGGTGACGAGGTCGGTCAGCGACGGCCGGCCCTCGGTCAGGGTGCCCGTCTTGTCGAGGGCGACGGTGCGCACGCCCCGCAGGCTCTGCAGCGCGTCCCCCTTGCGGAAGAGGACGCCGAGCTCCGCCGCCCGGCCCGTGGCGACCATGATCGAGGTGGGTGTCGCGAGCCCCATGGCGCAGGGGCAGGCGATGATGAGCACCGCCACCGCATTGACGAGCGCAAAGGATAGCGCCGGATCGGGGCCGAGGGCCAACCAGGTGAGGAAGGTCGCGCTCGCGACGGCGACGACCGCCGGCACGAACCAGGCCGTGACCTTGTCGACGAGGCCCTGGATGGGCAGCTTCGCGCCCTGGGCTGCCTCGACCATGCGGATGATCTGGGCGAGCAGCGTCTCGGCGCCCACCTTGGTGGCGCGGAAGGTGAAGGAGCCGGTGCCGTTGACCGTGCCCGCCACCACCTCCGCCCCCGCTTCCTTGGCGACAGGGACCGGCTCGCCCGTGATCATGGACTCGTCGACAAAGGAACGGCCGTCGAGAACTTCGCCATCGACGGCGATGCGCTCGCCGGGGCGCACCACGACGGTATCACCCGCCGCGACGGCGCCGATGGCAATCTCCTGCTCGGTGCCGTCGCACAGGACGCGCGCCGTGCGCGGCTGCAGGCCGACGAGGCGGCGCACGGCCTCGCCGGTGCGGCCCTTCGCCCGCGCCTCCAGATAGCGGCCGACGAGGATGAGGGTGACGATGACCGCCGCCGCCTCGAAATAGACGTGGGTCGTCTCGGCCGGCAGCAGGGCGGGAGCAAAGGTCGCCACGCTCGAGTAGAGGAAGGCCGCGCCCGCGCCGAGCACGACGAGGGCGTTCATGTCCGGCGCGCCGCGCACAAGGGCGGGCACGCCCTTCGCGAAGAAGCGGCGGCCGGGCAGGGCGAGCACGGCGGCCGTCAGCGCGAACTGCAGCGGCCAGTTGAGATCGCCGAGCGTCGCCATCACCCAGTGGTGGAAATCGGAGAAGAGGTGAGCCCCCATCTCCACGATGACGATCGGCAGCGTCATGACGGCGGCCAGGGCGACGTCGCGACGCAGGAGGCGCGCCTCCTCGTCACGCCGGTCTGTCGCCTCGGCCCCGCCGGCCGCGCCCCCGTCGAGCGGGCGCATGCCGTAGCCGGCCCGCTCCACCGCCGCGACGAGCGCAGCCGCGTCGACCGTACCTGCGGCGTGCTGCACGAGGGCCTCGCCGGTGGCGAGGTTGACGCTCGCCGCGATGACGCCGGGCACCGCGCGGAGCGCCTTCTCGATGCGCGCGACGCAGGAGGCGCAGGTCATGCCCTCGACGGCGAAGCGGCTGGTCTCGACGGCGACCGAATAGCCGGCCTCGGCGACGGCGGCGACGACGGGCGCGATGTCGGCGTCGCGGCCGGCGAAGGCGATCCGCGCCCGCTCGGTCGCGAGATTGACGTCGGCCGCCGCGACACCGGAGGCGCCGGCGATGGCCCTCTCGACGCGCCGCACGCAGGAGGCGCAGGTCATGCCCTCGATGGGCAGGAAAACCGTCGGGCCCTGCGCGGCGACGGCGCCGGCCGAGCCGGCCTCGTCGGGTGATCTCTTCATCGGCAACTCCCGCATGTCTCGAAGTTGCCCCTCACATGAGGCTTCCCATGATGGGAAGGTCAAGGGCCGTTGCAAGAGCCGTTGCAAGGGCCCTCCATCGGCTGAAGCCGCTTGACCTTACTATGATGGGAAGGATTAGACAGGGCCGGGATCAATCGTTCCGGAGATCATCCATGCTCACGTTCCAGGTTCCCGAGATGAGCTGCGGCCATTGCGTCGCGGCCATCGAGCGCGCCGTCAAGGCGCTCGATGCCCACGCGGAGGTTGCCGTCGACCTTTCCGCCCGCAAGGTGACGGTCAAGACGACGCGCGACGAGGCCGCGATCCGCCGCGCCATCGACGCGGCCGGCTATCCGGCGGAACGGATCGCCGCCTGAGCGGCGTCAGTCGAGGCACTCCTCGCAGATCGCGCGCAGGTGGCGGATGTCGGTGCCACAACAGCCGCCGAGCACGCATACATGGCGCATCAGCCCCTCGCGCAGCGCCCTGTAGCGCCGGCCAAGATCGATCGGATCGCCGGGATCGAGCTCGGTCGCCGCGTCGAGCTCGGCATGGCTCGTCCTCGAGGCATTGGCGCGAATGCCGCCGATGCGGCGGCGCCAAGGGGCGCCGTCGTCGTCGAGCACCCCGGCGAAATGCGTCGGGTGCGCGCAGTTGATCATGTAATAGGCGGGATAGCCGCCGGTCTCGTCATCCACCATCGCGATGGCTTCGGCAAGGCTCTCGCCGGACGGCAGCCGCCCGTCTGTCTCCACCGTGAAGGAAATGGCGACCGGCATGGCGTTCGCCCGTGCGGCGCGGGCGATGCCGGCGGCCTCGCGCGCATAGGTCATGGTGATCGCGCTCACCATGTCGGTCTCCGTCGCCGCTAGCGCGTCGACCTGATGGCCGTGGTAGCTCTCCGCCTCCGCGGGCGACATGCTGGTATCGGCGATATAGCCGTCGCCGCGCGGGCCGATGGCCCCGTTGATGACGATGGAGGTGCCGGCGGCCTCGAAACGCCGGCGCAGCTCCTCCGCAAGCGTGACGGAGGCCCGCTGCACCCGGGCGAGGTCGGCCATGGTATAGCCGAGGCGCGCACCCCAGTCAGGGCTGGCCCGCCACGTCGCCGTGTCGAGCACGAAGCCGACGCCGCGGGCGCGGGCGAGCTCGAGATAGGGCACGAAATAACGGCTCAGGCGCTCGCGGCCCTCCTCGTCGAGCACGAGAGGAAAGGCAGCAAAACAGGGCAGGTCGAGATTGTCGTGAAAGACGAGGGTGGTCTCCAGCCCGCCATCCGCCAGGAAGGGCTGACCGTCGAGCTGCGGCAGTCGCTGTCGGTAGAGTGCCATCGTCCGCTCCTTTCGGCGTGGAACGACCCATGAGGCGCGCTCGCGGCGCGCGCCGTCTGTGCCGCGGCGCACACGGCGCCCCGCAGGGAGCGGCTTTCTACCGGAGCGCAGGTCGCTACGCTTCCTCGATAGGCGTCTCGCCCACCTCGACGATCTCCACGCCGTGGTCGGCGCACAATTCGCGCAATGGGGCGGAGGTCAGCCGGTCGGTCACGAAGACATCGACCTCGCGCAGATCGGCAATGCGCACCGGTGCCGTGCGGTCGAGCTTGTGCGCATCGGCGACGAGGACAACGCGGCGCGCATTCTCGATGATGGCGCGCGCGACCCGCACTTCCCGGTAGTCGAAATCGAGCAGCGCCCCGTCCTCGTCGATGGCCGATGCGCCGATGACGGCATAATCCACCTTGAACTGGCGCACGAACTCGACCGCCGCCGAGCCGATGATGGCCCCGTCGGCCCGGCGCACCGGCCCGCCCGCAAGGATGACGTCGATGGCCGGATGGCGATAGAGCAGCGTCGCCACGTTGAGATTGTTCGTGATGACGAGCAAACCCTCGTGGTCGACGAGCGCGCGCGCCACCTCCTCCGTCGTCGTGCCAATGTTGATGAAGAGCGAGGCATTGTTCGGAACCAGCCGCGCCGCCGCCTCGCCGATGGCCCGCTTGCTGGTATGAGCGATGAGGCGGCGGGCCTCGTAGGACAGGTTCTCGACGCCCGAGACGACGATGGCGCCGCCGTGCACCCGTGTCATCAGCCGCCGGTCGCAGAGCTCGTTGAGATCCTTGCGGATGGTCTGCGGCGTCACCTCGAAGCGCCCGGCGAGGTCCTCGACATTGACCCGGCCCTGGACGCGCGCGATGGCCAGGATCTCCTGCTGGCGCGGTGTGATACTGTCGCTCATGGGGCCGCCCCTGCCGCTCGGGCCGATTCGGATCAGCGCGATTGTGGGGGCAGCCTGAGGCCGGAGGCAACGAGCTTGTCCCAGATTTCCTCGGCGCTCTCGGCGAACTCGAACAGGTCGAGGTCGTGCGGGGAAATGGTGCCCTCCTCCACCAGCGCATTGAAATTAATGATCGAGCGCCAGTAGCTCTCGTCATAGAGCACCACCGGCAGGCGCGGCGCCTTCTGCGTCTGCTGCAGGGTGAGGAGCTCGAACAGCTCGTCGAGTGTGCCGAAACCGCCGGGGAAGACAACGAGGGCATTGGCGCGCATGGCAAGATGCATCTTGCGCATCGCGAAATAATGGAAGCGGAAAGTGAGCTCGGGCGTCGAATAGGCGTTCGGCTCCTGCTCGTGCTGCAAGGTGATGTTGAAGCCGATGGAGGGCGCGCCGGCCTCGAAGGCGCCACGGTTTGCCGCCTCCATGATGCCAGGCCCACCGCCGGTGGCGATGACATTGTCACGCTGGCCATGGTCGTGCTCCATGGCCCCGCCGCGCTCGGAGGCGATGCGGCCGAAACGGCGCGCCTCCTCATACCAGCGGGCCCGGCGGGCGAGTTGCTTGCGCTCGCGGTCGCCAACCGTCTCGTCCGCGGTCATATCGTCGAGAGGCCGGGCCCGCGCGGTACCGAAGACAACGATTGTCGAGCGCACGCCCCAGTTTCGCAACGCTTCCTCGGCCTTGGCATATTCGAGCAGGAAGCGCACGCCGCGCATCGAATCCCCGAGCAGGAAGTCCTGGTCCAGCGCCGGCAGGCGGTAGGAGGGGGATTGCATCTGCTGTCGGTTGTCTTGGGTCGCCACCGCCTGCCTCGTTTGTTCAGAGTTATTTCAAACCCTTCCCGATTAGCAGGCCCGGTGGCTTTGTCGAGCCTGCGAGGTCAGCGCTGACGCAGCAACGCCTGCTCGCGCAGGAAGATGAAGAGGCCCGCCGCGATGATGATGGCCGCGCCGGCGAGCATGGCTGCGTCCGGGATGTCGCCGAAGACGAGATAGCCGAGGATGACTGCCCAGACGATCAGCATGTACTGGTAGGGAGCGAGCACCGAGGCGCTCGCGTGCTTGAGCGCGCGCGTCACGCAGATGTGCGCCGCGAGCGCCACGACGCCGAGGAGCGACAGCAGCGCGAAATCGCCCGTCGCCGGCGGCACCCAGCCGAACGGCGCAAGCGCGATGCCGAAGACAAGGGCGCCCAGTGTCTGCCAGAAGACGAGGGACGTGTCGCTCGTGCCGCGCAGGTGACGAGTCGTGATCATCAGGAGG
The DNA here is from genome assembly GCF_001887265.1 of Chelatococcus daeguensis. Classification (NCBI taxonomy): domain Bacteria; kingdom Pseudomonadati; phylum Pseudomonadota; class Alphaproteobacteria; order Hyphomicrobiales; family Chelatococcaceae; genus Chelatococcus; species Chelatococcus daeguensis. Next base: position 391,170 of record NZ_CP018095.1, on the reverse strand, counting down.
GCGAAGAAGATGCTGCCGAGCAGCGCCACGAGCGCATAGACGTCCAGCGTCGCTGCCGAGGGGCGCAGCGCGATGAGAACGCCGACGAAGCCGACGAGCACAGCCGTCCAGCGCCGCCAGCCGACCTTCTCGCGCAGGAAAAGCGCCGACAGCGCTGTCACATAGATGGGGCCGGCCAGATAATAGGTGACCACATCGGCGAGCGGCAGGCCGATGACGGCCCAGTAGAAGAACACGACCTCGAAGGTGGCGAAGACGACGCGGGCGAGCTGCAGCCCGGGCTTCGGCAGCGTGAGGATGTTGCCGAGACCTTCGCGCCACACGAATGGCGCAAGGACGAGGAGCGCTGCGAAGCTGCGGATCAGCAGCACCTGCGCCACCGTGAAGGTGGCGACCAGCCACTTGCCGAGCACGTCGTTGACGGAAAACATGAAGATGCCGAGCATCATCAGGCTGATGCCCAGGACAGCGTTGCCCGGCGGCGACGCCTTGGCGGCGGCCGCGTCATCCTCGCGCGCCGGTGTTGCCGACATGCTGCACCTCCCCCGGCCGGATAAATGCCGACCTGCTCAACGTCTGTGCATCGCCCGGCACAGCGGGAAAGGCAAGCGCACCCAACGCATGGCTAGCCGGCAGCATTGCAGGACGCGCCCGGCGCCAGCGCGAGGCGCATCCCTTGATCGTCGGACGATCGGATGGGTGCGTACAAGCGTCGTGAGCCTCCATCCGGGCGGCAATCGGCCGACTCCGGCACGAACCGGAGCCGGCACGCGGCAGGTGAGCTTCAGAATTTCCAGCTCACGTTGCCATGAACGCCATGCGTCTCGGTCGACTTGCCGAACTGGCCCGAATAGGCGACGCCGACGGTCAGGTCCTTCGTAAAGGCGGCGTCGAGGCCCGTCTCCACGACGCCCACGTTCTTCGCCACCGGCACGCCATAGACCGTGAAGGGGCCGCTGCCGGCAAAGGCATGGACGGCGCTGAGCGTCGACTTGCCGAAGGCATGGCGCCAGCCGAGCATGCCGCGGGCGGTCAGCGCCATGTCGCCGAGGTCGAACTGGCGCTCGAGGCGCAGGCCCAGGGTGCCATAGAGCTTGTCCGAGGAATGGCCGGTGCCGGTCAGGGCGGCGACACCAACCTTTTCGCGATAGCCGTCCTCCTCGAGCCTGACATAGGCGAGGCCGCCGAAAGGCTCCAGCTTGAGCGCGTTCCAGTGAATCGCGTAGCCGAGATCGCCGTAGGCCTGCAGCGTGCTGGCGTCATAGCTCGAGGCCAGGCTCTCCGAGAAGCCGGGGAAGCGCACGTCGCGCGTGGTCGAGATGTCGTGCCAGGTGTAGCTGGCGCCGAGCTGCAGGCCGAGCCGGTTCCATTGCGCCCCCCCATAGAGGCCGATGTGGTAGTTGTCGCTCGATGCCTGCGAATGGCGCTCGTCGACACTGAACCGGGACTTGCTGTAGCCGCCGACGAGGCCGACGCGGAACCTCTCCACGACCGGCACATCCGCGCCGATGAGGAAGCCGCCCGTGCTGTGATCGAGCGAGGCGGCATTGCCATCGCCGTTGGTGCTGCTCCATGTGCCGAAGCCCTGCCCCCACAGGACGAGACCGTCCCCGATCCTGGGCGAGACCTGCCGCGGCATCGGGTCCTTGATGTTGCGGCTCGGCTCGTGCGTGGGCACCTCGCGGCCGAGACCGCCCAGGGCACTGCGCAGGCGGTTGCCCGTCGCCTCGCGGATGAAGCGGCTCTCCTCCAGCAGCGCGGCCTTGGTCGAGGCGTAGATCTCGCCCGAGATCTGGTCGAAGGCGTAGCGCGCCTCCTCATCGGTCTGCAGATAGGCGATGGCGCGGAAGAGCGCGTTGGTCGGGTAGTTGGTGGCGGGATCGCGCTGCCACTTGAGCTCCTGCGCCGCCGTCGCCGCGTTGATCTGGTTGACCGTGCGCCCGGCCTCCTGGAACAGACGATATTGCGCCACGTCGAGATAGACGTTGTTGGCGTCGTAATGGTCCTCCACCCGGTAGAAGGTCGACACCCACGTATCGCCGGTCAGCGTGTAGGTGCCGGTGCGGCCCCCGTCCGCCGTCAGCACCGTGTAGCGGTGCTCGAGCTCGTAGCGGGCCGGATCGATCTTGGTCACGTTGAGGACAGCGCCCGGATCGATCGTCGCCGTGCCGGTAACGTGGATCAGGTCGCTCTCGCCGGTCGAGCGCACCTCGGTCTGGTAGAAGGAGCCGGCCTCCTGGGTGACATTGCCGGCAATCGTGAGCGTGCCGATGGGTGTCCTGCCCGGATCGGTCGCGTTGCCCGGGGCGATGGTGCCGCCGGCATGCACGACGGTGGTACCTACCTGCCCGAGGCCTTCGAGCGTGCCGCCGGTTTTGACGTCGACCGTGCCGCCGAGGATGCCGTTGACGGAGAGCGTGCCGGCATCGACAAAGCTGCGGCCGGTGAAACCGGAGCTGTTGGCGGTGAGACGTGCCACGCCGGAGCCGATCTGCCTGATCGTGCCGGTACCGGTAATCTGACGGTCGAAGACCTTCACGTCGGAGCGGTTGAACGCGAGGGTGCCGTCGGCGCGGACGTCGACGCCGGAGGTGGCGTCGATGGAGCCGGTGGTGCCGCCGTCGCCCAGCTGCAGCGTGCCGCGGAAGATGGTGGTGGGGCCGGTATAGGTATTGGCGCCGGTCAGAATCGTCGTCCCGGTGCCGATCTGCTCGACGGCGCCCGTCCCGCTGATGACCTGGCCGTAGGTATAGGCGTTGGACCGGTTGAACTGCACGACGCCGTCATTGACGATGTCGTTGACGACGTGGCCGGTCTCGCCGGTGTCGTTCGGCCCCTCGTGGCCGATGCGCAGCGTGCCGCCCGAATGCACCGTGACGTTGCCGGCGAGCACGTTGTTGACGACCATGGTGCCGCCGTGGACGTGGGCCGGGCCGATGAAGCCGGACGAATCCCCGTCCAGCACCGTAAAGCCCTCGAAATGGTTGACGGTGCCGAGGCCGACGAAGCCGGCCTTGAAGCGGTAGTCGAGGGCCTCGTCGCCCGTATGCTTGAAATTGACCGTGCCGGCGCCCTCTCCGAAGCGGACGAAGGCGGCGTCGAGCGTGCCCGGCGCACGCGCATTCGCATCCGTGTCGGTGCCGCCGAGATAGGTCTTCACATCCGTGTGCAAGCCGTAGTCGACGCCCTGCGGCGACATGGCACCGATGTTGAGGATTCCGGTGGAGCCGGCTTTCTCGCCGATGACCAGCGTGCCCTCGCCGTCGGCGATGCGCACCGTGCCGCCGTCGTTGATGACGAGGACACCGGCGGTGTTGCTCTCCGAGGCGAGGGTGAGGGACTGGCGATTGTCCCACAGGCTGTCGGTGCCGGTCACGAGCGCATAGCCGCGCGCCCCCGGCTCCTTGGCGATGACGCCGATCCCATTGTTGACCTCGCCGCCCTGGTCGACGATCAGGTATCCTTCGCCACGCACGCCGACGTCGAGGCGTCCGCCGCCGCTCATGGTGCCCTGGCTCGTGATCGCGATGCCGACGCCGGTCGCGGTGGCTCCGAGTGCGATGTCTCCCGCCGTGGCCGTCGTCGCCGTCGCCCCGATGGTCCGGATATGGCCGTAGCCCGCCTCGCCGACGATGAGCCGGTCGCCGGTCGTCATCTGGCCCTCATTGACAATCAGGCCCGCGCCCGACGAATTCGTGCCGAGCGTCACCCGGCCGTTGGTGACGGCAGAGCTGCCGGATGCGATGAAAAGCGAGCCGGAGCCAGCTTCGCCGACGGTGAGGTTGCCGCCAGTGACGAGGCTGCCGCCACCGAGCAGGGTGATCGCCCCCGCGACCCCGCCGAGTTGGCCGATGACCGTGCTGCCGCCGACGGCGATCATGCCGCTGTTGCTGACGGAGCCCTGGCCCGCACTGCCGACGATCAGGCTGCCGCCCACCGTGGCGGTGCCGGAATTGTTGAAATGCCCGACGCCTGTCGAGCCGACGACCATCGAACTGGTGACCGAGAGCGTGCCCAGATTGGCGAGATTGCCCGCGCCGAAGCTGCCGCTGTTCGCTCTGCCGCCAGAAAAGCCGATGAAGAGGTTGCCGGCCGCCGCCGCACCCGAATTCTGAACCGTGTCGTGCTGAACCGGGCGCGGGCTGGCGCCGCTCTGATAGGTCGACAAGCCGATGTTCACGTCCTGCGTCGCCGTTGGCAGGCCTGCCGCCCAGTTGCCGGGCGTGCCCCACTGATTGTCGCCGGCCGTCGCACAAGTCGTGATCCCGCACGTGTAGTAGAATGAGCTCCCCCCTGTCCAGGAATTGGTCTGCGCCATGGCCGACGACGCGGTTACCATGAGCGCTGCCAAGGAACTGGTCAGCTCTAAGTATGTAGCCGGCTTCATAATATCCTCTACTCGGTTCTGAGCGCGGATTGATCGAGGGCAGGACGCGTTTTTTGGGCTGCCGGATCGTCTCGGCGCGATGCGGCGGATCTGGGTCGGACGCGATGCCGATGAGGCCGGCCGTCAAATTCCGGCACCGGGAAAGCGCCCCCGAAAAGCGCCCGCTCTACAAAAGCCGCCGTGACGCTCGGCGCCATGGCGCCTTACGGCTTACGAAACGCAATCTGTGCAAATTCACAGAATTACAAATACTTCAACTGTATACATCATTATCCGAAAAACATTCCTGCACTGGGAACGATCGCACTTGGCCTAAGCATCAACAATAATTGCGATCGGCAGCATTGATAAGATTTTATATTTCCATGCCGCCGCAGCGAGCCGTAGCGCCAGCCGCTCCCATGGCCGGCGACCGTCGAGCAGTGTAGCGCCGATTAACGGTGGCAAAACTCATCCGTCACGCAAAACGATTGCAAACGGCGCAGGGAGAAGGCGACGTGCCGCATCGGTCAGGCGCTGAGCAGGACCTGAGCGGCGGGCCGATCGAGTGGCGATCACGGCGCCTGCGCAGGCATCATCAGCGCCTTTGCGAAGCCGTTCTCCACGAAGCGGATGCTCCCGTCAGGCAGGCCGAGGATGCGGTCGAGGGCGATGCCGTGCATGCGCAGCCGCTCGTCGAGCGCCGCGGCCGCCGCCTCCCCCTCCAGCGTGTCGGCCGCATTGACGGCGCGGGCGACGGCATCGTGCGTGCTTGCACCCAGGGTGAGGATGATCTCGGCGACAGCCTGTACATCCGGCACGTCAAAGATGCCCTCCTCCTGCCCCTGCGCGATGATGCGGGCGAGCGCCGGCAGCGTCACGGCGCCGACGGCGGCGTTCAGCCGGTGGTAGAGCACCAGGTTGCCGGGCCGGAAGATGACGTAGAACATGGCCCGGATGGCCGGCGCCTGCTCCACCTTGAGACGGCGGGCGCGACCGAGGAAGGCGTTGAGCCGCGTGAGCGCATCGAGCCCCGGCTCGTCGAGAATCGCCTGCAGCTGGGCGAGGCTTTCACGCGCCATCGCCTCGGCGAGCGCCTCCAGCACATCCTCCTTCGATGCGAAGTGATGATAGAAGCCACCCTTGGACATGCCGGCCCGGGCGATGATGTCATTGACCGTGGTCGCTTCGTAGCCGCGCTCGAAGAACAGGTCCCGGGCGGCGTCGAGGAGCTCCTTGCGGCGCTCCTGCGGATGCTTGACGATGCGGGGCATGCCTCTTGCCTTAGCGCACTGCTTCTTGACGACCGACCGACGGTCTGTAATATGACCGACCGTCGGTCTGAAACATAGCGCCGGCACCGCCTCGGCCGCAACCTGCATTTTCCGCCGGCTGACGCAGCGCAAGGCGGAACGCGCCCCGCGCAGGTCATGATGAAGCACCGCGCGGGCAAAGGCCTCCCGCACCGGAGGCGTTCGGAGAAACGTCGTGAAGACTTCGCGCATCCTCGTCGTCATGGGGCTCGTCGCCGCCGGCGCAGCTGGCGTCTGGTCCTTCATGCGCCCGACGAGCGTCGAACTCGTCGCCCCGCGGCGCGGGGACGCCGCCGAGATCGTCTATGCGACTGGCGTCGTCGAGCCGCGCACCTGGGCCAAGGTCACACCGCTCATCCGCGAGCACATCGTGGAGCTGTGCAACTGCGAGGGTCAGGATGTCGAGGAAGGCGCCGTGCTCGCCCGCCTCGACAGTCGCCAGGCCGATGCGACCCTGGCCGAATTGCGGGCCCGCGAGCGCTTGGCTGCAACAGAGTACGAACGCCTGTCGGTGCTCATCGAGCGCAATGCGGCCAGCCAGCAGGCGCTCGATCGGGCACGCAGCGAGATCAACCAGGCGGAAGCGCTCATTTCCGGTCACAAGGCGCGGCTCGAGAACTACGTGCTGCGCGCACCGATGTCCGGGGTGGTGTTGCGGCAGGACGGCGAGGTGGGGGAGATCGCCGAGCCCGGCACCGTGCTGTTCTGGGTGGGCAAGCCCAAGCCCCTGCAGGTCGTCGCGGACGTGAACGAAGAGGATATCCCGCGCATCGCGGCGGGCCAACGCGTCCTTCTCCAGGCCGACGCCTTCCCCGGCCGACAGCTCGAGGCGAGCGTCGACCGGATCACGCCCAAGGGCGACCCGGTCGCCAAAACCTATCGGGTCTACCTCGCCCTGCCGGACGATACGCCGCTGATGATCGGCATGACAGTCGAAATCAACATCGTCATTCGGGTGGCGGACAACGCCCTGCTGGTGCCGGCCGAGGCGATCCGCGAGAATGCGGTCTTCACCGTCGCGGACGGTGTGGCGCGCCGCCACCCGGTCACGATCGGCATTCGCGGCCCGCGCGAGGTGGAGGTCCTGTCCGGCCTCGACGACGATCAGCGCATCATCTCGCCGGTGCCTGAGACGCTCGTCGACGGCGCGAAGGTCAGGCCCGCGGAGCAGTGAAGAAGTGAACCATGCGCCTCCTCCTCGAATTGGCCGTCACGCACATCCTCGGGCGGGGACGGCAGACGGTCGTCGCCATCGCCGGCGTCGCGCTCGGCGTCGGTTTCTCCATCGCCATGGCCTCGCTGATGCAGGGCGGCGAGGACGACTTCATGGCGCAGCTGGTCGACACCATGCCGCACGTGCAGATCACCGACGAGCGCCGCACCGCGCGCCGCCAGCCGGCCGAGGACGTCTTCGCGCTCGCCGCCATCGCCGGCCTGAGGCCGAAGGAAGACCGGCGCGGCATCCTCAACCCGGCCGAGGTCGGCGCCATGCTGCGCGCCTTCGTGCCCGGCCGCATCTCGATGAGCCTCAGGACGCAGGGCGTCGTGCGCTATGCCGGGCGCGATGTCGGCATCAGCATCATCGGCATCGACCCCGAGGAGGAGGCGGCCGTCTCCTCCGTCGCGGGTGACTTCCTCGAAGGCAGCTTCGCCTCGCTCGCCGGCGGCGGCAACAACATCATCGTCGGCGACCGGCTGGCAGAGCGGCTCGGCGCCCGGCTCGGCACCACCGTCACGGTCGTCTCATCGACGGGCCAGTCGCGGGGCTTCAAGATCGTCGGCCTGTTCCACACTGGCACCACCGCCCGCGACGAGGGCGAGGGCTACGTGCTGCTCAAGAATGCACAGATCCTGAGCGAGCGGCCCAACGCCATCAACGACATCCGCATCAAGCTGGATGACCCGTCCGCCGCACCGGCGGTCGCCCGGCGCGCGGAGGCGCAGACCGGCTACAAGACCGTGCCCTGGCAGGAGGCGAACGAATCCCTGCTCGAGGCGCTCGTGATCCGCAACGTCATCATGTACACGGTGGTCGGCGCCATCATGCTCGTCGCCGGCTTCGGCATCTTCAACATCATCTCGACCATCACCCACGAGAAGGCGCGCGACATCGCCATCCTGAAGTCGCTCGGCTTCACGCAAGGGGACATGCGCCGCCTGTTCCTCGTCGAGGGTCTCGCGCTCGGGCTCGGCGGCTCCGCCCTCGGCTGGGTCATGGGCTTTTCCCTGTGCTATGCCATGTCGCTCGTCCACTTCGAATTGTCGGGCGCGGCGGTGGGGCGCGAGATGACCCGCCTGCCGCTCGCCTGGAGCATCTGGCACTATGTCATCGCCGCGGGCTTCGCCCTCGCCTCGGCGGCCGTCGCAGGCTACCTGCCGGCGCGCCAGGCGGCGCGGCTCAACCCGGTCGACATCATCCGGGGGGCGTCATGAGCCCGCTCATCGAAGCCCGCGGGCTGACCCGCATCCTGCCCGCCACCGTGCCGGTCACCCTCGTGCGCGACGTGTCGCTGACCATCGGCGAGCGCGAGTTCATCGCCATCACCGGCCCCTCGGGCTCCGGCAAGTCCTCGCTGCTCTACCTGCTCGGACTGCTCGACGAGCCGACGAAGGGCACGCTCAGCCTCGCCGGGCACGCCACGTTGGGCCTCCACGACGAGGCACGGGCGAAGCTGCGGCTCGCCACCATCGGCTTCGTCTTCCAGTTCCATTTCCTGCTGCCGGAATTCACGGCGCGCGAGAATGTCGAGATCCCCATGCGCAAGCTCGGCCGGCTCTCGCCCGGCGAGATGAGTCGGCGCGCAACCGAGCTCCTCGCGGCCATCGGCCTCGCGGACCATCTCGACAAGCGGCCGGACCAGCTCTCCGGCGGGCAGCGCCAGCGCGTCGCGGTGGCGCGGGCGCTCGCCAACGACCCGCCACTCGTGCTTGCCGACGAGCCGACGGGCAGCCTCGATTCGACGAGTTCCGAGCAGGTCTTCCTCATCCTCGCCGACCTCGTGCGCCAGCGCGGCAAGACCGTCGTCGCCGTCACCCACGACCTCGACATTGCCAGTCGCGTCGACCGACGCATCCACCTCGTCGACGGCAAGGTGGTGAGCGACGACTGCAACAAAGACAAGAAGGCGGAGCCCGCTACGTCAGACGCTCGATGAGCGCCATCGCGGCCGCCGGATTGGCCACCTTGTGGCCGCTGATGACATAGAGGAAGACGTCCCGCCCCTGCGGCGCCGCGACATGGCGGGTGACAGTCTCGAGGTCCTCCGGCGCCCCGCCCGCCGCCCAGGCGCGGGCGCGCTCTGCCCAGGCGTCGAGCGCGGCGGGCGCGTAGCCGAGGTTCTCCCCCTCACTGGTGCCCATGATGCGGGCGTAGACAAAGGGCGCCGTCACGTCGGCGATCTGCGGATATTTGCTATCTCCGGCAACGACGAGCGCCACCTCGTGCTCGCGCAGGAGGGCGATGAAATCCGGCGAGCGGAAGCTGTCATGGCGCACTTCCACCCCATGGCGCAGGGCGCGCCCGTCGACGGATTTGGGCAACAGCGCCAGAAAGGCGGCGAAGTCGTCCGGGTCAAACTTCTTCGTCGGGGCGAACTGCCAGTTGATGGGGCCGAGCTTCTCCCTGAGCTCGATAAGGCCACCCGTGACGAAGCGTTCGATCGATTCGCCAGCCTCGGCCAGCACGCGCCGGTTGGTGGCGAAGCGCGGCCCCTTGAGGGCGAAGACGAAGCCCTCCGGCGTCTCCTCGCGCCATTTGGCGAAGCTCTCGGGCTTCTGCGAGCCGTAGAACGTGCCATTGATCTCGATGGAGGTGAGTTTGCGGCTCGCATATTCGAGCTCGCGCTTCTGGGCGAGGCCTTCGGGATAGAAGGTTCCCCGCCAGGGCTCGTAGGTCCAGCCGCCGATGCCGATGCGGATGCCGGGCGCTGCGTCTTGCGGCACGTTTCATCTCCCTGCTCGTTGCAGACGGGGCGGCTCCTGCCACGGCCGCAGGCCCTCGGCCACCCGTTTTGCGCGCGACGATAGCACCGCCGGCACTTCCCTGCAGCCGCGCGCATCCCCCGCGTCTCGCACGACGCCTTCGAGCGGCCGTGCATGTGCAGATCAAGAGCGCGGTGCTATCGCTGCGCCGAGCGCAGCGGCGGTCGCCTCGTCGGCGGGGAAAAAGGCCTCGATCGCGAGTTCCGCGAGGGTAATGTCGACCGGCGTGCCAAACACGGTGGTGGTGGAGAAGAAGGACAATGGGCCGCCCGGCATCGCCAGGCGCAGCGGCACGAGGACGCCGCCGAAATCCTCGATGCCCGCAAGGTGCTTGACCTCCTCGCCTTCCTCGGGCGCCGGAAAAGCCTTCAGTTCTTCCATCAACGCCATGAGGGCGGGATCGGCCGTCACCTCGATCTGATGACGCAGCCGGTCGAGGAGATGGGCCCGCCATTCGGCGAGGTTGAGGATGTGTGGCGCGAGCCCCGCCGGATGCAGGCTGAGGCGCAGCACGTTGACGGGTGGCTGCTTCAACGCCTCGTCTGCGACGAGGGCCATGAGCGGCGGCACAGCCGCATTGGCGGCCACCATGGTCCAATGCCGGTCGAGCGCCAGCGCAGGAAAGGGCGCATGGCCCTCGAGCACGAGGTCGATGGCCCGACGGGCCGGCGCAAGCGCCGGATCGTCGAGGCGCCGCTCGGGATAGACGGGCGCGTAGCCGGCGGCCAGGAGCATCAGGTTCCGCGCGCGCAGGGGCACGTCAAGGCGCTCGGCAAGCCGCAGGATCATCGCCCGACTCGGCACCGAGCGGCCGCTCTCGATGAAGCTCAGGTGCTTCTGGGAGATTTCGACGTCGAGAGCGAAGGCGAGCTGGCTGAGCCGGCGGTGCTGCCGCCATTCGCGGATGTGGTCGCCGACCGTGCGGGCGGTGGTGATGAAGGGCCTGGTCATGGCCCGACGATAATGCCCCGGCGCTGCTTGCCAATTACCTGCCGCTTAATTGGCACGCCGCCGAGCAAGCGAAATCCTCCTCAGCGTTCGACAACACGACGCCACGGAGAAACCCCATGACCACCAAGCGCCCCCTGTTCTTCCTGCGCCTTGCGCTTCTCGGCGATGCGGCGGCGAGCGCCGCGACCGGCCTTGCGATGGCCGCCGGAGCCGGACTCCTCGACGGGCTTCTCGGCCTGCCAGAGCCGCTGCTGCGCTATGCCGGGCTGTTCCTCGTGCCCTACGGGCTCTGCGTCGCCTTCGTCGGCACGCGCGAGCGCATCGCCCGCGGCGCCGTGCTCGCCATCGTCGCCATCAACGTCCTGTGGGTCATCGAGAGCCTTGCCATCCTCATCAGCGGCTGGGTGGCGCCAACCGCGCTGGGCACCGCCTTCGTGCTCCTCCAGGCCGCGGTCGTCGGCGGCTTCGCGGTGGCGCAATGGCTCGGCTTGCGCCGCGACATCGGCCTGTCGCCGGCCTGAACATCACGCCCCATCGGAGGAGAAAAACATGACAACATTTGCCATCGCCCATCTGCGCTCCGTCACCATGGGACCCGCCATCATCGCGTATCTCGAAAAGATCGATGCGACGATCGCGCCCTTTGGCGGCCGCTTCGTCCTGCACGGCGAGCCTGTGGAGCCGCTCGAAGGCGCCTTCGAGGGCGACCTTGTTATCATTGCCTTTCCCGACCGGGAGAGCGCCCGGGCATGGTACCGCTCGCCAGCCTACCAGGCCATCCTGCCGCTGCGCACGGAGCATGCGGACGGCGCCGCTTTCCTCGTCGATACGGTCGGCGACGACCATCGCGCCACCGACATCCTCAGGTGACGACGATTCCGAAGTGCCGGCGCAGGGCCTCCTCACCCTTGCGCGTGACGGCGACGGCGCGGCTGCCCTCGATGCGGCGGATCCAGCCCTCTGCGAAACAGTGGCTGCACAACGCCGCGCCAACGGCACCGGCCAGATGCGGGCGGCGCTCGCTCCAGTCGAGGCAGGGCCGGCAGAGAACGCGGGCGCGGCGCCCGGCCGTCCGGCCTGCGAGATCGATGCCGAGGCTCGCGAGCAGGTCGGCGCCGCTCGGCATCAGGGTGGCAGCCTCGGGCTCGATCTCGGCGTGTCCGGCCTCGACCAGCATATCGGCAAGGGCGACGCCGAGCCGGCCGGCGAGATGGTCGTAGCAGGTGCGGGCACGCCGCAGCGCCGCGTCGCGCGGCCCGACGGTCAGCCTGTGGCCGGGGACGGCCCGTGTCGCGGCAACCTGCATGATGCCCTCCATCATCTGCGCGACGGCGCGCGAGGCAAGGCGATGATAGCGGTGACGGCCCTGCTTTTCGACAGCGACAAGGCCGGCCTCGGTCAGTCGGGCGAGATGGCCGCTCGCCGTCTGCGGCGTCACGCCGCCGGCCCGGGCCAGCTCTCCCGCTGTCATCGCCCGCCCGTCCATCAGCGCTTGGAGCATCGCCGCCCGCGCAGGCTCCCCCGCAAGCGTCGCAATCTCGGCAAAGGCCGCCGTCGAAACCATCCGCGGTCTCCCTTCCTGCCGCACCAGCCTGCCAGATCCGGCTGCATCATGTTTCGGAGGTGACCGTAACATCGGTGCACCGGCGCCGCCCATGGTGGGGACCAGACGATGCATGAAGACAGGAGCCCCGCCATGACCGTCACCGTCTCCATCCGCTACTGGATCGATCCCTACAAGCGTGATGCCTTCGAAGCCTATGCCCGCAACTGGCTCGACATCATTCCCGTCTGCGGCGGCGATCTCGTCGGCTATTTCCTGCCGCATGAGGGCATCAACAACATCGCGTGGGGCCTCATCTCCTTCGAGAGCCTCGCCGCCTACGAGGCCTATCGGGCACGGCTCAGGGCCGACGCGGGCGGCGCGGCGAACTTTCGCATGGCCGAGGAGGGGCGGTTCATCCACGCGGAGGAGCGCACCTTCCTGCGACCCGTCACGCCCGGGCCGTAACTGGCGCGCCGCTCGAACCTCCGCACTCGAAGCCCTGCCAGAAGGGCGTCGCACATACTTGCCAGTCAACCTGGAATATGTAACATGTTAGCCCGTTCCCGCTTGGGCCGTCGGCCCGCTCTCTCGACCGAGGATCTTCGTCTTGTCCGCCACGCGCGACCGTTTCGGCCTGTCCGCCGCCATGACCCTGCCGTTCCATGCGGACGGCGCCATCGACCTGCCGCGCCTTGCCGCCCATGCCCAGTGGTGCCTCGCCAATGGCTGCAGCAGCGTCACGGTCTTCGGCACCACCGGTGAGGGTCCCTCCGTCGGGCTCGCCGGCCGGCAGCAGGTCCTCGGCGCATTGCTCGGTGCCGGCATCCCCGGGGACCGGATCGTCGGCGGGCTCGCCGCCACCTCGCTCCACGAGGCGCTCGACCAGGCGCGACTTGCCCTCGACGCCGGCTGCAAGGCCCTGCTCGTGCCACCGCCCTTCTACTTCAAGGGCGTGAGCGACGACGGACTCTTCGCCTGGTTCGCCGCCTTCTTCGGCAAGCTCGGCGCCGCAGCGCGCAACGTGATTCTCTACAATATCCCTTCGGTCACCGCGGTGCCCCTGTCGGTGGCGCTGATCGGCCGGCTGACGGCGGCCTTCCCGGGCGTCGTCATGGGCGTCAAGGACTCCTCCGGCGACTGGGCCTATACCGAGGCGCTCCTCGCGGCCCACAAGGATCTCGTCATCCTCATCGGCGACGAGCGCTACCTCGCCCGGGGCGTTGCGCTCGGCGGCCAGGGCGCCATCTCGGGCCTCGCCAACGTCTGCCCGGACAAGCTCGCCAGGCTGATCGACAAGGCGGAGCCGAACGAGGGCATCAACCAGCTCGTCGAGCTCGTGCTCAAATATCCGGTGACGCCGGCGGTGAAGGCGCTCGTCGCCCACCGCACGGGCGATGCGGCCTGGCTCAACGTGCGCCCTCCGCTCGTGCCGATCTCGGCCGGCGATGCGGCCGTCATCGGCGCCGGCTACGACGCCATCTTCAACCGGAAGGCCGCCTGAACTGCAGGCCCGGGCCGGCGAGCGCGACCACCGGCCCGCCGGCCGCCTCCGCATCCTCGGCGTCATGCGTGACGAGCAGGGCCGGCAGGCCACGCTCGCGCGCATGGGCGAAGACGAAGGCGCGGACATCCGCGCGCAGCGCGGCGTCGAGCTTGCCGAAGGGCTCGTCGAGCAACAGGGCGCGCGGCTCGGCCAGCAAGGTGCGCAGGAGGCTGACTCGCGCCTTCTGCCCTCCCGACAGCGTCGCGGGATCCCGATCCTCGAAGCCGCCGAGCCCGGCCTGTTCCAGGGCCTCCGAGACCCTCGCCCGCCGCTCGGCCCTGTGGCGCCAGCGCCCGCGCGGCAGGCCGAACAACAGGTTGCCGGCCACACTCAGATGCGGAAAGAGCACCGGGTCCTGAAACAGGATGCCGACATGCCGCGCCTCGGCCGGCAGGGTGTCGATCCGCTCGTGCCCGATCATCACCCGCCCCTCGGCCACGAAGGCCCGCCGGTCGATGAAACCCGCGACATAGGCGAGCAGCGTCGACTTGCCGATGCCGCTCGGCCCCATCACCGTCGCAACGGTGCCGGGCGTGACGGTGAGATCGAGGCGTTCGACCAGGTGCCGCCCATCGCGCGAGGCGATGGAGACACCCTCGAGCGCGAGCGCCCCGGCAGCCGCAGGCCCGCCGCTCATGCCATGCTACTGAAGCGGCGGAAGGCGAGGAACGGTATGGCCAGGGCCAGGCCGTAGGCCGCGAGCGGCAGGGCCGTCTGCAGCACGGCGACGAGGCCGAGAATGCGGCGGTCGCCGCCGGAGGAGAGCGTGACCGCTTCGGTCGTCAGCGTCGCCACCCGGCCGGCACCGGCAAAGAGCGTCGGCAGGTATTGCGCGATCGAGACGGCGAAGCCGACGGCCGCGGCCACGAGGATGGGCCGGGCGAGCAGCGGCAGCTTCACGACGAGAAAGATCCGCCACCGGCCGGCTCCCATGGCCGCCGCGGTCATGGCATAGCGCGGATCGAGCGCGCGGTAGGCATCGGCCAGCGACAGGAAGACGAAGGGCAGCACGAAGACGAGATGCGCCCAGACCACGGCGGCAGGCGTGCCGTCGAGGCCCGCGTGGATGAGCAGCACCTGCACCCCGAAGAGAAAGGCGATCTGGGGCACGATGAGCGGCAGATAGATCAGCCACAGCACCGCCACCCCCGGATGCAGCCCGTGGCGCTGCTCGTTCTCGAGGCAGGCCAGCGTCAGGACGAGGGCGATGGCGACGGCGGCAAGGCCGATGCCGGCGCTGGTGACGGCGAGCACGGCGGCTCCACCGGCCTCGCCCTGCCACACCGCGAGTTGCCAATGGTCCGGCAGGGCAGCCGGAAACCGCCACGAACCGGCGAAGGACCAGATCAGCATCGCAAGGAGCGACAGCAGCCCGAGCACGATCAGGAGGCCGGCGAGGGCGCCTGCGACCTCGGCCGCCGTGCCCGGCACGCGCGAGCGCGAGCCGCGGGCCAGCCACCGGCGGTTGAGGGCGGCGGCTGGCCTTTCGAGCGCGAGCCACAGGAGTATGGCGAGGACGACAAGCAGGAACTGCAGCGTCGCGGCCGCGGCCGCGGGATGATAGAGGGCGAGGTCGTAGCCTTGGAACCAGCGCGTGGCGAGGACCGCGAGCGGGGGCGGGTTGCCCGGCCCGACGATGATGGCGACGTCGACGACCGACATGGAAAAGGCGAGGACGGCGAAGATGGGCAGGCGCACCTGCCTGTAGAGCTGCGGGAAGACCACCGTCGCCCAGGCCGTCGCCGGGCCGCGGCCGAGCGCGCGGGCGGCCGCCGTCAGCCGCTCGACCGGCACCGTGGCGGAGGCGGCGAAGAGCATCAGGGCGAGATAGGGCACCTCCTTGAGGAGGAGGGCGGCGACGAGGCTGGCGCCAAGCGGATCGCCGACCGTCACGGGCTCCGCCGGCGGCACCTGCCAGCCCGTCGCCCAGGGCGAGAGGAGGCGCACCAGCCAGCCGCTCGGCATGGCGAGGAAGGCGAAGCCTAGCGCAACGCCGCTCGGCGGGCTGGCAAGGAGCGGCATGATGAGGCGCCGCAGCCGCGCCATGCCGGGCCGGTGCGCCGCGGCGGCACAGAGACCGGCGGCGAGGATCAGGGCCAAGAGCGTCGTTGCGAGTCCCGTCCCGAAGGTCAGCGCGAGCGCGCTGGCGAAGCCGGGGGCAGCGAAGAGCATGCGCCAGCCGTCGAGCGAGAAGGTCGCGCCGCCGAGAGCCGGCAGGAAGCCGAAGGCCGGCAGCAGCGTGAAGGCAAGCCCCAGCACGACCGGCCCAGCGAGAACGGCGAGCGTGGCGGCCGGGGCAAGGCGCAGCAGCATCGCCGCCTCAACGCGTATAACGCCGCTCCCACTCCGCGACGAGGCGCGTCATCCAGCTCGGATGTGGCTCGGGAAGCGGGGCGCCGAGTTCGGCATTGGTCGGCAGGCCGACTGCATCGGGCGGCGGCGCGAAGCGGGTGCGCTCGGCCTCGGAGAGGGCCGAGAGGTCGAGGACCGTGAAGGCGCCGATGGTGGCGGGATCCTGCGCCCGTGCCTGCACCTCGGGCGACATCAGGAGGTCCGCGAGCACCATCGCCGCCGCCCTGTGCGCCGCATTGAAGGGAATGGCGACGAAGCTCGTGTTCCCGATGGTGCCGCCGTCGAGCACGTAGACGCGCGCCGTTTCCGGCAAGGTGCCCTTCCTGATGCCGACGGCGGCGTCGGCCGGGTTGAAGGAGATGGCGAGGGCGATCTCGCCGTCGGCGAGCATCGCGAACTGCGCCGTGCCGGTTGCCGGAAAGTCCTCGCCACCGCGCCACAGGTGCGGGCGCAGGGCGTCGTACCAGGGCCAGAGCGGCGCCGTGACCGTAGCAAAGGTCGCGTCGCTCGCCGGCTGCTGCAACATGGCCGGATCGGCGGTGAGCTCGACGAGCGCCTGTTTGAGGAAAGTGGCGCCCAGGAAATCGCGCGGGTGGGGATGCGTCAGCCGGCCGGGATGGGCCTTCGCCCAGTCGAGTAAGGCCGGGATCGTCTTCGGCAGGGTCGCGAGCGGCGTGCGGGCCGAATCGTAGAGGAAGACGATCTGCGCCAGCCGCCAGGGCGCGGCGTAGCCTTCGACGGGGATTGTGAAATCCGTGAGGTTCGACGGCTTCGTCCTGTCGACATGGCGCCAGTTGGGCAGCGTCTCGGCGAAGGGGCCGAAGAGCAGACCCTTCTCCTTCATGGACAGGAAATTGGGACCGTTGATCCAGATGAGGTCGACGCTGCCACCCTTATCGCGGCCTGCCGCCTTTTCCGTCACGACGCGGGTCACGGCCTCAGCGGTGTCGGCGAGCTTCACGTGCCGGACATTGATGCCGTAGCGCTCCTTCGCGAGGTCGCCGACCCAGGCGATGAAGGCGTTGGTCTGCGGATCGCCCGCCCAGGCATTGAAGTGCACGGTTTCTCCGCGCGCGGCCGCCACCGTCTCCTGCCAGTCACGCTCGGCTTCCGCGCCGGCGGGCCGGGACAGGAAGGTGGCCGTCGCGGACAGGCCCGCTGCCACGGCAAGGGCGAACAAGCGATTCATGCGGACTGTCCCGATGGCGGAGGCGTTTCGAGCACTTCTTAGCCGAGATTGAACCACTTTGCCGCCTCTCGTCACCTTGCCGCCGAGCGCTCGGCAGCAGGCACCGTTCAATTTGAGTTGAAGCCCGGCGACACGCCTGCCGTCGGTCGGATTTGACCTGCCGCAAGGCGGGCGCTTGCCCAGCCGATAGTGATCGTACCAGAAAGCGGGTCAATGCACGGATTGCCAGTGGATACGCATGTCGAGATCGATTTTGACGGCATGGCATCGAGTCGCCCGATCCTGGCCGCCATCCTGCAGGAGATCGACCATCTGCAGCAGGCGATCGGCCTCCTCGCCACCTGCCGGATCGTCGTCCGGACGTCGGAAACAGGCGGTCATTACGGCCTGACGCTGCAACTCGCCCTCCCCCAGGGTATGGCCGTAACGATCCACACACCTGCGTCACCCGATGCGCGCTATGCAGATCCGCAATTCGCCGTCAGCGACAGCTTCCGGCATGCCCTCGCACGGCTGCGGACGCCATCGGAGCCGTGAGGCCGCGGCAGGGCCGCCTTCTCAGGCCGTCCACCGCAGCTTCTCGTAGCGGCGCAAGACACGCTCGCGCTTGAGGCGCGACAACCGGCTGATCCAGAACAGGCCGTCGAGCTGGTCGATCTCATGCTGCAGGCACACGGCCAGCAGACCGTCGGCCTCCTCGACCCCTTCCACCCCTTCGAGCGTCTGGAAACGCACGCGCACGCGCGCCGGACGCTCCACTTGTTCGCTCACGCCCGGCATCGAGACACTGCCCTCGGCGTGGCGCGCCGTCTCGGCCGAAGCCCATTCGACAAGCGGATTGACATAGAAGCGCGGCCCCGTGCCGCCGGGCAGTTCGATGACGACGACGCGCAGGAGAACGCCCACGTGCGGCGCCGCGATGCCGATGCCCGGCGCGGCCTGCATGGTCTGAAGGAGATCCTGCGCCAGCTGATGCAGCGCTTCGTCGAACGCGACGACGGGCGCGGCAGACTCGCGCAGGCGCCAATCCGGAAACATCACGATCGGCCTTGCCGTCACCCGCGCCTCCTGCGCTTCGCCTCCCCCCGCCTGGGGTTCCGGCTGTGCCATGCGGGCGCTGCAAAGTCATCCCGCACCGCCGCAACTGAAGAGCGCGAGCGCGACCCAAGCGAAACAAAAAACAGACCAGCTTGTACAAACAGGATTGACGGTTTCTTTCAAGCGATTCATCCTTGTGACCAAAAGGGGGAAGCATGAGCCAGCGCCGACAGCGACGGACCCAGCAGGAGCGCAGCGCCGACACGGTGGCGCGCCTGCTCGAGGCGACCATCGACCTCCTGCATGACCGCGGGCTCTACCGCATGTCGACGACCGACATCGCCGAGCGCGCTGGCGTGTCGCGCGGCGCGCTTACGCATCATTTCAGTTCCAAGGAAGAGATCATCGTCGCCGCCGTGGCGCACATGCTGCGTCAGAGCACGGCCTCGCTGCACGAGATGGCGGCGGACATCCGCCGGTCTGGCGGCTCGACGGACGAGATCGTCGACTTCCTCTGGCAGATAATGAACGACCGCCTGTTCTATGTGACGATGGAATACCTGCCGGAGGCCCGGCACAACGGCGATTTCCGCGCGGCCATCGTACCCGTCGTCAAGGAATTCCATGCCGGACTCAATGCCGTCTGGGCCGAGCTCGCCGGCCAGGTAGGCGTCGACGTCGACCATGCGCTCGTCCTCATGAACGCCTCGATGTGCCTCATCCGCGGCATGATCGCCCAGACACCGGTCAAGGATGATCCGGCCTATTTCCGCGAGCTGCTCGCCTTCTGGAAGCGCCAGGTCAAGCGTGAGTTCCGCCCCGGTGGCGAGACGGACCAGGCCGCGGAAGGCATCGCCGCAGTCGCATCTGAACGCGCGGGGACGACCCCGAAAAGCTGAGAACAGGAGGCACCGCCGAACCCGGCGGGCGCAGCCGCAGGCCAGGGAGCACCATGAGCATCACCATCTTCCAGAACGCCAGCATCGTCGACGGCGCGAGCGCCGTGCCGCGCGAGGGCGTCAACGTCCTGGTGGAGGACGGGCACATTCGCGAGGTCAGCGACGCGCCACTCCGGGCGAAGGACGCCCGGGTCATCGACCTCGCCGGCAAGGTGCTGATGCCGGGCCTGATCGATTGCCACGTCCACGTCATTGCCTCCGAGGCGAATCTCGGCCGCAACGCGCTCCTGCCCGACTCACTCGTTGCCGCCCATGCCTCCGTCATCATGCGCGGCATGCTGATGCGCGGCTTCACCACCGTGCGCGACGTCGGCGGCGCCGATTTCGGCCTGCAGCAGGCGGTGGAAGAAGGGCTCTTCGAGGGGCCGCGCCTCGTCATCTGCGGCAAGGCCCTGTCACAGACAGGCGGCCACTGCGACTTCCGCGGCCGCTACGACGTGCGCGACCGCCACGCCTTCGACCGCAAGCTCGGTTCCCTCGGCCGCATCTGCGACGGGTTGAGCGAAGTGCGCCTCGCCGCCCGCGAAGAGATCAAGGCCGGCGCACAGTTCATCAAGATCATGGCCAACGGTGGCGTCGCCTCGCCCACCGACCCCATCGCCTTCATGGGCTTCTCGCGCGAGGAGGTGACGGCCATCGTGGAGGAGGCGCAGAACGCCCAGACCTATGTCGCGGCCCATCTCTACACGGACGAGGCCATCCGCCGGGGCGTCGAATGCGGCGTGCACTCCGTCGAGCACGCCAACCTCGTCACGGCCGAGACGGCGAAGCTGATGGCCGAGAAGGGCGCCTTCGCCTGCCCGACGCTCGTCACCTACGAGGCACTGAAGAGCGAAGGCGCCAACTACGGCCTGCCCGAGAGTTCGGTCGCCAAGATCGACGACGTGCGGCTTGCAGGCCTGCGCTCGCTCGAGATTCTCCATTCGGCCGGCGTCACGATGGTCTATGGCTCCGACCTGCTCGGCGCCATGCACCGCCACCAGTCCGAGGAATTCGTCATCCGCGGCCGCGTGCTGCCGGCGATGGACGTCATCCGCTCGGCCACGCTGGATGCGGCGCGGCTCTGCGGCATGGACGGCAAGATCGGCTGCATCGCACCCGGGGCCTATGCGGATCTCATCGTCGTCGACGGCAACCCGCTCGACGACCTTGCCCTGCTGACGGGCCAGGGCCGGTCGATGCCCGCCATCATGAAGGAAGGGCGCTTCGTCAAGAACACGCTCGACGCATAACGCAAGAACCGAAGAATCCAGAGGACAAGCCATGAAGACGACCAGACGCGAATTTTTGGGCTCCGTCGCCGCCGGTGCGGCGCTTGTCGCCGCTCCTTCCATCGTCCGCGCCCAGGGCGCCGACGCGATCCGCATCGGTGCGCTCTGCCCCGTCACGGGTGTCGGCGGGCCCTACGGCTCCGGCATGCAGAAGATGATCGTCGCCGCCGCCGAGGCGGTGAACGCCGCCGGCGGCGCCGGCGGGCGCAAGATCGAGATCGTCGCCGAGGACACGCAGACCAACCCGCAGGCGGCCGTGCTCGCGGCCAAGAAGCTCATCGAGGTCAACAAGGTGCAGGCCATCCTGGGCACTTGGTCCTCGGGCGTGTCGCTCGCCGTCATCCCGTTGACGAACGATGCCGGCATTCCGCTGATGCACTGCTCGGGCGCGCCGGCGCTGTCCGTGCCGCCGGCCAATGCCAAGGGCCTCGGCTTCCGCTTCCAGGCCACCAACGACCGCTTCGGCCGCGCCTTCGCCGAGATCTGCGAGAAGGAAGGCTTCAAGCGCCCGGCCACCATGGCCTTCAACAACGCCTCCGGCATCGGCAATACGGAGGGCTTCACCAAGGCGTGGAAGGCCAAGGGCGGCGAGGTGGTCGAGAGCGTCGTCTACGAGCCGAACCAGGCGAGCTATCGCTCCGAGCTGATGAAGGTGCTGGCGGCGAACCCG
Organism: Chelatococcus daeguensis; assembly: GCF_001887265.1. Classification (NCBI taxonomy): domain Bacteria; kingdom Pseudomonadati; phylum Pseudomonadota; class Alphaproteobacteria; order Hyphomicrobiales; family Chelatococcaceae; genus Chelatococcus; species Chelatococcus daeguensis. The sequence goes on along the minus strand of NZ_CP018095.1, from coordinate 369,991 downwards.
GACGTCATCGTCACCGGCTCCTACATCGCCGACACCACCATCATCCTGCGCGAATGGTTCCAGACCGGCCAACCGGTCAAGTGGATCATCCCCGGCTGGGCGGCGAACCCGCAGCTCGTCGAGGCGCTCGGCGCCGAGGTGACGGAGGGCATCATCTCGGTCGATTCCGTCTCCAACGAGGGCGCCGAAGCGTTCAAGGCCTATGATGCGGCCTACCAGAAGGCGATGGGCCAGGCCGGCACCAACAACGTCTATGCCGCGATGACGTGGGACATGATGACGGTGCTGGCGCTCGCCATCGAGGCCGCCGGCACCTCCGACATGGCCGCGGTCGTCGCAAAGCTGCGCGAGGTCGGCAACCCGGACGGCAAGCAGGTCTCATCCTTCGCCGAGGGCAAGGAGGCGCTCAAGGCCGGCAAGATCAACTACGAGGGCGCCTCCTCGGTGCTCGACTTCGATCAGCACGGCGACGTCACGCCCGATTTCGGCGCCTATTTCATCGAGGGTGGCAAGCTCAACCGCCGCTACGTCGTCAAGATCTGAGGTGGTTCTCGGCGACGCTGCCTTCTTAGCGGCGTCATGGCCGGGCTTGTCCCGGCCATCCACGCCTTTGACGTTGCCTGACTGTCAAGGCGTGGATGCCCGCGACGAGCGCGGGCATGACGGCGGGGGTGGGCACGAGATTTGCTATCGGCGCCGCGGCCGGTTCAAGCCGGTCAGCGCCGTCGTTCAACCGGGCGGGATGGTCCCTTGTTCTACGCTCAACTTGCTGTCAACGGCCTCGTCCAGGGGCTCGTGGTCGGCCTCGGCGCACTGGCGCTCACCCTCGTCTTCGGCATCGCCCGCTTCCCCAATGCGGCGACGGGCGACACCATGACCTTCGGTGCCTACACGGCGCTCACGGTCCACAAGGCCAGCGGCTCGCTCGCGCTCGGCAGCATCGCAGCCGTTGGTGGTGCGGCGGTGCTGGCGCTTGTCGCCTATCTCACCGTCTTCAAGCGCCTTGCCGGGCGCTCGGTGGTGTCGCTGCTCGTTGCCTCCATCGGCATCGGCTTCATGATCAGGGCCGGGCTCGGCGTCGCCTTCGGCCACCAGCAGCAGGTGTTCAACGTGCCCCTGTCGCGGCCGATCCGCATCGCCGGGCTCGCCATCAACCCGCTCGACCTACAGCTGGCGACCGTCGCCGTCGTCGCGCTCGCCGCCGTCTTCGCCATCCTCTATCTCACGCCCATTGGCCGGCAGATGCGCGCCGTGGCGGACAACCGGGACCTCGCCCGCGTCTCCGGCATCCGCCCCGAGCGGGTAATGACGGCCATGTGGCTCATCGCCGGTGGCGTCTCGGCGGTCGGCGGCATGATGCTCGGAATCAAGACCATCGTCTCGCCGGAGGTCGGCTGGGAGATGCTGCTGCCGATCTTCGCCGCCACCATCCTCGGCGGCATCGGCAGCCCGGTTGGTGCGGTCGTCGCCGGGCTCGTCCTCGGCGTGGCGCAGGAGGTGTCGACGCCCTTCGTCGGCTTCACCTACAAGATCGCCTTGTCCTTCGTCGTCTTGCTCGCCGTGCTCCTGGTGCGGCCGCGCGGCCTCTTCGGACGCATCGAGGGAGTACGCTGATGGACGCCTATCTCGCGGCGATCGCGATCATCGCCCTCATCTACATGCTCCTGTCGCTGGGGCTGACCCTGCAATACGGGCTGACCGGCCTCATCAACTTCGGCCATGTGGGCTTCTTCGCCATCGGCGCCTACACCTCCGCCCTCCTGTCGCTGCAGGGCCTGCCGCTCGCGCTCACCATCCCCGCCGCGGCGGTGACGGCGGGCCTCGCGGCCTGGCCCATCGGCCTCATCTCGCTCAGGCTGCGCGACGACTATTTCGCCATCGTCACCCTCGGCTTCTCGGAAACGGTGCGCCTCGTCATCACCAGCGAGAAATGGCTCACCAACGGCGTGCAGGGCATCCCCGGCATTCCGCGTCTGTTCGAGACCATCTCGGTGGGCATCGGCGCGCAGCTCGCCGTCATGGGCCTCATCCTCGCCGTCACGCTCGCCGCGATCTACGCCATGCGCCGCATCGTCGCGAGCCCGTTCGGCCGCGTCATCGAGGCCATCCGCGACAACGAGGAGGCGCTGCAAGCGCTCGGCAAGGATCCGGCCGGCTTCAAGATCCAGGTGCTGATCCTCGGCTCGGCGCTGGCCGGCATCGCCGGGGCCTTCTACGCCCACTACATCACCTACATCGTGCCGGACCAGTTCATCCCGCTCGTCACCTTCTACGTGTGGATGGCCATCATCATCGGCGGCGTCGGGCGCGTTTCGGGCGCCATCGTCGGCACCGGCCTCCTGATGCTCTTCCTCGAAGGCTCGCGCTTCCTGCGCGACATCGTGCCGGGCGTCTCGGAAGTAGAGATGGCCTCGCTGCGCATCGGCGTCGTCGGGCTGCTCCTCGTCCTCTTCACCATCTACCGCCCGCAGGGCCTCATGGGGGATTTCACCAAGCGATGAGCCTCCAAGTCACCAATATCTCCAAGGCCTTCGGCGGCTTCAAGGTGCTCTCGGGCGTCTCGCTCGAGGTGCCCATGGGCGGCCTCGTCGGCCTCATCGGCCCGAACGGCGCCGGCAAGTCGACGCTCTTTTCGGTCATCTCCGGCTTCATGCCGCCGGACGAAGGCGCGATCGGGTTCGACGGCAGGAGCCTCGACGGGCTGAACCCCGCCGGGCGCGCCCGCACCGGCCTCGTGCGCACCTTCCAGGTGCCGCGCGAGTTCGCCCATCTCACCGTGCGCGAGAACATGATGGCAGCGGCACCCGGCCAGACCGGCGAGAGCCTCGTCGGCCTTTTCTTCCGCGCCGGCAAGGTGCGCGAGGAGGAAGAGAGGCTCGCCGAGGAGGTCCGCGAGGTCATCCGCTTTCTCCGGCTGGAGCGGGTCGCCGACGAGCCGGCGGGCAAGCTCTCGGGCGGACAGAAGAAGCTCGTCGAGCTCGGCCGGGCGCTCCTCGTCAAGCCGCGGCTCATCCTCCTCGACGAGCCCTTCGCCGGTGTCAATCCAGTGCTCATCGGCGAGATCATGGAGCGCATCCGCGAACTCAACGGGCGGGGCATCGGCTTCCTCGTTATCGAGCACGACCTCGAGGCGCTGACGCGGCTCGCCCCGCAGCTCTACGTCATGGACCAGGGCCGTATCCTCACCATGGGCGCGCCCGACGCCGTGCTCGCCGATGCGCGCGTGCGCGAAGCCTATCTCGGAGGCGCAGTGTGACCATCCTCGCCATCGACAACCTCAAGGGCGGCTATTCCGAGGTCGACATCCTCAACAGCATCGATCTTTCCCTCAGCGAGGGCGAGATCCTGACCGTGGCCGGCACCAACGGCGCCGGCAAGTCGACCCTCGCCAAGGCGATCGTCGGCCTCCTGCCGCGAGTCTCGGGCGCCGTGCGCATCGACGGGCGTGACATCCTCGGCCTGCCAGCGGAGGACCGCATCGGCCTCGGCATCGGCTACGTGCCGCAGGTCGCCAACATCTTCCCCTCGCTCAGCATTCTGGAAAACCTGCAGGTGGTGCAGGGCGTGAAGGACCATAAGGCGCGCATCGCGGAGCTGTTCGCGCTGTTTCCCCTGCTCGGGGAGCGGCGGCGCACGCGGGCCGGCAGCCTCTCGGGCGGCGAGCGCCAGCAGCTCGCCTTCGCCCGCGCGCTGATGCCGCGGCCCAGGCTGATGATCCTCGACGAACCGACGGCGGCGCTGTCGCCGGCGCGCGTGGCCGACGTCTTCTCGCTCATCGCCCGGCTGCCGTCGCTCGGCGTCACCGTGCTCATGGTCGAACAGCGCGCGCGCCAGGCGCTCGCCATCTCGGATCGCGGCTGCATCCTCGACGGCGGCAAGGTGGCGCTCGAGGGAGCGGCGACGACGCTGCTCGCCGACGAGCGGGCGGCCGAGCTCTACCTCGGCCGCGGCCGCACGGAAGGCTGACGCCCTCAGACGCGCTCGAAGGAAATCTCCTGCGCCCCCTCCCACAGCACCTTGGTGCCGAGCTCGGGCAGCTTGTCGAGGTTGCTGGTGATGGTCAGGAAGTGGTTGCCGGCGAGGGGGCCGGCCATGCTGGCGAAGGCGACGCGGCCGTAGGCGAGCAGGATCTCCGTCTCGCTCACGCCGCCGGGATAAAGCACGACCTCGCCCGGCGCCGGATAGCAGGTGGCGTTCTCGTAGCCGACGCCGAACTGGAGATCACCGAGCGGGATCCAGACCGCCTGGCCGCTCCAGCGCACGTGGATCGCCTTGTTGCGGAAGGGCAGATGCTTCAGGAAGGCCGCGCAGGTCGCCGGTGCCTTCTCGGTTTCGAGCCGCGCGTTGAAGCTGATGCCGGCCAGCGTGATGACGAGTTTCTCCACACCCATGCTCCCTGCCTGAGACGGGCGGCCGGGCGCCCTCGCGCACAGCCAACCGTCCGGTCGATCTCTCGCCGCGCTGTTCGACGGCTCGCCGTTTCTCGCCCGGCGCCGCGGCCCGGGCAAGCCCGTTCCGTCGACATTGGCGCCGGGCCTCGTGATTTGCACAAGGAGGGGGCGCGGTTGAGCCGCCACGCGAATGGCCCGGCGCGGGCCAGGCAAAATCCTCCAAATGGCCCCAATCGTCGTCCACTCAGGGCTCATGACCTACGGCGCGCGCAGACATTCGATTCGCTTCCTCCGGCTGACGCATGTCGTCACCCGGACCGGGAGCGCTGACGCCTGACGAGAAGGCGAGCGCCGCACCCGCTCCGGGACCCCCGCACACCGAACCATCGCTGTGTTGTGGCGCGCATCGGCGCGCATGGAGGTCGAGCCGTGACGACTGGTGCCCGGATATTGTTCTGTGATGCGTGCAGCCGCAGCGTGCCACGCGCGGCCGTGCGCTGCCCCTGGTGTTTCACGCCCGTTCATGCCGGCATCGCGGACGCGCGCGTTTCCGGCTGGCACGTCTATTTTCCGCGCCCCGACGCGGAAGGGCAGCCACGCCCCCGCAAGGACACCAGCGGCAAAGAGACACCATGACCCGTCGCGGGCCGAGGGTTATGCAGGAGGGCGGCCATTGATATGGTGCCGCCCGTCGACCATGGGCGCGGAACAATCATGACGGAACCCGAGCGGCGCACGGACGGCGCCGGCGACAGCACCGGCGAGACCGGCATCGACGAGGCGATGATCGAGCGGCTGGTACGGGCCTTCTATGCCAGGGTCCGCAATGACGACCTCATCGGGCCCGTCTTTGCCGCCCATATCGTCGACTGGGAGCCGCATCTTGCGCAGATCTGCGCCTTCTGGTCCTCGGTGACGCTGAAGAGCGGGCGCTACAGCGGCCGGCCGATGGCGAAGCACCTGCCGCTGCCGGTCGATGCGCGCCACTTCGACCGCTGGCTGGCGCTGTTCGAGGAGACGGCGCGCGACCTGTGCCCGCCCGCCGCGGCCGCACGCTTCACGGCCCATGCGAAGACGATCGCGGAGAGCCTCGAACTCGGCATCGCGACCCGCAACGGCCGACTTCTCATGCGCGGCGAGCGCTTCTGGAGGGGGAGCGACGGCTGAACGCCGGCCCCGGCCAGCGGGGCCGCCGCTATCGGCCGGGCGACGTTGACTTCCCGCCTTCTCCTATCCTGCGTTCAGCAGGTGTCCAAGGAAGGCATAGGCGAGGCTGAAGTAGATGAGTACGCCGAGCAAATCCATGACCGACGTGATCAGGGGCGAGCTCAACGTCGCGGGATCGGTGCCGATGCGGCGCGCGGCGAAGGGCAGCAGGGCGCCGATGAGGCCGCCCAGCACGGTGCAGATCGCCATGGACAGGCCGACGACCAGGAGGACATCGCCTCCCACACCCTTGCTGAAGAAGGCCAGCACGGCCTCGAGCGCCGCGATCACGACGCCCAGCGCCAGGGCGACCGGAATCTCGCGCCGGATCACGAACCACACGTCGCGCCAACGCAGCTTCACGTCGCCGATCGCCATGGCGCGGATGACGAGGGTAGCCGACTGGCTACCCGTATTTCCGCCCATGTCGACGATGGGGGCGATGAAGGCCGCGAGGATGATCACCCGATCGAGCATCTCCTCCTGCGCGGCGACAAAGGTGCTGGTGATGACGCCGAAGATGGTCAGCAGGACGAGCCAGAAGGCGCGCACCCGGAACATCTGCATGAAGCTCGAGGCCAGCAGATCGAGGTCGGGGCCGCCCCCCACCGCCGCGTTGCCGCCGAACTGGGCCACGCGCCGACCGCGCTGGGCCTCGGCCACGTCCATCGCATCGTCCACCGTGACGATGCCGACGAGCGCATCGCCGCCGTTGACGATCGGCAGGGCCAGCAGGTCATAGTCGGCGATCTTCCGCGCCACCTCGTCGCGCTTGTCCTGAACGTGGGCGAAGATCACGCCCTTGCGCATGATGTCGGCCACGCGCACCTCGTCGCGGGCAAGCAGGAGGTCGCGCAGGGAGAGGACGCCGACGAGGCGGCGGGCCCCATCGACCACGTAGGCCTCGTAGATCGTCTCCTTGTCCGGGGCTTCGTTGCGCAGCCGGTCGATCGCTTCGCGGGCGGTGAGATCGGGTGCCAGAACGGCATAGTCCGAGGTCATGAGCGAGCCGGCCGTGCCCTCGGGGTAGGCAGCAAGCCGGCGGATGTCCTCGCGCTCCGCGTGGGCGATGCCGGGCAGGAGCGCCTGCTGCTGCCTCGGCGTCAGGCGGTTGAACAGATCGGCACGCTCGTCGTGCGACATGGCGGTCACGAGCCGGGCGAGGTCGCTGCGGCTCAACTCGTCCGCAATGGCGACCTGCGTGGCCGGCGCGAAATAGCCAAAGACCTCGGCCGCCTGGCGCTCGGGCAGCAGAAGAAGGATCTTGGCGATGTCGCGGGGATCAAGCTCACCGGCAGCGGCAGCAATATCGGCGACATGGCGATCGGCAAGCGCCGCCTTGATCGCGGCGCGGTCGTCATGGGCGAGATGGCCGCGGAAATCGGCGGCGGTGATGATGGCGGTCATGTCTTAACTCCGTCGGCAGATGGGACGCCGCCGACGGGGGACCGGCCATCAGTGCGGTGGCAGGCGCGCGCGTCGGCGGGCTGTCGGGGTCGTCTTGCGGGGGAGGGCCACGAAGCTGGAGCGCCGCGTGGCCAAGCGACTAGATCCGTCTTCCATGTTCGGTCTCCTGAATGCCGTCAGGCCGCCGGACGGCAGCCGGCCTCGGGCCTGTGATGGGCCGCGCCGCGGATCGTGATCCGGACGTGCCGCCTGATACAACGACGGGTGTCGACGTCTGCTGCGTCCTCGTGCAGCGACCACCGGCCATCAAGCCGGCCAGTCGCCGTAGCGACGCACCAACTGCGAAACGGGCCGCGACTGGGCCGGCGCACGGGCACAAGGAAGCGGACCGGGCAGGCGCTCCCGGCGGCCGGCGAACCGCCGGTCCGGTGTCGGCCGGCGGGCATGCGAGAGGAAGATGATTGTCTCCATCGTTCACCTCCTGCGATCCCCCTCGGCGAGGGGGCGGGAGGTGAACGGGGCCGACCCTTAGGTCCGAATGCCGCCGCTCACCCGGCCCTGGCCGGGAGCGATCACCTCATTCCGCAATGGCGCCCGCCACCGGGCGCCACAACTAGGGTAACTGTCCATGACATTCTCTGCGGGAAGACATGTCTGCGGCCAAACGGCTGCAGACGCTCGCGCACTACGCCCTCGACGCGCGGGAATCAAGTGCAAAATCGGTTCTCAAACCGTCTGCCTGGCGTAACACTCGACAAAGTGGATTCCGAGCCGGCCGCAGGAGCGTTCTCGCGACAAACCGTCCGGCAAGTTGGCGCTTGGTGACGATGGCCAGCACGCCGGGCAGCATCGCACGCACAGGGCTCCCGGCAAGAGCGCGAGCAAGAGCACCAGCCACCACCAGGCGCGTAGAGAAAGGTGCCGGCGACATGGGATGCCCGGCAGGAAGGACGGATACGCCCCAGCCATGTTTGCCCGACGGCCCCGCACACGCCTCTTGGCTGCGGCGATCCTGGAAGACATGGCCGCCCGTCGCTATGCTGGCAGGACGACAACCTTCGTCTTGAGCGGCGTGCGCTCGTAGAGGTGGATCATGTCCTGGCTGAGCAGGCCGACACAGCCGCTCGTGACACCATTGCCGATCGATTCCGGGTCGCTGCTGGCGTAGATCGTATAGAGGGTATAGGCGCCGTTCTGATAGAGATAGAGCGTGCGAGCACCGAGCGGGTTATCGAGGCCGCCCGGCATGCCGCCGGCATACTTCGCCACTTCGGGCTGGCGCCGGATCATCTCCCTGGGCGGTGTCCAGGTCGGCCATTCGGCCTTGCGCCCGACATAGGCGTCGCCGCTCCACAGGAACCCCTGGCGGCCGACATTGGCGCCATAGCGGGTCGCTTGTCCGTCGCCCTCGATCCGGTAGACGTAATAGTTGCCGGGATCGACGATGATCGTGCCAGGCTCTTCCTGGGTCTCGTAACGAACGGTCCGACGGAAAAACTTGGGATCGACCTTGCTGACATCAACCGCCGGAATCGGAAACTTCTCGTCCGGCACCGGCCCATAGGCCAGCTTCGCCTCGGCCAGGCTCATGCCATCGGACGTCATGCAACCGGACAGCCCGAGCCCACCAAGGCCGACGGCGGAGCCGATCAAAAACGACCGGCGGTTGAGAAGCGCCGGCGAAAGCCCGGTCAAAGCCGTTTTCTTCATCGCGCCACCATCGGCAATCCCACCGTCCATGATCATGATGTCGGAGCCCCATGCCCGTTGCCCGGCGAGAGAGAATGGCCGTCGATTGCCCCGCCGAGCGTCTCTGCCACACCGAGACTGCCGCTGCACGCACCGATTGGCAAGCGCGGTCCTTCGCTGCGCAGCCTTCCATGAACAAAAGTCGCCCGGCCCGAATCCTACCCGGCTGGCCGACGGCGCCACCCGTCGCCCCGGCTAGAGAACGCTGCCCTGCGACTGGCGCCGTGCTCCGCTGCGGCAAAGTCGCTTGTCGGCCCGATGACCGGCGCCTAATCATTGGCGCGCGGACAGGGCCGTTCCGCGGAAGGGCCATCGAGGACACATGTCGCCCCAGGGACAGCGCGATGCGCCGGATTCCGCCTATTCCTGGCTGCGGCTGGCGCTGTCGCTCCTGCTCGGGACCATTGCCTGTGTCGGCACCTGGTCGGTCGTCGTGGTGCTGCCCGCCGTCCAGGCGGAGTTCGGTACGCTGCGGGCCGGCGCCTCGCTGCCCTATACCTGCGTCATGCTCGGCTTCGGCTTCGGCAATATCGTGATGGGCCGCATCGCCGATCGCTACGGCATCGTGGTGCCGATCGTGAGCGGGGCTGTCCTGCTCGGGACGGGCTATGTCCTGGCCGGACTATCGAGCACCCTCTGGCACTTCGCTCTGGCGCATGGTCTGCTGATCGGCATCGGCGGCGGCGCGGGATTTGCACCGCTCATCGCGGACCTGTCGCATTGGTTTCGTCGGCATCGCGGGCTTGCGGTCGTATTCGGCGCTTCCGGCAGCTATCTCGCCGGCGTGATCTGGCCGCAGGTGATCACCTGGGGCCTTCAAAGCCACGGCTGGCGCGCCACGCATATCGGCATCGGTGTCGTGGCGCTCGCCGTGATGCTGCCGCTCGCGCTGTTCTTCCGCCGGCGGCCCGCAGCCGAGACGCTGGCGGCCGCCGAGATATCGAGCGCCGGCGCGCGGGGCGATCTCGGGCTGTCGCCGAACCGGTTGCAGGGGCTGCTCGCGCTCGCCGGCTTCTGCTGCTGTGTCGCCATGGCGATGCCGCAGGTTCATATCGTCGCCTATTGCGGCGATCTGGGTTATGGCGTCGCGCGCGGCGCCGAAATGCTGTCGCTAATGCTCTTCCTCGGCATCATCAGCCGAATCGGGTCCGGCTTCGTCGCGGACCGAATCGGCGGCGCGGCGACCCTGGCGCTCGGCTCGCTGATGCAGGGGCTCGCGCTATTCCTCTATCTCTGGTTCGACGGGCTGCGTTCGCTCTACATCGTCACAGGCATCTTCGGCCTGTTCCAGGGTGGCATTGTGCCGATGTATGCCGTCATCATCCGCGACTACCTACCACCCAGGGAAGCCGGCATGCGCATCGGTATCGTCATGTCGGCGACCATCGCCGGCATGGCCTTTGGCGGCTATGTCTCGGGGCTGATCTTCGATGTCTTTGCATCCTACCGCATGGCTTTCCTGAACGGGCTCGCCTGGAACCTCATCAATCTCGCCATCGTCGGCTGGCTGATGCTGAAAGCGAAACCAAAACTGCAAGCCGCTTCCAACACTGCATTCTGAGGGGCGGGCCCGTTCGAAGCACGAGCCGTAATGGGCCGGGACGCCGCTGGGCGAAAGCGGGTCCATTGGCAGGTCAGGCCTTCCGCCGTGATTGTGATCGCTTTGGTTCGGGGAGCGAACCCGCTGTGCGGAAAGTCCGGTCGAGGTCGTTCACCGGCCGGCGGCGATGCCCGCACCGGGCGTCGTCCGACGGCGGTGCGGCACGAGGCGGCTGCGCCGTTTCGCTGGCACGAACGAGGGCAGCGAGCAAGGAACGCCCTTGCGAGCGTCTGGATTTCTGAGATGAACTGGAGCGGGCGAAGGGATTCGAACCCTCGACCCCAACCTTGGCAAGGTTGTGCTCTACCCCTGAGCTACACCCGCATCCATGTCCGGCAGCGATCAGCGCCATCGAGGTCGGCTACATGCCGCAAACTGCAGGACAATGCAAGGGGCAAATTCGGTATGCTCGACAAAAATGCGGCGCGCACCGCCATCCAGCCTGTGGATGACTTGGTCCCGACCGTCGCCAGCCAGCACGCGAGCCCGAGCGGCCGGGCGTCCTGCCTGCGGGGTGGCTGCACGGGCTTGGGATGACCCCGTTGGCCGCCGGGGCTCTCCTTCTTGCCGCATGCCGGGCCGGCCGGTACAACCGCGCCATGTCTGCCACGCCCGACGATCTCTTCGCCTTTCTCGCCAACCTCGGCATCACGGCGGTGACGACGACGCACCCGCCGCTCTTCACGGTCGCCGAGTCGCGGGCGCTGCGCGGCCTCATTCCCGGCGGGCACACCAAGAACCTGTTCCTCAAGGACAGGAAGGGGCGGCTCTTCCTCGTCGTCGCGCTCGAGGACGCCGCGATCGACCTCAAGGCGCTGCCGGCCGCGGTCGGCGCGAGCGGCAAGTTCTCCTTCGCCAGCGCCGAACTCCTGAAGCAGCATCTCGGCGTCGAGCCCGGCTCGGTCACGCCCTTCGGCGCCTTCAACGACCGGGAGGGCGCCGTCACCATCGTGCTCGACGCCGCCATGCTGGAGAACGAGCGCCTGAACTTCCACCCGCTCATCAACACGATGACGAGCACCATCGGCCGCGACGACCTTGTCGCCTTCCTGCGCGCCACGGGCCACGAGCCGCTCGTCGTGGCGGCATCGCGCCCCGAACCTGCCGGCGGGATGCGCCCGGACGATTGCCAGACGCGCATCGCCGCCCCATCTTGAACATGCCGCGGGCAGGAAGGCCCGATCCGCATTCGTCACAAACAGAGGTTTGAATGTTGAACGAACAGCCCACCGTGGCCGATGCCGGCACCATCAAGGACACGACGACCGCCGCCTTCCGGCAGGATGTCATTACCGAATCCATGCGCCAACCGGTGCTGGTGGATTTCTGGGCGCCTTGGTGCGGCCCGTGCAAACAGCTGACCCCCGTTCTCGAGAAGGTGGTGGCCGCAGCCAAGGGCAAGGTCAAGCTCGTCAAGCTCAACATCGACGAGCATCCGCAGATCCCCGGCCAGCTCGGCATCCAGTCGATTCCCGCCGTCATCGCCTTCCAGCGCGGCCAGCCGGTGGACGGCTTCATGGGCGCCCTGCCCGAGAGCCAGGTGAAGGGCTTCATCGAACGCCTCGTAGGCCCCGTCGGCCCGGCGGCGACGGATGTGATGCTCGAGGAAGCCGCGACGAAGCTTGCGGCCGGCGACGCCACTGGCGCGGCCGAGATCTATGCCGCCGTGCTGACGCAGGAGCCGGCCAACACCGTCGCCATCGGCGCCCTCGCCAGACTGCATGTCACCCTCGGCGATATCGATGGGGCAAAGCGCTTCCTCGCCATGGCGCCGGCAGACAAGGCGAACGACCCGGCGATTGCCGCCGGCCGGGCCGCCATCGAGCTTGCCGAGCAGACGGCCGAGCTCGGCGACCTCGCCGAGCTCGAGGCGCGCGTCGAGGCTGATCCGCGCGACCACCAGGCACGATTCGACCTCGCCCTCGCGCTCAACGCCCGCGGCCGGCGGGAGGCGGCGCTCGACCATCTGCTCGAGATCGTCCGCCGCGACCGCAACTGGAACGACGATGGCGCCCGCCGGCAGCTCGTGCAGCTCTTCGACGCCTGGGGACCGATGGACGAGATGACGATTGCGGGGCGCAGGCGGCTGTCCTCGCTCCTGTTCGCCTGACAGGAGCCGGCAGCCTGGCGGGAGACGACGGCATGGTGATGAACCCGACCTACCGCAGCCCGGCGGAGATGCCGGCCGTCATTCCGCTCTTTCCCCTTTCGGGTGTGCTGCTGCTGCCGCGCGGACAACTTCCGCTCAACATCTTCGAGCCGCGCTACCTCGCCATGGTCGACGATGCGCTGGCCGGCCGGCGCATCATCGGCATGATCCAGCCCGACGCCGAGGAAGCGGCGCAGACGAGCACGCCGCGGCTCTATGCGGTGGGCTGCGCCGGGCGCATCACCCAACTGGCCGAGACCGGCGACGGGCGCTACCTCATCACGCTGAGCGGCATCGCGCGCTTTCGCGTGCGCGAGGAGCTCACCGTCATGACGCCCTACCGCCAGGCGCGCGTCGACTACGACCCCTTCGCCATCGACTTCACGCCCCGCGCCGGGGAGGAGGCGGTGGACCGCGATGCCCTCATCCACGCGCTCCGGGACTTCGCCGCCGCCAACGATCTCAAGATTGACTGGAAGAGCATCGAGGGAGCGCCGAACGAGGCGCTCGTCAATGCCCTGTCCATGATGAGCCCCTTCGGCCCCAAGGAGAAGCAGGCGCTTCTCGAGGCGCCCGATCTCAAGGCGCGGGCGGAGACGCTGGTCGCCATCACAGAGATCGAGCTCGCACGCATCGCCGGCGGGTCCGAAACGACGTTGCAATAAGCCGCGCCGCATGCGATTCGCTCGGCCGTGACAGGCGTCGACACGAGGCAAAACGATGAGCGAAGGCCGGAACGAGGGGCAGAACCCGCAGCACAGCACGACACGCATGTCGAGCGGCGTCGATCCGAAGCTGCTCGAGATCCTCGTCTGCCCCTTGACCAAGACGACACTCGAATACGATGCGGCGCGGCAGGAGCTGATCAGCCGGCAGGCCAAGCTCGCCTATCCGATCCGCGACGGCATCCCGATCATGCTGCCGGAAGAGGCGCGGCCGCTGGACTGAGCCCCTAGAGTGCCTCGCCGCGCATCAGCCGCGGCACGGCACCGGTCAGTCCCGCCGCCTCGCGGATGAAGAAGCGCTTGGCCGCCGGCATCCGCTCGACGAGGCCGAGGCCGAGGTCGCGCAGGAGGCGCACGGGCAGAAGGTCGTTCGAGAACAGGCGGTTGAGCCCGTCCGTCGCAAGGCCCATGGTCACCGTGTCGAACCGCCGGGCGCGCTCATAGGCGAGGAGCGCCTCGTCATCACCGACGTCACGGCCGAGGCGGCAGGCATCGATGATCTTCTCCGCCAGAACGGCGACGTCGCGCAGGCCGATGTTGAGCCCCTGGCCGGCGATCGGGTGGACGACGTGGGCGGCGTCACCCACGAGGGCGAAGCGCCCGGCGACGAAGCGCCGGGCGATGCCGATCGACAGCGGGAAGGCACGGGCGGGCGACAACAGCGTGATCTCGCCGAGCTCGAGGCCGAAGCGGCGCTCCACCTCCTCGCGCAGGTCCTCGTCCGGCAATTGCAGCAGGTACTCGGCCGCATCGGCGCGCTCGGTCCAGACGATGGAGGAACGGTGCCGGCCGTCCCGCGTCGTAAGCGGCAGGATGGCGAAGGGGCCCGAGGGCAGGAAATGCTCGATGGCGCGCCCCTCGTGCGGGCGCTCGTGGCCGATGGTGGCGACGATGCCGACCTGACCGTAGCTGCGGCCGACCCAGCCGATGTCGGCCATGTCGCGCAGGCGGGAGCGGGCACCGTCCGCCGCCACGAGGAGGCCGGCCTCGATGGCGGCGCCGGAGGCGGACGTGACCAAGACGCGCTCCGGCACGGCCGCGAAGCGGGCAATGCCTTCGGCAGCGAGCGTGACCCCCGCCTCGCGGCAGGCGGCGGCGAGGGCGTTGACGAGATCGTCATTCTCGACCATGTGCGCGAAGGGCTCGCCGGGCGCCACCTCGCCCGCGAAGTTCAGGATCGAGGGGCGCACCGGGTCGGCGAGGCGGCTGTCGGTGATGACCATGTCGAGGATCGGCGCCGCGCGCTCCGCCACAGCGCCCCAGACGCCCAGGGTCTCGAGCATGCGCCGCGCACCCGCAGCGATGGCCGAGGCGCGGGACGCATCGCCGCCGGGCGCCGGGCGGGCGAGCGCCGGGTCGCAGACGGTGACGTCGAGCCCGCCGCCGCCCCCCCTGGCGAGCGATAGGGCGAGTGCGAGGCCAGCGAGCCCGCCGCCCGCGACGACGACGCGCCGGGAGGGCGGGACCGTCCGCGTGCCAGCACGCCGTCCCGCGCTGCCCTTGCGTCCGGTGCCTTTCGCTGCGGCCATGCCCTCTCTCCGACGATCTTGACGAACAGGCCCGGCAAGGGCCTCATGCATTCGATCCCCGCGCGCGGGGGCTTAGTATCATCGCAGGTGCTCGTGCACCTGCCCCGGAACGGACCATGAAGCACGCCATCTCCGATCTGCTCGAAATACTCGATCTCGAGGTGTTGGAACACAACCTGTTTCGTGGTCGCAGCCCGCAGGTGGGATGGCAGCGCGTCTTCGGCGGGCAGGTCATCGGCCAGGCGCTGGTGGCGGCCACGCGCACGGTCGAGCCGCAGCGCAACGTCCACTCCCTGCACGCCTATTTCCTGCTGCCGGGCGACCCGAAGGTGCCGATCGTCTACGAGGTGGACCGCATCCGCGACGGGCGCAGCTTCACGACGCGGCGCGTGGTCGCCATCCAGCACGGGCAGGCCATCTTCTCCATGTCCGCCTCGTTCCATGTGCACGAGCCCGGCCTCGTCCACCAGGTGCGCATGCCGGACGTATCGGGGCCGGAGGATCTGCCGAGCGACGAGGAGATCAAGGCGCGCGTGCTGCCGCTGATGCCGGACCCGGTCAGGGCCTATTTCGAGCGCGAGCGGCCGATCGAGCTGAAACCTGTGGAATTCCGCCGCTACATGTCGCGCGAGCCGATGGAGCCGCGCTTCAACGTTTGGATCCGTGCCACGGGCCGGCTGCCGGACGATCCGGCCATCCACCAGTGCGTCCTCGCCTATGCCTCCGACATGACGCTGCTCGACACCAGCCTCGTCGCGCATGGGCGCACGGTGTTCGAGCGCACGATCCAGGCCGCCAGCCTCGACCATGCCCTCTGGTTCCACCGCCCGTTCCGCGCGGACGAATGGCTGCTCTACTCCCAGGACAGCCCCTCGGCGGGTGATGCCCGCGGCTTCTCGCGCGGGCTGATCTTCTCGCGCCACGGAGAGCTCGTCGCCTCGGTCGCCCAGGAAGGCCTGATCCGTCCGCGGGACGACCTCGCTTGAAGCATTCTGCCTAGTATTTGGGCAGCACCCTGCTGCAGTGCGCCTGCCTAAAGTGCAGGCAGGGCGATTCGCGCCGTCCGAAGGATGGCAGCGGCGGGAATCCGCGGGTTGGCACGCGGCTTGTTTCGTCCCTCCCGGTACTTCACGGCGGGCCCGCACACGGGCTGCTCGGGGTCAAGGGGAAACGGGACATGAAAATCGTGATGGCGATCATCAAGCCGTTCAAGCTGGAGGAGGTGCGCGACGCGCTGACCGCCATCGGCGTGCACGGCCTTACCGTGACGGAGGTGAAGGGTTACGGCCGGCAGAAGGGGCACACCGAGATCTACCGCGGCGCCGAATATGCGGTGAGCTTCCTGCCCAAGCTGAAGATCGAGGTGGCCGTGCCCGCCGACCTTGCCGGCAAGGTGGTCGACACCATCGCCGACACCGCCCGCACCGGCCAGATCGGCGACGGCAAGATCTTCGTCTACAGCATCGAGAGGGCCGTGCGCATCCGCACCGGCGAGACCGACGGCGACGCCCTCTGAGCCCCGCAATCCAGGAGTTCGAACGATGACGTTCAAGCGCTATGCAGGGGCCGGAGCCGGCGCCCTCGCCCTTTCCCTTGTCCTTGCGCTGCCGGCGCTCGCCCAGACCGCCGCCCCCGCAGCGGGAGCCGAGACGCCTGCCGCAGCCGCGGACTTCGCCTCCGCCAAGGACACCGCCTTCATCTTCAATTCGCTGCTGTTCCTGATGGGCGGGTTCCTCGTCATGTGGATGGCCGCAGGCTTCGCCATGCTCGAGGCCGGCCTCGTGCGGACGAAGAACGTCTCGATGCAGTGCCTGAAGAACGTGGCGCTCTATGCCATCGCCGGCATCATGTATCTCCTCGTCGGCTACAACCTCATGTACACCAACGTCGATGGCGGCTTCTTCGGCTCCTTCGGCGTCTACGGCTGGCCGGCCGCCGGCACGGCCAACGAGGGCGACTATGCGGTCGCCTCGGACTGGTTCTTCCAGATGGTGTTCGTCGCCACCGCCGCCTCGATCGTGTCCGGCACGCTCGCCGAACGCATCAAGCTTTGGCCATTCCTTCTCTTCACCGTCATCCTGACGGGCTTCATGTATCCCATCACGGGATCGTGGAAGTGGGGCAAGGGCTGGCTCGACGTCATGGGCTTCTCGGATTTCGCCGGCTCGACCCTGGTCCACTCGGTCGGCGGCTGGGCAGCGCTCGCCGGTGCGCTCGTTCTCGGCGCCCGCAGGGGCAAGTACGGGCCTGACGGCGCGGTCCACCCGCTGCCGGGCTCGTCCATGCCGCTCGCCACGCTCGGCACCTTCATCCTCTGGCTCGGCTGGTTCGGCTTCAACGGCGCCTCGCAACTCGCCATGGGCACCAACGCCGACGTGTCGGACATCGCGCGCATCTTCGCCAACACGAATCTCGCCGCCTGCGGCGGTGTCGTTGCCGCCATCCTGCTGACGCAGGCGATCTACAAGAAGGTCGACATCACGATGGCGCTCAACGGCGCCCTTGCCGGCCTCGTCTCGATCACAGCCG
The DNA here is from genome assembly GCF_001887265.1 of Chelatococcus daeguensis. NCBI lineage: Bacteria > Pseudomonadati > Pseudomonadota > Alphaproteobacteria > Hyphomicrobiales > Chelatococcaceae > Chelatococcus > Chelatococcus daeguensis. The sequence goes on along the minus strand of NZ_CP018095.1, from coordinate 352,706 downwards.
AACCGCTGACACCGGCCCCCGTGGCGGCCATCATCATCGGCGCCATCGGCGGCATCATCGTCGTCTTGGCCGTGCCGATGCTCGACAAGCTGAAGATCGACGACGTCGTCGGCGCGATCCCCGTGCATCTCCTCGCCGGCATCTGGGGCACGCTCGCCGTGCCGCTGACCAACGACGAGACGAGCTTCGGCACGCAGATCATCGGCATCCTCGCCTATGGCGTGTTCACCTTCGGCATCAGCCTCGTCGTCTGGTTCGTCCTCAAGGCGACCATGGGCATCCGCGTCAGCGCCGAGGAAGAGGCGCTCGGCCTCGACAAGGCCGAGATCGGCGTCGAGGCCTATCCGGAGTTCAGCGGCAGCGGCATGCGCAGCTGAGCCACCCCTGATGTCCGAGAACAGGAGGCCGCGCCCCGCCAGGGCGCGGCCTTTCCCTGTCCACTGCCATCGCTGCCGCCGCACAAGGTTAACGGGGGTTTAACTCGCGGCCCGCTAGGGTAACGTATCGGTCGTCCCGGCCTCGCCGGGCGGCCGGGAGCGTCCATCCCAGCCCGGTTGCTACCATGCGAACGAGCCGCCACTCCCTTTCGCAAGCCGACGAACTGTCGGACGCCATGCGCCGCTTCTTTGCCCGTCGCGCAGCGGAGATCAGCGGACTTGGGCTCGTGGCGCTGGCCCTCGCCTTCGGTCTCGCCCTCGCCACCTGGTCGGTCGAGGACCCGAGCCTTACCCATGCCACCAACGGGCCGGTGAAGAACCTTCTCGGCCCGCTCGGCGCCGTCATCGCCGATCTCGGCATGCAGATCCTCGGCATGGGCGCCATCGTCTTCGTCGTGCCGGTGGTGATCTGGGGCATGCAGCTCATGGGGCGGCGGCGCCTCGAGCGGCTGGCACTGCGGATCGGGCTGTGGCTCGCTGGCACGGCCGCGGCGGCCGCCGTCGCCAGCGCCATGCCGGCCACCACCTCCTGGCCGCTGCCGAGCGGCCTCGGGGGCGTCGTCGGCGATGGTCTGCTTTTCGGACTGCGTAGCATCCTCGGCCTGACCAGCGGCCCCGGCGCCGCCATCATCACGCTCGTCTATGCCGGCATCGCCATCCTCGCGCTGACGGCCGCGTGCGGCTTCGGCTTCCCCGAGACGGCGGATGACGACGAGGAGGAACTCGCACCGCGTCGCGCCTCGCGCCGGGCGCAGGCGGATGATTTCGAGGACGAGGGTGCGGACGAACCCGGCTGGGGCATCGTGTCACTCGGCGCCGTCGTGCACGGCTTCATGACGCTGAAATCGGCCATTGTCCGCCGTCTCGCCGCACGGCGCCCGGCGCAGGCTCACGCCGGCTCCCCGGCCGCGCCGCAGGTCCCCTCCGCACCGCGCACTGCATCCCGGCGCGAGCCTCGCTTCGAACAGGCGCCCGCCGTCCATGACGTCTTCGACGGCGCGGCGGGTTTCGGCGGACACGATCCCGCCGAGGCGCCCTTCGCCGTCGAGGACGAGGCCTATGCGCCCCGGACGGCGGGGCCGGCCGTGTCGCGGGTGGTGCCGCCGCCGGCGGCGCCCAAGCCCGGCAAGCGCCTGGCGCGGGAGGCGCAGCCCTCCTTCCTCGACGACGGCGAGGACTACCAGCTGCCGCCGCTCGCCCTCCTCGCCGAGCCGAAGAAGAACAACGGCGCCGTGATCTCGCCCGAAGCGCTCGAGCAGAACGCGGCACTTTTGGAGAGCACGCTGGAGGATTTCGGCGTCAAGGGCGAGATCATCAATGCCCATCCCGGCCCGGTGGTGACGCTCTACGAGCTGGAGCCGGCGCCCGGCACCAAGTCCTCGCGGGTGATCTCGCTCGCCGACGACATCGCCCGCTCGATGAGCGCCGTCTCGGCCCGCGTCGCCGTCGTGCCCGGCCGCAACGCCATCGGCATCGAACTGCCCAACGCCAGGCGCGAGACCGTCTACCTGCGCGAGCTCCTCGCCTCCCAGGACTTCGAGCAGACGAGACTCAAGCTTGCCCTGTGCCTCGGCAAGACCATCGGCGGCGAGCCCGTCATCGCCGAACTCGCCCGCATGCCGCACCTGCTCGTCGCCGGCACCACCGGCTCGGGCAAGTCCGTCGCCATCAACACCATGATCCTGTCCCTCCTCTACCGCCTCAGGCCCGAGGAGTGCCGCCTCATCATGGTCGACCCGAAGATGCTGGAACTGTCCATCTACGACGGCATCCCGCACCTCCTCACCCCCGTCGTCACCGACCCCAAGAAGGCGGTCGTCGCCTTGAAGTGGGCCGTGCGCGAGATGGAGGAGCGCTACAAGAAGATGTCCAAGCTCGGCGTGCGCAACATCGACGGCTTCAACGCCCGCATCGCCGAGGCAAGGGCGAAGGGCGAGGTCATCACGCGCACGGTGCAGACCGGCTTCGACCGCGAGACCGGCGAGGCGGTCTACGAGGACGAGGTCATGGACCTCGCGCCGCTGCCCTACATCGTCGTCATCGTCGACGAGATGGCCGACCTGATGATGGTGGCGGGCAAGGAGATCGAGGGCACCATCCAGCGCCTCGCCCAGATGGCCCGCGCCGCCGGCATCCACGTCGTGCTCGCCACCCAGCGCCCGTCGGTCGATGTCATCACCGGCACCATCAAGGCCAACTTCCCGACGCGCATCTCCTTCCAGGTGACGTCCAAGATCGACAGCCGCACCATCCTCGGCGAGCAGGGGGCGGAGCAGCTGCTCGGCCAGGGCGACATGCTGTACATGGCCGGCGGCGGGCGCATCACGCGCGTGCACGGGCCGTTCGTGTCGGACGAGGAGGTGGAGAAGGTGGTGGCGCACCTCAAGGCGCAGGGGCGGCCGCAATATCTCGACGCCGTCACGGCCGACGAGGAGGGCGCGGCACCGGAGGCCGACGGCGCCGTCTTCGACAACACGTCGTTCGGCGCGCCGGGGGGAGACCTCTACGACCAAGCGGTGGCCATCGTGCTGCGCGACAAGAAGGCCTCGACCTCCTACATCCAGCGCCGCCTGCAGATCGGCTACAACCGCGCCGCCTCCCTCATGGAGCGCATGGAGAACGAAGGCATCGTCGGACCCGCAAACCACGCCGGAAAACGCGAGATCCTGATCGAGCCGCCAGCCGGCGGCGACGAATGAGGCGTCGCGCTTTCGCCACAGCGATGGCATACCTGACCTCACGCGCAGGCGCGGCGCGCCAGCGCGCCACCCCGGCCGGAACCGACGCCGCCGGCCGGCCGTTGGAAAGACGATGAAGACGCTACGTTTCGCAAGCCTCGTTTCGGGTCCGGTCCTTGCCCTTCCCGTCGCGGTCCTGGCCGCCACGCTCGCGGCGGCCCAGCCCCTGCAGATCCATCCACCCGCGGCGCAGCCGGCAAGGCCGGCGCCTCCGGCCCAACCCGCCGCGCCACGCGCGCCCGCGCCCGCTCCCACACCGGCCCCCCCGCCCAACGCCGCACCGCAGGCCTCCCTGCCCGCGTCCCACCCGCTGCCGCCGCGCCGGCCGGCCGACCTTCCAACGGGCGGCGCCTCCGCGCCGGCTGCAAGCACCGGCGAAACCGGCGCCCGGCCGGCCCCGGCCGCGCCGGCACCCGCCGCGCCGCCGCCCGCCGCGCCGCCGCCCGCCGCGGCGGTGCCGACCAATCCCCAGGCGGCGCTGGCGCGCGTCAACGCCTATCTCAACGGCATCGACACGCTCACCGCCAATTTCCTCCAATACAGTGGCGACGGACGACAGGCGACGGGCTCGCTCTATGTGAAGCGCCCGGGCCAGCTGCGCTTCCAGTACAACCCGCCGAGCACGCTGGAGATCGTCGCCGACGGGCGCTCCGTCGCCATCCGCGACAAGAAGCTCAGGACCCAGGACGTCTATTCCATCGGCCAGACGCCGCTGAAATTCCTGGTACAGGACCGGGTGGACCTCGCCCGCGACGTCAAGGTGCTCGACGTGCGTACCGCGCCGTCCGGCGTCGTCGAGGTGATCTTCGAGGACAGCTCGACGCTCGGCGGCACGTCGAAGGTGACGCTCGTCTACGACGCCAAGGCCAATGTCCTCAGGCAATGGATCGTCGTCGACCCGCAGGGCTACGAGACCTCCGTGGCCCTGCAGGACGTCAACATCGTGCCGCGGTAATCCCGGCCTGATTCGCATGGAGCGTGCGGCGCGCCATCCCTTGCAACGCGCCGCGTCAAGGGCCAAGTTCAGGGCCCCGTTTCCGTCCGGCCGAATCGCTTGCGGCCGATGAGGCCGAAAGCCGAGGCATGAAGCTCTCCGTCACCAGCTGGAACATCAATTCGGTGCGCCTGCGCATCGACCACCTCGCGCGCCACATCGCCGAGGTCCAACCGGACGTCATCTGCCTGCAGGAGACGAAGTGCCCGAACGACCGCTTTCCGCTGAAGGCGCTGAAGGCGCTCGGCTACGAGCACATCGCCTTCCACGGGCAGAAGGGCTATCACGGCGTCGCGACCCTCTCGCGCCTGCCCTTCTCGACGACCGAATCGATGAGCTTCTGCGGCAAGGACGACGCCCGCCACCTCGCCGTCACCTTCGGCCCCGGCGCCGGGGCGGCGAGCGGCATCACGGTGCATAACTACTACGTGCCGGCCGGCGGCGACATTCCCGACCCCGATCTCAACCCGCGCTTCGCCCACAAGCTCGCCTTCCTCGACGAGCTCATGCAGTGGAGCGACCGGGCGAAGCCCACGGCCGCGCCGAGCATCCTCGTCGGCGACCTCAACATCGCGCCCTACGAGAGCGACGTCTGGAACCACAAGGCGCTGCTGAACGTCGTCAGCCACACGCCCATCGAGACGACGCGCATGGAGGAATGGCGGCAGGCCGCCGGCTATGTCGACGCCATCCGCCACCTCACGCCGGTGCCGGAGCCCGTCTTCACCTGGTGGAGTTACCGCTCGCCCGACTGGGCCGCCGCCAACAAGGGCCGGCGGCTCGACCACGTGTGGCTCGCGCCCTCGCTCGTCCCGACGCTGAAGGAAGCGAGCATCGGCAAGGCCGCCCGCGGCTGGGAACGCCCGTCAGACCACGCACCGGTGACGGTGACGCTGGAGCTTTGACGATTGCGCAAGAGATATTGCTGGCGCGCCACGCTCCCTCCCCGCCGCAAGCGGAGGAGGGGAACAGCCTCGGCGCGGCCACCCGCTTCGGATCCTACCGCGTCTTCCGCCGCATGGCGTCGGCCAGCGCCGCCCCGAGGGCGCCCTGCTGGGCACCCTTCGCCGGGCCGTCGTCGCGCCGGGGGCGCGGCGCCTTGTCGGCATCCGATGGTTGACGCCGGGGCCGCGGCGCCGCGCTGCCGTCGTCCTTGCGCATGGACAGCGCGATGCGCTTGCGCTTCACGTCGACCTCGACGACACGCACCTTGACGACATCGCCCGCCTTGACAACCTCGTGCGGGTCCTTGACGAAGCGGTCGGCGAGCTGGGAGACGTGGACGAGGCCGTCCTGGTGGACGCCGATGTCGACGAAGGCACCGAAGGCGGCGACGTTCGTCACCGTGCCCTCCAGCATCATGCCGGGCTTCAGGTCCGACAGGTCCTCGACGCCCTCGGCGAAGCTCGCGGTCTTGAACTGCGGACGCGGGTCGCGGCCGGGCTTCTCGAGCTCCGCCAGGATGTCGCGCACGGTCGGCAGGCCGAAGCGCGCGTCGACGAAGGCCGACGGATCGAGGCCGCGCAGAACGGCGCTGTCGCCCATGAGCGTGCGCACGTCGCGCCCGCAGGCGGCCACGATGCGCTTCGCGAGGCCGTAGGCCTCGGGGTGCACCGAGGAGGCATCAAGCGGCTCGTCGCCGTCACGGATGCGCAGGAAGCCGGCGCTCAGCTCGAAGGTGCGCGGGCCGAGGCGCGCGACGGAGAGAAGGTCGCGGCGCGTGCGGAACGGGCCGTTGGCATTGCGGTGCGCGACGATGGCCTCGGCGAGCGAGGCCCCGAGTCCGGATACACGGGCAAGCAGCGGCGCAGAGGCCGTGTTGAGGTCGACGCCGACGGCATTGACCGCATCCTCCACCACCGCGTCGAGCGCGCGGGCGAGCTGGTGCTGGTCGACATCGTGCTGGTATTGCCCGACGCCGATGGACTTCGGCTCGATCTTCACGAGCTCGGCGAGCGGGTCCTGCAGGCGCCGGGCGATGGAAACGGCCCCACGAAGGGAGACGTCGAGCGAGGGCAGTTCGGCGGACGCGACCTCCGAGGCCGAGTAGACCGAGGCCCCCGCCTCGCTGACCACCACCTTGATCGGCCGCCTGTCCGCGGGCAGTTGCGCCAGGAGGTCGGCGACGAGCCGGTCGGTCTCGCGGCTCGCCGTGCCGTTGCCGATGGCGACGAGCTCGACCTTGTGGCGCGCGATAAGCGCGGCGAGCACGGCCTGGGCGCCGGAGACGTCGTTGCGCGGCTGGAAGGGATAGACGGTCGCCGTGTCCACAACCTTGCCGGTGCCGTCGACGACCGCGACCTTGACGCCGGTGCGGATGCCCGGGTCGAGCCCCATGGTGGCGCGCGAGCCGGCGGGAGCCGCGAGCAGCAGGTCCTTGAGATTGCGGGCGAAGACTCGGATCGCCTCCTCTTCGGCGCGCTCGCGCAGGGTCGACAGGAGGTCGACCGAAAGGTGCAGCGACAGCCTCACGCGCCAGCACCAGCGGGCCACCTCGGCGAGCCAGCGGTCGGCCGCACCGCCGTCCGGAGCGATGGCATAGGCCGCGCAGATCATGCGCTCGACCGGCTTCACGGGCGAGGCATCGTCCGCATCCACCTCGATGTCGACGGTGAGGATCTCCTCGTTGCGGCCGCGCAGCATGGCGAGTGCACGGTGGCTCGGCGTCGTCGCCCACCGCTCGGCATGGTCGAAATAGTCGGAGAACTTGGCGCCTGCCTCCTCCTTGCCGGCAATGACGCGGGCGCGCACCAAGGCCTTCTCGTGCATGTAGCGGCGCAGGCGGCCGACGAGGTCGGCGTTCTCAGCGAAGATCTCGGTGAGGATGTCGCGCGCGCCGTCGAGCGCGCTCTTCACGTCCGGCACCTCGGGCCCGAGGAAGCCCTCCGCCAGCGTCACCGGCACCACCGTGCGATCCGTGAGGATGCGCTCGGCGAGCGGGCCGAGGCCCTTCTCGCGGGCGATTTCGGCGCGGGTGCGGCGCTTCGGCTTGTAGGGAAGGTAGAGGTCCTCGAGCTCGGCCTTGGTGGCAGCGGCGGCGATGCGCCCGTCGAGCTCATCGGTGAGCTTGCCCTGCCGGCCGATTTCGTCGCGGATGGCGGCGCGCCGCGCCTCGAGCTCGCGAAGGTAGGTCAGCCGCTCCTCGAGCTTGCGCAGCTGCGCGTCGTCGAGGCTGCCCGTCGCCTCCTTGCGGTAGCGGGCGATGAAGGGAACGGTCGCGCCCTCGTCGATGAGCCGGATGGCGGCAAGGACCTGGGCCGGCCGCGCAGCGATGTCGGCTGCGATGACGGGGGCGATGCGTTCCAGAACGTCGGACATGCGGCTTCCAGGGTTATGTGGCGCAGGAAGGCGGGACAATAGAAAGCCGACGCCGCCGAGCCAACAGGACGCGCGGCCCCCCGCCCCGCGTCATCCACATGCGAAAGCCCTGAGGCCGTGTGTCAGGCGGCCGCCGGCGGCTCCGCGGCCGTTTCCGCTTCGGGTGCCTTGCGGGTCCACCATTCCTCGAGGCGTTGCAGCACCGTGAAGAAGGACGGGACGAAGAGCACGGCGAGGCAGGTCGAGGCCAGCATGCCGCTGAAGACAGCGATGCCGATCGACTTGCGGCCGTTGGCCCCGGCGCCCTCGGCGAGCACCAGCGGCACGACGCCGAGGATGAAGGCGAAGGAGGTCATCAGGATGGGCCGGAAGCGCCGGCGCGCCGCCTCTACCGCGGCATCCACGATCGCCATGCCCTCGGCCCGCTGCTCACGCGCGTATTCGACGATGAGGATGGCGTTCTTGCTCGACAGCGCGATGAGGAGGATGAGGCCGATCTGTGTGTAGAGATTGTTGGCGACGCCGAGGGCGGTGAGCGCGCCGACCGTGCCGAGCAGCGCCAGCGGCACGGCCAGGATCACCGACAGCGGCTGGATCCAGCTCTCGTACTGGCCGGCGAGCACGAAATAGACGAGCACGACGGCGAGGCCGAACACGAAGAAGATCTGGTTGCCCACGATCTTCTCCTGGAAGGACATGCCGGTCCATTCGTGGCCCAGGCCCGCCGGGAGGGTATGGGCGGAGATCTGCTCCATGAGCTGCATCACCTGCCCCGAACTGAAGGCGGGCGCCGGCATGCCGGTGATGGTCGCCGCCGGGTAGAGGTTGTAGAGCGAGACGATCGACGGCCCCTCCATGGGCGTGACGTCGACGAGCGTGCCGAGCGGCACCATCTCGCCGGTCTGGGTTCTGATCTTCAGCCCCTTGATCGTGTCGACCGTCTGGCGGAAGGAGCCCTCGGCCTGGGCATAGACCTGGAAGACCTGGCCGAAGCGGTTGAACTGCCCGACGTAGGTGGAGCCGATATAGCTCTCCAGCGCCTCGAACACCTGACCCACGGTGACGCCGAGCGTCTCGGCCTTGGTGCGGTTCACGCCGATATGGAACTGGGGCACCCTGGCGCGGAAGCTGGTGAAGGCATTGCTGACCGCCGACTGGGAGTTTGCCTTGGCGACGATCTCGTCGGTTGCGTTCTGCAGCTTGTCGAGATCGCCGCTGCCGTCCCTTAACTGGACGACGAAGCTGAAGCCGCCGGCATTGCCGATGCCCTGGATCGGCGGTGGCGGTATGACCATGGTGCGCGCATCGAGGATGTTATCCTCGAGGACGCGCGTCAGCGCCCGATAGAGGCCGAGCAGGCCCTGCGCCGGATCCGCCTCGCGCAGTGACCAATCCTTCAGCACCACGTAGACGGCGCCGGCGCTGGGCAGCGAGGCATTGTTGTCGAGGATCGAGATGCCGCTGATGGTGAAGACCTGGTCGACCCCGGGCACCTGCGAAACGACCTTCTGCACGTCGTCCAGCACCCTGTCGGTGCGCTCCAGCGAGGCGCCGTCGGGCAGCTGCACGTTGACCATCATGTAGCCCTGGTCCTCGAGCGGGATGAAGGCCGTGGGCACGCGCGACATGCCCCAGAAGGCAAGGCCGATGAGGCCGAGCGCCACGACCACCATCACGTAGCTCGCCTTCACCATGTGGTGGATGAGGCCGGCATACCAGCGCTCGCAGGCGTCATAAACGCGGTTGAAGCCGCGGTAGATGAAATTGCGCTTCTCCGGCGGCGTCGGCGGGCGCAACCAAAGGGCGCACTGCGTCGGCTTCAGCGTCATGGCGTTGACGGCGCTGATGAGGGCAGTGGCGGCGATGACGAGCGCGAACTGCTGGTACATCTGCCCGGTCAGGCCCGGCATGAAGGCGGCCGGCAGGAAGACCGACATGAGCACGAGCGTGATGCCGATCACCGGCCCCGTCAGCTCGTTCATGGCCTTCACCGCCGCCTCGCGGCCGGACAGGCCGCGCGACATGTGGTGGGCCACGCCCTCGACGATGACGATGGCGTCGTCGACGACGATGCCGATGGCTAGCACAATGGCGAAGAGTGTCGAGATGTTGACCGTGAAGCCGAGCGCCGCCATGGCCGCGAAGGCGCCGATGATGGTGACGGGCACCGTCGTCGCCGGCACGAGCATTGCCCGCCAGTCCTGCAAGAAGAGCATGATGACGAGGAGCACAAGGATGCCGGCCTCGATCAGCGTCTTGTAGACCTCGCTGATGGAGGCCTCGACGAAGGTCGTCGTATCGAAGGGTACGGAATAGGCAAGGCCGGGCGGGAAGCGCTGCGCCAGTTCGTCCATCTTGGCCCGCACCGCCGCGGCCACCTCGAGGGCATTTGCCTCGGGCAACTGGAAGATGCCGATGCCCGCCGCCGGCGCCCCCTGCAGGGAGAAGGCGTAGCTGTAGGTCTGGGCGCCGAGCTCGACGCGGCCCACGTCCCTGACGCGCGTGATGCGGCCGCCGTTCGCGCCGTCGACCTTGACGACGATGTTCTCGAAGTCCTCCGCCCTCTCGAAGCGGCCGGTGACGTTGAGCGTGTACTGGAAGTTCTGGCCCTGCGGCGTCGGGGGCATGCCAACGACGCCGGCCGCGACCTCCTGGCTCTGCTGCTGCACGGCCGAGATGACGTCGCTCGGCGTCAGGCTGAAGGCCTGCAGCCTGTCCGGGTCCAGCCACAGGCGCATGGCATATTCGCCCGCGCCGTAGATGCTGACGCTGCCGACGCCCGGCACGCGGGCGAGCTCGTTTTGCAGGTTGATGACGCCGTAATTGGCGAGGAAGAGGCTGTCGTAGCGCTTGTCGGGCGAGGTGAGCGCCACGAACATCAGCACGGCCGTCGACTTCTTCTGGACGTTGACGCCCTGCACCTGCACCGATTGCGGCAGCTGCGCGAGCGCGGCCGACACGCGGTTCTGCACCAGGATCTGCGCGAAGTCGGGGTCGGTGCCGATGGCGAAGGTGACGGTGAGATTGTAGGAGCCGTCGCTGCCGCTCGTCGATTGCATGTAGATCATGCCCTCGACGCCGTTCACCTGCTGCTCGATGGGCAGGGCGATGGTCTCCATCACCGTCTGGGCGCTGGCGCCGGGAAAGCGCGCCGTCACGGAGACGGTGGGAGGCGTGACGTTGGGATATTGCGAGACCGGCAGGCGCAGCAGGGCCACGGCGCCGATGAGGACCGTGACGAGCGCGATGACGTTCGACAGGACCGGCCGCTCGATGAAGAAGCGCGAAAACATGGGGTGCTGCCTCTGCGTTCGGGGACGGGCGCGCCGGCACGGGCGCCATGGGTTGGCGCGGGTTCAGGGCCTAGCGGCGGTAGAGCGCTTGCCGGCCATCTCGGTTGCCTCGGGCGCCACCTTGTTGCCCGGCACGGCCCGCTGGATGCCCGACACGACGACACGCTCGCCAGCCTCGAGGCCGCTCTCGACGACCCTGAGGCCATTGTCCTGCAAGGCGCCGGCGGTGATCGTGCGCTGCTCGACCACCTCGTCGTCGCCGACGACCAAGACGTAGCTGCCGAGTTGGCTCGATCCGATGGCGGTATCGGCGACGAGCAGCGCCTTGTCGATCTGCCGCATGGGGACGCGCACGCGCACGAACAGGCCCGGCAGAAGGGCGAAGTCCTTGTTCTCGAACAGGCCGCGCACCATCAGCGTGCCGGTGCCCGCATCGACCTGCGGCGCGATGTAGTCGATCACGCCCCTGTGCGGATAACCCGTCTCCGTCTGGAGGCCGATTTCCACCGGCACGTCCTTCAGCTCGCCAGGCTTGCGGCCCTCTGCCGCCAGCCCTTCCATGACGCGCAGCACCTGCTGCTCGTCGACGTTGAAGTAGACGTAGATCGGGTCCATCTGCACGATGGTTGCAAGCTTGGTCGGCCCGGCATAGCCGACGAGGGCACCGACATCGACGAGATGGTTGGTGACGATGCCGTCGAAGGGTGCCAGCACTTCCGTGTAGCCGAGGTTGATAGTGGCTAGCGCGACGTTCGCCTTGGCCGCCGCGACATCGGCCGTCGCCTGGTCGAGGTTGGTCTTGGCGTCCTCGACCCGCGCCTTGGAGGCGAAGTCCTGCTGGCCGAGCTGGGACTGGCGGTTGTACTCGTTCTGCGCGTTGAGCTGGCGGGCTATCGCGCCCTCGAGGTTCGCCTGCGCCTGGTCGAGCTGGGCCTGATAGGTGTCGCGCTGGATGGTGAAGAGGCGCTGCCCCTTCTTCACCGCCGTACCATCCTTGTAGTCGATGGCAGTCAGGAAGCCCTGCACCCGGGCCTCGAGATCGACCGCGTTGAAGGCCTGGGTGTTGCCCGTGAACGCCATGTAATTGGTCACCGCCTGCTCGACGGGCTTGGCCACCAGCACCTTGGGCGGCGGGGGCGGAACGTAGGTGTTTTCCTCGCTGCAGGCGGCGAGCCCCGCAGCAAACACGATGGCCGCCAGAACGCATCCGGCATGCCGGCGAATGCGACGGATCAACTTCGCGTCCATGACGTCCCCCCGAATACCGGCAACTGCCTGCGGGGCCGAAGCGAGGATCCGCCTGATTACCCTCGTCAGCGACAGTCGTGCTACGTCACTACAACACCAATGCAACGAACACGTTAACTGCCACCCCTCGGGCCGTCGAGCATATCGACGTTTGCCCGTGGACAGAGCGCGCACCTTCCGGCATGTAACCGCCGGTGGGGGGAAGAGAGAATGCAGGAAACTGTGCTCGTCGGTATCGACTGGGGGACGACCAACCTCAGGGCCTATGCCTTTGCGGCCGACGGCTCCCTGCGCGCCAAGACGGCGCGGCCGACCGGCATCACCCGCATGACTGTCCCGTATGGAGACCTCCTCGAGGAGCTTTGCGGCGAGTTCGGCGCCGGCGCGGATACGCCGGCCCTGCTCTGCGGCATGGTCGGCAGCCGCCAGGGCTGGATCGAGGCCCGCTACATCACGACCCCCTGCACGCTCGACGGCCTCGTTGACGGGCTGGTGAGCGCTCCACACGCGTCGCGCCGGGTCCTCGTCGTGCCCGGCCTCGATTCCCGGTCAGGCCGCGCGCCCGATGTCATGCGCGGGGAGGAGACCCAGCTGCTCGGCCTGATGGACGGCCTCGGTGATGCCGAGCGCCTTGTCTGCATGCCCGGCACCCATTGCAAATGGGTGCGGATCGCCGGCGGGCGCATCCTCGATTTCCGCTCATACATGACCGGCGAGGCCTTCGCCGCCTTGAAGGACCACACCATCCTCGGGCGCCAGATGAGCGCGGGCGCGGCGCACGACGCGGCGGCCTTCGAGACGGGAGTCGCCATGGCGCAGGAGGCCCGCCGTCGTGGGCCGGGCGCGCTGCTCAACCTCCTCTTTGGCGTGCGCACCCTGGGCCTGTTCGAACGCCTCAGCGCCGAGGCGGCGCCGAGCCTGATGTCGGGTCTCATGATTGGCGCCGAAATCGCCGATGCGCTCGGGCCCGAACCGCCGGCCGAGCCGGTCGTCGTCGTCGGCAGCGCCGGTCTCAGCGCGCGCTACCGCGACGCGGCGCGGGCCCTCGGCGTGCGCACGGCCATCGCTGATGAGGACATCGCCACACGAGGTCTGTGGGCAATCGCGCGGGCGGCAAAGCTGGCGAGCCGATAAACTTGGCCGCCACGGAGTTGATTCGCATGGGGCTCGGTGGCAGGAGTTGCGGGATGCAGACCTTCTTCGTCCAGATCAAGTGCAAGCTCGGCAAGACCTATGCGGTCGCCAGCGAGCTCGCCGACCGTGAGATCGCCTCGGAGATCTACTCGATCGCCGGCGACTACGACATCATCGCCAAGTTCCATGTCGACCGTGACGTCGACATCGGCCATTTCGTCGCCGAGAAGGTGCAGACCATCGACGACATCGCCGACACGCGCACCATCATCACCTTCAAGGCCTTCTGAAGTCAGGCCGCTGCCGCTGTTGCGCGCGAATCCATCGCGCCGAGCCGCGCCGCGATGACGGCGGCGAGATGCCGTTGCCGGCGCTGCGAGCAGCGATTCTGTGCTCGCACCACTGCCATTAGCTCGAGCGCGACCGCCGCATCGAGCTGGCGGATATGCTGCGCCGTCAGGCCGCTTTCGCGCATCAGCGCCACGAGCCGGCGGCTGACTGGCCGCTGTTCCTCCTCCGGCAGGTCCGCCAGAGAGATGATGATCAGCGCTCCGTGCAGGCGCACCAAGCTGTCGATATTCTGCGGATCCCGCGCCAGCCAGGCCCCGTAGGTGCTCCGCAACAGGTCGTAGATGACGGGGACGGCCCTCAGGATCGTGCGCAGTTCCCCGTCCCGCCCGGGAACGCGCAACTCGTCGTCGGACAGAGTCGGCAGCGACATCGGCGCACCCTCCTTCAAGACCCTGGAAGCGTGCGCCCCGATGGTTAACGAAAGGTTAAAGGCACGGCTGCGCAGCCGTGCCTGACGCTATTCGCTCATCCGTGCGCGAGGCTTGCGAGCGTGGCGCGGGCGCCGTCCCGGTAGAGTCCGACCAAGGCCTCGCCGACTGCGGTAACGAAGCGCGGCTCGGCCGGCAGATCGGTGCCGAACACCGCCTCGACCCCGGCGATCGCCTTGGCGAGCGCGGCGGGGTCGCCGCCCGCGGACCGCGCGATGGCGGCGAGATCCTGCGCCAGCGGGTCGCGCACGTCGATGGCGTCGCCCTTCTCGTCCGTGCCGGTGACGTAGCGCATCCAGGCCGCTACGGCGAGAGCGTGACGGGCAATGTCGGAGCCGGCGGCGAGCCGGTCGCGGATCGTGCCGAGCAGGCGCTGCGGCAGCTTCTGCGAGCCATCCATGGCAATCTGCCAGGTGCGATGCTTGAGCGCCGGATTGCGGAAACGCTCGCGCAGGGAACGCTTGTAGGCCTCGACATCGGCACCGGGCGGGATCGTCAGCGTCGCCGTCGTGTCGTCCATAAGTGCGGCGACATAGGAAGCGAGGTTCGCGTCCGCCATGGCCTCGGACACGGTCTGGTAGCCGGCAAGATAGCCGAGATAGGCGATGGCCGAGTGGCTGCCGTTGAGCAGGCGCAGCTTCATGGCCTCATAGGGCGCGACGTCCGTGACGAGCGTCGCCCCCACCGTCTCCCAGGCGGGGCGGCCGGAGGGGAAATGGTCCTCGATCACCCATTGGGTGAAGGGCTCGGTCATCACCGGCCAGGCATCGGCGAGGCCAAGGCGCGCCGCCACGGCGGCCCGATCCTCGTCGGTCGTGGCCGGCACGATGCGGTCAACCATGCTGTCCGGGCAGGCGATCTTGTCGCGCACGTAAGCGCCGAGATCGGGCGAGACGAGCTCCGCGAAACGGGTGAGGATGCGATGCAGTGTCCGGCCGTTCGACGGCAGATTGTCGCATGAGAGCACGGTGAAGGGCGCAAGGCCGAGGCTGCGGCGGCGGGCGATGGCCGCGGCGAGGAAGCCGATGGCGGAGCGCGGCCGGTTGAGGTTGGCGAGGTCGTGCACCACGTCGGGGTGCTTCTCGTCGAGCCGCCCGGTCGCCGGATCGTGGCAATAGCCCTTCTCCGTCACCGTGAGGGTGACGACCTTCACGTCCGGATGGCTCATGCGCTCGACGAGCGCCGCTGGATCCTCCGGCGCAACCACGACCTCGCGAATGGCGCCGATGACGGCGAGCTTCTCTCCCTCGCCCGAGCGCACGGCGAGGGTGTAGAGCCCGTCTTGAGCCTTGAGGGCATCGCGGGTGTCGGGGCTGCGCAGGCTGGCGCCGACGATGCCCCACCGGAGGTCGCCGCCGGCGATGACCGCATCCGTATAGACCGCCTGGTGGGCGCGGTGGAAGGCACCGATGCCGAGATGGACGATGCCGGTCTTCATCGCCTTGCGATCATAGGCCGGGCGGGCGACATCGGGCGGCAGGTCCGCGAGGCGCGCGGTGTTGAGGCGGGCCGTCTGCGTCACAGCTTGTAGGCCTCCTTGGCCAGGCGATAGGCGAGATCGTGGGCGAGCTCGTGCGCCTCGTCCTCGTCGAGGCGGTGGGTGACGACGAGCTCGGCGAGGAAGGCGCAGTCGACGCGACGCGCCACGTCGTGGCGGGCGGGGATCGACGGGAAGGCCCGCGTGTCGTCATTGAAGCCGACGGTGTTGTAGAAGCCGGCCGTCTCGGTGACGAGCTCGCGGTAGCGGCGCATGCCTTCGGGACTGTCGAAGAACCACCAGGCCGGGCCGAGCTTCAGGCACGGATAGTGCCCGGCGAGCGGCGCGAGCTCGCGCGAATAGGC
This sequence comes from Chelatococcus daeguensis, assembly GCF_001887265.1. NCBI lineage: Bacteria > Pseudomonadati > Pseudomonadota > Alphaproteobacteria > Hyphomicrobiales > Chelatococcaceae > Chelatococcus > Chelatococcus daeguensis. The sequence continues at coordinate 336,923 of NZ_CP018095.1, read as the reverse complement.
GGTCTCGTCGAGCGTGAAGAGGATGATGGTGAGCTCGCGCTCGTTGCCGAAGCGGTCGAGCAGAGGCTTCAGCGCATGGACATAGTCGGTCGCGGCCGGGATGTCGGCACCCATGTCGCGGCCGAAGCGGGCGAAGAGCCCGGCGTTGTGGTTGCGCATCGAGCCGGGGTGGATCTGCATGACGAGCCCGTCCTCGAGGCTCATCGCCGCCATCTCGGTCAGCATCTGGGCGCGGAAGAGCTCCGCATCCTCGCTCGTGACGTTGCTGTGCATGATGCGGGTGTACAGCGCCTCGGCCTCGACGGGCGAGAGGTCCGCCGTGCGGGCGCTCGGATGACCGTGGTCGGTCGACGTGGCGCCCATCTCCTTGAAGAAGGCGCGGCGCTTGCGGTGGGCCTCGAGATAGCCGGCGAAGGTCGAGACGTCGCAGCCGGTGAGTTCCCCCAGGGCCTCCACATTGGCCTTGAAACCGTCGAACTCCGGGTCGACGACAGGATCGGGCCGGTAGGCCGTGATGACGCGCCCTTTCCAGCCGCTATCGCGGATGGCCTTGTGGTGGACGAGCGGATCGAGGGGGCTCTCCGTGGTGGCGATGACCTCGATGTTAAAGCGCTCGAAGAGGGCACGCGGGCGATAGGCGGGCTCGGCCAGCCGCTCGGCGATGCGGTCGTAATAGAGATCGGCCGTCTCGGCTGAGAGTCGCACGTCGAAATCGAACAGCGTGGCGAAGGCGTGGTCGAGCCACGTGCGCGTCGGCGTGCCGCGGAAGAGATGATAGCGCTCGGCAAAGCGCCGCCAGATCCTGCGCCCGTCGGTCTCGACCTCGGTGCCGTCCTTCGTCGCGATGCCGAGATCCTCGAGCCGCACGCCCTGGCTGTAGAGCATGCGGAAGATGTAGTGGTCGGGCACGACGAAGAGGCGGGCGGGATCCGGGAAGGGCTCGTTCCCGGCATACCAGCGCGGATCGGTATGCCCGTGCGGCGAGACGATCGGCAGGTCCTTCACATGGGCATAGAGCCGGCGCGCCACGGCGCGTGCGGACGGATCGGCGGGAAAGAGGCGGTCCTCGTGGACGAGCGGCAGGCGGCCCTCGCGCATCGGCACTTCCTTTCCTGATAACGGCTTCAAGCCTTTTGACGAAAAGCGCCGCGGTGGCGCCGCCGCGCGTCGCGCGGCGAACCCTAACCAGCGGAGCAGCCGGTGTGAACTGCTTTCTCGGCGCCGTTTGAATCGATTTGGAAATAGCGTGTGCAGCCCGTCTGGGCAAGTCGACCGAGCGCGCCGGGGAGGAGGCGGGCGGGCCGACGGCGCAACCGTCCTGTAGCCGTCAGCGCAGGCCGAGCGCCCGGTTGCGGGCGTTGTCGATATGGGCCGAGAGGGCGGCCACGGCTTGCTGCGGATCGCGCGTCTCCATGGCGGCGATGATGCCGAGATGCTCGCGCATGACCGGCGCGACGAGGCCGTCGATTCGCACCAGCTCCTGCCGAATGAGGCGGATCTTGATGGAGTTGACCCGGTAGGCCTTGGCGATGATCTCGTTGCCGAGCGCATCGATCAGCATGTCGTGGAAGCCCCAATCGACCGCCTGGCCTTCCGCCACGATCTCGGGCGTGTCGCCCTCGGCTTCCGCCCGCGCCAGCACGTCCTCGTGCTGGCGGCGCAAGGCGGCGAGCGTCTCGTCCGAGGCCGACTGCACGAACAGGTCCATGGCGCCGCGCTCCATGAAGAGGCGGAACTGGAAGGCGTCGCGGATGAGATTGAGGTCGAGATGGGCAACCTGCATGCCGCGCTGCGGCACCGTCTTGATGAGGCCCTCGGCCTCAAGGCGGGGGATGAGCTCGCGGATGGCGCCGAGCGGCAGGTCGGTCAGGGCCACGAGCTCGCGCTGGGAGATGAACTGGCCTGGCCGGACGTTGCGCGCGAGCAGGTGCTGCGTGAAGCTGTCATAGGCCTTTTCGCGCAGCTTGAGAGGGGCACCATCGTCCGCTGGCCGGTCCATCTCGTCCTCCTCAATGTCTTCGGCGTCGGGGCCGATGGCGCGCCCTGGCCTCGCGATCCCCATAAAGCCGGTGACGGCATCGGCCAAGGCCCTTCGGGCGCAGCGCCCCGGACAGGGCCCCAGGGACAGGCCGTCGGGCAGAAGCGCCACGCGTGCCGACGACCTGCACAGGCCCTCGACGGCTCTTTTTCTCGGCTGACATGTTAGCTAGTTGTTTTTTGTTTGCAAGCACTCCGCCGCTTCGGCAATATGCCGATGATCGCGCCTGAACGGGCGCTCAAACAAGCCGTTTTTCGGGAGGATCTACACTATGGCATTCTCGCTGAGCCGCCGGCTCGTCCTCGGCCTTGCCCTCTCTTCGGCGCTCGTCGCCGGTCCGGCGTTCGCCGCCAACCCGGTCAAGCTGCGCATCTCGACCCCCGCCGTCGATTCCGACTGGCATGCCAAGATGCTCCCCGTCTTCAAGGAGGAGCTCGAAAAGCGCGCGCCCGGCCAGTTCGACGTCGAGATCCATCTCAATGCCACGCTGTTCAAGCAGGGCACCGAGCCGGCCGCCATGCAGCGCGGCAATCTCGAGATGGCGATGATCTCGGCCTTCGACATCGCCAAGCAGATCCCCGAGTGGTCGATCTTCACCGCCGGCTATCTGATCCGCGATCCCGAGCACCAGCAGAAGGTCTTCGCGAGCGACATCGGCGAGGAGATGTACAAGCTCGTCGAGGACAAGATGGGCATCAAGGTGCTCGCCGTCGGCTATCTCGGCACGCGCCAGCTCAACCTGCGCATCGAAAAGGAGGTGAAGACCCCGGCCGATCTCGCAGGCGTCAAGCTGCGCATGCCGGGCTCCGACACCTGGCTGTTCCTCGGCAAGGCGCTCGGCGCCAACCCGCTGCCGCTCGCCTTCGGCGAGATCTACACGGCGCTGCAGACCGGCGCCATCGACGGCCAGGACAACCCGCTGCCGACCGTGCGGGCCGCGAAGTTCTACGAGGTGACCAAGCAGATCGTGCTCACCGACCACCTCGTCGATTCCATCTTCCTCTCGCTCGCCGGCGCGACCTGGAACAAGCTCGACGACAAGCAGAAGGAAGCCGTGCTGGAAGCCGCCCAGGCCGCCGTGGCCTTCAACAACGAGGGGCGCATCGGCGAGGAGAGGCAGCTCGCGGCCGATTTCGCGCAGCAGGGCCTCAAGGTCTACCGGCCCGACGTCGAGGCCTTCCGCAGCCACGTGCAGAAGGCCTATCTCGAATCCGAACTCTCCAAGGCTTGGCCGAAGGGCATGGTCGAACGCATCAACGCAGTGAAGTAGCAGAAAGCTGACCTGCACATCGCCTGTCAGCCCCTCCGCCCCTCCCCGTGCGGGGAGGGGACACCGACTGCCCCCAAAACAGACCCTGCGTACCGGAGGCACCCTTGTCCGTTGTGGTGAAACGGCTGCGTTTCCTGGCGACGATCGCGGCGGCGCTCGGCTTCATGGCCATGTTCGCCGCCTTCATCCTGCAGATCTTCACGCGCTACGTCCTCAACGACCCGACGGCCTGGACGCAGGAAGCGACGCTGATCTCATATGTCTGGGTGGTCTTCTGGTGCGCGGCCTTCCTGACGCGCGACAAGGACCAGATCACCTTCGACATGGTGGTGCTCGCAAGCCCGCGCCGCGTGCAGCGCTGGCTCGCCTTCGTCTGCGCGCTCGTGACGCTGGGCGCCTTCCTCGCCGCCCTGCCGGCGACGGTGGACTGGATCAGCTTCATGCGCATCGAGAAGACGCCGGTCCTCGGCCTGCGCTACGACATCCTCTATTCCATCTTCATCGTCTTCGTCGTCTGCGTCGTCATCCGCCAGGGCCTGCGCGTCGCGCGCCTCCTTTCGCGCCGCTGGGGCGAGGTGCTTGACGAACGTCCTTCCGGTTTCAGCGAATGAGCGCATCCTTCGTCTTCCTGCTCGCCGCCTTCTTCGGGCTGGCGGCCATCGGCATGCCCATCGCCTATGCCATGTTCGTGGCGGCGATCGGCTATCTCTTCGTCACCGGCAAGGACGTCGGCCTCTTCTCCGAGCAGATCCTCAACAACCTCGTCGACAGTTTCGTGCTGCTCGCCGTGCCGCTCTTCATCCTCGCCGCCAACCTGATGAATGCCGGCGGTGTCTCCGAGCGCATGCTGCTCTTCTGCCAGGCACTCGTCGGGCGCTTCCGCGGCGGGCTCGCCCACGTCAACGTGGTGGCCAGCATCATCTTCGCCGGCATGTCGGGCTCGGCCATCGCGGATGCGGCGGGCGTCGGCAAGCTCCTCACGGAGATGATGGTCAAGACGAAGCGCTATACGCCAGGCTTCGCGGCCGCGATCTCGGCCGCCTCCTCGACCATCGGGCCGATCATCCCGCCGTCGATCCCGATGGTGCTCTATGCGCTCGTCTCGGATACCTCGGTCGGCTATCTCTTCCTCGGCGGCATCATTCCCGGCCTCATCATGGCAGGCGCGCTGATGGCGGCCATCGCCTGGGTCGCGCGCAAGCGCGACTTCCCGCGCGACGACACCGTACCGATGCGTGAATTGCCCCGCGCCACGGTGCAGGCCTTCCCGGCGCTGATGCTGCCGGTCATCCTGCTCTATGGCATCTATGGCGGTGCCGCGACGCCAACGGAGGCGGCCTCGCTCGCGGCCCTTTACGCGCTCATGCTCGCCGGCCTCGTCTACCGGTCGCTGACGATGCGGGAGACCTTCCGGCTTTTTGCCGAATCGGCGCGCTCGACCACCGTCGTCGCGCTCATCATCGCCGGCGCCTTCATCTTCAACTACATCGTCGCGAGCGAGAACATCCCGCAGCTCGTCGCCGGCTGGATGCGCGGGGTGGACGTGCATCCGCTCGTCTTCCTGCTGCTCGTAAACCTGCTGTTCCTCGCGCTCGGCTGCCTGTTCGACGCGACGACCATGCTGCTCGTGCTGGTGCCGCTGTTCCTGCCGGCGGCACGGGAGATGGGCATCGACCTCGTGCATTTCGGCGTCGTCATCGTGGTCAACATCATGCTGGGGCTGGTCACGCCCCCCTATGGCGTGCTGTTGTTCGTGATGAACGGACTGACGGGCATCCCCCTGCGCGACATCATCCGCGAGATGTGGCTGTTCCTCTTCATTCTCCTGGCCGCGCTCCTCCTGATGATCCTCGTGCCGGAGACGGTGCTGTGGCTGCCACGCCAGTTCGGCTACACCGGTTAGGGAGGATCTCGATGAGCCTGGCGACACGTACGCTCGGACGCAGCAACCTCAAGGTCACGGTCCTCGGCTTCGGCACGGCGCCGCTCGGCGACCTCTATGCGAGGCTCGACGACGCCACCGCCATCGCCACCGTCGAGGCGGCTCTTGGAGCCGGCATCATGCTTCTCGACACCTCGCCGCATTACGGCAACGGCCTTGCCGAGCACCGCTGTGGCACGGCGCTCCGGCGCCACGAGCGCAGCGACGTCGTGCTCTCGACCAAGGTCGGGCGGGTGATGGATCCGCGCCAGCGGCCGGCGGCGCCGGCAAGGAGCGACGTGGTCTCGCCCGGCTTCGCCGGCGGCCTGCCGCACAAGGCCTCCTTCGACTACTCCTACGACGGCGCGATGCGCTCCTTCGAGCAGTCGCTGCTGCGTCTCGGCACCGACCGCATCGACGTGCTGCTCATCCACGACGTCGACGTCTGGACGCACGGCGCCGACGGCATCGAGGCCCGCTTCAAGGAGGCGATGGACGGCGCCTACCGGGCCCTCGCCGACCTGCGCGACCAGAAGGTGATCAAGGCCATCGGCGTCGGCATCAACGAGGCCGACATGTGCGAGCGCTTCGCCCGCGCCGGCGACTTCGACTGCATGCTGCTCGCAGGGCGCTATTCGCTCCTGGAGCAGCCGGCACTCGAGGGCTTCCTGCCGCTGGCGCAGGACAAGAACATCGGCGTCATGCTCGGCGGCGTGTTCAACTCCGGGATCCTCGCCACGGGCGCGGTGCCGGGCGCCCGCTACAACTACGCCCCCGCGCCCGATGCCGTCATGGACAAGGTGCGCCGCATCGAGGCCGTGTGCCGCGCCCATTCCGTCCCGCTGGCGCATGCGGCGCTGCACTTCGCCCTCGGTCATCCTGCGGTCGCGAGCGTCGTGCTCGGTGGCGTGACACCCGAGGAGGTGAGCCGCAACGTCGCCGCCTTCGCCGCCTCGCCACCAGCGGGGCTGTGGCGCGACCTCAAGAGCGAGGGCCTGCTCGCTCCCGACGCGCCGATCCCCGCCTGACCGCCCTTACCGGAGCCGACACGATGCTCAAGGGTCTCGACCCCGTTCTGACGCCCGACCTCCTGTGGGTTCTCGCCGCAATGGGCCACGGCGACGACCTCGCCCTCGTCGACGCCAATTTCCCGGCCGAGACGGTGGCGCGCCGCACCACCTCGGGCGAGCTCGTGCGCATCCCCGGTCTCACCATGGCGCGTGCAGCCGAAGCCGTGCTGTCGCTGCTGCCCATCGACAGCTTCGTCGACGATCCGGTGCGGCGCATGGAGGTGGCGGGCGATGCCGTCACGGTGCCGCCGATCCAGAGGGAGGTGCAGGCAGTGATCGACCGGGCGGCCGGCAAGGCGCTGCCGCTCGTCGGCATCGAACGTTATGCCTTCTACGAGGTGGCGAGTTCAGCCTTCGCCGTCGTGCAGGTGGGCGACATGCGCCCTTACGGCTGCTTCCTCATCCGCAAGGGCGTCGTGCTCGCGGCGTGAAACCGTCACATGCCGGCAGGCTCGCATCGCTTGGCGCCGCGTAGTATAAAACGATTCAAATAACCGCATCAGCGGCCGATCAGCCCGCCCGGAAGCACGCCCATGGACCGTCCCGTCACCCCCCGTACCCTTCGCCTCAACGCCAGCGACAACGTCATCGTCGCGGTAGATGCGCTCGAGCCCGGCGCTTCCGTCGACGGCGTCGCGGTGACGCAGCGCATACCGCGCGGCCATAAAATGGCTGTCGTGCCGATGGCCGCGGGCGAGCCCATCGTCAAGTTCGGCCAGATCATCGGCTTTGCGTCGAAACCCATTGCCCCCGGCGAGTGGGTGCACGAACACAACGTCGAGATGCACGATTTCGCCCGCGACTACCGCTTCGCCGAGGCGGCGCGCAAGGAAGACATCCTGCCCGTCGAACAGCAGGCGACCTTCCAGGGCTTCCGGCGCGCCAATGGCACGGTCGGGACGCGCAACTACATCGGCATCCTCACCTCGGTGAACTGCTCGGCGACGGTGGCCCGCTACATGGCCGAGGAGATCCGCCGCTCGGGCATCCTCGAACAATATCCGAACGTCGACGGTGTCATCCCGCTCGTGCACGGCGGCGGCTGCGCCCTCGATGTCAAGGGCGAGGGCTACGAGGTTCTCAAGCGCACCCAGTGGGGCTATGCGACCAACCCCAACATGGCGGCGGTCGTCATGGTGGGCCTCGGCTGCGAAGGCTTCCAGATCGCCCGCTGGAAAGAGATCTACGGCATCGCGGAAAGCGACACCTTCCGCTCCTTCACCATCCAGGAGATCGGCGGCACGAAGAAGACGGTGGAGGCCGGCGCCGCCGCCATCCGCGAGATGCTGCCCGTCGCCAACAGGGCGCGGCGCGAGACGGTGCCGGCGTCGGAGCTGATGCTCGCCCTGCAGTGCGGCGGTTCCGACGGCTATTCCGGCATCACGGCCAATCCGGCTCTCGGCGCGGCCGCCGACCTGCTCGTCAAGCACGGCGGCACGGCGATCCTCTCCGAGACGCCGGAGATCTACGGCGCCGAACATCTCCTGACGCGCCGCGCGGCGACCCGCGAGGTTGGCGAAAAGCTCGTCGAGCTCATCAAGTGGTGGGAGGACTACACCACCCGCAACAAGATGGAGATGAACAACAACCCCTCGCCCGGCAACAAGGCGGGCGGGCTCACGACGATCCTCGAGAAGTCGCTCGGCGCCGCCGCAAAAGGCGGCACGACGACGCTCACGGACGTCTACCGCTATGCCGAGAAGGTCACCGCCAAGGGGTTCGTGTTCATGGACACGCCCGGTTACGACCCGGTCTCGGCGACGGGCCAGGTCGCCGGCGGCGCCAATGTCCTCGCCTTCACCACCGGCCGCGGCTCGGCCTACGGCTGCAAGCCGACCCCGTCGATCAAGCTCGCCACCAACAGCGAGATGTACCGGCGCATGATCGACGACATGGACATCAACTGCGGCGACGTCATCGAGGGCGTGTCGATCGAGGACAAGGGCCGCGAGATCTTCGAGAAGGTGCTGAAGGTCGCCTCCGGCGAGCGCTCCAAGTCCGAGGAGCTCGGTTACGGCGACGCCGAGTTCGTGCCATGGCAGATCGGCGCGACGATGTGAGAAAGAGGTGGGCGCGCTTGCGGTCCCACGGGCGACGACCTATGTTACATGTAACAGGCCGGAGGCTGGAATGGCAGGGGTCGCCAAGCGTGTGCAGCGCCATCGCGAGCGGTTACGGGCGGCCGGGTTGAAGCCTGTGCAGATCTGGATACCGGACCCGGCGCAGCCCGGCTTTGCCGAGGAGTGTCGACGCCAGTCACAACTCATCGCCAAGAGCGCCGAGGAAGACGAGATCCTCGATTTCATCGAAGCGGCCTCGGATCATCGGGGCTGGCGTGAATGAGGCGCGGTGACCTCGTCACCGTGGCTCTTCCCGGGGCCTATGGCAAACTAAGACCGGCCCTGATCATCCAGTCGGATCTCTTCAGCACGCATCCCTCCTTCACCTTGCTGCCGGTGACGAGTGAACTCGTCGCGGCGCCGCTCCTGCGCATCACGGTCGAGCCGAATGAGCGCAACGGCCTGCAGAAGGTCTCGCAGATCATGGTGGACAAGGCTCACACGGTGCCCCGCGGCAGGCTGGGCCAGTCTTTCGGCCGGCTCGACGAGACGGATCTTCTCGCGGTAAACCGCGCGCTCGCGCTCTTTCTCGGTTTTGCGTGAGGCATCGTGACCGACCGGCCCCGTTCCGTGCTCTTCCTCGTCACCGAGGACTGGTTCTTCGCTTCGCATTTCCTGCCCATGGCGCGGGCCGCGCGCGAGATGGGCCTTGCCGTGACGGTGGTGGCGCGGGTGCGGGCGCACCGCGAGGTGATCGAGGCGACGGGCGCGCGTGTGCTGGCGCTCGAGGCCGACAGGCGCAGCATGAGCCCGCTCGCCATCCTGCGCACCGTCGGCACCATGCGGCGGGTGCTCGCCGAGGAGCGCCCCGACATCGTGCACGCCATCGCGCTGCGCTCCATCGTGCTCGGCGGCCTTGCGGCACGCCTCGCCGGCATCGCCGCCCGCGTCTATGCGCTGACCGGCCTCGGCTTTCTCGGCGCGCGCCGCGATGCCTCCGCGCGCGTGGCGCGGGCCGGGCTGCGCCTCGTCATCCGCGGCGGGCTCGAAGGCCGCAGCACGCATTACCTCTTCGAGAACGATGACGACCCGCGTCTCATCGGGCTCGATCCGCGTGCGCCGAACGTGACCATCGTCGGCGGTGCCGGCGTGGAACCAGGGGATTATCCCGTCGCACCCCTGCCGCCGCAGCCGCCGCTCAAGATAGCCGTCGTCGCGCGCATGCTGTGGTCGAAGGGCATCGACCTTGCGGTGGAGGCGGTCCGCCGCGCCCGTGCCCGGGGCGTCGCGGTCGAGCTCTCGCTCTTCGGCGCGCCGGATCCCGACAATCCAAAGGCGGTGCCGGAGGCGACGCTCCGGCAGTGGTCCGACGAGCCCGGCATCGCCTGGCGCGGCCCGACGCGCGACATCGCCGGCGTCTGGCGCGAGCACCACGTCTGCTGCCTGCCCTCCCGCGGCGGCGAGGGCCTGCCGCGCACCTTGCTCGAAGGGGCGGTGAGCGGCCGCGCCGTCCTGACGACGGACGTGCCCGGCTGCCGGGCACTGGTACGCGACGGCATCGAGGGCCTCGTCGTGCCGCCGGACGACGCGGCGGCTCTCGCCGAGGCGATCGCGCAGCTCGCGGCCGATCCGCAGCGCGTCGCCGCCATGGGGGCCGCGGCGCGCGCGCGCGTGCTCGACGGCTTCACGGAGCGGCACGTGATGGACGGGCTGAAGGACCTCTACCGCCGCATGCTCGACGAGCGTCCATGAAGCGCCTCGCAACGGACAAGGCCGTCTTCGTCCGCACCCATACGCGGCTCCTGCCGGTGCCGCACGCGCCGGAGATCGTGCTGCATGTGGCGGATGAAGCGACGGCCTTGTGGGAAAAGACCGAGGAGGAACTCGGCGCCATGGGGCTGCCGCCGCCCTTCTGGGCCTTCGCCTGGGCCGGCGGGCAGGCGCTGGCGCGCTACATCCTCGATCACCCGGCCATCGTCGCCGGCAGGCGCGTGCTCGACTTCGCCTCAGGCTCGGGGCTCGTCGCCATCGCCGCCGCACGGGCCGGCGCGACACAGGTGGACGCCTGCGACATCGACGCCTTCGCGGCGGCCGCCATTGCGGTGAATGCGCAAGCCAACGGCGTCGCGCTGACCGTCCGCCAGGATCATCTCATCGGCACGGACGAGGGATGGGACTGTGTGCTGGCCGGCGACATCTGCTACGAGCGCGATCTTGCCGCCGCCGTCACCGACTGGCTGTCTCGCCTCGCCACGCGCGGCGCCACCGTGCTCATCGGCGACCCCGGCCGCAGCTATCTGGCGCGCGAACGGCTCGCCGCACTCGCCACCTATGAAGTGCCTGTGACGCGGGCGCTCGAAGACAACGAGATCAAGAAGACGAGCGTCTGGGCCTTTCGCGAAACCTGAGATCACCGCGTCAGGGCCTCGAGCGCCTGACGATGAAGCACGGCGCTTCCGGCAGAAAAGCAGCAGAAGACGACGTGCTCGACCGAAACATCCGGCAATCTCGCGAGCACGGTGCCGATGGCGATTGGCGCCGCCTCCTCCGCGGGAAAGCCGTAGACGCCAGTGGAGATGGCGGGAAAGGCGATACGGACGAGGCCATGCGCATCGGCGAGGGCGAGCGCATTGCCGTAGCACGCGGCGAGCAGCGCCGCCTCGTCCTGCCCGCCTCCCCGCCAGACGGGGCCAACCGTGTGGATGACGTGGGCGGCCGGCAACCTGTAGCCGCGCGTGATCTTCGCCTCGCCGGTCTCGCAGCCACCGAGGGTCTGGCATTCGGCGAGAAGCTCCGGCCCCGCTGCCCGGTGGATCGCACCGTCGACGCCACCGCCGCCGAGGAGCGTGCGGTTGGCGGCATTAACGACGGCATCGACGGCGAGGCGCGTGATGTCTCCCACCACGATCTCGATGGTGCCGCCGGCGACGGCGACACGATGCGGCCAGTCGCTCATGGCCGTTCCTTTCGCGCTGCGTCAGGCGAATTCGCGGCGCAGGTCGAGCGTCGACCGCACGCCGACATCATCATAGCTCTTCTTGAGCCATTTGCGGGCCGCTTGCCGCCCCAGGTCGGCAAGGCGCTGCAAGAGGTCCCAGTCCGCCGACAGGCGCGATGCCGCGGTCACACGCTTCATCAGGAGGTCGGCGTCGATGCGGTGCATGAGCACGCGCTTGTATTCGTCCTTTGACAGCTTGCCCTCATCGATGAGGCGCGTGACGAACTCGATGGCGCGCATCTCCCGCAGGAGCGTCGCGTTGAAGGTGATCTCGGTCAGGCGGTTCTGGATTTCGCGGGCGGTGCGCGGCGTCTCCTCCCGCTCGATCGGATTGATCTGCACCAGGAGCACGTCGTCGCTCGCCGCGCCGTAGAACAGTGGGAAGAGGGCGGGATTGCCCATGTAGCCGCCGTCCCAATAAGGCACGCCGTCGATCTCGACCGCCTGGAAGACCATGGGCAGGCAAGCCGAGGCCATGATGTGGTCCGCCGTCAGCTCCGGGCGCTCGAAGAGCTTGATCTTGCCGGTGCGCACGTTGGTGGCAGCGATGAAGAGCGAGACCGAGTTGCAGGCGCGCACCTTGTCGAAGTCGATCAGCTCCTCGATGAGATCGCGTAGCGGATTGATGTTGAGCGGGTTGAAGTCGTAGGGGCTGGCGAAGCGCGACACCATGTCGAACCAGAGGAGGCCGGGCGGTTCGTCGCCCCCGCCCCAGATGCCGAGCATGCGGTCGACGAGCGAGCGCTGCAGCGGCGACAGCGCCCCGTCGCGGCTGACGCGCCGCCAGAAGGTCTCGAGGTCGCGCCGCGCGCCGTCGATGCCGGCCTCGATGAAGCCTTGGGTCATGACGACGGCGTTCATGGCGCCGGCGCTCGTGCCCGAGATCGCCTCGATGGCGAGCCGGCCGTCCTCGAGCAGGGTGTCGATGACGCCCCAGGTGAAAGCACCGTGGGCGCCGCCGCCCTGCAGGGCGAGGCAAATGCTCTTCTCGGCCTTCGGGCCGGCGATACCGGCGAAGCCGCCTGCCGGCTGGCCGGCGGACTTGCGGGCACGGACGACGCGACCGGTCATTCCGCCGTCCAGCCGCCATCAATCGTGGCGAGCGCGCCGGTGATGGAGCGCGCGGCGTCGGAGGCGAGGAAGACGGCATAGGCCGCGACCTCGTCCACCGTCACGAATTCCTTCGTCGGCTGACCGGCGAGCAGCACCTTTTCCTTGACGTCCGCCTCGCTGATACCGCGGGCCTTCGCCGTGTCGGGGATCTGCTTCTCGACAAGCGGCGTCCAGACATAGCCGGGACAGATGGCATTCACCGTGATGCCATGGGTCGCGACCTCGAGGGCGATCGTCTTGGTGAGGCCTGCGATGCCGTGCTTGGCCGCCACATAGGCCGACTTGTAGGGCGAGGCAACGAGGGCATGGGCGGAAGCGGTGTTGATGATGCGGCCCCAGCGGCGCGTCTTCATGCCGGGCACGGCCGCCCGGATGGCGTGGAAGGCAGAGGAGAGGTTGATCGCGATGATCTGGTCCCACTTCTCGATCGGGAACTCCTCGACGGGTGCAACGTGCTGGATCCCCGCGTTGTTGACGAGCACGTCGACCGAGCCGAGCAACTTCTCCGCATCGGCGATCATCTGAGCGATCTCGGCCGGCTTCGTCATGTCGGCGCCGGAATAGACGGCCTTGACGCCGAATTCGCGCTCGATCGTCGCCCGTTCCCTCTCGATGGCGGCAGGCTCGCCAAAACCATTGATGACGACATGGGCGCCCTCGGCGGCCAGGGCCCGGGCGATGGCAAGGCCGATGCCGCTCGTTGAACCGGTGACGACGGCGGTGCGCGATTTCAGCGACATATGCTGCTCCCGATGGCTGCTGTTCTGGCTGATGGTCATGGACGCGACGAAGAACGCTTCTCGCAAGGCCTCTTCGCGGCGCAGTGCTGCCGCAGGGTGGCAACTGGGCTCACAGAGCCTATCTATGTTGCGCCGCAGTGCAAACCCAAGTTGCGCAGGAACCGGACAATGGCCGCCTCGGGCGACGCAGTGCAGAGGACCGTCAGGCCATACGCCCGGCGCGGTGCCTCGCCGGACGAGTAACGCTATAATGTTCACATTTGGATAGCGCATCATCACCGCCCGATGACGGTGAAAGCGGGACCGACCACGGAAGCAGACAGCGACGCGATGGACGAAAACGAGGCAGGCCACGGCCATGACCATCACCACGGCGATGACGCGGACTGCGCCCACGCCGCCGCCCGGCTGAAGGAGGCGCCAGCCGCGCTCGATGCGGCCGAGGCCGCCTGCCGAACGCGCGGCCAGCGGCTGACGCCGATCCGCCGCGCCGTGCTGGAGACGCTCTACGCCACGCACCGGCCGCTCGGCGCCTACGACCTCGCCGAGGCGCTGACCCGGCAGGACGAACGGCGGGTGGCGCCGATCACGATCTACCGCGCCCTCGATTTCCTCCTGGAGCAGGGCTTCGTGCACAAGCTCGAGACGAAGAACGCCTTCGTCGCCTGCCCGCACCATCACGAGCCCGGGGAACTCGTGGTCTTCCTCATCTGCGAGGCCTGCGGCGGGGTGGACGAGGCCGCCTCGCCGGACGTCGGCTCGGCTCTCAGGCGGGTGTTGACCGACGCCGCCTTCAAGCCAAGGGCCCAGGTCGTCGAGATCGCCGGCACGTGTGCCCATTGCCGGGAAGGCGCAAAAGGCGAAAGTCAAGCCTTGACCTGACGGCGCGAGAGGCGCAGCAAGACCTTCGATCGTCAAAACGAGCCTTCCGAGCTGATCGCATGACAGCTGACATCCCCCCCAGGCTGGGCCCCGAGACGCTGACGCCAACTCCCGCAGGCGCAGGCGCGCGGCACCGCACCGTCGGCGTCAAGGTCGGCTCCGTCGCAGTCGGCGGCGGGGCGCCCATCGTCGTCCAGTCGATGACGAACACCGACACGGCCGATGTCGAGGCGACAGTGCGGCAGGTGGCCGCGCTCGCGCGCGCGGGGTCCGAGCTCGTGCGCATCACCGTCGACCGGGCCGAGGCGGCGGCAGCGGTGCCGCACATTCGCGACAAATTGGCGCGGATGGGCATCGCAGTGCCCATCGTCGGCGACTTCCACTTCATCGGCCATAAGCTTCTTGCAGACCATCCGGCCTGCGCCGAGGCACTCGACAAGTACCGCATCAATCCCGGGAATGTCGGCTTCAAGGACAAGAAAGACCGGCAGTTCGGCATGATCGTCGAGACGGCGATCCGCTGGGGCAAGCCCGTGCGAATTGGCGCAAACTGGGGCTCGCTGGACCAGGAGCTGCTGACGCATCTCATGGATCTCAACGCGCACTCACCCCGGCCCGTCGATGCCCGTGCCGTCACCCGCGAGGCGCTGGTGCGCTCGGCCCTCCTCTCGGCCGAGAGAGCGGAGCAGATAGGCCTTGCACGCGACCGGATCATCCTCTCCGCCAAGGTCTCGGCGGTTCAGGACCTTATCGCCGTCTACCGGGACCTTGCCGCACGCTCCGACTACGCACTGCACCTGGGCCTGACCGAGGCCGGCATGGGCTCCAAGGGCATCGTCGCCTCGGCCGCCGCCATCGGCATCCTCCTGCAGGAAGGTATCGGCGATACGATCCGCTTCTCGCTGACACCGGAGCCCGGCGGCGACCGCACGCTCGAGGTCAAGGCTGCGCAGGAGCTGCTGCAGACCATGGGCTTCCGCACCTTCGTGCCGCTCGTCGCCGCCTGCCCGGGCTGCGGACGCACGACCTCCACCGTTTTCCAGGAACTCGCCCGCGACATCCAGGACTGGATTGCTACCTCGATGCCCGAGTGGAAGACGCGCTATCCCGGCGTCGAGGCGCTCAACGTCGCGGTCATGGGCTGCATCGTCAATGGGCCCGGCGAATCGAAACATGCCGATATCGGCATCTCCCTGCCCGGCACGGGTGAAATGCCGGCCGCCCCAGTCTTCATCGACGGGCAGAAGGCAACCACCCTGCGCGGGCCGACAATTGCGGCGGAATTCAAGATGCTGGTCGCCGACTACATCGAAAGGCGCTTCGGGCAGCGCCTGTCGCGGGCCGCCGAATAGCCGGCCGTTCCATCCTATCCTGTTGACAGTTCACACTTTCCGGCGATTGAAAAGTGAGGCGTTTGCCCGGCCTGCCGCTTGTGGTAAACACCGCCGGCCCAAAGGGCGCCTTCGTCACGGCCGAGCCGCCCCGAAGGACAACAGCGCGCCGTGCGGCCGGGTGCCGGCGGCCTTCTCGTGTGGCCAACCATAGGCCTTCATCCATATGGTTTCAGATACCAAAGCGTCCATGCTCGCAGGTCAGGGCAGCAGCAGTGAGCAGGCTGCCGGCGACATGGGACAGGCAGGCGCGCATGCGCCCTCCAGCTTCTTCGCCCTCGCGCTCGGGTCGGTCGGTGTCGTCTACGGCGATATCGGCACGAGCCCGCTCTATGCGCTGCGCGAGGCCGTGCATGCCGTCGCGGATGGCGAGGGGCCCATCGCCCGCGACACCATCATCGGCGTCCTGTCGCTCATCCTGTGGTCGCTCATCCTCGTGGTGACGATCAAATACGTGGTGATCCTCCTCAGGGCCGACAACAAGGGCGAAGGCGGGACCCTGAGCCTCGTCGCCCTCGCGCAGCGGGCAATGGGACGCTCGCACGCCCTCGTCCTCGCGCTCGGCATCACCGGCGCGGCGCTGTTCTACGGCGATTCCATGCTGACGCCGGCGATCTCCGTGCTGTCGGCCGTCGAGGGCCTCAAGCTCGCGGCGCCGGAGCTCGGCGGCTACGTGGTGCCGATCACCGTCGCCATCCTCATCGCGCTCTTCGCCGTGCAGAGCCGCGGCACCGGCAAGGTCGCGGCGCTCTTCGGGCCCATCATGGGCCTGTGGTTCGCGGTGCTGGCGATCACGGGACTCCTGCACATCATGGATGATCCCGGCGTCTTCCGCGCCCTGTGGCCGCACTACGGGCTGATGTTCCTCATCAACCACTCGGTCGTCGCCCTCGCGGTCCTCGGCGCGGTCTGCCTCGCCGTGACGGGCGCCGAGGCGCTCTATGCCGATCTCGGCCACTTCGGACGCGGCCCCATCCGCGCGGCGTGGCTGTGCTTCGTCTTCCCGGCGCTGGTGCTGAACTATTTCGGCCAGGGGGCGCTCGTGCTCGCCCACCCGGAAGCCATCGAGAACCCGTTCTACCGCCTGGTGCCGGACTGGGGTCTCCTGCCCCTTACCATCATGGCCACGATCGCGACCATCATCGCGAGCCAAGCCGTCATCACAGGCGCCTTCTCGCTCACGCGCCAGGCCATCCAGCTCGGCCTCCTGCCGCGGCTCGAGGTGCGGTTCACCTCTGCGTCGCACCAAGGCCAGATCTTCCTGCCGCGCGTCAACGCCATGCTGCTCATCGGCGTGCTCTTCCTCGTCGCCATGTTCGGGTCATCGAGCGGCCTTGCCCACGCCTACGGCATCTCGGTCTTCGGCGCGATGGTGGTGGACGGCATCCTCGCCATCCTCGTCATCTGGAAGGGCTGGCGCTGGAGCCTCGCCGCCGCCGTCCTGCTGATCGTGCCGTTCCTGACGATCGACATCGCCTTCTTCTCGGCGAATCTGCTCAAGCTGTTCTCCGGCGGCTATGTGCCGGTGCTGCTGGCGAGCGTGCTCATCGTCGTGATGTGGACCTGGGTGAAGGGCACCGCCATCCTCTTCGCCAAGACGCGCAAGGTGGACGTGCCGCTCGTCGAACTCGTCGAGATGCTGCAGAAGAGCCCTCCGCACCGCATCAAAGGCACGGCCGTGTTCCTGACGAGCGATCCGGAGACCGCCCCCTCGGCACTGCTGCACAACCTCAAGCACAACAAGGTGCTGCACGAGAAGAACGCCATCCTCACCGTCAAGACGGCCGATGTGCCGCGCATCAACGACGAGGAGCGCGTTAACATCGAGCCCATCGCCGACGGCTTCTGGCGGGTGGAAATGACCTTCGGCTATATGGAGATGCCCAACGTGCCCAAGGGCCTCGCCATCCTGCGCAAGCGGGGCTTCAAGTTCGACATCATGTCGACGTCGTTCTTCCTCTCGCGCCGCTCCATCCGGCCCGCCGCCCAGTCAGGCATGCCGATGTGGCAGGACAGGCTGTTCATCTCGCTCGCCAAGAACGCCAACGACGCGACGGACTTCTTCCAGATCCCCACCGGCCGCGTCGTCGAGGTCGGCACCCAGGTGACGGTTTAGGCGGGGCGCGGCGCATTGCCCCGTCCCCGCTGACGGGGGAGCGCCAAGGCCATCGCCGCGGCCGTTATCCGGAGGGGCTACTTGCGGCGCGTGGCGGCGAAGCGTGCCGCCGCGCGCAGCGTGTCCGCTGCCGGGCCGAAGGGAGCGAGCGCCGCCACGGCCTCTTCGGCGAGGCGGTCGCGCTCCGCCCGCGCGGCCTCGATGCCGAGCACGTCGACGAGCGTCGCCTTGCCCCTGTCGGCGTCCTTGGCGGCGCGCTTGCCGAGCACGTCCGTGCTCGCCTCCCGGTCGAGGATATCGTCGGCAATCTGGAAGGCTGCGCCGAGGGCCCGGCCATAGGCCGCGAGGCAACGCCGCTCCTCGCCACCCGCCCGCGCGACAACCCCGCCCGCATCGACGGCAAAGGCGATGAGCGCACCGGTCTTCATAGCCTGCAGGCGGCGCACCTCGATCTCCGCGAAGGGCGTGGACCGGTTTTCGGCCTCGAGGTCCAGCATCTGCCCGCCGACCATGCCGCCGAGCCCTGCCGCCCGGGCGAGACCGAGCACGAGCTCCGTACGCACAGCCGCGTCCGCCATCACGGCCGGATCGGCGAGCACATCAAAGGCGAGCGTCAGCAGCGCGTCGCCGGCAAGGATGGCGGTGGCCTCGTCGAAGGCGCGGTGCACGGTCGGGCGGCCGCGCCGCAGGTCGTCGTCGTCCATCGCGGGCAGATCGTCATGGACGAGGGAATAGCAATGCAGGAGCTCGATGGCGGCCCCGGCCCGCAGCGGCCCGTCGCCGGTCTCGCCGAAGAGCCGGGCCGTCTCGACGGTAAGGAAGGGGCGCAGGCGCTTGCCGCCGTCGAGCACGGCATGGCGCATGGCGGCGAGAAGGCGGGGCGGGCGGACGATCTCGCCGGCGAGCGGCGCGCTGCCGAGAAGCGCCCCGAGCAGTGGCTCCAGCGCGCGGGCCGCGGCCTCGAGACGCTCGGTGAAAGCGGCGCTCAAGCTCGCCATGGTCGTTTCTCCCAGGTCGCCACCGTAACGTGAAGGCAAGCGTCGCTTGCCCGAGACGCCCGGATCGGTCAAGCCTATGGGCCACGCCGGGGCAGGGAGATGACCGCAAACGTGCAAGCAAGAAGCCGGGGGAGGCTGGCCATCGGCCGGGCGGTGCTGCGCTGGACCATGCGCGCGGTGCTCGCCATCATGCTGTTCTGGGCCGTTTCCATCGTCGTCTACCGCGTCCTGCCGCCCGTCTCCACGCTGATGCTGGGGCGCTGGCTGACGCTGCAGCCGGTGGAGCGCATCTACATGCCTCTGTCGGACATATCGCCGCATCTCGCCCGGGCCGCCATCGCGGCGGAGGATTCGCGGTTCTGCATGCATGCGGGGATCGACTGGTTCGCCCTGCAGAGCGTCATCGAGGATGCGCTGGGCGACGGCGCCTCGCGCGGCGCCTCCACCATCACCATGCAGACGGTGAAGAACATCCTGCTCTGGCCGGGACGCTCCTACCTGCGCAAGGGGCTTGAGCTGCCGCTCGCGCTCGTTGTCGACACCGTCTGGCCGAAACGGCGGGTGATGGAGGCCTATCTCAACATCGCCGAGTGGGGAGAGGGCATCTTCGGTGCCGAGGCAGCCGCGCGGCGCCATTTCGGCAAGAGCGCGCGGGACCTGACACGGCGCGAGGCGGCCCTTCTCGTGGCAGCCCTGCCCAACCCAATCGCGCGCAACCCCGCCCGCCCGACGCGCTACGTGTCGACATACGCCTCACGCATCATGGGCCGCATGGGCAACGAGAACGTCTCCTGCCTCGGCGCGTAAAGGGAAAATCCCACTTTCTGCCGCCGAGGGCTAGCCAATCCGGCGCTGAGCCTGTATAAGCCCGCGTCCCAGAGACAGTTTCGTCAACGAGGGACCTGCGCCCCTTTGCGCGCGCAGGCCCGCAGAAGCCATCGACCGGAGTTGAGCCATGGCCGTTCCGAAAAGAAAAACGTCGCGGATGAAGCGCGGCCACCGCCGCTCCGCCGACGCGCTGCAGCAGCCCACCTATGTGGAAGACAAGGACTCGGGCGAGCTGCGTCGCCCGCATCACATCGACCTCAAGACCGGCATGTATCGCGGCCGGCAGGTGCTGAAGCCCCGCGCCGAGGCGTGAGAGGCGGGCGCTCCATCGAGCGATACGACAGGAAGGGCCGGTTCACCGGCCCTTTTTTGTTGCCGGCGTGCAGAGATCGCCACTCTTTACCGGCCGTTAACCCTTGCCGTTCATGATGCCCGCTAGCGTTTCTGCGCGCCGGTTAAGCCGCCGCCTCCGGTGCCAGACGCGGCAAGCTCCCAGATAGGCAGGACCCGGCAGCCGATGGCAGACTGGACAGGCGTCGCTCGTCGCGCGGATCATCCGGCGTCGCTCACGCCCGACGCCGCCGCCGCGCCGCTCGATCCCCGCCAGCTGCTGACGTCGCTCGGCGAGGTGGTCTATGACTGGGACCTTCGCAGCGACCGACTCAGCTTCGGCAGCAACGGCGCCGAGGTCATCGGCCTCGACTGCAGGGGCGCACTCGCGACCGGCGCGGCCTTCGACCGGCTGATCGACGTCGCCTCCGGCCCCGGCCGCTGCGCCTTCTTCCGTACTGCCGCAGGCGAGGACACCGGCGCCGGTGTGCCCTTTCGTCTCGCTTACCGTCTCAGGATCGGCGCCACGGATGTCGCGGTCGAGGACAGCGGGCGCTGGTATGCGGGGCCTGACGGCCACCCGGCCATTGTGCACGGCGTCATGCGCATCGCGCGCGAGCCCGCACTAGCCGGCGTCGCACGGACCGACGGCTGGGCGGATCTTGCCAGGACGATCGACACCCTCTTCGCCGGGGGCTGCGGCCGGCACAGGCCGCTGACGCTGATCTTCCTCGCCATCGACAATCTCGGGGCCATCAATGCCGCCCTCGGCTATGCGAGAGGCGACGACATCATCGCGGCCACAGCACAGGTCCTCACGCGGCAGCTGCGGCAGGGCGACCTGCTCATCCGTCACGGCAGCAACCGTTTCGCCCTCGTCATGCGCGGCTGCTCCGCCCAGCAGGCGACGGTCGCCGCCGCGCGTATGGCCGGGCTCGCCGCGGCGGCCGGCGGGGCTGTGGCGACGGTGCGCCTGCGCATGGGCGCCGCGACGGCGCCCCAGCATGCCGACGATGCGGAAACGCTGATGCGGAATGCCAATCTCGCCTTCGACGAGGCGCGGCGGCTGAGCGGCAGCGGCTTTGTCTTCTATGGACCGCAACTGGCCGCCACCATGACCGCACGCCGTGCTGCGGCGGAAGGAATCGATATCCTCGCCGCCCTCAACGAACGCCGCATCGTGCCCGCGCGCCAGGCGATCGTCGATGCCGAGACGCGCCAGCCAGCCTTCCACGAGGCTCTCCTGCGCGTCAGAATGCCCGACGGGGCTGCGGCCGGGGCCGCGCGCCTCGTACCCGCGGCCGAGAAGGCCGGCCTCATCGAGGCGGTGGACCACCGCATGCTCGAACTCATCACCGCCCGCATGACGGACGAGCCGGGGCTGAGAGTCGCCCTCAACATCTCGCCGCGCACGCTCGCGAGCCGCGCCTGGCTCGGCAATCTCGCCGCGCAGCTCGGCGCCTGCCCCGGCGTCGCCGAGCGGCTCATCATCGAGATCACCGAGACGGCGGCCGTCGAGGACCCGGGCGCCACGCGGGCCTCGCTCGACGCCATGAAGGCGCTCGGCGTCTTCATCGCCATCGACGATTTCGGCGCGGGACACACCTCCTTTCGGCACCTGCGCCATTTCCCCATCGACCTGCTCAAGATCGACGGCGCATTCGTGCAGAACCTCGCGCGGTCGAGCGACGACCGCTTCTTCGTGCGCACGCTCGTCGACCTCGCCCAGCATCTCGGCATCGCCACGGTCGCCGAATGGGTGGAGGACGAGGACACCGCCCGCCTCCTCACCCAATGGGGGGTCGACTACCTGCAGGGCGAGCACATCGCGCCGGTGACGGTCTGGCCCGAGCCGGCCGGCCTCACCGTGGAGCGAGCCAGGGAGCGGGCCAGGTCAGCCTGAGCCGGCCGTCAGCGCCGCCCCGGATCGCCCAGGCGCGCGCCGATTTCGTGAGCGCCGAGCAGCAGCAGCGCGAAGGCAAAGGGCACGAGATAGTAATACAGCCGGAACAGCAGCAGGGCGCCGAGGACGCCCTCGCGCGGCAGGTGCGACAGGGCGATCAGCATGGTCGCCTCGAAGACGCCGATGCCGCCCGGCGCGTGGCTGGCGATGCCCAGCATGCAGGCCGCGACATAGATGGCGAGAAAGGTCTCGTAGCTGAGGCCGTGACCGCCCGGCAGCAGCACGAAGAGGACGCCGGCCGCCGCGCAGACGTCGCCCGCGCCGAGCAGCATCTGCCCGATGGACAGTCGGAAGCCCGGCAGTTCGAGGCGCCAGCCCTGCACGCTGACGCTGCGCCGCTTGATGCCGACCCAGGCGAGATAGCCGCCGAGGGCGGCGACGATGGCAATGCCGAGCCCCTCGTTGAGCCGCACGACCGTGCCCGTCAGCGCCGCGACGGCGAGGCTCTCGCGCATCAGGCTCCAGGCGAGAACCGCGCTCATCCCGAGCCAGAAGGTGATGCCGGCAATGACGGTGAGGCCGACGATGGTCGGCGCCTTGATGCCGTAGGGCGAATAGATGCGGTAGCGCACGGCGCCCGAGGTGACGAGCGGAAAGCCAAGTGTGAAGCTGACGGCATAGCTCGTGAAGGAGGCGAGGGCGGTGACACGATAGGCGATGCTGCGGCCGAGCTGGCGCAGGGCGAGGGCGTCGTATCCCGTCAGCAGGAGGTAGCTGATGCAGGTGAAGAGGATGGCGAGCCCGATCTGCCGCACGCTCGCCGCCGAAAAGGCGTTCCTGAGCTCCGCAAGGCTGATCTCGCCGATGATGCGCCACAGCACGACCATTGAGGCGAGGAAGAGTGCGACGCTGACCACGGTGCCGATGAGCGACAGCCGGCGGCGCGTGTCGCCGGTGACCTCGACGGGCGGGCTCGGCGGGGGTGCGGCGAGGGCAGTGCCGGGCCCGGCTGCGGGCTGAATGGCCCCGGCACGTCCCCGGTCCCCGTCCACGGCGCCGGCCTCGTGCTCTCCTGCCTCCATGCTGCGGACGCGTCCCATCCCGTTTCACACGCGGGGCGCGGACCTCAGAGCGACACCGCACCCAGCCCGGTTATGGGGGCGAGGCGCCTCGAGTGCAAGGCAGTGTGCAGGGAAATCGGCCTTGGGCATGGCGCCCGTGCCGGGGCTGCACGGCTGGCCGGGGCGTCGCCTGCCGCGGTGCCCGGGTTCCGGGTCAGACGGTTTGCGCCGGGCGGCGGGCGAGATCGCGCGCCGTGCGGCGGCGGTACCTGAGGTCCAACGCGGGGCGCTCCACAAGGTGCCAGGAGACGAAGCCGGCCGCCAGCGCCAGCGGCGTCGCCATGAGGGAGATGGCCGTCGGGCCGACCTCGGGCCCGAACGCCCAGATCAGCAGTTGCTGCAGGGGGAAGGCGAACAGGTAGGCGCCGTAGGACATATCGCCGAACCGTTCCTTCACATCGAACGACGGCGCGCGCGCCAGGGCGGCATAGATGACGAGATAAGGCAGGGCGAGGAGATAGACGACCTGTGCACCCGGCCGGTTGGCAAAGGCGTAGAGCAGCATCAGGCAGACGAACGCGAGACCCGCGCTGACAGGGACGGCCGCCCGGTGCACCCACAGCGCCGCCCCGAGCGCGAAGACGAGGCCGTAGCGCAAAACCGGAAAGAGCGATGCGCCGGCCCACAGCTCGCCACCCATGTTCGACCAGGACAGGCCCCACACCTGGCTGCCCCAGAGAACGAGGCCCGCGACGGCGGCAACGAGCAGCAGCACGCCCCGACGCGACAGGAGCCCGCAAACCAAGGCAACCGGCAGGAGGAGGTAGAAGCCGCATTCCAGCGCCAGGGTCCAGATCGCGCCGTTGACCCCGGTATGGGGCAGGTTCGTGAAGACGCCGGGCAGATTGAAGGACACGCCGAACACGAAGATGTTGCGTGCGTGCTGCAGCGTCTCGGGATGGAGCAGGTAGTCGGCGAGGCCGAGGCTCGTGACCATGGGGCCCAGAAAAAAGATGTCGAACACCGTCACGAAGGCGAGGGCCGGCACGATGCGCAGGACACGGTTGAGCAGGTACTGGCCGGGGGCATGCACCGTGACCGACCGCGCCACCAGGAAGCCGCTGATGGCGAAGAAGATGGCGACGCCCATGCCGCCGCCGGTGTCGTAGCCGTTCGTCAGCCAGTGGAAAAGCTCCGGCCCCGTCCCGGTGAGGCTGTAGCTGTGGCTCCACAGAACCAGCAGCGCTGCCGCGAGGCGCAGGAGGTCGAAATTGTTGGCCCGCGTTTCGAATGCTTGCTCGATCGTCATTGCCCACCCGATCCGTTGTCGGCCCCTGTCGCACAGGGAGACGCTCTCAAAACGCGACTAGTTGGATACTATCAACCTGTAGGTGCAGAACGTCGCAGCCGGCGAGCAGCGAATCGCGATTCCTGCCGCGCTCAGTCCGGATCGAGCAGCCGCGCCCCGGGCCCTTCGCGGGCGAGGACATCATGTGGGTTGCGCAGGCGGCAGGCCTTCACGGAGAGGCACCCACAGCCGATGCACTCGTCGAGCTGGTCGCGCAACCGCATGAGCCGATCGATGCGCCGATCGAGCTCCTGTCGCCACATTAGCGACAGGGCGCGCCAGTCATCCTCGGTCGGCGTGCGCCCGTCGGGCAGCGCCGCCAGCGCCTCGCCGATGGCGGCGAGAGGAATGCCGACCCGCTGCGCCACCTTGATGACGGCGACGCGCCGCAGCACCTCGCGCGGGTAGCGGCGCTGGTTGCCGGCGCTGCGCAGGCTGCGGATGAGCCCCTTGCGCTCGTAGAAATGCAGGGCCGAAACGGCGACGCCACTGCGCCGCGCGACCTCGCCCACCGTCAGATCCCGGCCGACCGCCACAGGATCGGGCATCGTCATGCTCGCCCTCCAGATCTCAGGTCTTTCCAGGCTCGAAGCCGGGCATTGACCTCAAGCTAAGTTCAGGTTTTATCACTGCGGCTCCCCGCGTGCCAGCGCACGCCGAACCATGGAGCACCCACGCCGATGACCTTGCCCATCCGGCTCGCGATGATCTACGGCAGCAACCGCGAAGGGCGCCTGTGCGACACCGTCGCCGACTGGGCGGCGGCGGAAGTCGACAAGAGCGGCGCCTTTTCCCTCCTGCGCCTCGACCCGGCCGGGCTCGACCTGTCGCTGCGCCACCCGAGCCGCGATGATCCGACGGTCGCCGGCCTCAGGCAGGCGATCGCAGCGGCTGACGCCTTCCTCGTGGTGACACCGGAGTACAACCGCGGCTATCCAGCGCCGCTCAAGTTCATGATCGACTGCGCCAGTCACGAATGGCACGCCAAGCCCGTCGCCTTCGTCTCCTACGGCGGCATCTCGGGCGGGCTACGCGCCGTCGAGCAACTGCGGCTCGTCTTCGGCGAGCTGCATACAGCGACGATCCGCGACTGCGTGTCCTTCGCCCAGGCGCACGAGCGCTTCCGCCCGGACGGGTCGCTGCCGGAAGGGGACGGCGCCTACAAGGCCATGGCCCTGCTGCTCGCGCGGCTCGCCTGGTGGGCCCGCGCCCTGCGCGACGCGCGCCAGGCCTCGGCCTATAGCGAGGTGGCCGCATGAGGCCGATGCGCCAGGGCGAGCTCGCCGGCGGGGAGGCGGCTCCGGCCGCCGCCGGGCCCAGGGCCGGCGCCCGCAACGCGACACTGCTCGCGACGGGCGTGCTCACCATCATGTCCGCCGCCACCATCGCACCAGCGCTGCCGGCCATGCAGGCACATTTCGCCGGAACGGAACAGGTGGCCCTGATGACGCGGCTCGTCCTCACCATCCCGGCGCTCGCCATTGCGCTCGTCGCCCTGCCTGTCGGGAGCCTCATCGACCGCTGGGGCCGCCGCCCGTTCCTGATCAGCGCCATCGGCCTCTACGGTATCGCCGGCATGTCCGGGCTGGTGCTCGATTCGCTCGGCGCCATCCTTTTCAGCCGGGCGCTGCTCGGGGTCGCCGTGGCGATCATCATGACGACGGCGACAGCGCTCGTCGGCGATTATCTCGCCGGTCCGGCGCGCGATCGCTTCCTGGGCCTGCAATCCGCCGCCATCGGCGGAGGCGGGCTCCTGTGCCTCACGGGCGGCGGGCTCCTCGCCGAGATCGACTGGCGGGCACCCTTCGCCCTCTATGGCATGGCCTTCCTGCTCATGCCTGCGGTCATCGCCTTCATCGCCGAGCCGGCGCGCAGCGCTGCAAACCGATCCGCGCCAGGCGAGGCGCCAGCCGGCTCTCCGGCGGCGCTCGCCCTGCTGCTGACGGCCGCCGTGCTGAACAGCGTCATCTTCTATCTCGTGCCGACGCAACTGCCGTTCCATCTGCGCGAGCTCGGCCACGCGGCGCCGAGCCGGGCCGGCCTCGCCATCGGCCTCTTCACGCTCGCCCAAGCAGTCGTCGCCTTCGGCTTCGGCCGACTGCGCCGCAGTTGGTCGGGCACGACAATGTTCGGGATGGGCTTCGGTCTCATGGCGGCTGGCTACGGCCTCGTGGCGATGGCCGAAAGTTACGTCGCCGTGGTCGCCGCAATCATTGTCACCGGTTTCGGCATGGGGCTGGTGATTCCCAACCTCAGCGCCACCGCGCTAACCGTGGCGCCGCCGGCCTTGCGCGGGCGGGTGGCCGGGGGGCTCACGGCCAGCATCTTCCTTGGGCAGTTCCTCTCGCCGCTCGTCAGCCAGCCCTGGATCGGCGCTGCGGGCTATGCCGGCACCTTCCGCGACATGGCCGTCGTCCTCGCCGCCATGGCCATGATCGGCCTCGTCCTCGCCCGGCGCGGGCGCTCCTGATCAGGGGCCGGCGTCGGTCCGGCCGATGCCGGTGTTGCGCACCAGGAAGCCGGAGAGGTCGCGCGTCGTATATTCGATGTGGGAGGCAATCACCTCCTCCTGCTCGTGCAGCTCGCGGAAGGGGTCGGGCGTCTTCGGCAGCACGAGCACAGTCGTCATGCCGAGCCGATGCGGCTCGGCGAGGTTCTTGGCGAGGTCCTCGAACATCGCCGCGCGCGAGGCCTCGATGCCATGGCGGTCGAGGAAGCTCGCATAGGTCGCCGGCTCCGGCTTCGGCACGAAGCCGGCATCGGCAATGTCGAAGATATCCTCGAAATGCGCGCCGATGCCGAGCCGCTCCGCCACCGCCTCGGCATGACCGCGCGAGCCGTTGGTCAGGATGAGCTTGCGCCCCGGCAGGGCACCGATGGCGGTCGCGAGCGCAGGATCGGGCGCGAGCCGCGAATAATCGATGCTGTGGGCGAAGGCGAGGAAGTCGCGGGGGTCGATGCCCTGCTCCTCCATGAGGCCGCGCAGGGTCGTGCCGTAGCGGTTGTAATAGTACTTCTGCAGGGCGCGGGCCGAGAGGCCGTCCATGCCGAAGAAGTCGCAGACGAAGAGCGTGATGCGCTCGTCGACCTGCGGCCACAGCTGCGCCTCGTGCGGATAGAGCGTGTTGTCGAGATCGAAGATCCAGGTATCGACATGCGAGAAGCCGCGGCGGGCCGTGTCCGCCCCTGCGACCGGCCCCGTGTCGATCATCTTCATCTGCGCCCTCTCGCACGTGAAAGGAGGAAGGAGATGGGGTGCCGGAGCAGCAATTGCAAGCGCTCACGGGCCGGGGGCCTCAATGCGGCACGGAGGAGGAGAAGACGTTGATGACGACGACACCGGCCAGGATGAGGCCGATGCCGAGGAGCGCCGGCACATCGAGCGTCTGCTGGAAGGCTACGAGGCCAACGAGCGAGATGAGCACGATGCCGATGCCGCTCCAGATGGCATAGGCAATGCCGACCGGGATCGTGCGCAGCGTCAGCGACAGGCAGTAGAAGGCGATGCCGTAGCCGACGACGGTGACGAGGGACGGCAACGGCCTGCTGAAGCCCTCGGACGCCTTCAGCGCCGACGTGGCGATGACCTCACCGACGATGGCGATGAGGAGATAGAGATAGCCCGTCGCCATGGTCCGCCGTGCCTCGCCCGTTTCGCCGGCCGTCGCCGCCGCCTGTCAACGGCGGATGAGCGTGCCGGCGCCGTGGTCCGTGTAGAGCTCGAGCAGCACGGAATGCGGCACCTTGCCATCAAGGATGACGACCCCCTCGACGCCCTGCTCCAGCGCATAGATGCAGGTCTCGACCTTGGGGATCATGCCGCCGGTGATGGTGCCGTCGGCGATGAGGCGGCGGCAGTCCTCCACCGTGAGCTCGGGCAGGAGGTTCTTGTCCTTGTCGAGCACGCCCGGCACGTCGGTGAGCAGGAGGAGGCGCTTGGCGCGCATGGCCCCGGCGATAGCCCCGGCGAAGGTATCAGCATTGACGTTGTAGGTCGCCCCGTCGTGGCCGACGGCGACGGGCGCGAGCACCGGGATGAGCTCGGCCTTGAGCACCGCGTCGAGCACGGTGCGGTCGACCTTCTCGGGCTCGCCGACGAAGCCAAGGTCGACGATCTTCTCGATGTTCGAATCAGGATCGACCACCGTGCGCGTCACCTTGCGGGCAACGACCATGTTGCCGTCCTTGCCGCACAGGCCGATGGCCTTGCCGCCCTCAGCCGAGATCGTGCCGACGATCTGCTTGTTGATGGCGCCGGCGAGCACCATTTCGACGATATCGACGGTGGCCTTGTCCGTGATCCTGAGGCCGGCCGCGAATTCGGACTTGATGCCGAGCTTCTCCAGCATGCGTCCAATCTGCGGGCCGCCGCCGTGCACGACGATCGGCTTGACACCGGACTGCTCGAGCAACACGACATCCTCGGCGAAATCCTCCGCTGCCGCGGCGTCGCCCATGGCATGGCCGCCGTACTTGATGACCACGATCTCCTGGTCATAGCGCTGCATATGCGGCAGCGCCTGCACCAGCGTCTCGGCCTGGGTGTGCACGTCGGGTAGATCGGGAAGGTCGGTCATGTCGTGTCGCGGCGCAGGTTGAGGAAGAGGGTGCTTCGCGAGGCCGTCTTTTAGCAGGGCGGGAGGCGGCTGTCGCCCCCGCTCCGACGCCTCATGGCAAACGGGAGCACGCCTTCACAGGCGGCTCGAGACGAGGCCCGACGTGCCGATCGCCGCCCAGCCGAGCATCACGAGGATGCCGCCGGCCGGGGCGGCCATCGGGAAAAGGCCGCTATCGACGAGAGCGCGCAGCGTCAGGTCACCGGTAAAAAGTAGGACGCCTGCGGCGAGCAGCCAGCCGCCGACGCGCATCAGCCCCCGGTGGGCCACCCAGGCGTTGAGCGCGGCCGGCAGGGCGACGAGCAGCACGGCATGGACGAGGAGGATGCTCGCCGCCGTCGCCAGCATGCCGGTGCCGGCGATATGCGCCGCGGCGGCCGCCGCGGCGACACCCCAGAAGCCGAAGAGCCCGCCGACGAAGACAAAGAACCGGTCGCTCATGCCGCCCCCTTTTTGATCCCTCGCCGCCTTTACGGCACCCTAAAGCGCGCCGCGTTCGTCCATCAGCCGCGCCACCGCCTCGCGCAATTCGGTCATGCCCTCGCCGGTGCGGCTCGACGTTGGCAGGACGACCGGGAAAGCCGCCGCGCGCTTGGCGAGCGCGGCCGCCGTCGCCGCAAGCCGTTTATCGAGCTCGGCACGCGACAGGGCGTCGGCCTTGGTGAGCACGATCTGGTAGGAGACGGCCGCCTTGTCGAGCAGATCGAGGACGCCAGCGTCGATCGGTTTGATGCCGTGGCGCGCGTCGATGAGCACATAGACGCGGGCGAGATTGGCGCGCCCGCGCAGATAGGCGTGAATGAGGTCGGTCCAGGCGGCGACCTTCTCCTTGCCGACGGCCGCATAGCCGTAGCCCGGCATGTCGACGAGCGTCAGCTGGCGCGGGGCCCCGTCCTCCGGGCCGATGCGGAAGAAGTTGAGCTCCTGCGTGCGGCCGGGCGTGTTCGAGGTGCGCGCCAGCGCCTTGCGGCCGGTCAGCGCGTTGACGAGACTCGACTTGCCGACGTTGGAGCGGCCGGCGAAGGCGATCTCGAGCCCCTCCATGGGCGGCAGGCCGCCGAGGGAGGCGGTCGCCCAGATGAAACCGGCCTCGCCCGCAAACAGCTTGCGGCCGATCTCGGCATGGTCGGTGGCGTCGTCGGTTGCCTCGTTCATCGTCCGAGGCTTAGGCCGTCAGCGCGCCCGCCGCAAGGCATCGACGTCGTTGCCGCGGATGAGAGCGAGGTTGCGTGTGATTTTTGCCGCGTCCCCGTCCCGTCAGCTGACGGTGGTCCCCCGCTCCGTCGCCGCTGCAACAAAGGAGTGCGCCCGGCCAAAGCCGGGCGCGTTTCCGCAAATGAAGCCGACTCGTCCCGGTCAGGCCTTGGCGCGTCGCGAGAAGGTGTTGCGCAGGTTGCCCCACAGCTCGATCTTGACGCCGTTCTTGCGCATGATGAAGCCCTGCTGCAGCACCGAGAGCAGATTGTTCCACGACCAGTAGATGACGAGCCCGGCCGGGAACGACGCCAGCATGAAGGTGAAGATCACCGGCATCCAGGCGAACATCGTCTTCTGGATGGGGTCCGTCGGCTCCGGGTTCATCTTCATCTGCACGAACATCGTCAGGCCCATGATGATCGGCCAGATGCCCAGCATCAGGAAGTGGCCGATGACCGGCACCTGCGAGGGGTCCCACGGGATGAGGCCAAAGAGGTTGAAGACCGTCGTCGGATCCGGCGCGGCAAGGTCCCGGATCCAGCCGAAGAACGGTGCGTGGCGCATCTCGATGGTGACGAAGAGCACCTTGTAGAGCGCGAAGAAGACCGGGATCTGGATGAGGATGGGCCAGCAGCCGGCGAGCGGATTGATCTTCTCCTTCTTGTAGAGCTCCATCAGCGCCTGCTGCTGCTTCATCTTGTCGTCGGCATAGCGGTCGCGGATCGCCATCATCTCCGGCTGCACGGCCTTCATCTTCGCCATCGACACGTAGGAGCGGTTGGCGAGCGGGAAGAAGATGGCCTTGATGATGACGGTGACGAGGAGGATCGCCACGCCGAAATTGCCGAACAGCTTGAAGAAGAAGTCGATCACCCTGAACAGGGGCTTGGTGATGAAGTAGAACCAGCCCCAGTCGATGAGCAGGTCGAAGCGCTTGATGCCGAGCGCCTGCTCATAATGGTCGATGGCCGCGACTTCCTTGGCGCCGGCGAAGAGGCGGGTCGTCACCTCGGTCGTGGCACCCGGCGCGACCGTCTGCGGGCCGCCCAGCATGTCCGACTGGAAGCGTGGCCCACGCGCCCCCGGCGAGACCGAGAAGCGCCCGTCATAGGGCTGGTCCTGGTTGGGGACGACGGCCGCCGCCCAATACTTGTCCGTGATGCCGATGAAGCCGCCCGTCACGCCCTTGTAGACCTGGCCGCGCGTGTCGCCGGCAAGGACGGGATCCTTCTCGAGGCCGGAGTAGGAAACCTCCTTCAGGCCCTCGTCGCCGAGGACGCCGATGAGCCCCTCGTGCAAGATGTAGAAGCCTTGTGTCGTCGGCACGCCGTGGCGCGACACGAGACCGAAGGGATGGAGCGTGACGGGCTGCCCGCTTGTATTCTCGACACGATCCGTGACCGTGAACATCGCATTGTCGTCGACGGCGATCTGGCGCCGGAAGATCAGGCCCTCGCCGTTGTCGAAGGTGAGCGTGACAGGCTCGGACGGCGTCAGACGCTCCCGGTCCGCGCTCCAGATGGTGTTGGCGTCGGGCACCTTCACGGCCGTGCCCGCACCGGTCACCCAGCCAAACTCGGCGTAATAGGGATGGGGGCTGCCGGCCGGCGACAGCAGAACGATGTTGGGGCTGCGCGGATCTACCGTCTCGCGATAGGCCTTGAGCGAGATGTCGTCGATGCGGGCGCCGCGCAGAGACAGCGAGCCGGCGATCTTCGGCGTGTCGATAGCGACGCGGGGTGCCTGGGCCAGCGCCGCCTCGCGCGTCATGACCGCCGCAGGCGCCGCCCCCGCCGTCGGCGCGGCGGTGCCCCCGGCCCCGGAGGGTGCGGGCGCCGTGGAGCCGGCCTCGCCCTGCTGCAGGCTCTGCTGCTGCGCCTCGCGGCGCTGCTGCTCCATCTGCGGCACGCCGTAGAAATAATTCCAGCCGATCAGGACGATGACGGACAGGACGATGGCGAAGAGCAGGTTCTTGTTATCGCCGGTCATGGACGATCCGTTTCAGTTCCGGGAAAAGGTGCCGCGGCCAACGCCGACTGCGCCCGGGCACGCTTCGCGCCGAACGTTGTGGATGTGGTCTTTTCTGTCAGGGTCGCAAGGGCCCGGTCGAGATCCTCGACAAGGGCCGGAAAGGGAGCCGTCAAGGCGTCGCGCCGGGCCACCACCACGAAATCGATGTCGGCCTGCGGCCAGCGCGGAGCGAGTGCGCCGAGCGCGGCCCGCAGGCGCCGCCGGATGCGATTGCGCTCGACGGCACCTCCGGTCTTCTTCGTGACCGTGAGACCGAAACGTGGACCCGCGGGAATGATGCCTCCGCGGGGCTGCGCGCCGCGCAGCAAGGCCTGGACGCTCATGCGGCTCGTGTGAAACCGTCGGCCGCACGCCGCCGCCTTGAACTCGGCGCGCTTGCGCAGGCGGGGCAGGCGCCCGCGCCGCCGTCCGGCTGCCGGAGCGCCCTGCATGGCATCGCCGCGGGGCGGCCTCAGGCCGACAGACGCTTGCGGCCGCGCGCGCGACGCGCCGCGATCACCTTGCGCCCGCCCTTCGTCGCCATCCGCGCGCGGAAGCCGTGGCGACGCTTGCGCACGAGCTTGCTCGGTTGGTAGGTCCTCTTCACGGCCTCATCTCCGATCGTGGACGCCGTCGATCCGGTGGGACCGCCCGGCGCCGCGTGCCGTCACGCGGCACATCTGCTGCTTGTTCTTTTGCGTTGGCTGCCGCAAGGCGACGGGAGTTGTCGCAGAACGACAAGCGGCGCCCCGACGAGCGCCGCCCAACCTGCGCGGCTTATGGCGGATGGAGGCGGGAAAGTCAATGCACGGGCACGTCGCATTGGCCGGCCCGACGGAGGTCGTCGGCGAGACATCACGAGGCGGTGACGCGTCCCATGCCGGGCTGGCCGGCCCTGCCATCTTCCGGCAAGTTGCTCCGGGGGCTGACCCGTGGTTCGCCGCGGGCCCGGCAAGGACAAGAGAAGCAGGCAGGCAAGGAACCGGCAATGAGGGCTGACGGGGATCGGGGCACGAAGCGCGGCCCCCGGGCGCGGCATCCCGCGCGGCGGTTCCTGCCGCTCGCGATCATCCTCGCCGGCACGGCGCTCGCGCTCGCGTTCGGCCTGCACCGGCACCTGTCCTTCGACCAGTTGCTCGCCCGGCGCGTCGAGCTCAAGCACTATGTCGACGGAAACCTGGCCGCCGCGCTCGTGGCCTACGTCCTCGGCTATGCACTCGTCGTGGCCCTTTCGCTGCCCGGCGGGCTTGTGCTCACCATCTTCGGCGGCTTCCTGTTCGGCTGGCTGATCGGCGGGCTCGCCGCCCTCGTCGCGGCGACGAGCGGCGCGCTCGTCATCTTCCTCGTGGCGCGCACCTCGCTCGGCGACGTACTGGCGGCAAAGGCCGGGCCCTTCTTGCAGCGGCTTGCCGCCGGCTTCCGCCGCGACGCCGTGGCCTACATGCTCTTCCTGCGGCTCGTGCCGGTCTTTCCGTTCTGGCTGGTCAATATCGCCCCCGCCCTTTTCGGCGTGCCCTTCGCCACCTATGCGCTGACGACCATCGTCGGCATCGTACCCGGCACCTTCGCCTTCGCCTTCGCCGGCGCGGGGCTCGATGGCGCGGTCGCGGCGCAGCAGGAGGCCTACGAGGCCTGCCTCGCGGCGGCGCGCGAGGCGTGCACGCTGACGCTGAACAAGAAGACGCTGATCAACAAGCACATCTTCATCGCCTTCGGCGCACTCGGCTTCATCGCCCTCCTGCCGCCGCTGATGCGCCGGCTGTTCGCGCGCCGCCTCCAAGGGCTCGACAAAGGACTCGACAAGGGGCTCGACGACAACGGCCCGGTCCCGTAACCCTCGTTCCGAAGCAACCTGGGAGTGTGCCGTGGCGGAAACCTTGCGTCCGGACCTGTGCATCGTCGGCGCCGGCTCGGCCGGCCTGTCGGTCGCGGCGGCGGCCGCCGCCTTCGGCGTGCCGGTGGTGCTCATCGAGCGCGGGGAGATGGGCGGCGACTGCCTCAACGTCGGCTGCGTGCCGTCGAAGGCCCTGATCGCCGCGGCAAGGCGCGCCCACGACATCCGGCAGGCGGGCGCGTTCGGCCTTGGCACGCTCGACCCGCAGGTCAATTACGCCCGCGTGCGCGAGCATGTGCACTCGGTCATCGGCGCCATCGCGCCGAACGATTCGGCGGCGCGTTTCACCGCCCTCGGCGTGCGCGTGGTGCGCGCCAGCGCCCGGTTCGTGGCCCGCGACACGCTGGAAGCGGGCAACGTCATCGTGAAGCCGCGCCGCTTCGTCCTCGCCACCGGCTCGCGTCCGGCCGTGCCGGCCATCGCCGGCCTCGACAGCGTGCCCTTCCTCACCAACGAGACGGCCTTCGACCTGACGCGGCGGCCCGAGCATCTCGTCATCGTCGGCGGCGGCACCATCGGCCTCGAGCTCGCGCAGGCGCACCGGCGCCTCGGCGCGCCGGTCACCGTGATCGAGGCCGGACGCGCCCTCGGCCGGGAGGATCCCGAGCTTGCCGCCCATGTCCTCGCCGCCTTGCGCCGCGACGGCGTCGCCATCCGCGAGAACGCCACCGTCAGCGAGGTCGCGGGCGAGGATGGCGATATCCGCCTCGTCGTCGAGAACCGGGGCACCCGCACGGAGCTGAAAGCGAGCCACCTCCTCGTCGCCACCGGCCGGCGCCCCGCGACCGATGGGCTCGAGCTCGAGGCGGCCGGCATCGCCCATGACGAACGCGGCATCGCCGTGGACCAGCACCTTCGCACCAGCAACCGGCGCGTCTACGCCATCGGGGATTGCGCCGGGCCGGACGGCGGCGGCCGGCAGTTCACCCATGTCGCCAATTACCACGCGGGGCTCGTGATCCGCAGCGCCCTCTTCCGCCTCAGGCCGCGCGTCGACATGCGGGCGATGCCGCGCGTCACCTTCACCGATCCGGAACTCGCCGTGGTCGGCATGACGGAGGAGGAGGCGCGGGCGGACGGCGGACGCATCACCGTGCTACGCTGGCCGGTGGCCGAGAACGACCGGGCCCAGGCGGAGCGGCGGACAGAGGGCGAGATCAAGGTGATCCTCGGCCGCGGCGGGCGCATCCTCGGCTGCGGCATCGCCGCGCCTGGTGCGGGCGAGCTCATCACCCCCTGGACGCTGGCCATGACCCGCAATCTCCGGATCAGGGACCTCGCCGGGCACACCGTGCCCTACCCCACCCTCTCCGAAATCTCGCGGCGCGTCGCCATGTCATATTATACGCCGAGTGCCGCCAAGCCGATGGTGAGGCGGCTCATCGGCTTCCTGCGGCGCTTCGGCTGAACGGCGCGCGAGCGGACGAGGCAGAGCGACGAAGACGGAGCGTCATGGACGCAAGGCCCGACGAGAGCATCGACAGCGAGCGCACACCGACGGGTGACCCGCGCGGGTCCGTCCGTTTCGGCCTGTCGGCGCGCCTGCTCGTGCTCACCGGCCTCTTCGTCATGCTGGCGGAAGTGCTGATCTATGTGCCCTCGGTCGCCAACTTCCGCCGCAACTGGCTGAACGACCGGCTCGCCGCCGCGCAGGTCGCGGGTGTGGTGCTGGAAGCCGTGCCACCCGGCGGCGTTCCCTCCGGCTTCGAGGAGAAGCTGCTCGCCGGCGTCGGCGCCCGGGCCGTGGCGGTGCGCGTCGGCGGTGCGCGGCGCCTGCTCGCCACCGCCGAGATGCCGCCCGAGGTCGCCCGCGTCATCGACCTGCGCGACACCCACTGGGCGACGCTGATCGCCGATGCCTTCGAGACGCTCGTCTTTCCGGCCCAGGGACCGGTGCGCGTCATCGGGGCCGGCAAGGGCGGGGCGGATTTCGTCGAGATCGTGATGGACGAGCGGCCGCTCAGGGTGGCAATGCTCACCTTCTCGCGCAACATCCTCATCCTGTCGCTCGCCATCTCCGGCATCACGGCCTTCCTCGTCTATCTCGCGCTCCACCTCATCATCGTGCGCCCGGTGCGCCGGCTCGCGGCCAATGTCACCGCCTTCGAGCACAACCCGGAGGATGCGGAGCGGGTCATCCGCCCCTCGGAGCGGCGCGACGAGATCGGCGAGGTCGAGCGCGCGCTCGCCCTGATGCAGGAGACGCTGTCGCGCGAGCTCCTGCAGAAGAAGCACCTCGCCAACCTCGGCCTCGCCGTGAGCAAGGTGAACCACGACCTGCGCAACCTGCTGGCCTCGGCCCAGCTCCTCTCCGACCGGCTGAGCCAGCTGTCGGACCCGACGGTGCGGCGCGTCGCGCCCAAGCTCATCGCGACGCTGGGGCGCGCCATCGCCTTCTGCGAGGCGACGCTCGCCTACGGCCGCGCGGCCGAGCCCCAGCCGCGCCGGCGCGTCGTCAGGCTGGCGCCGCTGGTGCGCGACCTCGCCGATTTCCTCGACCTCGCAGGCAACGGCATCACCTTCGTCGTCGACATGGACGAGGACATCACCGTCGACGCCGACCCGGACCAGCTCTCGCGCATCCTCATCAACCTCGGCCGCAACGCGGTGCAGGCCCTGGCGCAGGCGGGCGCCGGCCCCTCCGTGCCGACCCTCACCATCGCCGCCCGGCGCGACGGCCGCTCCACCGTGATCCGCGTCGCCGACAACGGCCCCGGCGTGCCGGCAAAGGCGCGCGAGCACCTGTTCGAGGCCTTCCAGGGCACGAGCCGGCGCGGCGGCGTCGGCCTCGGCCTCGCCATCACGGCCGAGCTCGTCGCTCTGCACGGCGGCCACATCGTGCTGGAGGAGGAGGGCCCCGGCGCCGCCTTCCGCATCCACCTGCCGGACCGCACGAACGGCAACGGCGCCTGAGCGGGGGGCCTGCAGGCCGCGCGGCCGCGTGCCGGACCCGCCACGTCGAGTTTCGTCCAGCTCAGCCGCGCCTTCGAACGGCCGGCCGGCCGACCGGTGGACAACGCAGAGGATTATCGCACGGCAGGGCTTGCCAAGCCGCCCGCGAGGCTTTAATTGAACGGCCTCGTCGCCGGACACTTCGCGTGAAGCCGGCACTGGTTGCGCCCGTAGCTCAGCTGGATAGAGCACCAGACTACGAATCTGGGGGTCAGAGGTTCGAATCCTTTCGGGCGCGCCATTTTATCCTAGGAATTTGGACATCTGCTCCGCCCTTTGGCAGCCGTCGCCTTGAGGGTGACGTAAAAGGCTAGTTTAAGCCTCTTCGTGGCCAGACTTGGGTACCGATGGCTCAATAGCTTCTAATACACACCTCTCGCGAACAAGCCGTCCGTTGCGTCTCGTGCGGACGATTTTTACCTGAGCACGAACTGACTGGAGCAATAGCCGCTCCTTGAATGCTGCGTCGGAAGTGTATTTGAGGGCGAGATCTTCGGAGACTGCCCCCTCCATTATTGGCCCGCCTTCGCCCGGCAGCTTCAGCTCGAACTTCCGCGCTTCGGGTAGGACGCCCAGCAGCACGCCATCGATGGACTGTACGTCTTCCGAAACCTCCACCTCGCCCAAGCGACGCGACAGCCGCCCAACTTCGTCGGTGGACAACGAGAGCCGTCGATCTTCTCCGACAATGCGCGTGCTGGCGCCCGCCTCATGGAGCACTTTGGCAAATTTCTGGATGGCGGCCACTAGCCTCGGTTGCGTTCCCGCAAGCGTCGTCTCGAACTCCTCATCCGTCGCGCTGCTCAACGTTGAGATAAGCTGCGTGGTGTCCTCCACCGCTCCCTTAAGTTGGGTTGGCAGTATCTCATGTTGACCTGGAGGGATTTCCTCAAGGATGAACCCCATGGAGCCGCGCACTAGGCCGTAAACCCATAAACGGCTCTGGGTTCCCTGACGGTGGCGATTGTGATTCAAGCTCCTTTTCGGGAGCTTTGCGATGGGCCGCTACGATCTGACGGATTTCGAATGGGAGGCGATCCGGCCTCACCTTCCCAACAAGTCGCGGGGCGTGCCTCGCGTGGATGACCGGCGGGTGCTCAATGGCATCTTCTGGTGCCTGCGCTCGGGCGCGCCGTGGGCGGACATGCCGGCGCGCTACGGGCCGCCGACCACGATCTACAACCGCTTCAACCGATGGCGGAAGGCGGGCGTCTGGGATCGGCTCATGGACGCGATCACAAGGGCTTACGATGGTGACGTGCAGATGATCGACACCTCTGTCGTCCGCGTCCACCAGCACGGGGCGACGGCAAAAAGGGGGGTGTCGATCGATGTCTGGGTCGCTCCCGAGGCGGGCTCACGACCAAGCTCCACGCGCTCGTCGACAGCCGAGGCAGGCCGATCCTCCTCAAGCTCACGGCAGGCCAAGCCAGCGACCTCGCGAGTGCCAAAGACCTGATCGGGCATCTCGCGCCGGGCTCAATGCTGCTGGCCGACAAGGGATACGACGCCAACGACCTGCGCGCTGCCGTCGCCGAGCGGAACGCATGGGCGAACATCCCGCCCAAGCGCAACCGCAAGGACCCGATCTGCTTCTCCAGGCACCTCTACAAGGCGCGCAACCTCGTCGAGCGCTTCTTCAACAAGATCAAACACTTCCGCCGTATCGCCACCCGCTTCGACAAGACGGCGGAAAACTTCCTCGCCGCCGTGAAGCTCGCGTCCATCCGCATCTGGCTACGCGGTTATGAGTCTACGGCCTAGGTCGCGAATAAACAAGCGTGCCTGCTCACCGCCCGGCAAGCGACCACGGTCAGACATTTCGACGCCATTGCGTGCCGCCAGCGTCAACGCAACGACTTTCTGATAGCTGTCGAGAGCTTCGGTCGTGAAATCGAGTCGAATGTCTCCCGAGCCGATTACGGGGCTACCGTCGAAGATCAACGCAACCGTCGCGTAGTTCGATTTTGTGAGAGCAAGCTCCGCGATCTGCTGATTGATCTCCGCCAGCCGGTTCTGCCACATCAGACGCGCCGTGCCCCACGGGCTTTCGTCAGTGCCGGCAAGCTGCCGCTCGACATAGAGCTTGTCGGCTTCCAGAGCTTCGATGGACAGTAAGGTTGGCATCATGCGCTCCCCAACGCGGAGAGCGCGGCTTGGTCGCTGGCAGGGTCGAGGACGAGCCCAACGAAACCCTTCCACGCAAACGTGCCACGCTGATGGGAGAACAGGCTGTACCAGTAGATTATGTCGCGGATGAGGAGCGCCGGTCGCGCATGTAGGTCCTCGAAGATCACCGCGTACGTGTCGAGATCGAAGCGCTGCTTATTACGGTCGCGGTCGATTACCTCACCCTGCCAGAAGGAGAGGCCTGTGGAAGGCCAAAGCGAGGGGTTATCCCGATACTTTGAGGGCACATTTAAGATGCTGAAGACATCGATGTCGGTTGGGTTCCGACCCGCGACCATCTCGATATTCTCAACGAAGCTGCCGTCGATGAACTGGACTCCGCCGACATAGCCCCCCTCGGCGAGCAGGCTGCGATATGAAATCAAGTTCCGGAGCAACCGGCGACGATGCGGGGTTGTCCCGAACGCGTCCGCAAGCTCCGGCAAGCTGGCCCAGTATGGCGACCGATCCGAAGTGGTAGCGTCGATGCCTACGAAGGGCGGAAGCAGGCCGCGCAAGTCAAAAGATGGCAACGGCACAGCGACGCTCCCCCCGCTCGCAGTTATCCACAATTTGGATGCATCATGCCCACTCAACAGTAAACAACGCCTTTCGTCACCACAACTTGTGCCCGCGCCGCCCAATCGCCGAAATGATCGAGCCCCACCCGGCCCCTCGGGGCAGTGCCATTCTGCGCACACACTCACAACACCACCACATCAATCATCCACGCGCTCAATCACCGCGACCTGCATCGTCGTGCGCAAGGTGAAGCCGATCGATGCGTAGAGGCGGATGGCGGCCGTGTTGCTGGCGAAGGCGTGCAGGTAGGGCCGGTCTCCACTTTCCGCGATCCGTCCCGCCACGTAGCGCGACAGCAGACGGGCGAGGCCGCGGCCCCTTGCTTCGGGATGGGTGCAGACGCCGCTGAGTTCGACGTGACCCGGCTGGGCCATGCGCTCGCCGGCCATGGCGACCAGCCGGCCGTTCTCGCGCACGCCCCAGAAGCGGCCGATGTCGAGCGCCCGCAAGGTGAACGGGCCGGGCTCGGTCAGCGCGGCGAGCGCCAGCATGTCCTCGGCATCCGCCGGCGTGAGCCGCGCGATCCTGTCGTCCTCGAAGGGCGCGTGGCCGCCGTCGGCCAGCATCTGGACGCCTTCGGCGCGCCTGATCGCGCGAAGGCTCGCGGGCAGGCGGATCTCGCCGGCCTGCAGGAGGACTGCCGTGTCGCCCGGCTCCAGCAGGGTCCCGAGCGCTTCGAGGCTTTCCGGGCTGTCGTCG
Organism: Chelatococcus daeguensis; assembly: GCF_001887265.1. Lineage (NCBI taxonomy): Bacteria > Pseudomonadati > Pseudomonadota > Alphaproteobacteria > Hyphomicrobiales > Chelatococcaceae > Chelatococcus > Chelatococcus daeguensis. The sequence continues at coordinate 296,737 of NZ_CP018095.1, read as the reverse complement.
GCGCTTGCCGCGAACGGCACGATCGAAGTGCGATACCGCCGCGCCTTCGCATCTCCGTCGGCGAAGGCCTGGTGCCGCGAGGTCAGCGAAGCCCAGGCCGGGCGATCGAGCTCATGCGAGGTCATCCTGTCGCTCCTCCACGGCACGCGCCGTCAGCGGCTTTCGCGCGAGCCCGTCCTCGATGCTGCCGATATGCGCCAGAAGCTCGTCGCCGAATCCCGCGCAAAGATCGGCCACCGCCTTCTCGACGCGGAGCCAGACGCCCTCCCGCGCCGCAGCCACGAAGGCCACCCCGTCCGGCGAGAGGGAGACGAGCCGCCGGCGGCCGTCTTCCGCCGCGGTGGTGACCGCGACGAGGCCGATCCCGGCGAGCTGCCCGACAGCCCGGGTGATCCCCGGCTGCGCGACGCCGAGCAGCGCCGCGAGCTCGCCCACGGTCAGCGCGCCGTGCTTCGACAGCGCCGCCAGGAGCGGATGCTGGCCCGCGGCCACCGGCGGCGCCAGCTCGCTTAGGATCGGCTGCACCTCCGCCTGGAGCCGCTCGCCGAGCCGCTTCAACCGGCTGCCGAGCGTCATCAGGCCAAGAGAGCGTAGCGTGTCTTCGGAGGAGTTTTTATTTAACATGTTATATATCATGTTATATAAATAGCGGCATGTCAAGGTGGAGACCCGAGCGGCCGGGCATCATCTTGCGATCCGTGGCGCGAACGGACCGCTGACGAGTCCATCCCCCGGCACGGCCGTTTCCGCCCGCCTCACAAAACTCCCGACAGCCGCGCCACGAGCCCCCGCGCGCCCGCCGTTACATCCGCCCAGGTCGTGTCGAAGCCGGCCGCTTCGCCGTAATAGGGATCAGCCACCGCCTCGCCGGCGCGGCCGGGAACGTGGTCGAGCAGCAGGCTCACTTCGGCGCCTGCGCCTGCCGGGCGCAACGCGAGGAGCCGGGCGAGATTGTCGTGGTCGAGCGCCACGACATGGGTGAAATGCAAAAAGTCCTCGCGCACCACCTGCCGGGCGCGATAGCCGCTGATGTCGATGCCGTTGCGGGCGGCCACGGCCTGCGCCCGCCTGTCGGGCGCCTTGCCGACGTGCCAGTGCCCCGTGCCGGCCGAATCGACGAGGAGGTCGAGCCCCGCCCGCGACGCCTCGGCCCGCATGGCCGCCTCCGCCAGCGGCGAGCGGCAGATGTTGCCAAGGCAGACGAAGAGCACGGCGGGTCTATCGGGCATCGAAGCTTTCCAAGGCGGCGACGGCCGGGAGGGGGGCCGCCGCCCGTCCTTTACCACAATCGCCGGCCGCATCGCTCCTGCACCCCGGCGCGGGGCGGAACCGCCCTCACACCATCGGCGGGTTGAGCCGCGCAAAACCCTCCTGCCGGTGATAGGGGAAATGCGGATAGGGCGGCGTCACGCGGCTCGCCGCGTCGAGCTTCGCCATCTGCTCGGCAGTGAGGTGCCAGCCCACGGCGCCGAGGTTGTCGCGCAGCTGCGCCTCGTTGCGCGCGCCGATGATGACGGAGGCCACCGTCGGGCGCGCGATGAGCCAGTTGAGGGCGATCTGCGGCACCGTGCGGCCGGTCTCGGCGGCGATCTCGTCGAGCGCGTCGACGACGCGGTAGAGCCGCTCCTCCGGCACCGGCGGGCCGAAATCGGCGGTTTCGTTGAGGCGGCTGCCAGCGGGCACGGGCGCGCCGCGGCGGATCTTGCCGGTCAGGCGGCCCCAGCCGAGCGGGCTCCAGACGAGGGCGCCGACGCCCTGGTCCTGCGCAAGCGGCATCAGGTCCCACTCGTAGTCGCGGCCGACGAGCGAATAATAGGCCTGATGGGCCACGTAGCGCGGCCAGCCATGCCGCTCGGCAAGGGCAAGGGACTTCATGAGCTGCCAGCCGGCGAAGTTGGAGACACCGACATAGCGCACCTTGCCGGCGCGCACGAGCGCGTCCAGCGTCGCCAGCACTTCCTCCACGGGGGTGCCGGCATCGAAGGCGTGCAGCTGCAGGAGGTCGATGTAATCCGTGCCGAGGCGGCGCAGCGCATCCTCGGTCGCCTTCACGAGCCGGGCGCGCGAGGAGCCGGCGTCGTTCGGCCCCTCGCCCATGGGCAGCGCCGTCTTGGTGGAGATCAGCACCTTGTCGCGCCGGCCGCGGATCGCCTCGCCCAGCACTTCCTCCGAGGCGCCATCGGAATAGACATCGGCCGTGTCGAACAGGTTGAGCCCGGCCTCGAGGCAGATGTCGAGGAGACGGCGCGCCTCGTCGGCATCCGTGTTGCCCCAGGCGCCGAAGAGCGGCCCCTTGCCCGCAAAGGTCCCCGCGCCGAAGGACAGGACCGGCACCTTCAGCCCCGATGCTCCCAACCGCCTGAATTCCATCGTCCATCTCCTGCTCGTCTGGCCATCCGGCCGCTCGCGGTGAGAGATGGAACCGGCCGGCGGCGTGAACTAGCATGGTAGAAGGCACAGGATCTGTGACTTCAGTTCACATCGAACGGGATAGAACGGCGCCATGAGTCGTCTCGACATCAACCGCTCCGGCGAGATGGAGGTCTTCGCGCGCGTCGTCGAGCTCGGCGGCTTCTCGGCCGCGGCGCGCCGCATCGGCATGACGCCCTCGGCGGTCAGCAAGCTCGTGGCGCGGCTCGAAGGTCGGCTCGGCGCGCGGCTCGTGCACCGCTCCACGCGCCAGCTGCGGTTCACGCCCGAGGGCGAGGCGTTCTACGGCCGCTGCCGCGCCGTCCTCGCCGCGATCGCGGAAGCCGAGCGCGAGGTGGCGGCGGGCGCCGTGCCGCGCGGGCGGGTGCGCGTCAACAGCAACGTGCCCTTCGGGCTGCACTGGCTGATGCCGCTTGTGCCCGGCTTCCTCACGCTGTATCCCGAGATCACCCTCGACATCGTCGCGACCGACATGGTCATCGACCTCATCGACGAGCGCGCCGACGTCGCCATCCGCGTCGGGCCCATGCGCGCCTCGCCCCTCATCGCCCGCAAGCTCGGCGAGAGCCGCATGGCCGTCGTCGCCTCGCCGGACTATCTCGCCCGCCACGGCGCGCCGGCGACGCTCGAGGAGCTCGAAAGGCACAACCGCATCGCCTTCAACTTCACCCGCCTCGTCGCCGGCTGGCCTTTTCGCGACGCTTCAGGCGCGACCGTCACCGTGCCGCCCGTGGGCAATGTCCTCGTCGGCGACGGCGAGAGCGCGCGCCGGCTCGCGCTCGCCGGGGCGGGCCTTGCCCGTCTGTCGCATTTCCACATCGGGCCGGACCTCGCCGCCGGCCGGCTCGTCGAGGTGCTGGCCGACGTGAATCCCGGTGACACCGAGACGATCCATGCCGTCTTCATCGGCCAGGGCGCACAACTGCCAGCCCGGGTGCGCGTGTTCCTCGATTATCTCGCGGACCACGCGCGGGTCGGCTGAGCGTTCCCGACGCGATATCTTTCGTTTTCGCTTTCGTTGTGCCCGAATTGTTTTCGATAGGTATTTCGTTTATGCTGCCGCAGGTTGAACGAGCGCGGCTGGTGGCCGCGCGATCAGGGCAAGCGAACGGAGCCAAGGCGTGCAAGAGAAGGTCTTCGACCTCGCCATCATCGGAGGGGGCGTCAACGGCTGCGGCATCGCGCGCGATGCGGCCGGGCGGGGGCTTTCGACCATCCTCTTCGAGCAGAACGACCTTGCCAGCGCCACCTCCTCCGCTTCCACCAAGCTCATTCACGGCGGCCTGCGCTATCTCGAATATTACGAGTTCCGCCTGGTGCGCGAGGCGCTGATGGAGCGCGAGGTGCTGTGGAAGCTCGCGCCCCACATCATCCGGCCGCTGCGCTTCGTGCTGCCGCACCATGCCGGGCTGCGCCCCGCCTGGATGCTGCGCCTCGGCCTCTTCCTCTACGACCATATCGGCGGCCGCAAGCTGCTGCCGGCGACGCGCCGCCTCGACCTGCGCCACGATCCGGCCGGCCGGCCGCTCAAGGGCGGCTATGCCACCGCCTTCGAATATTCCGACTGCTGGGTGGAGGACGCGCGCCTCGTCGTGCTCAATGCCCGCGACGCGGCCGAGCGCGGCGCCGCCATCCACCCGCGCACGCGCGTCATCGGCGCCGAGCGGCGCACCGACCATTGGCTCGTCACCGCCGAGCGGCGCAGCGACGGCGCCCGGATGACGGCGAAGGCCCGCATGCTGGTCAATGCCGCCGGCCCCTGGGTGGCCGACGTGCTGGCCGGCATCGTGCGCGAGAAGGCCCCGGCGGGCGTACGCCTCGTGCAGGGCAGCCACATCGTCCTGCCGAAGCTCTTCGATCACGACCGCTGCTACATTTTTCAGAACAGCGACGGCCGCATCGTCTTCGCCATCCCTTACGAGCACGACTTCACGCTCATCGGTACGACGGATCGCGACTATCGCGGCGACCCCGCCGCCGTCAGGGCGAGCGAGGAGGAGATCGGCTATCTCTGTGCCGCCGCGAGCGAATATTTCGCCAAACCCGTGCGGCGCGAGGACGTGGTGTGGACCTATTCGGGCGTGCGACCGCTCTACGACGACGGCGCCTCCAAGGCTCAGGAGGCGACGCGCGACTACGTACTCAAGCGCGAGGGCGAGGGAAACGAACCCTTCCTCCTCTCCGTCTTCGGCGGCAAGATCACCACCTACCGCCGGCTCGCCGAGGCCGTGCTCGACAAGCTTGCGCCGCAACTGCCCGAGGCGGCGCGGGCCAAGGCCGGGTGGACGGCGGGTGCGCCGCTGCCGGGCGGAGATTTCCCGCATGACGGCTACGACGCGCTGACCCGCCGCATCGCGGGCGAGCATCCCTATCTCGGCGGTGGCATCGCGGCGCGCCTTGCTCGAGCTTACGGCACGCGGGCCTTCGCCATCCTCGAGGGGGCCCGCGCCATGGCAGACCTCGGCCGCCAGTTCGGCGCCGGTCTCAGCGAGCGCGAGGTGGACTATCTCATGCGCGAGGAATGGGCGATGACAGCCGAGGACGTCCTGTGGCGCCGCTCCAAGCTCGGTCTGCGCCTGACCCGGGAGGAGGCGGCCGCGCTCGACGATTTCATGGCCGCGCGGCTCAGGCAAGCGGCCTGAGCGGCTGCAGCCCGCTCCGATCAGGATCGGAGCGGTTCTGGTGCGGGCGATGCGCATCCGCTAGCGTCGGCCACAACAGGAAGCCGAACCGCAAGAAGCCGAACCGGAGGGAACATTCCTTGGCCACCTACGTTCTCGCCATCGACCAGGGCACCACCTCCTCGCGAGCCATCCTCTTCCGGCCCGACACCTCCATCGCGGCCGTGGCGCAACGCGAGTTCCCGCAGCATTTCCCGGCCTCGGGCTGGGTGGAGCACGAGCCGGAGGACCTGTGGGAGACGACGCTCGCGACCTGCCGCGAGGCGCTCGACAAGGCCGGCGCCGCGGCGCGCGATGTCGCCGCCATCGGCATCACCAACCAGCGCGAGACGACGGTGGTCTGGGACCGGGCGAGCGGCCGGGCCATCCACCGCGCCATCGTCTGGCAGGACCGGCGCACGGCGCCGCTCTGCGCCCGGCTGAAGGACGAGGGGCACGAGTCGCTGTTCACGGCGCGCACCGGCCTCATCCTCGATCCCTATTTCTCCGGCTCCAAGATCGCCTGGATCCTCGACAACGTACCCGGCGCGCGCGCGCGGGCGGAGCGCGGCGAGCTCGCCTTCGGCACTGTCGACAGCTTCCTCCTGTGGCGCCTCACCGGCGGAAAGGTCCATGCGACTGATGCGACCAACGCAGCACGCACGCTCCTCTTCGACATCCACAAGGGGGAGTGGGACGAGGATCTCATGCGCCTTCTCGGCGTGCCCCGCTCCATGCTGCCAGAAGTGCGGGACTGCTCGGGCAGGTTCGGCGAGAGCGATGCCGCGCTCTTCGGCGCGCCGATCAGCATCTGCGGCATCGCCGGCGACCAGCAGGCGGCAACCGTCGGTCAGGCCTGTTTCACGCCCGGCATGGTGAAATCGACCTACGGCACGGGATGCTTCGCGCTCGTCAACACGGGTGATGCCCCGGTCGCTTCCAGAACCAAGCTGCTCACCACCATCGCCTATCAGCTCGACGGCCAGCGCACCTATGCGCTCGAGGGCTCCATCTTCGTCGCCGGGGCGGCGGTGCAATGGCTGCGCGACGGGCTCGGCATCATCACCGACGCCGCCGCGACCGGACAGCTCGCCGAGGATGCCGACCCGACGCAGCAGGTCTATCTCGTGCCTGCCTTCGTCGGCCTCGGCGCGCCCTACTGGAACCCGGACGTGCGCGGCGCCCTCTTCGGCCTGACGCGCGGCACCGGCCCAGCCGAACTCGCCCGCGCGGCGCTGGAGAGTGTCTGCTACCAGACCGCCGATCTCCTCGCCGCCATGCGCGCTGACTGGCCGCAGGCGGACGGCGCCGAGACGGTGCTCCGGGTCGACGGCGGCATGGTGGCGTCGGACTGGACGATGCAGCGCCTCGCCGACCTGCTCGCCGCCCCTGTCGATCGGCCGGTGGTGAAGGAAACGACGGCGCTCGGCGCCGCCTATCTCGCCGGCCTCGCCGCCGGCGTCTTTCCCGCCCCGGCACAGTTCGCGGACTTGTGGCGGGTGGAGCGGCGCTTCGCGCCCGCCATGAGCGAACCGCTGCGCAAAGCCAAGCTCGCCGGCTGGCGCGAAGCGGTGGCGCGGCTCGTCATGCCGGTGGGTTAGGCCCTACAGCACCTCCTCCAGCCAGTCGTAGACGACGGCGAGGCCGAGCGGCAGGTTGCCGACTTGGCAATGCATGTCCGCCCCCTCGGCGCGGGTGAAGACGTAGCGCGTCACGCGGCCGCCGGCCCGCGAAGCAAAGACGTCGAGCTGGCGCAGCGCCTCCTCGCCCTCCCCTTCGCCGACGACGGCGAGCGTCGGGCAGGCAATGCGCTCGAGCCCCTCCTCAGCACGGAAGTCGGCGAGGCGCTTCAGCCAGGCATGCGTGCCGTCGACTCCGTAGCGGCGGCAGGCGGATTTGAAGGAGAGCTTCATCGTCACCGGCATCATCTCGTCCGGGATCTCGTCCACATAGGCGAGCGGCAGGTCCTCCATCTCCTCCGCGCCGGGCGGCATGAAGCCGAGGAGATAGGCCTTGAGATCGACGATGGGCGAGTTGAGGACGAGGGCCTTGAGCCGGGGATCGTGGATGGCGGCGCGCGTCGCGAAATAGCCGCCGAAGCTCACGCCATAGAGCCCGAGCCTGTCGCCGTTGATATCCGGCCGCGCCAGCGCCGCGTCGATGACGGCGGCGAGCGGCGCCTCGTAGTCCGGCCGGAAGACGAGGTCCGGGTAGCGGCGCATGGCCGAGACCTGCCCCGGCCCCTGGGCGAGCAGCACGTTGAAGCCGCGCTCCAGGCCGGCACGGGCCGCCGAAAAGAACATTTCCTCGTTTGTGCCGTCGAAGCCAGTGATGGCGACGAGCGTGCGCCCGTCGACGGCACCGCCCGCCGGCGCACAGAAATAGCCGGGCAGCAGCACGTCGCCGAAAGGGATGTCGATGGCGATGACGTTGTCGGCGAAGAGGGGCATCGCCGCGGCGAAGCAGCGCTGGCTGGCGAGCCCGTACTGCAGCGCCTCGCCGACGAAAGGGTCGCAGAAATATTCGGCCGACCGGTAGTACATCGAGGCCCGGCCATAATGCTCGCGCGCGCTGACGCGGTGGCCACGGCCGAGCGCGACATCGGCCATGCGCTCGATGCCGGCGGCGAGATCGGCGAAACGGCGCGGCCATTCGCGCGGCGTTTCGTCGAGCCCGGCCCGGGCGGCGAAGATCTCCCCCGGCGCGCCGCCGCCATAGCTGGCGGCGCCCAGCATGCGCATCAGCTGGAAATCGAGTTCGGGATTGGCAAATCCCGTAATGCGCGTCGCCGTGCGTTCGATGGCCACCATGCGTCTCTCCCGATACGTGTTGATCCCCGCCCCCGCGAGGGGGCATTAGTGGCAAAACTGGCTGATTGCGCGAAGCCGCGCGTGGAGCGGAGGCATCTTACGTCCATGAGCGACCGTATAGAAACCGATGTCGTCATCGTCGGCGCCGGGCCCGTCGGGCTCTTCGCCGTCTTCGAGCTCGGCCTCCTCGACATCCGGGCCCATGTCATCGACATCCTGCCGAAGGTCGGCGGCCAGTGCGCGGAACTCTACCCGGAGAAGCCGATCTACGACATTCCCGGCTTCCCCATGGTCACCGGCCAGGGGCTCGTCGACAATCTCATGGCGCAGATCGAGCCCTTCCACCCGACCTTCCATCTCTCGGAGATGGTGGAGACGGTCGAGAGCCTCGGCACAGCCGAGGCGCCGCTCTTCCGCCTCAGGACCGACGCGGGCACCGAATTCGTCACGAAGGCCATCATCATCGCGGCCGGGGGCGGCTCGTTCCAGCCCAAGAAGCCGCCGATCCCCGGCATCGAGGGCTTCGAGGGCTCCAGCGTGTTCTATGCCGTGCGGCAGATGGAGCCCTTCCGCCACAAGCGCATCCTCATCGTCGGCGGCGGCGATTCGGCCCTCGACTGGACGGTGAACCTCGCACCGCTGGCGAAGCGCCTGACGCTGCTGCACCGGCGCGACGCCTTCCGCGCGGCGCCCGATACCGTCAACAAGATGCGCGCCCTCGTCGCCGCGGGAGCGATGGACTTCCACCTCGGCCAGGTGGTCAAGCTCGAGGGCAAGGCACCGGTGCTGGAGGGGGCCGTGGTGCGCCGCGACGACGGGTCGACCTTCACCATCGCCTGCGACGTGCTGCTGCCCTTCTTCGGACTCACCATGAAGCTCGGCCCCATCGCCGATTGGGGCCTCAACCTCCACGAGAACCTCGTCCCGGTCGATACCGAGAAGTTCGAGACGAGCGTGCCCGGCATCTTCGCCATCGGCGACATCAACAGCTATCCGGGCAAGCTGAAGCTCATCCTCTCCGGCTTCCACGAGGGGGCGCTCGCCGCCCAGCGCGTGTTCCACTACGTCTATCCGGACAAGCGCCTGGTCTTCCAGTACACGACCTCCTCCACCAGCCTGCAGAAGAAGCTCGGGGTCCACGCCTGAGGCCGCCCTGCGTCGCGGACATGCCAACCCGGCTCGCCCGCGGCTTGACGCTGGCCGCCCCCGCGTCGTCACATGCCCTCAACGAGCATCCGGCGCACGGCGGCGGATGCCACTGACGGGGGAGGTGGGATGACACTATCGATCTTCGATCTGTCGGGCCGGACGGCCCTCGTCACGGGCTCGGGCCAGGGCATCGGGCTCGCCATCGCCCGCGGCCTTGCCGCGGCGGGCGCGCGCGTCGTCCTCAACGGCCGTGACGCGGCCAAGCTCGACAAGGCGGCCGGGCTCATCCGCGCGGCGGGTGGCGAGGCGGTGGCGATGCCGTTCGACGTGACCGACGCCACGGCGGCGCGCGAGGGCGTCGCCCGCATCGAGCATGAGGTCGGGCCGCTCACCATCCTCGTCAACAACGCCGGCATCCAGCGCCGCGCCCCGCTGGAGGATTTCGCCGACGAGGACTGGCACCAGATCATCCACACCAATCTCGACAGCGTCTATTACGTCGGCCAGGCGGCGGCGCGGCACATGATCCCGCGCGGCTACGGCAAGATCATCAACATCTGCTCCGTCATCAGCGAGCTCGCGCGTCCGACCATCGCGCCCTATGCCGCGAGCAAGGGCGCGGTGAAGATGCTGACCAAGGGCATGGCGGCGGACTGGGGCCGCCACGGCATCCGCGTCAACGGCATCGGCCCCGGCTTTTTCGCCACCGAGATGAACAGCGCCCTCGTCGAGAACGCCGACTTCACCGCCTGGCTGACCAAGCGCACGCCGCTCGGCCGCTGGGGCGAGGTGGACGAACTCGCCGGCGCCGCCATCTATCTCTCCGCGCCGGCCTCGGACTTCGTGACTGGCCACGTGCTCTATGTCGACGGCGGCGTCACCGCCTCGCTCTGATCTCGCGCTGAAACGTGACAACCGGGAAGGAAACGCATGAATCAAATCGATTTGAAGGGGCGTGTGGCAGTCGTCACGGGCGGTGCCCAGGGCATCGGCCGAGCCGTGGCCGAGCGCTTCAAGGCCTCCGGCGCGAAACACGTCGAGTTGTGGGACCGTGACGGCGCGCTGGCCGAAGCGACAGCCAAGGAGATGGGCGCGGACGTCTCGGCCCGCGCCGTCGACATCACCGACTATGCCGCTGTCGAGGCTGCCGCCAGGGCGGCGGAGGCGGCGCATGGGGCCGTCGACATCCTCGTCAACAGCGCCGGCATCGCCGGGCCAACCTTCAAGGCCTGGGAATACCCGCTCGAGGAATGGGCGCGCGTGCAGCGGATCAATGTCGACGGCACCTTCCATTGCTGCCGCGCGCTGGTGCCCGGCATGCGCGCGCGCAACTACGGCCGCATCGTGCTGGTCGCCTCGATTGCCGGCAAGGAGGGCAATCCCAATGCCTCGGCCTATTCGGCGTCCAAGGCCGCTGTCATCGGCTTCACCAAGTCGCTCGGCAAGGAGCTCGCCGACCGCAACATCGCCGTCAACTGCATCACGCCGGCCACCGCCAAGACGCGAATCCTCGAGCAGGTGAGCGAGGAGTTCATTGAATACATGCTGTCGAAGATCCCGCGCGGACGCTTCGTCGAGGTGGAGGAAGTAGCAAGCATGGTGGCCTTCCTCGCCTCGGAGGACAACAGCTTCACCACGGGCGCCGTCTTCGATCTGTCCGGCGGGCGCGCCACCTATTGATCTATTGATGGCGCTTGAGCGGCATGGCGTGGCCCGCTAGCTTGACCCCCATGATCGCCATGCCGCCCCTGCCCACCACCGTGCTCGGCGAGCGCCTGATGACGCTCGCCGCCGATCTCAATCAATATACCGACGAGCCGGGGCGCCTGAGGCGCCTCTACCTGTCGCCGGCCCATCGCGCCGCCGCCGAAGCGGTGATGCGCATGATGGAGGCGGCGGGCATGAGCGCGCATATCGACGCCGCCGGCACTGTCGTCGGCCGCTACGAGGGGATCGAGCCGGGCGCGCCCGCGCTCCTCGTCGGTTCGCACATCGACACCGTGGTCGATGCCGGCAGCTATGACGGCATGCTCGGGGTGCTGGCTGGCATCGTCGCCGTCGAGGAGCTCGCCCGGCGCGGGGAGCGCATGCCCTTTGCCATCGAAGTGCTGGCCTTCGGCGACGAGGAGAACGTCCGCTTCCCCACCAATCTCTCGACCTCGCAGGCGATCGCGGGCACCTACGACCGAGCCTGGCTCGATGGCAGGGACTACGACGGGATGAGCCTGCGCGAGGCCCTGCTCGCCTTCGGCGGCGACCCCGAGGCCGTGACGCAGCTCGGCCGCGATCCGAGCTCCGTCAAGGGCTACATCGAATTCCACATCGAGCAGGGACCGGTGCTGGAGCGCGAGAACCTGCCGGTCGGCATCGTCAGCGCGATCAACGGCATCACCCGGGCGCGCGGCGTGGTGACGGGCGAGGCCGGCCACGCCGGCACCGTGCCGATGGCGCTGCGGCGCGATGCCTTCGCCGCGCTGAGCGAGATGAACCTCGCCGTCGAACGCATCGGCGCCCGTGATCCCTCGACCGTCGCGACGATCGGCATGGCCAAGGTGGCGCCCAACGCCTCCAACGTCATTCCCGGCCGCGTCGACTTCATGCTCGACGTGCGCGCGCCGGACGATCCCGTGCGCCACGCCATTGTCGAGGAAATGGTGGCCGAGATGCGCGACATCGCCGCCCGGCGCCATGTGGCGCTCGATCTCGACCTCTATTTCGACGCCCCTGCCACCGCCATGGACGCCGGCCTGATGCGCGCGCTGGAGACGGCCGTCACGGGCCAGGGCATCGGCGCGCGGCACCTGCCGTCGGGTGCCGGCCACGACGCCATGGCCATGGCGCGCCTGTGCCCTTCGGCAATGGTCTTCGTGCGCTGCAAAGGCGGCATCAGTCACAATCCGGCTGAGTCGATCACCGTCGACGACGCGGATGTCGCCGTGCGCGTCCTTGTGGACGCCATCAAGGCTTTTGCCGAGCACAACGGGTGAGGGCAGGGAACGGCTGGGACCTGCCGCCCTGTCCGGCTAGAAACGCATAAAGGTGCTTCGTCAGCGGTCTGTCATCGGTCCCGTCGTCATGGCCGCGCTTGTTGCGGGCATCCGCACCTTGAAAGTGCGAGCAACGCCAAACGCGTCGATGGCCGGGACAAGCCCGGCCATGACGAGCGGTGCGGATTACGCGCTCTTCGCATCCACGCAATGCACAAGCCGGCCATCCGCGTTTTCATGGCCCACGGTCGTGCGGTCGGTCGGGAGGGGCGCGTGCCGGCACCCCGCCGCCGGGGCCGCCGCCTACTTCTCCGTCTCGACCAGCCCCTTCACGAAGAGGCGCTGCATCGCAATGACCACCACGACGGGAGGCAGCATGGCGAGGATGGTCGTCGTCATGACGAGGTGCCATACGGGATCGGCCTCGGCCGCCGCGGCCGCGAGGCGCTGGATGCCCATGACGATGGTGTAATAGCTCTGATCCGTGGTGACGAGCAGCGGCCACAGATACTGGTTCCAGCCGTAGATGAAGAGGATGACGAAAAGCGCGGCAATATTGGTGCGCGACAGCGGCATCAGGATGGACCAGAAGAAGCGTAGCGGCCCCGCCCCGTCGATGCGCGCCGCTTCCGTCAATTCGTCTGGTATAGTCATGAAGACCTGACGGAACAGGAACGTCGCCGTCGCCGAGGCGATCAACGGAATGGCGAGGCCCGAATAGCTGTTGAGCATGCCGAGATTGGCCACGACCTCGAAGGTCGGCAGGATGCGCACCTCGACCGGCAACATCAGCGTGATGAAGATGAGCCAGAAAGCCGTGACCCGGAAGGGGAAGCGGAAATAGCAGATGGCGAAGGCCGACAGCAGCGAGATGGCGATCTTGCCGATGGCGATCGCCATGGCCATGACGAAGCTGTTCCACAGCATCGGCCCGACGGGCGGAAAGCCGGAGACGCTGGAGCCGGTAAACAGCGCCTCCTTGTAGTTGGCGATGAGGGCCGCACCCGGCAGAAAGCCGATGCGGCCAGTGAGGAAGTCCGTGCCGGGATGGGTGGACGCCACGAAGGCGAGCCACACCGGCAGCACCATGGCGGCAACGCCGAGGATGAGCGCCGCATGGGCGGCGAAAGTCAGCTTGCGGCCGGATTCGACCATGTCCCCGCCCCCTCAGTAATGGACCTTGCGCTCGATATGGCGGAACTGCAGCGCCGTCAGGCCGATGACGATGACGAGCAGCACCACCGACTGAGCGGCGGAAGCGCCGAGATTGAGCGATTCGAAGCCGTCTTTGAACACCTTGTACACGAGGATGGTGGTGGACTGGCCGGGCCCGCCGCCGGTCGTCGCGTGGATAATGCCGAAGGTGTCGAAGAAGGCGTAGACGATGTTGACGACAAGCAGGAAGAAGGTCGTCGGCGCGAGCAGCGGCCAGACGATCTTGCGGAAACGCAGCCAGGGGCCCGCCCCGTCGAGCGCCGCCGCCTCCACAAGCGTGCGCGGAATGGCCTGCAGTCCGGCGAGGAAGAATAGGAAGTTGTAGCTCACCTGCTTCCACGAGGCGGCGAGAATGACCATGATGAGCGCATCGGTGCCGTTGAGGTGGTGGTTCCAGTAGATGCCGATGGCCCGCAGACCACGCGCCACCACGCCGACCGACGGATCGAACATGAACCACCACAGGATGGCAGCGACCGCCGGGGCCACGGCATAGGGCCAGATGAGCAGCGTCTGGTAGACCATCGCCTTGCGCCCCACCTTGTCAGCGGCGAGCGCGAAGAGGAGCCCGAGACCGAGCGAGATGGCCGCGACCGACGCGGAGAAGACCACAGTGATGGCGAAGCTCGACCGGTAGCTCGGATCCTCGAACAGGGCGACGAAATTGGCGAGGCCGACGAACTGGCGCGACAGGCCGAAGGCGTCTTCGGCAAAGAGCGAGGTGTAGAGCGCCTGGCCAGCGGGCCACAGGAAGAAGATGATGGTGATGGCAAGCTGCGGCGCAAGCAGCAGATAAGGCACGATGCCGCCGCCGAAGGTGACCCGTTTTGCCTGCATCGGCCCCCCAGAAGGAACAGGGCGGCGCCCGATGCAGTCCGGGCGCCGCCATTCTACATTACATTATTCAGGAGTTGGACTTCTCGAACTGGCGGAGCAGCTCGTTGCCGCGCTTCGCCGCCGCGTCGAGCGCGTCCTTCGCCGACTTCTTGCCGGTTAGCGCGTTCTCCAGTTCCTCCTCGATCATGTCGCGGATCTGGACGAAGTTGCCGAGACGCAGGCCCTTGGAGTTGTCGGTCGGCGGGTTGAGGTTCATCTGCTTGATCGAGATGTCGGAACCCGGGTTCTTTTCATAGAAACCTTCTTTCTGCGACAGCTCGTAGGCGGCCTTGGTGATCGGCAGGTAGCCGGTCTGCTGGTGCCACCAGGCTTGCACCTCGGGCTTCGACAGATAGGCGAAGAACTTCGCCGCGCCCTTGTATTCCTCCTTCGGACGACCGGCGAGGACCCAGAGCGTCGCGCCGCCGATGATGGAGTTCTGCGGGGCGCCCTGCACGTCCGGCCAGTAGGGCTGCATGCCGTAGCCGACGCCGAACTTGGCATTGGCCATGATGTTGGCGCGCGCCGCCGAGGAGGCGAAGGTCATGGCGCATTCGCCGGAGAGGAACTTGGGATCCGACTTGCCCTGGCGGCCACCGTAGTCGAAGATCTTCGACTTCTGCCAGTCGACCAGCGCCGTCCAGTGCTTCTCGAGCGTCGGGTTGTTGATCTTGAGCTCGGTGCCGAGGCCGCCGAAGCCGTTGGCCTCGGTCGACAGCGGGATGTTGTGCATGGCCGAGAAGTTCTCGACATGGACCCAGGACGGCCACTGGGTGGTGAAGCCGCACGCGATGCCCGCCGCCTGCAGCTTCTTGGCGAACTCCTCCACCTCCGGCCAGGTCTTGGGCGGGGTGTTCTCGTCAAGGCCGGCCTTCTTGAAGTGATCCTTGTTGTAATAGAGGATCGGCGTCGATGAATTGAACGGGAACGACAGCATGTTGCCCTGCGTGTCGCTGTAGTAGCCCGTCACCGCCGGCAGGTAGGCCTTGGGATCGAACGGCTCGTTCTCGTCGGCCATCAGCTTGTAGACGGGATAGACGGCGCCCTTGGCCGCCATCATGGTCGCCGTGCCGACCTCGAAGACCTGCACGATCGTCGGGTGCTGCTTGGCGCGGAAGGCAGCGATGGCGCCCGTCATGGTCTCCGGATAGCTGCCCTTGAAGACCGGGACAACCTTGTACTCGCTCTGCGAGGCGTTGAAGTCGCTGGCGATCTTCTCGAGCTTCTCGCCGAGCGCGCCCGACATGGCATGCCACCACTGGATTTCAGTCTGGGCAGCAGCCGGTCCTGCCGCGGCGATGAAAGCCGCCGCACTTGCCATGGTTACAATACGAGATGCCATGATAGCCTCCCCATCTCCCGGAGCCCCCCTCGGGGACCCTTCTCTTCGTTGCTAGCGAGCATAGCATGACAATGACATGACAGTTCAATGAATAATCGACGACAAACGCAAGCGAAACGAAATTTGAGTCTTCAGCGAGGAGCGCATCCATGGGGGGCCTGACCCTTTCCACAGCCACCACCCTGCCGACCGATTTTGCGAGGGCCGCCTTGGCCGGCCGCGTCTTCCGGCCCGATGTTGCCGGCCCTTCGGTGGTGACCGTCCGCGATGGCGAGGTTTTCGATATCAGCCGCGCTTTCGCGACGATGCGCGACCTATGCGAAACTTCCGCACCTGCGGCCGCCCTGCGCGACGCCAAGGGCGAATCATTGGGTCCGCTCGAGGCCATCCTCGCCAATTCCGTGGAGGCGACGCGTGATTCCACCCGGCCCTACCTCCTCGCGCCCATTGACCTGCAGGCGGTGAAGGCGGCGGGCGTGACCTTCGCCGTCTCCATGCTGGAGCGCGTCATCGAGGAGCGCGCGCGCGGCAATGCGGACGCCGCGGCGGCCATCCGCGAGGAGATCAACCGCCTCGTCGGCGATGACCTCGCCCGCCTCAGGCCCGGCTCGCCCGCGGCCATGCGCCTCAAGGAGGTGCTCGTGGCCCAGGGCGCCTGGAGCCAGTATCTAGAGGTTGGCATCGGGCCGGATGCCGAGATCTTCACCAAGGCCCAGCCCATGTCGAGCGTCGGCACGGGAGCGGATGCCGGCATCCACGCCATCTCCACCTGGAACAATCCCGAGCCCGAGGTGGTGCTGGTCGTCGCCTCGGACGGGCGCATCGTCGGCGCCACCCTCGGCAACGATGTCAACCTGCGCGACGTCGAGGGCCGCTCGGCCCTGCTCCTCGGCAAGGCGAAGGACAACAACGCGAGCTGTGCGGTCGGCCCCTTCCTGCGCTTCTTCGACGACGGCTTCTCGCTCGACGACGTGCGCCGCATGCACGTGACGCTGACCGTCGAGGGCGAGGATGGCTTCCGCATGGAGGGCTTCTCCACCATCGAGAAGATCAGCCGAGACCCGGCCGACCTCGCGGCTCAGATGATCGGCAGGCATCACCAGTATCCGGACGGGGCGGTGCTCTTCCTCGGCACGCTTTTCGCGCCGGTCGAGGACCGCGATGCGCCGGGCAAGGGCTTTACCCACAAGGTGGGCGACGTCGTCACCATCGCCGCCCCGCAGCTTGGCAGCCTCGTCAACCGCATGCGCCACAGCCAGGACTGCGCACCGTGGACCTTCGGCACCGGGCAGCTGATGCGCAACCTCGCCAAGCGCGGCCTCCTCTGAGCCGCCCCGCGGACCGGAACCGGACGTGAACCAGCACCGCCGACCGCCAGCCTCCGGGAACGCCGCCGGCGATGCCATCGCAGACGATGGAGCGGCCGCGTTCCTCGCCGTGCGGCCGCGGCTCCTTGCCATCGCCCATCGCATGCTCGGCACGATGAGCGATGCCGAGGACGTGGTGCAGGATGCCTTCCTTCGTTTCCATGCCGCCGGCGGAACAATCGACAGTCCGCAGGCCTGGCTCGTCACGGTGACGAGCCGGCTCGCCATCGACCGGCTGCGGGCCGCACGGCGCGAGCGCGCCGCCTATGACGGGCCTTGGCTGCCCGAGCCCTGGACGGGACCCGACGACGGCGACGCCTTCGCCGGCGACCTGCCCTATGCCGTCCTCGTGCTAATGGAGCGCCTCGGCCCGGTGGAGCGCTGCGCCTTCGTGCTGCGCGCGCTCATCGACATGCCCTATGCCCGCCTCGCCGAAGTGCTCGGCCGCAGCGAGGCGGCCTGCCGGCAGATCGTCGCCCGGGCGCGGCGACGACTCGGCGACGGGCAGATCCCGGCAGCGCCGGGGGATGCTCTGGCACGCCGTCGGCGGCATGAAACCCTCATGGAAGAGTTCCGCCTCGCGCTCGCCGCCGGGGATGCCGATCGCCTCATCCGCCTGCTGGCGCCGGAAGCGACCATCACGACGGACGGCGGCGGCAAGGTGCTCGCCGCCCGCAACATCGTGCGCGGCGCGGGGCGGATCGTGCGGCTGGTGCTGGGCGTCGCCCGCAAGCTCGGCCGTGGCCGCATCGAGCGGCCGGCGCGCTTTGCCGGCGAAGCGGGCTTCGTCACCTACGATGGGGAACGCCCGGTGCGGATCGTAATGGCGGCGAGCGACGGCGAGCGGATCACGGCCGTCTATTTCGTGCTCAACCCGGACAAGCTCGTCCGCATCCCCACCGAAAGCTGAGCCGACGTTTTTTGCGGTCCCCTGTCACAAGGCGTGCCGTGCTGCGTCTTGGAGGCATGCGGCCTCGCTCGGCCGCGCAGAGGAGTACATGACGATGAGGACCATCAACGCCTACGGTATCATCCCCGATGTCTTCGGCACGGCGCGTCGACTCAACAGCGACATCGAGGGGCTCGGCCTCGACATGACGCTCGTCGAGCTCGTCAAGACGCGCGCCTCGCAGATCAACGGCTGCGCCTATTGCGTGCACATGCACGGCGGCGATGCGGTGAAGAAATACGGCGAGAAGCCGGAGCGGCTGTATCTCCTGCCGACATGGCGGGAATCGCCCGCCTTCGATGCGCGCGAGCGCGCCGCCCTCGCCTATGCGGAAGCAATGACGCGCATGGACGACCATGACGCCCTCGTCCAGGCCGCAACCGCCCTCGACGATCATTTCTCCGAAAAGGAGGTCGTGGCGCTGACGGCGCTCCTTGCCATGATCAATTTCTGGAACCGCATCGCCGTCGGCTTCGGCACCCAGCACGCGCCGGTCTGATCGGCCTCAGATGACGTTCGCCTCGCGCAGCGGCCGCTCCGCGAGGATGCGGCCGTAGCCGAGATCGGCGAGATCGAGCGTCACGAAGCGCCCGTGCACGATCTCCTCGGCGATGCCGCGGCCCACGGCAGGCGACTGCTGCAGGCCGTGCCCCGAGAAGCCGTTGGCGAGGAAGAGGTTCTCGACCTCGCCGGCGCGGCCGACGATGGCGTTGTGATCGAGCAGGTTCATGTCGTAGGGACCGGACCAGGCCCGGCCGGGACGGATGTGCTCGAAGGCGGGCACGCGCATGGCGAGCGCCGGCCAGATCACCTCCTCAAACAGCGACCAGTCGACCGTCTCCGCATCGCCGTCCCACTCGGGATCGGCCTCGGGCTCTGGCGAGATGCCGCAGATGAACATCTGCCCGTCGGCGCCGCGGTGCCCCTCGGGCCGCACGTAGGCGCCGGAGGTGTCGATCATCAGCGGGCAGTTGTCGACCGGCCCCTTGCAGGTGAAGCTGAAGACATAGCGCTTCCTCGGGTACACGGGGATGTCGATGCCGGCGCTCGCAGCGATGCGCCGCCCATCCGAGCCGGCGCAATTGACGACCGCGCCGCAGGCGATGCGGCTACCGTCCGCAAGGTGCACCGCGACGATGCGGCTACCCTGCCGCTCGAGACGGGCGACCTCGCCGGTACGATACTCGGCCCCGAGCGCCCGCGCCTTCTTGCGGAAGGCCTGCAGCAGGCCCCAACCGTCGAACCAACCCTCGCCGCTGCGCCCCCAGGCCCCTGCAAGGAGATCGTCCGTGACGAGCCACGGGAATCGGTCCTTGAGCCCAGCGGCATCGAACAGGACGATGTCGGCGCCCTCGGCTTCCTGCACCGCGTGGTTGCAGGCGAGCGTCTCGGCCCCTTCGGGCGTCGCCGCAAGATAGAGATAGCCGCCCTCGATGAAATCAATCACCGGCCGCTCGTCGCCGACGGCAAGGCGCGCGCCTATGTCGCGCAGAAAGGCGACGCCGTAGAGCGAGATGCGGATGTTGACCGGGCTCGAGAACTGCTGACGGATGGAGGCCGCCGACAGCGCCGATGCCGAGCGCGCATAGGTCGGATCCTTCTCGATCACGAGCACGCGACCGGAAAAGGCGGGATCGGACAGGAGATGGAAGGCGACGGAGGAGCCCATCGCCGCGCCGCCGACGATGACGACGTCGGCGGTCTCTGGGGTGGAACGATTGGGGGTCTGGGACATGATCCTGGCAGCGCCGAAATGAGCGGAGGCGAAGCGTTGCGGGTGGCTGCTTCATGAGCAGCCCGCATGATTGCCGCATGCGACGTGGCTTGTCCATGGGCTGCGGCTGTCGCAGCTGCACAGGGCAATATCCCTCACTCCGTCCGTCCGGCCGTTTCCGTCCCGCACTCCGCCAGAAGCCAGTCGCGAAAGGCGGCAAGCGCCGGGCGGTCGGCCTTCTCCTCCGGATAGACGAGATAATAGGCCTCCTCGCTCGTGATCGGCCGCTCGAAGGGCACGACGAGGGCGCCGGCGCGCAATTCGTCCTCGACGAGGAAGCGCGGCACGATGGCGAGGCCGAGGCCGGCGACGGCCGCCTGCGCCACCATGGCGAACTGCTCGAAACGCGGGCCCATGACCGCCCTGTCGGCCGAGAGCCCCTGGGCTGCAAGCCACAGGCCCCAGGCACGTGGCCGCGTCGCCTGTTGCAGCAATGGAACAGTGAGAACGTCCGCCACCTCGGCGAGTTCGTGGCGGGCGACGAGCGCCGGGCTCGCCACCGGCACGATCACTTCGCCCATCAGCCGGTGCATGCGCGCGCCGGGCCATACCGCCTCGCCGAAATGGATCGCCGCGTCGAACCCTTCGCGCGCGAAGTCAAAGGGCAGGATGCGCGTGGCGAAGTTGATGGTGACGCCCGGATGGCGCTGGAAAAAGCCGGGCAGCCGCGGGATCAGCCAGCGCGTGCCGAAGGTCGGCAGAATGGCGAGATCGAGGATGCCGCCCGCCCCGCGGAAGGCCATGGCATTGACCGTCGCGGCGGTGAGCCGCGCCAGCGCTTCGCGCACCTCCCCGGCATAGGCGCTGCCGGCCGCTGTCAGCACCACGCGCTGGCGCACCCGCTCGAAAAGCTTCAGGCCGAGCTGTGCCTCCACCGCCGCCACCTGTCGGCTGACGGCACCCTGCGTCAGGTTGAGCTCCTCAGCCGCCTTGGTGAAGGACAGGTGCCGCGCCGCCGCCTCGAAAGCGGCGAGCGCCGTCAGCGAAGGCAGAGCGAGGCGCTGTTGAACGTCGCGCATCATTCATTCCGTTTCTTCATGAACTCGTGAGAACATATCGTTTGAAACGCGGACATGAAACCGCCATCCTGTCGCGACGACGAGACCCGCATCCGCGATGCATCAGACGGCGGCCGCCTCACCGGATTGAGGCAGGGGCCGCACAACGCTCCGGGAAGAGACATGACCGTTCACACCGCCGCCGCTTCCGCCCGCGAGGAAGCGCTCGCCATTCTGAAGCGCCTCGGCGTGTCCGACACCGCCTTCGCTTCGACGGGCCTCGCCGCCCGCTCGCCCGTCACCGGCGAAATCATCGCCCACATCCGGGAGGCCGGCGCCGCCGAGACCCGCGCGGCCGTCGACCGCGCCGAAAAGGCCTTCGCCGAATGGCGCAGGGTTCCGGCGCCGCGGCGCGGCGAGTTCGTTCGCCTCCTCGGCGAGGAGCTGCGCGCCGCCAAGGAGGACCTCGGCCTTCTGGTGACGCTGGAAGCGGGCAAGATCGTCTCCGAAGGCCTCGGCGAGGTGCAGGAGATGATCGACATCTGCGATTTCGCCGTCGGCCTCTCGCGCCAGCTCTACGGCCTCACCATCGCCACCGAGCGGCCGCACCACCGCATGATGGAGACCTGGCATCCGCTCGGCCCCGTCGGCGTCATCACCGCCTTCAACTTCCCCGTCGCCGTCTGGTCGTGGAATGCCGCGCTCGCTTTCATCTGCGGCGACCCGGTGATCTGGAAGCCGTCCGAGAAGACACCGCTCGCCGCGCTCGCCGTGACCGCCATCACAGAACGGGCCGCCAAGCGCTTCGGCGGCGTGCCGGAGGGGCTTTTCGAACTCATCATCGGCGGCCGCGAGGCGGGTGAGGCCCTGGTCGCCGACGAGCGTGTGCCGCTCGTCTCGGCCACCGGCTCCACCGCCATGGGCCGCAAGGTCGGCCCGAAGCTCGCCGAGCGCTTCGCCCGCGCCATCCTGGAGCTCGGCGGCAACAACGCCGCCGTCGTCGCCCCCTCGGCCGTCCTCGACATTGCACTGAGAGCGATCGCCTTCGCCGCCATGGGCACGGCGGGCCAGCGCTGCACGACGCTGCGCCGGCTCATCGTGCACAGCAGCGTCTATGACAAGCTGGTGCCGCGGCTCGCCAAGGTCTACGGCAACGTCGCCATCGGCGATCCGCGCGTGAAGGGCACGCTCGTCGGCCCGCTCATCGACAAGGCCGCCTTCGACGGCATGGAGAAGGCGCTCGCCGAGGCGAAGAGCCTCGGCGCCACGGTGCACGGCGGCGGGCGCGTCGCCGGCATCGGCGGCGAAGAGGCCTATTACGCCCGCCCGGCCCTCGTCGAGATGCCGGGCCAGAGCGGCCCGATGCTACGCGAAACCTTCGCGCCCATCCTCTACGTGGTGAAATACGACACGTTCGAAGAGGCGATCGCCCTGCACAACAGCGTCGGCGCCGGTCTCTCCTCCTCCATCTTCACGCTCGACATGCGCGAGGCCGAGCGTTTTGTCTCGGCGGAAGGCTCCGACTGCGGCATCGCCAACGTCAATATCGGCCCCTCCGGCGCGGAGATCGGCGGTGCCTTCGGCGGCGAGAAGGAGACGGGCGGCGGCCGCGAGGCGGGCTCCGACGCCTGGAAAGCCTACATGCGCCGCGCCACCAACACCATCAACTACGGCACGGCCCTGCCGCTGGCGCAGGGCGTGACCTTCGACGTGGACGCGTGAGCGACTGGGCGCAATCTTCTCCCTCCCGCCGGGAGGGAGCGCGAAGGGCCGCATCAGATACTGAACAGACCTGCCGAGGACGAAACGCAGATGGCCAAGGATACAGTGGGCTCCTTCAACTGGGCCGATCCCTTCCTGCTCGACGACCAGCTGACTGACGACGAGCGGATGATCCGCGACACGGCCCGTGCCTATGCACAGGAGAAGCTGCAGCCGCGCGTGCTTGAGGCCTATGCCCACGAGAAGACGGACCGGGCCATCTTCAACGAGATGGGGGAGCTCGGCCTTCTCGGCGTTACCATCCCGGAGGAATTCGGCGGCGCGGGCGCAAGCTACGTGGCCTACGGCCTCGTGGCGCGAGAGGTGGAGCGCGTCGATTCCGGCTACCGCTCGATGATGAGCGTGCAGTCGTCGCTCGTCATGCATCCGATCAACGCCTACGGCAGCGAGGAGCAGAAGCGCAAGTACCTGCCGAAGCTCGCTTCCGGCGAATGGGTCGGCTGCTTCGGCCTCACGGAGCCCGACGCCGGCTCCGACCCCGGCGGCATGAAGACCCGCGCCGAGAAGATCGACGGCGGCTACCGCCTCATCGGCTCGAAGATGTGGATCTCCAACTCGCCCATCGCCGACGTCTTCGTGGTCTGGGCGAAGTCCGCCGCCCATGACAACAAGATCCGCGGCTTCGTGCTCGACAAGGGCCTCAAGGGCCTCTCGGCGCCGAAGATCGGCGGCAAGCTCTCGCTGCGCGCCTCCATCACCGGCGAGATCGTCATGGACAATGTCGAGGTCGGCGAAGAGGCGCTGCTGCCGAACGTCTCGGGCCTCGCCGGGCCCTTCGGCTGCCTCAACCGCGCCCGCTACGGCATCTCCTGGGGTGCCATGGGCGCGGCGGAGGACTGCTGGCACCGCGCCCGGCAGTACACGCTCGACCGCAAGCAGTTCGGCCGGCCGCTCGCCGCCACGCAGCTCATCCAGAAGAAGCTCGCCGACATGCAAACGGAGATCGCGCTCGGCCTGCAGGGGTCCCTGCGCGTCGGCCGCCTCTTCGACGAGGGCCGGATGGCGCCGGAGATGATCTCCATCGTCAAGCGCAACAACTGCGGCAAGGCGCTCGACATCGCCCGCATGGCGCGCGACATGCACGGCGGCAACGGCATCCAGGAAGAATACCACGTGATGCGCCACGCCCAGAACCTCGAGACGGTCAACACCTACGAGGGCACCCACGACGTGCACGCCCTCATCCTCGGCCGGGCGCAGACGGGCATCCAGGCGTTCTTCTAAGGTGGACGCCGAGCGGCAGAGGATCCCTACCCGTCTCGGTCCTGCGGGCTGATCCACCCTCCCCCGAAGGGGATCGAAGCGCGAGCGAATGGAGCTGGCCGTGGGCGGGGATGACGAGGCGGTGACCGGGAACGTTGATCCCTCCCCTCAAGGGGAGGGATCAGTGCCGCGCGCCCTCGAGAGCCGCGACGCCAGAGAAGGGTCCGACACATGACCATCCTCCCCCTTCAGGGCCTCAAGGTTCTGGAACTCGCCCGCATCCTCGCCGGGCCGTGGATCGGCCAGCAGCTCGCCGACCTCGGCGCCGATGTCGTCAAGGTCGAGCGGCCGGGCAGCGGCGACGACACGCGCGGCTGGGGGCCGCCCTTCGTGCCGGCGGCCGACGGCGGCGACCTGTCGGCGGCCTATTTCCACGCCTGCAACCGCGGCAAACGCTCCATCGCCGTCGATTTCGAGACGGAGGAGGGGCGCGGCATCGTGCGGCGCCTCGCCGCCGAGGCCGACGTCCTCATCGAGAACTTCAAGGTCGGAGGCCTCAGGAAGTACGGGCTCGACCACGAGAGCCTCAAGGCCGTCAACCCGCGCCTCATCTATTGCTCCGTCACCGGCTTCGGCCAGGACGGGCCGTACCGCGAGCGGGCCGGCTACGACTTCATGATCCAGGGCATGGGCGGGATTATGGACCTGACCGGCGCGCCCGACGGCGAGCCGCAGAAGATCGGCGTCGCCTTCGCCGACATCTTCACCGGCCTCTATTCCACCATCGGCATCCTCGCCGCCTTGCGCCGGCGCGACACGACGGGCGAGGGCGGGCATGTCGACATGGCGCTGCTCGACGTGCAGGTGGGCGTGCTCGCCAACCAGGCGATGAACTACCTCGTCTCGGGCAAGGCGCCGCGCCGGCTCGGCAATGCCCATCCCAACATCGTGCCCTACCAGGTCTTCGAGGTGGCGGACGGACACGTCATCGTCGCCGTCGGCAATGACGGGCAGTTCCGCCGCTTCTGCAACGTCATCGGCATGCCGGCGCTCGGCGAGCAGAGTGAATATGCCACCAACAAGGCGCGGGTCGAGAACCGCGGCGCCCTCGTCGCAATCCTCTCTGGCGCGCTGAGGCGCCTCAAGCGCGACGAGTTGCTTTCCCGCCTCGAAGCCGAAGGCGTGCCAGCCGGGCCGATCAACTCGGTGGCGGACGTCTTCGCCGACCCGCAGGTGATCGCCCGCGGCATGCGGGTGGACCTCCCCTGCCCCGAGGCCGAGGGCGGCACGATCCCGACCGTGCGCTCGCCCATCGTCATCGACGGGGCGCCGATGGTCGCCGGGCGGCCCTCGCCGCGGCTCGGCGCCGATACCGACGACGTGCTAAACGATCCGGCCTGGGGCGCAGAAGCGCCCCGCCAGCAACAGGGATGAAGCCATGAACGCGCGCACCGGCGGGCAGATCCTCGTCGACCAGCTTCTCGTCCACGGTGTCCGTCACGCCTTCTGCGTGCCGGGCGAGAGCTATCTTGCCGTGCTCGACGCGCTGCACGATGCGTCGATCGACGTCACCGTCTGCCGGCAGGAGGGCGGGGCGGCCATGATGGCCGAGGCCCACGGCAAGCTCACCGGCCGGCCCGGCATCTGCTTCGTCACGCGCGGGCCGGGCGTCACCAACGCCTCGCCCGGCATCCACATCGCCAAGCAGGATTCGACGCCGCTCATCGTCTTCGTCGGCCAGATCGAGCGCGGCATGCGCGAGCGCGAGGCCTTCCAGGAGCTCGACTACCGCGCCGTCTTCGGCACCATGGCGAAGTGGGCGACCGAGATCGACGATGCCGCGCGCATTCCGGAGATCGTGGCGCGCGCCTTCCGCGTCGCCACCTCCGGTCGGCCGGGGCCGGTCGTCATCGCACTGCCGGAGGACATGCTGGTCGAGTCGGCCGCGGTCGCCGATGCCCTGCCCTACGAGCCGGTCGAGACGCATCCCGCCCTCGCCCAGATGGCGGAGCTGCAGAAGCTCCTGTGGGCGGCGAAGGCGCCGCTCGCCATCCTCGGCGGCACGCGCTGGAGCGAGAAGGCGGTGGAGCGCTTCGTGCGCTTCGCCGAGCGCTTCGACCTGCCGGTCGCCGTCTCCTTCCGCCGGCAGATGCTGTTTCCCGCCGACCACCCGAACTACATCGGCGACATCGGCTTCGGCGCCAACCCGGCGCTCGTCGCCCGGGTCAAGGCGGCCGACACCGTGCTCCTCGTCGGCGGACGGCTGTCGGAGGTGCCGAGCCAGAGCTACTCGCTCTTCGGCATCCCCGAGCCGGGCTGCACGCTCGTCCATGTGCACCCGGATTCCGGCGAGCTCGGCCGTGTCTATCGCCCGGCGCTCGCCATCAACGCCTCGCCCTCGGCCTTCTCGGCCGCGCTCGAAGGCCTGCAGCCGCCTAAGGCGATCGGCTGGGGCGGCAACCGTGAGGAGGCCCGCGCGGCCTATCTCGCCTGGAGCGATCCGGCGCCCGTGCGCACGCCCGGCACCCTGCAGATGGGCGAAGTGATGGCCTACCTCGAGGAGAAGCTGCCGGCTGACGCCATCATGTGCAACGGCGCCGGCAATTACGCCATCTGGCTGCATCGCTTCCACCGCTTCCGGCGCTTCGGCACGCAGCTCGCGCCCACCTCCGGCTCCATGGGCTATGGCGTGCCGGCGGCGGTCGGCGCCAAGCGGCTCCATCCGGAGCGCACCGTCGTCGCCTTCGCCGGCGACGGCTGCTTCCTGATGAACGGACAGGAATTCGCCACGGCCGTGCAATACGACCTTCCCATCGTGGTCATCGTCGTCGACAACGGCATCTACGGCACGATCCGCATGCACCAGGAGCGGGAATATCCCGGCCGCGTCTCGGGGACGATGCTGAAGAACCCGGATTTCGCGGCCTACGCCCGCGCCTTCGGCGGCCACGGCGAGCGCGTGGAGCGCACGGAAGAGTTCGCCCCCGCCTTCGAGCGGGCGCTCGCCTCCGGCAAGCCGGCGATCATCCACTGCCTCATCGACCCGGAGGTCATCACCCCGGCGACCACGCTCTCGGCCATCCGCGAGAAGGCGCTCAAGGCGAAGGGGTGATCAGCAGGAAAACGAGAAAGGCCCGGCATCACCGGGCCTTTTACGTTACGCCGCCTTCGCCTGTTCCAGGCGCTTGGCGACGAGCCCGCGCAGGGCCCGCAGGTCCTTGACGAAGAGGCGGATGCCCTCGGAGAGCTTTTCGGTGGCCATGGCGTCCTCGTTGAGGAGGAAGCGGAAGGTCTTCTCGTCCACGCTCATCTTCGCAGGGGCCTCGCTGGCCTTGGCGGGGTCGAGCCGGCGCGGCAGCGGACCCTCGTCGGCGGCGAGCTGGTCCATGAGGGCGGGGCCGATGGTCAGCCGGTCGCAGCCGGCGAGCGCCTCGATCTCGGCCGTGTTGCGGAAGGAAGCGCCCATGACAACGGTCTTGATGCCGTGGGCCTTGTAATAGGCGTAGATGGCGCGCACGGACTGGACACCGGGATCGGTCTCCGCCGTGTAGGGGCCGCCGCCGGCCTTGACGTGCCAGTCGAGGATGCGACCGACGAAGGGCGAGATGAGAAAGACGCCGGCATCGGCGCAGGCGGCCGCCTGCACGAGCGAGAACAGCAGCGTCAGGTTGCAGTCGATCCCCTCGCGTTGCAGCTCCTCCGCAGCGCGGATGCCCTCCCAGGTCGCGGCGACCTTGATGAGGATGCGGTCGCGCGAAACCCCGCGCGCCTCATAGGCGGCGATGAGCGCCCGCGCCTTGGCAATCGAACCCTCCGTATCGAAGGACAGGTCCGCGTCCACCTCCGTGGAGACGCGGCCGGGCACGATCTTCGTCAGCTCCGTGCCGAAGGAAACCGCAAGCCGGTCGCAGATCGCAGCGGTCACGGCCTCCGCGGAGCCGGCCTGCTTGCGGCCCCAGTCGATGGCTTCATCGAGCAGGTGGACATAGGCCGGAGTCTCGACGGCCTTGAGCAGCAGCGTCGGGTTCGTCGTGCAGTCCTGCGGCTTGAGGCGTCGCACGGCCTCGATGTCGCCCGTGTCGGCGACGACGATCGTCATCGCGCGCAGCTGATCGAGCTTGGAGGGCATCGGTCTTCTCCCGTCAATTTGTCACTGCGGTTGGATCACAGATACCCATGGGCCTTCAAGACCTCAGGCAGCCACGTCGTCGTCGCAGGCACGAAGGTGATGAGGGCGAGGACGAGGAAGAGCGGGATCAGGAAGGGCGCCACCGCCTTCACGCAGTCCTCGAAGGAGATGCTGGCGACGCGCGAGAGCACGTAGAGCACCATGCCGACCGGCGGCGTCAGCAGGCCGATCATCAGGTTGAGCACCATGATAATGCCGAAGTGCACGGGGTCGATGCCGAGCGTCAGCGCCACCGGCAGCAGCACGGGCGTCAGAATGGTGATGGCCGCGATCGTCTCCATGAAGCAGCCGACGACAAGCAGGAAGACGTTGACCAGCAGCAGGAAGGTGACGGGATCGCTGGCGACGGCGAGGATCCAGGCGCCGAGCGCCTCGGTGGTGCGCGTCGTGGTCAGAACCCAGCCGAAGATGGAGGCGCCGGCGACAATGAAGAGGACGACCGCCGTCGTCTCGATGGTGTCCATCGTCACGCGCACGAACTGACGTAGCGACAGGACGGAATATTTTGCCGGCCGGCCGAAGGCGGCCATGGCAAGGTTGAGGACGCGGTGGATGACGACCGAGAGCAGCAGGGCGTAGGCACAGGCGAAGACAGCCGCTTCCGTCGGCGTGAAGATGCCGAAGCTCATGCCACCGATGATGATGGCCGGTGTCAGCAGCGGCAGGAAGGCGTCAACGAAGGTGACGCCGAGGCGCTTCACGGAAAAGCGGGCATCGGCGCCGATCTTCTTGCGATGGGCGTATATGGCCACCGTCGCCGAGAGAAAGAGCGCCATTAGCAGGCCGGGCAGGATGCCCGCGACGAAGAGCGCGTTGATCGAGGCATTGGCCACGACGCCGTAGATGACGAGCGGCAGCGACGGCGGAATGATGGGTCCGATGGTCGAGGAGGCGGCGGTGATGCCGACAGCGAGCTTGGCATCGTAACCATGGTCGCGCATCGCCTTGATCTCGATGGTGCCGAGGCCGCCGGCGTCCGCCACCGCGGTACCCGACATGCCGGCGAAGATGACCGAGCCCGCCACATTGACGTGGCCGAGGCCGCCCTTCAGCCAGCCGACGGCTGCCGTGGCGAAATCGAAGATCTGCTTGGTGATGCCGGCCGAGTTCATCAGGTTGCCGGCCATGATGAAGAAGGGCACGGCGAGCAGCGGGAAGGAATCGACGCCGTTGACCATGCGGTGGATGACCGTGATCTCGGGCGCGATGCCGGAGAGGAAGATATAGAGCAAAGACGAACCGGCCAGCGCCACGGCGATCGGCACGCCGAGGACGATCATGGCGAAGAGCGCGACGAACATGAGGGCGATCAACATACGCGCTGGCCTCCAGTGGCGGGGGTCACGGCCGGGTCATCGGTTGAAGGGGGGCGGCAGGTCAGTCGAGGACGGCGCCCGAGGTCTCGTCCTCGAGCTGTCCCCTCAGTCGCTGGACGAAGCGGATGGCGGCATGGACGGTCATGGCGGCAAGGCCGGCGGACACGACCCAGTAGATGACCGATTTCGGGATATCGACCGAGACCATGTAACCGGGCGCACGGGCGCCGAGCTCATAGCCATACCAGGCCATGGCACCGCAGAAGAGAGTGACGAGACCGTCGATGAGGACGAGCGTCCAGTGCCGTACCGCTTTCGGCGCGAGCGTGATGACGGCCTCGACAGCGATGTGCGAGCCCTTGCGCATGGCCGTCACCGAGCCGATGAAGGTGACGGCGATGAGCAGGTAGCGGGCGATCTCCTCGGTCCAGCCATAGGAATCATTGAGGACGTAGCGCGTCCAGAACTGCAGCAGGACGACGGCGAAGAGCGCCCAGTAGATCAGGAAGACGATGCCGTCCTGCGGGCGCAGGTCGTCGAGCGGCACGCGGCTTTCCTGCTCGCGCCACTGCTCGAACATGGCCTCGGTCGTGTCGACCTCCGGACTGTCCTTGTCGTTCGATTGCGTCACGCGTCGCCCCCGCATCCGGCGTTCGGGAAGCCCGGCGCCGCGCGCCGGGCCGTGCCAAGCCGGGGCGCAGCGAGCGCCCCGGCGCAGTCTCGTCAGTTCGAGGCCGCGAGGCCCTGCAGCTTGTCGTAGGTGGCCTTGTCCCAGGTCGCGTCAGGCCCATTGTGCAGCTTGACGGTCGCCTCTCGGAAGGGTGTGCGATCCACCTCGACCACGTTCTTGCCCTGTTCCTTGAACCACCCGACGAGCTCCTTCTCGGCCTTGACGATATCGTCCGTGCATTTGTCCGCCGCTTCCTTGAGGATCGCGACGAGCGTCTGGCGCTCCTCGTCGTTCAGGCGCTGCATGGTGCCGCTCGAGACGATGGTGAGCAGGGCATCGGTGATGTGGCCGGTGAGGATGATGTTCTTCTGGACCTCGTAGAACTTCTTGGCCTGGATGGTCGGCAGGGGGTTCTCCTGCGCATCGGCCACGCCCTGGGAGAGGGCGAGATAGACCTCGGCGAAGGCGATCGGCGTCGGGTTGGCGCCGACGGCGCGTGGGAACATGGTATAGAGCGGCGCGTCGGGCACGCGGATCTTGAGACCCTTCATGTCCTCCGGCTTGGTGATGTCCTTGTTCGCCGTGACATGGCGCTCGCCGTAATAGGTGAGGGTGACGACGTCGTGGCCGGTGCGCTTCTTGTAGCCCTCGCCCAGCTCCTTGAAGAGGTCGGAATTGCGGAAGGCTTTCCAGTGCGCAAAGTCGCGGAACATGTAGGGCGCGCCGCCGATGGCAAGCGGGCCATAGGCACGGCCGGCGAAGAGCTGGCCCGTATAGATGATGTCGACGGTACCGAGCGATAGGCCCTCGTTGATATCGGATTCCTTGCCCAGCGAAGAGGCCGGGAACACCTCGACGGCATATTTGCCGTTGGTGCGCTTCTTGAATTCCTCCCCGGCCCACAGGGCCCACTTGTGATAGGGCTCGCTCGCCTCGTAGACGTGGGCCCACTTGAGGGTCGTCTGGGCGGCGGCGGGGCCGGCGAGGCCGAAGGATGCGGCAAGGGCGAGCGCGCCGAGGGCGGCGCGGCGGGTCAGATCCATCATTGTCTCCTCCAGAATGCGATCCGCCGGTCTGCGCCGGCTTTCAGCTGAGCGATTTAAAGGCTCTCTGAATCGTTTAAATCGGTGTGAAGCGAAAATGCAAGCTGCTTCACACGGCATGCACAAGGGCCCCGCAATGCTCAGGCGGCGCCCGCCTCGACCTCGTCCTGCGGCATCAGGACGGCCCGCGCCGCCTTGGCCTCGCGCACGAGGAAATCGACCGTCGCCCGGACGCGCGCGACGTCGCGCAGATCGGCGTGGACGATCAGCCAGAAGGAGCGCACCAGCTCGACCTCGCGCCGCAGCACGGGGACGAGGCGCGGATCGCCCGCGGCCATGAAATCGGGCAGCACGCAGAGGCCGGCGCCGGCGATGGTCGCATGCATCTGCGCGATGAGGTTCGAGCTCTGCAGGCGCGGCCTGAGGCCCTTGGCGATGTCGTCGAGATAGTCGAGCTCGGGCGTGAAGATGAGGTCGTCGATATAGCCGATGAGCTGGTGCTCGAAGAGATCCTGCGGCGCGATGATGGCCGGGTGGGCGGCGAGATAGGCCGGCGCCGCGTAGAGGCCGAGGCGATAGTCGGCCAGCTTGCGGGCGACGATCTTGCCCTCCTTCGGCGGGTTGAGGGAGATGGCGATGTCCGCCTCACGCTTGGAGAGCGAGAGCAGCCGCGGCATGGCAACCAGCTGGATCTCCAGCTCCGGGTAGCGCTCGGCAAGCCGGCCGATGCGCGGCGCGAGGAAGAAGGTGCCGAAGCCGTCGGGAGCGCCGATGCGCACGGTGCCGGACAGGGCAAGATCCGCCCCGCCGATCTCGCTCTGCGCCGCGAGCGCCTCGCTCTCGATGGTCTCCGCCTTGGCCAGCAGGCGCTCGCCATGCTCGGTGAGGGCATAGCCCTGTGGCCGGCGCTCGAAGAGCTTGGCCTTCAGCGCATCCTCCAGTGCCGTGATGCGGCGCGACACCGTCGCATGGTCGGCCCCGAGCCGCCGCGCCGCCACGGTGAGGCGACCTGCGCGGGCCACGGCGAGGAAGAAGCGAAGGTCGTCCCAGTCGAAGCGATTCATGCCCAGCTTGCCTCCCGTTTTGGTATCTTTGCACGCACCGGATTTGAAATGTCCTATAGTCGTGCGCGAATGACAATGGTAGTGCGGAAGGACCGACGGAACGTCATCGGCACGTTGGCTTTCGCCGATTTCGCTCCCACTATCGAAGACAAGGGCCGGCGCCGGCCGATGCGAGGGAGCGCTCCGGCGCCCCGTCCCGCAAGGCATCGCGCCCAGCGCCGGCACAGCAGAACAGAACCGGCAGAGCATCGGAGAACGCAAGATGCGCACGATCGGACATTTCATCGGGGGGCGCGAGGTCGAAGGGCAATCGGGACGTTTCGGCGACGTCTTCACGCCCATGACGGGTGAGGTCGGCGCCAAGGTCGCCCTCGCCTCGGCGGCCGAGGTCCGGGCCGCCGTCGAGAATGCCAAGGCCGCCCAGCCGGCCTGGGGCGCGACGAACCCGCAGCGCCGCGCGCGCGTGATGATGAAGTTCCTCGAACTCGTCCAGCGCGACTACGACAGCCTCGCCGAGCTGCTCGCCCAAGAGCACGGCAAGACCATTCCCGACGCCAAGGGCGACATCCAGCGCGGGCTCGAGGTGGTCGAGTTCGCCTGCGGCGTGCCGCATCTGATGAAGGGCGAGTATACCGAGGGCGCCGGCACCAACATCGACGTCTATTCCATGCGTCAGCCGCTCGGGGTGGTGGCCGGCATCACGCCGTTCAACTTTCCGGCCATGATCCCGATGTGGAAGTTCGCGCCCGCCATCGCCTGCGGCAACGCCTTCATCCTGAAGCCGTCGGAGCGCGACCCGGGCGTGCCGATGCGCCTTGCCGAATTGATGATCGAGGCCGGGCTGCCGGCAGGCATCCTCAATGTCGTCAACGGCGACAAGGAGGCGGTCGACGCGATCCTGGACGATCCCGACATCATGGCGGTCGGCTTCGTCGGCTCGTCCTCGATCGCCCAGTACATCTATTCGCGCGGCTCGGCCAACGGCAAGCGCGTGCAGTGCTTCGGTGGCGCGAAGAACCACATGATCATCATGCCCGACGCCGACATGGACCAGGCGGTCGATGCCCTCATCGGCGCCGGCTACGGCTCGGCCGGCGAGCGCTGCATGGCGATCTCGGTCGCCGTCCCCGTCGGTCAGGCGACGGCGGATCGGCTGGTCGAGAAGCTCATCCCGCGCGTCGAGAGCCTCAAAATCGGTCCCTCGACCGATCCGAGCGCCGACTACGGCCCGCTCGTCACGCGGGCCCATCTCGACAAGGTAAAGGCCTATGTCGAGCTTGGCGTCGCGGAGGGGGCGAAGCTCGTCGTCGATGGCCGCAACTTCACGCTGCAGGGCTACGAGAACGGCTTCTACATGGGCGGCTGCCTGTTCGACCACGTGACGCCGGACATGCGCATCTACAAGGAGGAGATCTTCGGCCCGGTCCTGTCCATCGTGCGCGCCCACAACTACGAGGAGGCGCTCAAGCTGCCGTCCGAGCACGAATACGGCAACGGCGTCGCCATCTTCACCCGCGACGGCGATGCGGCACGGGATTTCGCCGCCAAGGTCAACGTCGGCATGGTCGGCGTCAACGTGCCCATCCCGGTGCCGATCGCCTATTACACCTTCGGCGGCTGGAAGCGCTCGGGCTTCGGCGACCTCAACCAGCACGGGCCGGATTCGATCCGCTTCTACACCAAGACGAAGACCGTGACCTCGCGCTGGCCCTCCGGCGTCAAGGAGGGGGCGGAGTTCGTCATCCCGACGATGAACTGATGCGGCGGCCGGCAGCATGACCTGCCGGCGGTCACATGCTATCATTTTTGATAGCATTGGAGTCACAGATGGGACAGGTGCTCATCCGCAACCTCGACGACGAGGTGATCGAGGGATTGAAGGTCAAGGCTCGCCTGGCGGGTGTCTCCTTCGAGACCTTCATGCGTGATCTCCTCAAGACGATCGCGCCCCTGTCCGCCGACGAGAAGATCGCGCTCATCGAGGAATTCCGGCGCCAGCACGGGCCGCTCGGGATGAGGACGCCTCCCGAGGATCTCATCCGCGAGGAGCGCGAGCGGCGATGATCGTGGTCGATGCGAGCGCGGCGATCCGATGGTTCATGCCGGCAGATCCCGGCGGCGAGGTATACGGATTGCCTCGGACGGCGGCAGCCCTCGTCGCGCCCGATCTCTTCATCGCCGAAATTCGCAGTGCGGCTCTCCGCTATGTCCGCAAGAAGGAGCTTACGCGCGATGCCGCGATGGCGATGGTGGAAACGATCGACCGTCTGATGGCGGGATACGTGCCGCTACAGGAGCTGCGCGAAGGGGCGTGGGCGATGGCTCTGACCTATGATCATTCGCCCTACGGCTGCTTCTATATCGAGCTCGCCCGCAGCATGGGCTCCTGTCTCATCACGACGGACGGCCATCTCATCCGCAAATTCGCAGGCTCACCGCTGGCGGGCCATATCGTAGACCTCGCCGACTGGCGCCCCGAGCAACGGCCATGACCCAGTTCACCCTCAACGACGACCAGATCGCCATCCGCGACATGGCGCGCGACTTCGCCGCGCGTGAGCTTGCTCCCCATGCCGTGCGCTGGGACGAGGAGAAGCACTTTCCCGTCGACGTTCTCCGGGAGGCCGGCGGGCTCGGCATGGGCGGCATCTATGTGCGCGAGGATGTCGGCGGCTCCGGCATGACGCGGCTCGACGCCGCGCTCATCTTCGAGGCGCTGGCCACCGGCTGCCCCTCGGTCGCGGCCTATATCTCAATCCACAACATGGCGACCTGGATGATCGATCGCTTCGGCGGCGACGAGCAGCGCCGGCGCTTCATCCCGAAGCTCGCGACGATGGAGCATCTCGCCAGCTATTGCCTGACCGAGCCCGGCGCCGGCTCAGACGCCGCGGCGCTGAAGACGCGCGCCGTGCGCGACGGCGACCATTATGTCATCGACGGCGTCAAGCAGTTCATCTCCGGCGCCGGTACCTCCGACATCTATGTCGTCATGGTACGTACGGGCGAGGCCGGCCCCGGTGGCATCTCCACCTTCGTCGTGGAGAAGGACACGCCGGGCCTCTCCTTCGGTGCCAACGAGAAGAAGATGGGCTGGAACGCGCAGCCGACGCGGCAGGTCATCCTCGAAAACTGCCGGGTGCCAGCGGCGAACCGGCTCGGCGACGAGGGCATCGGCTTCAAGATCGCCATGGCCGGGCTCGACGGCGGGCGGCTCAACATCGGCGCCTGCTCGCTCGGCGGCGCCGGGGCCGCGCTCGACAAGAGCCTCGCCTATATGCGCGAACGCAAGGCCTTCGGCCGCAATCTCTCGGATTTCCAGGCGCTGCAGTTCAGCCTCGCCGACATGGCGACCGAGCTCGAGGCGGCCCGCACCTTCCTGTGGCGCGCGGCGGCGGCGCTCGACGCGCGCGATCCGGAGGCGACGCGGCTGTGCGCCATGGCCAAGCGCATCGCCACCGACCGCGGCTTCGAGATTGCCAACCAGGCGCTGCAGCTGCATGGCGGCTACGGCTATCTTGCCGACTACGGCATCGAGAAGATCGTGCGCGATCTCCGGGTCCACCAGATCCTCGAGGGCACCAACGAGATCATGCGCCTCATCGTGGCGAGAAGCCTCGTCGGACGCGGCAGCGGCAACTGAGAACAGACCCGCCGAGAGCGCGGGCAGGGAGGAACCCATGACCACCATCGCCTTCATCGGCCTCGGCCACATGGGCGGCCCCATGGCCGCCAATCTCGCCAGGGCCGGCCACAAGGTCCTCGGCTATGACCTCGTCGCATCTTTGCGCGAGGCTGCGGCGGCGGACGGCGTCACCATCACGGCGAGCGCGGCGGAGGCCGTCGCGGCGAGCGAAGCGGTCGTCACCATGCTGCCGGCGGGCAAGCACGTCATCGCCGTGTGGAAGGAGATCCTGCCGGCGGCGAAAGCCAGCACGCTCTTCATCGATTCCTCGACCATCGACGTCGAGAGCGCGCGCCGCGTCCATGCCATGGCACACGAGGCGGGAATGGACGCGATCGATGCTCCGGTGTCCGGCGGCGTCGGCGGGGCGAAGGCCGCAACGCTGACCTTCATGGCCGGCGGCACGGATGGCGCCTTCGCGCGGGCCAGGCCGATCCTCGAGGCCATGGGCAAGCGCATCGTGCATTGCGGCCCGGCCGGCAACGGCCAGGCGGCCAAGATCTGCAACAACATGATCCTCGGCATCTCGATGATCGGGGTGTGCGAGGCCTTTGCCCTCGCCGAGAAGCTCGGCCTGTCACACCAGGCGCTGTTCGACGTTGCCTCCACCTCCTCCGGCCAGTGCTGGTCCCTCACGACCTATTGCCCGGTGCCGGGCCCGGTCCCGGCATCGCCGGCCAACAACGGCTACAGGCCGGGCTTCGCGGCCGACCTCATGCTGAAGGACCTGCGGCTGTCGCAGGATGCGGCGCTGGCGAGCGGCGCGGCAACGCCGCTCGGCGCCGCCGCGGCCCAGCTCTACGCTCTCTATACCGGCGCCGGCCACGGCGGCGAGGACTTTTCCGGCATCATCCACTTCCTGCGCGGACTTGCCGGCGTCGAATCGACGAAAGCATAAGGCCAGTTGGGCCATACGGCCGCATCGCGGCGGCGAGTGTTGCATTCGCCCTACAGCATCACGGCGGCAGGCACGCTAGCGTGCCCGGAATGCGGGCGGCACGGTGCCGCCAGCCGGTTGGTTGAAGCGTAGGCCATGCGTTCGCCCACACCCGCTCTCGATCCGGCGCTCGACGCCGCCATCCTGCTGCGCCGCATCGGCTTTGCGACTCTCCTCGTCGCGGTGCCGATCACGGCACTCGTGGCGCGCCGCGCGGCCGTTGTCCTGGTGCCGATCGGGATCATCCTCATGGTCCTCGCGGCGCTGATGGACGGCGCAAACGGTGGCTTCAACCGCAGCCTCCGGCGCGCCTTCGTGTCCCCGGCGGGTCTTGCTGCGCTGCTGCTCATCGGCTGGGCCGCGCTCTCGATCGCTTGGGCGCCGCAGGCGAACACTGCCTTCGACAAGTTGCTCAACGCTCTCGGCGCCGCCGCCATGGCCTTTGCCGGCATCGCCGCCCTGCCAGAGCGCATGCGCGCCTCCAACCTCTATCTCACCGGCATCGGCGCGGCCGCCGCGTCCATCTTCGCCATCCTGGTCGCTCTCGGCCTTCTCGGCCGCGACACGATCGATCCCGGCAGCCTCGAGCGCGGTCTCATCACGCTTGCAATCCTGCTGTGGCCGGCGATCGGCTGGCTCGTCTCGCGCGGGCACGGGCTCGTCGCGCTGGCGCTCGGCGCGGTCGCCGGGCTCGCCGTCGTCATCGGCGGCAGTTTGATCCCACTCCTTGCGCTCGCCGCCGGCGCGACGATGTTCTTGCTGACATCGTGGCGGCCACTCGTCGGCCGGGACGTGCTGCGCGTCGCGATCGCGGCCGTCATCCTCGCTGCCCCGCTCCTGCCCTTTCTGCTGCGCCCCCTCGCCAAGGCGCTGATGGGCACGGCGAGCCCGGCGGTGCAATCGATCCGCGTGTGGGCCGACATCGTGCGCAGCGATCCCCTGCGTCTCATCACCGGCCACGGGCTCGACGCCAGCCTGCGCGGCCGTCTCGTCGGCGTCGTGCCACGCGAGGCGCCGCTCTCACTGCCGTTCGAGATCTGGTACGACCTCGGCATCGTGGGGGCGACGACGCTGGCGGTGCTGCTCTACTTCGCCATCCGCGCTGCCGGCGGCATGACGGCCTCGCTCGTTCCCGCAGCCATCGCCACCTTCACGGTCGCCTTCGTCGTCGCCACGTCAGGCATGGCGACATCGCAGGCCTGGTGGCTGACGCTGATCGGAATCGCCGTCATCGCCTTCCTCGCCATCGAGCGCGGCCAGTTCCGTACGACGCGGCCCAAGGCGCGGCTGTTCGGCCGTCTCGGCAAGCCCTGAACGGCTGCGGCCCTGTCAGGCCGCAGCGATGCGCCCCTCGGAGACCGCATGGCAGGCGACGCCCGCCTCGAGCGGCGGCACCTCGCGCCGGCAACGGTCGAAGACGAAGGGGCAGCGCGGGTGGAAAGTGCAGCCCGACGGCGGGTTGATGGGGTTCGGGATTTCGCCCTGCACCGCCTCGCGCAGCCGGCCCGTCATGGCGATGTCGGGCACGGCGTTGAGCAGCATGCGCGTGTAGGGGTGCTGCGGTCGGACGAAGAGGTCGCGCCCGCCGCCGATCTCGACGATGCGGCCGAGATACATGACGCCGATGCGGCTCGCCATGTGGCGGACCACCGCGAGATTGTGGCTGATGAAGAGATACGTCAGGCCGAAGCGGTCCTGCAGGTCGCGCATCAGGTTGAGGATCTGCGCCTGCACCGACACGTCGAGGGCCGAGGTCGGTTCGTCGCAGACGATGAACTCGGCCTTGGAGGCAAGCGCCCGGGCGATGGCGATGCGCTGCCGCTGGCCGCCGGAGAACTCGTGCGGAAACTTGGCCCCGTCCGCCGGATGGAGGCCGACGAGCGTCAGCAGCTCGCCCACCCGCTCGTGCACCTCGCGGGCGCTGGCGCTCAGGGAAAAGGCCCGGATCGGCTCGGCGATGATGCGCTCCACGCGCCAGCGCGGATTGAGGCTGGCGTAAGGATCCTGGAAGATCATCTGGATGCGCCGGCGCAGCGCCCGCACGTCCGCCGCGCGGCGCGGATCGTTGATCGGCACGCCGTCGATGACGACCTCGCCAGCCGAGGGCGGCATCAGGCCGACGACCATGCGCGCCACCGTGGACTTGCCGGAGCCCGATTCCCCGACGAGCGCGAAGGTCTCGCCGCGCCGGATGGTGAAGCTGACGTCGTCCACCGCCGTCAGATATTGCTTCTGCCCGCCCTCCAGCATGCGGTTGAGCCAGGGCTTGGAGACGTCGAAGACGCGCCTCAAATTGCGCACCGCGACGAAGGGGGTCTCGGTCATGACGCAATCTCCGCATGCGCCTCGTCATAGAGGTGGCAGGCGACCTTGCGCCGGTCACGGTCGAGCGGCTCGGGCCGGTCCACCGCGCAGCGGGCGAAGGCGCGCTCGCAGCGCGGATGGAAGGCGCAGCCCGGCGGAATGGCGGAGAGGCGCGGCATGCTGCCCCGGATCTGCACCAGCCGGTCGGCATGGGTCTCGAGCGAAGGGATGGCGCCCATCAACCCCACCGCATAGGGGTGCAGCGGATGCTTGACCACGTCGCGCACCGGGCCGATCTCGACGATACGGCCCGAATACATCACCGCCACCCGGTCGGCCGTCTCGGCGATGACGCCCATGTCGTGGGTGACGAGCATGACAGCGGTCCCGCGCTCCGCGCACAGGCGCTTGATGAGCGTGATGATTTGCGCCTGGACAGAGACGTCGAGCGCCGTGGTCGGCTCGTCGGCGATGACGAGTTCGGGCTCGGCCGAGAGCGCGAGCGCGATGACGACACGCTGGCGCATGCCGCCGGAGAACTCGTGCGGATAGCCGTCGATGCGCCGGTCGGGCGCCGGGATGCCGACCTCGGCCAGGAGATCGATGGCGCGCCGGCGCGCCTGTCCGGCCGACAGGGGCAGATGCGTCCTGATGGTCTCCACCAGCTGCTCGCCGACGGTGTAGAGCGGATTGAGGCTCGTCAGCGGATCCTGGAAGATCATGCCGATGCGCTTGCCGCGCACGCGGCGCATCGCCTCGGGCGCGAGGTTGTCGATGCGCTCGCCCTTCAGGCGGATCTCGCCCCCGGCGATCCGGCCGGGCGGCTCGATGAGGCCGATGACGGCCGAGCCCGTCACCGACTTGCCGGCACCCGACTCGCCGACGACGCCGAGAACCTCGCCCGGCGCGATATCGAAGGAGACGCCGTCGATAGCTTTCAGCACGCCGCGGCGGGTGACGAATTGGACCTTGAGGTCACGGACGGAGAGGACAGGTTCTGTCATCGGAGCTTCGGGTTCAGGGCATCGCGCAGCCAGTCGCCGAGGAGATTGACGGCGAGGACGAGGGCCGCAAGCGTGAGACCGGGGAAGGCGACGATCCACCACTCGCCGGAGAAGAGATAGTCGTTGCCGATGCGGATGAGGGTACCGAGCGAGGGCTGCGTCGGCGGCAGGCCGACGCCGAGGAAGGACAGGGTCGCCTCGGTAATGACGGCGAGGCCGAGGTTGATCGTAAGAATGACGAGCACCGGCCCGATGACATTGGGCAGCACGTGCCGCGCCATGATGACGATGGGCGAAAGGCCGACGAGCCGTGCCGCCTGGATGTAGTCCTTGTTCTTCTCCACCAGCGTCGAACCGCGGATGGTGCGCGCGTACTGCACCCAGAATGACAGGCCGATGGAGAAGACGAGCACGCCGAAGGCCGTGTCCTCCCGACTCGCTCCCTTGAGCAGCGCATGCACCACGCCGTCGACCAGGAGTGCGATGAGGATGGCCGGGAAGGTAAGCTGCACGTCGGCGATGCGCATGATCACTGCATCGACCCGTCCGCCGACATAGCCGGCGACGAGACCGAGCGTGATGCCGATGGCGGCCGCCATCAGAACGCCGAGCACGCCGATGATGAGCGACACGCGCAGGCCGTAAAGGATGGCCGAGAAGAGGTCCCGCCCCTGGTCGTCCGTACCGAGCAGGAAGCGGGCGTCGCCCGCAGGCAGCCAACGCGGCGGGTTGAGCGAATCGATGAGGAAAACCTGCGCCGGGTCGAACGGATTGTAGGGTGCGATCAGCGGCGCGAAGAGCGCGAGAACCGCGAGCGCGAGCGTGACGAGGGCGGCGAGCACCGTGACACGCGAGGCGAGGAAGCTCGCCGTGAGGTCATGGTCCATCACCCGCGCGAACCAGCCGGGGGACCGGCGCGCCGCCGCCGGCGGGGGCGACTTGGCTTCTTCCTGCGTGACAGAGGGCATCTCGTTCCTCATGCGGCGCGCACCGTGACCTTCAGGCGCGGGTCGACGACCGCGTAGAGAAGATCAACGGCGAGGTTGATGACGACGAAGAGGAAGGCGATCAGCAGCAGGTAGGCGGCCATGATGGGAATATCGACGTTCTGCACCGCCTGCAGGAAGAGCACGCCCATGCCCGGCCACTGGAACACCGTCTCGGTGATGATGGCGAAGGCAATGATGGAGCCGAGCTGCAGGCCCGTGATGGTGATGACCGGCACCAGCGTGTTCTTGAGCGCATGGCCGAAGTTTATGGCCCGGCGCGTCAGCCCACGGGCGCGGGCGAACTTGATGTAATCCGTGCGCAGCACCTCGAGCATCTCGGCACGCACCAGGCGCATGATCAGCGTCATCTGGAAGAGGCCGAGCGTGATCGACGGCAGGATGAGCGCCCTGAGGCCGGAGGTGGTGAGGAAGCCCGTCGTCCACCAGTCGCCAAGCCGCACCACCTCGCCCCGCCCGAAGGAGGGCAGCCAGCCGAGGGTGACGGCGAAGACATAGATGAGCAGGATGCCGATGAGGAAGGTCGGAAGACTGACGCCGACGAGTGAAACCGCCTGAAAGAGCTTGGCGAGCCAGCTGTCGCGCCGGAGCGCCGTGTAGACGCCCATCGGGATGCCGACGACGAGGGCGAAGACGGCGGAGACGAGCGCGAGTTCCAGGGTTGCCGGCATGCGCTCGCCGAGCAGCTTCGTGACCGGCTGGCGGAACTGGTAGGAGATGCCGAAGTCGAGCGTCGCCGCCCGGCCGACATAGCGGGCGAACTGCACGACGAAAGGGTCGTTGAGGCCGAGGCTCTCGCGGATCTGCGCCCGCTCCTCGGCCGAGGCTTCGATGCTGACGATCTGGTTCACCGGATCGCCGACGAAGCGGAACATCGCGAAGGCGATGAAGGCCACCGCCAGCAGCACGCCGATGGACTGGACGAGGCGGCGGATGATGAAGGCAAGCATGGACTGCTCTTCGTGTTGGGCGACGGCGGCCCGCAACCGAGGATGCGGGGCACCGCTCCGGCGCCGGCTCCCGCCGGCCAGATAAACCGCCGCCCTTCCCGTGCCCGGCATCAACGGGCACGGTATTTACGCGAGAACGCGGGGGCGGTTCGCCTTGGACAAGGCTGCACGCCGGCGTGCAGCCTTTCGCCCCCTTACTCCTTGGTCACCCAGTAGAACAGGAACTGGTTGTCGGCGCGCTGCACCACCTTGGTGTTTTTGGCGACACCCCAGGCCAGCGCCTGCTGATGCAGCGGCACATAGCCCCAGTCCTCTTCCTGGCCGAGGGTATAGGCCGCTTTGATGAGCTCGTTGCGCTTCTTGGTATCCGTCTCGCCGAGGACCTGCTTGATCAATTCCTCCATCTTCGGGTTGCAGTAGTTGCCGAGGTTGTTGTTGCCGCCGTTGCCCTTCTCGTCGCGGCAGCGGTACATGTTGGCGAGGACGTTGTAGGAATCGAAGGAGCCCGGCGTCCACCCCAGCAGGTAGAACGAGGTGTCGTAGCCGCCGGCGGCGAGCACCTTGGCGAAGTACTTGGCCTTGGGCTGGGCGTTGAGGTTCACCTTGATGCCGACGCGTGCCAGCATGCCGACCACCGCCTGGCAGATCCGCTCGTCGTTGACGTAGCGGTCGTTCGGGCAGTCCATACCGACCTCGAAGCCCTCGCCGTAGCCGGCCTCCGCAAGAAGCTTCTTGGCCCCTTCGGGATCGGCTGCAGGTCGCTTGAAGTCCTCCGACAGGTCGAACAGCAGCGGCGAGATCATCAGCGCGCTCGGCGTCGCGGCGCCGCGCATGACCTTGTCCTTGATGACCTCGATGTCGATGGCCTTGTACACGGCCTCGCGCACGCGCTTGTCCTTGAAGGGGTTCTTGCCCTTCACGTTGGAATAGAGGAGTTCGTCGCGATACTGGTCGAAGCCGAGGAAGATGGTGCGCAGTTCCGGCCCCTGCATGACCGAGGCGTTGGCGCTCGCATTGACACGGTCCACGTCCTGCAGCGGCACGGGGTCGATCCAGTCCACCTCGCCGGAGAGAAGGGCGGCGACGCGCGTCGCATCGGAGGCGATCGGCGTGAAGATGGCCTCGGTCAGATTGTGCTGCGGCTTGTCCCACCAGGCCGGGTTGGGTTTCCAGACGGTCTTGACCCCGGGCTGGTGGCTCTCGACCACGAAGGGACCGGTGCCGTTGGCGTTGAGCGCCGCATAGCTCGGCGTGGTCGCGGCAGCGGGGGTCGGCTTGCCGGCGTTGTTCGCCTCCGACCACTCCTTGTCCATGATGTACCAGGTATCCCACTCGTAGTGCAGGATCGGGTTGGGGGCCGGCAGTTCCACGTCGACCGTGTAGTCGTCCACCTTGACGAACTTGGCCTCGGGCGGGATGCGGGTCTTGAGGTCGGACCCGTCGGCACGCACGCGGTCGGCCGAGAACAGCACGTCGTCGGCATTGAAGGCGTTGCCGTTGTGGAATTTCACGCCCT
This sequence comes from Chelatococcus daeguensis, assembly GCF_001887265.1. Taxonomy (NCBI): domain Bacteria; kingdom Pseudomonadati; phylum Pseudomonadota; class Alphaproteobacteria; order Hyphomicrobiales; family Chelatococcaceae; genus Chelatococcus; species Chelatococcus daeguensis. The sequence goes on along the minus strand of NZ_CP018095.1, from coordinate 253,510 downwards.
GGCGCAGGTAGAAGCGCCAGCGCTTGCCATCGTCCAGGACCTCCCAGCGTTCGGCGAGGCCCGGAATGATCTTGAGCTCGGGATCGCGTTTGGTGAGGCCCTCGTAGGCCGCGGCATGCATGCCAAGGGTGAAGGTCTCGTTGAGCGTATAAGGATCGAGCGACTTGTAGTCGCCCTGAAAGGCGAAGCGCAGCGTCTTGGCCTGCAGCGGCGCACCGGCCAGCAACAGGCCGGCGAAGGACGCCACGGCAGCCCCCCTGACGAATTTCAGCATGATGGTCCTCTCTGGCACGACCCGTCTTGGCGCGGGTCAAGGCTCGATCTGGGTGGCGGACGCGCCGCCGGCCGTTTCATTCGGCTCTGATGCGAACAATAGACAGTGTCACCTGCAACGGTCTAGTGGCCATTCGGTGCCGTGTCGGACTGCGCATGCGCGCACCGGGCCCTGCGGCCCCGGCCCATGCGCGCTGCGCGGTTGACCTTGCCGGACGGCTTCGTTTTGCTGAGCAAAGCGCGCCCGACCGGGCGCGAGCCAGCCACGAGGGGCCGTTTTTCCCATGCCGAACACCGACCGCATCGCCGCGCTCAAGGACGAGATCACCGCCTGGCGCCGCGATTTTCACAGCAATCCCGAGCTGCTCTACGACGTGCACCGCACCGCCGGCATCGTCGCCGAGAAGCTGGCGTCCTTCGGCTGTGACGAGGTCGTGACCGGTATCGGCCGAACCGGTGTTGTCGGTGTCATCCGCGGGCGCAGGAGCGGCTCGGGCAAGGTCATCGGCCTCAGGGCCGACATGGACGCGTTGCCGATCGAGGAAGAGACGAACCTGCCCTATCGCTCGAAAGTGTCCGGCAAGATGCATGCCTGCGGCCACGACGGCCATACCGCCATGCTGCTCGGCGCGGCACGCTATCTCGCCGAGACGCGCGACTTCGACGGCACCGTGGTCCTCCTCTTTCAGCCCGCCGAGGAAGGCGGCGGCGGCGCGCGGGCCATGATCGAGGACGGGGTGATGGACCGCTTCGGCGTGCAGGAGGTCTATGGCATGCACAACATGCCGGGACTTCCCGTGGGCTCCTTCGCGCTGCGACCCGGCCCGCTGATGGCGGCGGCGGACCGCTTCCGCATCCGCGTCGAGGGCAAGGGCGGCCATGCCGCCAAGCCCAACGAGACCATCGACACCCTCCTCGTTTCGACCCACATCGTCACGGCCCTGCAGTCGATCGTCTCCCGCAACGCCGACCCGCTCGAATCGGCGGTCGTCTCGGTCACCGCCTTCAAGGCGGGCGAGGCCTTCAACGTCATCCCGCAGACGGCCGAGCTCATGGGCACCGTGCGCACGCTGACGCCGGAGCTGCGCGACCTGTGCGAGACGCGGCTGAAGGAGATCGTCACCACCATCGCGCGGGCCTTCGGCGCCACGGCGACGGTCGAGTACGAGCGCGGCTATCCGGTCACGCGCAACCATGCGGCGCAGACGCAATTCGCCGCGGGCATCGCCGCCAAAGTGGCCGCGGGTGCAGGCGCGGTGGACCTTGAGGTGCCGCCGACCATGGGCGCGGAGGACTTCTCCTTCATGCTCGAAGCGCGCCCCGGCGCCTTCATCTTCATGGGCAATGGCGATTCGGCGGGCCTGCACCACCCCGCCTACGACTTCAATGACGAGGCCATCCCCGTCGGCGTCGGCTACTGGGCGACGCTGGTCGAGACGGCAATGCCCGCAAACTGAAGAAACGGGCGCGGCACCTATGCCGCGCCCTAAGCCTTCTCCAGGCCGAGCCGGCGGGCTGCACGCTGCAGCGCGCCGAAGATGAGCGCTGTCGACCAGCCGAAGAGGAGCACGCCGTTCGCCGCCGCCATCGGGCCGAGAAGGCGCCATCCCTCATCGGGCAGGAGGTCGCCGTAGCCGAGCGTCGTATAATTGATGAAGGCGAAGTAGAAATCATTGCCGCTCGCGGGAGCCGCGCCGATGAGGACATAGACGAGGGCCCACAGCGCCACCTCGGCCATGTGCGTCAGCGTCAGCAGGCCGCCGGTGGCACCCATGACGACGGCGAGCGTCAGCCGGCGATGGCGCCGGTGACCGAGGCCGAGCCGGTCAAGCCAATGGACCAGCGCCACCGAGACGAGGGCGTGCAGGCCGACGTTGATCATGCTGACCAACAAGCCGACCGCGATATTCGCCATCATGCCGCTGTCCCCGGGGATCCGACCGCCCGGTCAGGGCGGCCCGATCCGCTATAGCGTCCCGGATGCGGGACCGGAAGGGGGCGATCGACGCCCTGATCCTCCCCGGCACGGGGGAGGTGGCGCTGCGTAGCAGCGACGGAGGGAGCCGCGGCTCAGATTGTGAACACCATTCCCGTCTTGACCCCACCCGTCTCGCGCCTACGGCGCGATCCACCCTCCCCCAAAAGAGGAGGGATCAATTCGCTCCTCATATGCGATTGACCTGATCGCCGCCGTGCCCGGCCTACTCGACGTGCGGCAGCATGAAAGACAGGGTGGCGAACAGGCCCTTGCGGTCGACGTCGGCATCGCCGGGCATCGGCTCGGAGGCGGAGACGGCGATGACGTTGAGGCCGTCGTTGCGCACCACGACGACCACCTTGCCCTCGGCGTCCGTCGTCATCGGCGCGCCGTGGCTCTCGTTGACGTAGTCGGCCATGACGCCCACGCCCGCCAGCGGCTTGCCGTCCTTCAGCACCTGAACGGGCAGGTCGTCACCCGGCTTCAGCGTCATCGGGTCGGCGAGCGGCACGATCTCGAGCGGCAGGCCCTGCGGTGCGAGCGGGCCGCCGGTGCCGGCGAGGACCGTCGTGTTGTATTTGAGCGAATGGCTGACGTTATCCGCATCGGGGACCTCGCGGCGCCCCTTGTTGACCCACTTGCCCTCCCTGGTCTTCGCCCAGAAGCCGCCGTCGAAGACGACGGTGACGACGGCCGCCTCCTCGGCCGGGGCGATGACGACGTTCCTCTCGCGCCGGGCGATCTTCACGGGTGCCGAGGCGCCCGCGGCCGTCCGGGCCGCGACCGCGCTGACCTTGGCAGGATCGTAGGCATCGTCGGAGCCGCCATGGCCGTAGACAATGGCGAGTTCGCCGGTCCGCTGGGCAATCCAGATACCGTGCGCCTGGGCGACCGAGGGAAGGGCGAGCGCAAGCGCCGCCGCGAGAGATAGAAGACGCATGAAATGCTCCCAGAAGAAGAAGGGCGTCACGCCGCCATGGCGCGGCGCCAGGTGGGGAAGGGATCGGCCAGGCCGGCGAAATCGGCGGGGTTGAAGCGCAGGGCATCCGGGCGGCCGACGAGACATTCGTCGAGCGCGGCGCGGATGGTCGCCTCGTCGAGGCCGGCGCCGATGAAGACGAGCTCCTGCCGGCGGTCGCCCCACACGCGGTGCCAGTGGCGGGCGATGAGCCCCTTCCAGCTCTCGTGCTGCGGCCATTGCGCGCGCGGGACCGCGGCCCACCAGAAGCCGAGCGCCTCCGTGCGGCAGATGGCGCCGGCGAGGCTCATCTCGCCCACCCAGTCCGGCCGCGTCGCCAGCCAGCAATGGCCCTTGGCACGGATGAGGCCCGGCCAGGTGCGGGCGAGAAAGGCGCTGAACTTTTCGGGATGGAACGGCCGTCGCGCCCGGTAGACGAAGCTCGTAATGCCGTATTCCTCGGTCTCCGGCACATGGTCGGCATGGCCGAAGAGCTCCTTGTACCAGAGCGGATGGCGGGCGGCCTCCTCCTCGTCGAAGAGGCCGGTGTCGAGGATGGCCTCCGGCTCGACGCGGCAGAAATCCGTCTCGATCAGCCGGGCCGTCGGATTGAGCGCCTTGACGATGGTGCGGGCGCTCTCGCGCTGCCCGGGCGTCGCATCGCCGACCTTGTTGAGGACGATCACGTCGGCGAACTCGATCTGGTCGACGAGCAGGTCAACGAGCGTGCGCTCGTCCTCCTCGCCGGCGGTCTCGCCGCGGTCGCTGAGAAAATCGCGGCTGCCGTAGTCCCGGGTCAGGTTCACCGCATCGACGACGGTGACCATGGTGTCGAGCCGGGCAACGTCCGACAGCGAGCGGTTCTCGCCATCGCGGAAGGAGAAGGTCGCCGCGATCGGCAGCGGCTCGGCAATGCCGGTGCCCTCGATGACGAGATAGTCGAAGCGCCCCGCCTCGGCGAGGCGGCGCACCTCCTCGAGCAGGTCGTCGCGCAGCGTGCAGCAGATGCAGCCGTTGGTCATCTCCACGAGGCGCTCGCCCGTGCGCGCCAGGTCGGCGTCGCCGGCACGCACGAGGTCGGCATCGATATTCACCTCGCTCATGTCGTTGACGATGACGGCCATGCGCCGCCCGTCGCGGTTGTTGAGCAGGTGATTGAGCAGCGTCGTCTTGCCGGCACCGAGGAAGCCCGAGAGGACGGTGACCGGAAGACGACCGTCGACGGTCATGGCAATCTCCAGAATGTAATGTTGTAACGTTACATATCCAAGTCGCCGGACAATGGCAAGAGGGGCCGCAGCCCGTCAGGCCGGTGAGCGATGGTCCTCGTGCAGGCACTGGCCGTGGTCGGCCAGAATCTCGATGACGCGGCAATCGGCGATGGTGCCGTCGCCGCAATGGTCGAGCATGCGGGCGATCTCGTCGCGCAGGGCCACGAGCTGGGCGATGCGCCGCTCGACATCCTTGAGATGCGCACGGGCGATGGCGTCGGCGCCCGAACAGGAGGCTGCCGGGTCGGCCGCCATGGCGATGAGATCGCGGATCGCGTCGACGGAAAAGCCGAGGTCACGGGCGTGCCGGATGAAGCGCAGGCGCCGCACCGCCGTGCCGTCATAGCGCCGCTGCCGGCCCTCGGTGCGCGGCGGCGGCAGCAGGAGGCCGATCTTCTCGTAATAGCGGATGGTCTCGATATTGACGCCCGTCGCCTGCGACAGGGCACCGATCGACAGGTCCTCGGGCATCGTCGTCTCCATACCTGTAAACGCTACAGATATGGACGGACCAGGCGGCCCGCAAGCTCAGCCCCACGGGCCATGCGGCGGCGCCGTGCCGGAGGGAGATGGGTCGGCGTCTGGCCGCCCTGTGATGTGAGGTACTGTCTCGGCCGGCTCGGGCCGCCGGCCGCCGGCAAAGCGCACGAGGGCATCGATACGATCCTCGATGGAGGGATGCGTCGCGAAGAGGTCCGCAAAGCCCGAGCGCGGGTTGTCGACGCACATCTCCATGAGGCCGGACGGCACGTTCGCCAATTCCCCGCGGCCCGAGATCTTGAGCAGCGCCCCGATCATGGCATCCGGGTTCTTGGTGAGCTCCACCGCCCCCGCATCGGCGAGATATTCGCGCGAGCGCGACAGCGCAAAGCGGATGAGGATCGACAGGAACCACGAGAGGAGGATGAGGACGACGGCGATGAGGATGGCGATGGCCGCCGCCCCGCCGCCGCCCTTGCGGCCGCCCGACGATGAAGAGGAGGACGGCCGGGACGACTCGCCGCGCCAAGAGCCGCGCCACGACATGCGCGTCAGGCCGCGGAACATGAGCTCCCCGAAGAAGGAGACGACCCCCGCGATGACGACGGCGATGACCATCAGGCGCACGTCGCCGTTGCGGATATGGGTGAGCTCGTGCGCGAGCACGGCCTCCATCTCGGCATCGGTCAGCGCGCCCATGAGCCCGCGCGTCACGGTGACGGCATATTGCTCCTCGTTGAGCCCGGTGGCGAAGGCGTTGAGCGCCTCGCTCTCCATGACGCTGAGGTGCGGCATGGGCAGGCCGCGCGAGATGCATAGGTTCTCGAGCAGGTTGTAGAGCTTCGGCTCCTCCTCGCGCGTCACCCTGTGCGAGCCGGTCAGAAGCGCGATCATGCCCTGGTGGAACTTCCAGGCGACGGCGAGCCACAGTCCCGTGCCGAGGGTGACCCACGGAAAGGCGGTGAGGAGACCGCCGAACGCACCGCGCAGATAGCCGTCGAGCGTGTCGTCCCGCGTCATCGCCTCGGCAATGAGCGCCCCGGCATAGGTCAGCACATAGACGAGCAGGAACAGCCCGGCGAGCAGCAATCCCGAGCGGATGCGGTTGTTGCGGATGTGGCTGTAGAGGCCGAAGGCGGGCAGCATGCCCGGCCCCCCTCGTCAGAACTTGACCTGCGGGGCGATGTCGAGCTGCTGGCGCGCCGTTTCGCCCACGTCGAAGAACTCGCGCTGGGTGAAGCCGAAGCTCGCGGCGAACAGCACGGCCGGGAAGGCCTGGATGGCAGCGTTGTATTCCGACACGGCATTGTTGAAGAAGCGCCGCGCCGCCGCGAGCTTGTTCTCGATGTCGGAGAGATCGACCTGCAGCTGCTGGAAATTGGTGTTGGCCTTAAGGTCGGGATAGGCCTCGGCGAGGGCGATGAGGCGCCCGAGTGCGCCGCTCAGGGCCTGCTCGGCCGCCGCCTGCTGGGCCGGGCCGTGCGCGCCGAGCGCGGCATTGCGGGCCTGCACGACGGCGTCGAGCGTGCCGCGCTCGTGGGCGGCATAGCCCTTCACGGTCTCGACGAGGTTGGGGATGAGATCGTGCCGCTGCTTCAGCTGGACGTCGATGTCGGCAAAGGCCTGGTTGACCCGCTGACGCAGCGACACGAGGCCGTTGTAGACCATGATCGCATAAAGCACCGCCACGACGACGATGCCGAGAATCGCCCATTCCATCGCAAGACCCTCCTCTGCGCCGCGGCCGGCCGCAGCGGGGCGACGATGCCACGCGCGCAGACGCGCGAAAAGACCGCGTGCGGCATGAGATCATTCAGTCCCGGGCGGCGGGCCGGCGGAAGGTCTCCACCTGCGAGCGGCTGCCGTCGGCGAAGACGAGTTGCACGGAAACGGTGCGCGTGTCGTCGGGGACGATGAGATAGGGCCGCACGTTCGCCGGCACCGCATAAGGATTGCTCTCGTCGCAGGGCGGCAATGGCAGCACGGTCTCCAGCGGACCGCCGTCGATGCCCATCACCGCCCTCTGCAGAGCGCAGCGGTAGCTGACGAGGTGGGTATAGTAGACGAGCGTCGGCCCGTCGGCGCGGAAGGCGATCCAGGCGCCCGGGGTCTGCCTGAGCGCGTCGCGCTGGCCGGCGACGAGCGCCGCATGCGGGTCGAAGTCGATGACGAAGGGCCCGACCGGCCGGCCGGCCGCATCGTCGTACATGACGTAGACGGAGGTCTTCTCCTGGTCGGCCGGCAGGGGAAAGCTCGTCAGCGGCGCCGGCTTGCCGGTGCGCGGGTCGAGGACCTGGCTCGTGCCCGTTACGCGGAATTCGCCCGTGTCGCCAATTCGGTAGCTGATGGCCGTCGCAGGCTCGGGCATGGACAGCGCGGCATGCCAGCCGGCGTTCGAGCGCGTGAAGGAGGCGACCGGCCGCGTCGTGCCGGTGGAGAAGAAGGCCTCCGTCTCGCCCCGGCGCCGGCGCGCATCGTCGAGCCACTCGGCCAGCACCGACTGGTCGAGGAAGAAGGGCGGCAGCCGCCCCTCCTCGTCGGCGGCGAGGAAGCGCTCGAGCGCCTCGAATTCCAGCCGCCGGTCGGTCAGCGTGCGGGTGCCGAGGCGCCCTTCGCCATATTCGCCGGCGAGCAGGTAGAAGGTCGGGGCGAAATCGGGATGGGCGGCGGCGAAGGCCTCGACCTTCGTCCGCCGCTCGGCCCCCTCGAACTGCAAGGCATGGACGAGGGCGGCCGCGCGCGTCGCGCGACGCGCGAGAAGCTCGCCGAAAACCTCCCGCGCGCCGGCCCGCCCCTCCCCTGCGCGCAGCAGCGCCGCAAGGCGCAGGAGGGGATCGATCTGCTCGCCGCCGAGGCGGGCGAGGGCGAGATAGGCACGGCGTGCCTCGGGTGTGTCGCCGCGCGCTTCATAGAGTCGGGCGTTATGGTAGAGTTCGGCGGCGGTCGAGGCGTCGGGCACGATGCCGCCGCGCCGGGCAAGGGCGGCGAAGGCGGCGGCCGGGTCCTGCTCGTCGGCCCCCGCGGCGCCGGTGGCATGGCCGGACGGCGGCGTGCCTGCGGTCAGCGGGGTTGTCGAGGGCGCCCGGCCGGTCAGCGCGCCGGCGGCCCACAGGACGACCGCGACGGCGACAACCACGGCCGCAGCAAGCGCCATCAGCATCGGGGCGCCGGGCCGCGGCAGGGCCGCGAAAAGGCCCCCCAAAGCGCGCCTGTCGGCGACCTCCGCGACCTGCTGCGGCCAAGCGACGACGAAGGCGTGCACGGGCTGCGGAATGTTCTTCACCTCACGCGCGCCGATGTCGCGGAAGGGCACGGAAATCTTGTTCGCCACCGTCTCGTGCACCGAGCGCGAGACGCAGATGCCGCCGGGCTCGGCGAGGCTCTCGAGGCGCGCGGCGATGTTGACGCCGTCACCCAGCATGTCGCCATCCCGCTCGACCACGTCGCCGATGCTGATGCCGATGCGGAACTGCAGCCGCCGATTGGCGGGCAGGCACAGGTTGCGGGTGCGCAGCGATTCCTGGATGTCGATGGCGCAGCGCGTCGCTTCCACTGCGCTGTCGAAGGCGCACATCACCGAATCGCCGGCTGTGTTGAAGATGCGCCCACCGTGCCGGCCGACGAATTCGTCGAACACTTCGCGATAGGCGGCGAGCCGCTGCAGTGTCTCCTCCTCCGCCTCGGCGACGAGCCGCGAATAGCCGGCCACGTCGGCGGCGAGAATGGCGGCGATTCTGCGCTTCATGCCCGAAGGCTCCGGTCCGGCGATGAGCAAGAACTAGAGCAGGCCCCGACCGCCATCCGTGCCGAAACGCACATCCCGGCGCGCATCGCCCGCCCTCCTGCTTGCAACCGGCTCAGCGCGGCGCGCGCTTGGCGAGGATCCGCTGCAGGGTCCGCCGGTGCATGTTGAGCCGCCGCGCCGTCTCGGAGACGTTGCGGCCGCACAATTCGTAGACCCGCTGGATATGCTCCCAGCGCACCCGATCCGCCGACATCGGGTTTTCGGGCGGAGCGGCGCGAACCCCGCCACGCGCCATCAGGGCGGCGTGGATCTCGTCCGCATCGGCCGGCTTGGCGAGATAGTCGTAGGCGCCGAGCTTCACGGCCGAGACGGCAGTGGCGATATTGCCGTAACCGGTCAGCATGATACCGCGGGCGTCGGGCCGGCGCTCCTTGAGGCGCGTGACGACATCGAGGCCGTTGCCGTCGCCGAGCCGCATGTCGATCACCGCGAAGGCCGGCGGATCCTCGTCGATGGCAGCGAGCCCCTCGGCCACCGACTCGGCGGTCCGCACGGAATAACCTCGGCTCTCCATGGCGCGCGCCAAGCGCGTCAGGAATGGCCGATCGTCGTCGACTATGAGGAGGCTCTGGTCGGAACCGGGCTCGCTCGCACTCACCTGCATCATCAACCTCGCTTTGACAGCTGCGCGCGTGCGCGCCAGCTGCACATTTCGACCTCCCGACCCTATAGATAGGACGTTTCGCCTTCCTGTCACGAAAAACCGTGCCGTCAGGCCGCCACACTGGTGCGTTCGAAGGCCGCGCGCGGCCAGGAGACCGTCACGACGGCGCCCTGGGCCGGTGCGGCTGCATTGCGGAAGGCAAGCGTCGCGCCCGAGCGCTCGAGCAGCGTCTTGGCGATGAAAAGGCCGAGGCCGAGGCCCGAGGCCTCGCCGCCGGCCCGCCGGCCGACGCCACGGGTGGTGACGTATGGTTCCCCGAGGCGCAGCAGCACCTCCGGGGCAAAGCCGGCCCCGTCGTCGGCCACGGTGATGGCTACGGTCTCCGCGTCCCAATGGGCGCGGATGTCGACCCTGGAACGGGCGAAATCGAGCGCGTTGTCGACGAGATTGCCGAGCCCGTAGAGCATGCCGGGATTACGGCGGCAGACCGGCTCCGGCGGCTCGCCCGACAAGGACACCGAGATCGGCACGCCGAAGGGCCGCTGCGGCCCGGCCACTTCCTCGATGAGGTGGTGCAGGGTCAGGCTTTCCAGCGGGCTCGCGTCCTCCGTGCCGAGGGAGGTGAGCTTGCCGAGGATGCCGCGGCAGCGCTCCACCTGCTCGCGCAGCAGCGCGATGTCCTCGCCCATGGCGCTCTCGGGGGAGGCCTGCCGGCTGAGCTCCTTGGCGACGAGCGCGATGGTGGCGAGCGGCGTGCCGAGCTCGTGGGCGGCGGCGGCCGCAAGACCGTCGAGCTGCGATAGGTGCTGCTCACGCGCCAGAACCAGCTCGGTCGCGCTCAGCGCGTCAGCGAGCTGGCGAGCCTCCTCAGCGACACGCCAGGCATAGATGCCCGTGAAGCTCAGCCCGAGGAAAATCGCGGCCCAGATACCGGCAGTATAGAGAAAGGGCAGCTGGAACACCTCACCGGGCTGCCAGGGAAGCGGCTGATGCAGGAAGGCGAGTCCGGTGGCGCAGGCCATGGCGAGGAGCCCGAGCGCCAGGGTCCGCCAAGGCGGCAGCGCCGTCGCCGAGATGAGGACCGGCGCGAGGAACAGCAGCGAGAACGGGTTGTCCAGCCCGCCCGTCAGATAGAGCAGCGCCGCAAGCTGCAGGATGTCATAGCCGAGCAGCACCGATGCCGCGCCATCGCCAAGGCGGTGACTGACCGGATAGCGGATGCGCAGGGCGATGTTGAGCCAAGCCGAGACGGCGATGACGAGGAAGCACAGGCCGAACGGCAGGGGAAAACCGAGGCCGAAGTGAACGCCGGCTACCGCCGTGCTCTGGCCGATGACGGCTAGCCAGCGCAGGCGCACCAGCGTGTCGAGCCGCAGTTGCTGCGCGTGTCGGAAGTCGACGAAGGCTTTGTCGGCCATCGGCATGTCCTGCCCTTCTCGCTGCCATCTCTGCGCGCGGCATGAAACGGGCATCGAACCCTGCCCGGTGCCTACCAAGCACGCTGCGCGCGCGGGCACAATGATCGCCTCGTATTCCCATGTGCGTTGCAATAGGCGACAGGCATTCTTTCCGATGGATCAAAGCTGTCCCTTGGACGATTGTTTAATAGGTTGTTGATAACTTAAAGGTTTGAATCGATCCAAATCGGCGATACAGTCGAGGCGATATTGCACTGCAGCATCGCATGTGATTCGCTGCAGCGCGCAAACGAATCTAAGGAGGTGGGAATGAATCTCGCCTACTACTGGTACGAGGCGGCGCATGCGGCGGTCGGTCCCGCCCGGCTCCTGTCCGGCGCGACCCAGGCCGTCTTCTCCGACCCTGCCAACCCCTTGACGAACACTCCCTACGGGCGCTCGGTCTCGGCGGCCTGCGAATTGTTCGAACGGTCGACGCGCCGCTACGGCAAGCCCGAGTTCGGCTTCACGACCACTGCCGTCGGCGGGCAGCGCGCCCGTGTGCGCGAACGCATCGTCTGGCAGCGACCGTTCTGCAATCTCGTCCATTTCGACCGGTCGATGCCGGGAGGTACCCCGAACCAGCCGAAGATGCTCGTGGTGGCGCCCATGTCGGGTCACTATGCGACGCTGCTGCGCGGAACGGTCGAGACCTTCCTGCCGACGCACGAGGTCTACATCACCGACTGGGCGGACGCGCGCATGATCCCGCTGTCCGAGGGCCGGTTCGACCTCGACGACTACATCGACTACGTCATCTCCATGCTGCACGTGCTCGGCCCGGACGTGCATGTCCTCGCCGTCTGCCAGCCGGCGGTGCCGGTGATCGCGGCCATCGCGCGCATGGAGGCGCAGAACGATCCGTTCGTGCCGCGCTCGATGACGCTGATGGGCGGTCCGATCGACACGCGCCGCTCGCCCACCGCCGTGAACAAGCTCGCCGAGGAACGCGGCACCGAGTGGTTCCGCCGCAACTGCATCTTCCGCGTGCCGTTCCCGAACCCGGGCTTCATGCGCTCGGTCTATCCCGGCTTCCTGCAGCTCTCGGGCTTCATGGCCATGAACCTCGACCGGCACATCTCGGCCCATCTCGAGATGTTCAACCACCTCGTCGAGGGCGACGGCGATTCGGCCGACAAGCACCGGGACTTCTACGACGAATATCTCGCCGTCATGGACCTCACGGCGGAGTTCTACCTGCAGACGGTCGACACGGTCTTCGTCCGCCAGGCCCTGCCGAAAGGCGAGATGATGCACCGCGACAAGCCTGTCGACCTCACCGCCATCCGCCGCGTCGCGCTGATGACGGTGGAGGGCGAGAAGGACGACATCTCGGGTGTCGGGCAGACCGAGGCGGCACACGACCTGTGCGTCAACATCCCGGTGGAGATGCGGGTCCATCACCTGCAGAAGAGCGTCGGACACTACGGCGTGTTCAACGGCTCGCGCTTCCGCGCCGAGATCGCGCCGCGCATCGCCGATTTCATCGCCACGATCGAAGCGATGCACGGCAAGAGGAAGCCGCGGCGCGTCGCAGCCGAGTGAGCGGACGGGCCACGGCCCTCCGCATTTCTGGTGACGGGTTCCGGCCGAATCGCCATCATCCGCTCATGCGAAGCCTCTTCCGGCGCATCAAGCCTCCCGACGATCGCACCGGCGATCCGGACCATATCCTCGTCCGCCATGCGGGCGAGGACTACCGGGTCAGGGTGAAGCGGCGCGCCGGCGCGCGGCGGATCACGCTGCGCGTCTCGGGGGCGACCGGCGAGGCCATCCTCACCTTGCCCGAGCGCACGCCCTTCGCGCGCGCCCGGCAATTCGCCGACGCCCACGGCGGCTGGCTGGCGACGCGGCTCGAGCGGGTGCCGGAGCGCGTGCCCCTGCTGCCCGGCGCGCTGGTGCCGCTACGCGGCGAGCCGCACCGCATCGTCCACCTTGCGGGACAGCGCTCGCCCGCTGCGGCGGGCCGCGACGGCGACGGGGCGGCCATCATCAGCGTCGGCGGCGAGGCGGCGCACGTGCCGCGGCGGCTGCGCGATTTCCTCGTGCGCGAGGCCGAGCGCGACCTGCGGGCAGCGGTCGAGCGGCACACGAACACCCTCGGCCGCAAGGCGAGCGCCGTCACCATCCGCGACACGACGAGCCGCTGGGGCTCATGCAGCGCCGCGGGGCGCCTCAACTTCTCCTGGCGGCTTATCCTCGCGCCGCCCTTCGTGCTCGATTATCTCGCCGCGCACGAGGTGGCGCATCTCAAGGAGATGAACCATTCCGTGCGCTTCTGGCGGCTGACGAAGGCATTGTGCCCGCGTACGGACGAGGCCGAGGCCTGGCTCAAGCGCCATGGCACCGCCCTCCATCGCTACGGCTGAAGGCTCGACAGGCGCCCGCGACGCCTAGAGGATGATGCCCTCACTCCCGGCTGACCGGTTCCCATGCGCCTTTCACCCGACACCCTCGCGATGACCGCGACGCTTGCCCTGCTGACCGCGCTCGGGCCACTGTCGACGGACATGTACCTGCCCTCGCTGCCCGCCATTGCCGCCTTCTTCAATACCGGCGCGGCCGAGGTGCAGATGACCTTGTCCGCCTTCCTCTTCGGCTTCGCGGCCGGCCAGTTCGTGCACGGGCCGCTGTCCGACCATTACGGCCGCCGGCCGGTGCTGCTCGCCGGACTCGGTCTCTTCGCCGCAGCGACCGCAGCCTGCGCACTGGCTCCCTCGATCGAATGGCTGACAGCTGCGCGCTTCGCCCAGGCGCTCGGCGCCTCGGGGCCGATCGTGCTCGCCCGCGCGGTCGTGCGCGATCTCTACGAGGGGCCGCGGGCGGGACGCGAACTCTCCCGCATGGGCACGATCATGGGCCTCGTGCCAGCGCTCGCTCCTGCCCTCGGCGGCGTCCTGCAGGCGCACTACGGCTGGCGGGCGAGCTTCGTCGTCGCCCTCGCCTGCGGTCTCGTTCTCGCCGCCGTCGTGGCCGCAGCCTTGCCCGAGACCCTGCGGCGCCGCCCCGAAGGGCAGCTGTCGCTGGCCCGCATCGGCGGCGAATTCCGCATCGTCATCGCGAGCCGGCTCTACCGCGTCTACGTCGGCCTCGCCGCCCTGACCTATGCCGGGCTGTTCAGCTTCATCTCCGGCTCGTCCTTCGTGCTGCAGAATCTCTATGGCCTCGGCGAGATCGCCTTCGGCCTGTCCTTCGGCACGGTGGTGATCGGCTATATCAGCGGCACGGTGCTGGCCCAGCGGCTCGTCGGCCGACACGGGCTCGACGGCACCATCGCCCTCGGCACGGCCTGCCTCGCCGCCGGCGGCCTCGTGATGCTGGCGTTCGCGCTCGCTGGCGTCGCCTCGGTCTTTGCCGTGGTCCTGCCCATGGCCGTCTACACCTTCGGCGTCGGCCTCGTGATGCCGCAGACAGCAGCGTCAGCCATGATGCCCTTTCCGGAGCGGGCAGGTGCGGCCTCCTCCCTGCTCGGCATCTGCCAGATGACATTTGCGGCCCTCATCGGGCTCTATGTCGGCCACGTCGTGGCCGACTCCGCCGTGCCACTCGCGGCGATCATCACGATGATCGGGGTCGGGGCCCTTGCCCTCTTCACGGGTAGCCGGCACATCCGCGCCGGGGCCTGATCGCCTCACCCGCCGAAGAGCATCTCCAGCAGACCGCGCTGACGCTGTGGCGCAGCAGCCTGGGCAGGCGGGCTGCCGACGGCCGCCGGCGGAGGAGCACCGGCATAGCCACCATCAGCGACGAGCGCTTCGTCGTCGGCGGGCGGCAGGCGGTTGAACGGCCCACCGGGCAGCGGCACCGGAGATTGGCCCTTCAGGGCCGCGGTCATGTAGGTCTTCCAGATCTCGGCGGGCAAGTTTGCGCCCGAGGCCTTCTTCGTCGGCTTGCTGTCGTCGTTGCCGAGCCACACACCGGTGACGAGGCTGCCAGTATAGCCGAGGAACCACGCGTCACGATATTCCTGGCTGGTGCCCGTCTTGCCTGCGGCTTCCCAGCCGGCGAGCTCGGCGCGGCGGCCGGTACCCGTCAGCAGGGTCTGGCGCAGCATCATGTTCATGTCGGCCACATGCTGCGGTTCGATGACGCGGCCAAGATCGGTCGGCGTGCGCTGGAACAGCACCTTGCCGTCCGGCGTCTTCACCTCGCGGATGAGATAGGGGATGACACCCGTGCCACCATTGGCGAAGGCGGCATAGGCGGCGACGAGCTCGATGGGCCGCACCTCGGAGGTGCCGAGCGACAGCGACAGGTTGGGCTGCAGCGGCGAGGTGATGCCGAGGCGCTGGGCCGTCCGCACCACCGCCTTCGGTCCCATCTCGGCGATGAGCTGCGCCGTGACCGTGTTGATCGACCGCGCCAGTGCCGTCGTCAGCGTCACGGGGCCGGCATATTTGCGGCTCGCATTCTCGGGGCGCCAGCCGTTGAGGTTGACCGGCCCGTCCTCGCGCACCGTGTCCGGCGTCAGCCCGTTCTCGAGCGCGGCGAGATAGACGAAGGGCTTGAAGGAGGAGCCCGGCTGGCGCATCGCCACGGTCGCGCGGTTGAACTGGCTCTGGCCGTAGTTGCGACCGCCGACAAGGGCGCGGATGCCGCCGTCGGTGGCGAGCGAGACGAGGGCCCCCTGGCCGACGCCGTACTTGCCGCCCTGCTTGTCGAGCGCCTCGACGAGCGCTCTCTCGGCCGCGCGCTGCATGCCGACATCGATGGTCGTCTCGACCACGACGTCCTGCTGGACGGGACCAATGAAGTCTTCCAGCACATCCATGACGTAATCGGCGGCATAGTTGGCCGAGCCGGCGCCGCGCGGCTTGATGGCCGTGGCCGGCTCCATCAGCGCGCTCTTGGCCGCGACCTCGGTGATGAAGCCCTCGTCCGCCATGGCCGAGAGCACGAGCTGGGCTCGCTTCTCGGCCCCGTCCGGGTTGCGGTTGGGGGCAAGGCGCGACGGGGCCTGGACGAGGCCGGCCAGCATCGCCGCCTCGGACAGGGACACCTCGCGGGCCGACTTGCCGAAATAGCGCAGAGCCGCCGCCTCGACGCCGTAGGAGCCGGCACCGAAATAGACCCGGTTGAGATAGAGCTCCAGGATCTCGTTCTTGGTGAACTTCTGCTCCAGCCACAGCGCCAGGATCGCCTCCTGGATCTTGCGCGAGATCGTGCGGTCCTGGGTGAGGAAGAGATTCTTGGCGAGCTGTTGCGTCAGCGTGGAACCGCCTTGGGTGACGCCGCGCGAGGTCACGTTGCGCAACATGGCGCGCGTGATGCCGAGCGGATCGACGCCGAAATGGTCGTAGAAGCGCCGGTCCTCGATGGCGATGAAGGCCTTCGGCAGATAGGGCGGCAGTTCGGAAAGCTTCACCTCGCGCCCGCCCATGTCGCCGCGGTTGGCGATCAGTGTTCCGTCGGAAGCGGCAATGGCGACGTTCGGCGGACGCTTCGGCACCGTCAGCTGGTCGATGGGCGGCAGCTGCGCGAAATGATAGGCGACGACGCCCGCAACGGCGATGCCGCACCAGATGGCGAGCACGACGCAGCTGCGCACGACCCAGCCGAGGAACGAGCGCCGCCGGCGGCCGCCGCCGCGACGCGCCCCGCCCGAGCCACTACCCCCCCTGCCGCGCCCGCCGCCCTTGCGGAAGCGGTGACCCGCCGCATGCCTCGCCATGACGTCATCCTCGTGGAAAAGGTCGTCCTCGGGAAGGCCCTCCCCCAGGTTGCCGCCGGGAACCTCCGTGCGGGCAGGTGCCGCCGAGAACGCTGGCTCGCGCCGCTCCTGCGGACGGTCCGGCGACGGGCGGGCCGTGCGGCGCGGCGCGCCGATGGCGATACCAGTGGGCCGGTCGTCCGGCGACAGGCGCAGGTCGAACCCGTCATTGACGGTACCGGGCCGCGTCTGACCCTGCGAACCGGGCATGGGCCGCCGATCGTGCCATTGGTTGAACGCCATGTCTCTCCGTTTGCGCGAGCCGCAACGCGCGGCCACTTGCAGGGCAGCGTCTCAACCAAGCTATAAATGTGGCGGATTAAGGGGCGGTTACCCCGGCGTCGCCCGGGGACCGCTGGAGTGCGGCACAGCCGCAACACCCGCAGAACAATACGGCCTGCCGTACCATTCTGCGCGATTTTGCCTGAATTCCGGCTTTACGGGCTGTCATATGAAAGAGCGATTCGGCATTCGCCGGATTCTGGTTCAACCTCAGGTAACATTCCTTCTTCCGCCGGCCGGCGCGATTTCGCTCCGGGCGGCAGCAATGGCGCCCGCTCCGAAAGACGCATGACCAGCATCGTCGTTCTCAACTCTCTGCTTCTGTTCGGCGCGGGCCTGGTCGTCGTGGGCATCGCTTCGAGCCTCGTCGCCTCGCGCTTCGGCGCGCCGCTGCTGCTCGTCTTCCTCGCCATCGGCATGCTGGCGGGCGAGAACGGCATCGGCGGCATTCACTTCAGCGACTACCGCGCCACCTATCTCGTCGGCTCGCTGTCGCTCGCCATCATCCTCTTCGACGGCGGGTTGCGCACGCGTTTCGCCGGCATCCGCGGGGCCGTCGCGCCGGCAGCACTGCTGGCCACGGCCGGGGTCGTCATCACGGCGGGGCTCACCGGGTTCGTCGCCATGCTGGTGCTGGACCTGCGACCGATCGAGGCGCTCCTCGTCGGTTCGGTGGTCGCCTCGACGGATGCGGCTGCGGTCTTCTTCCTGCTGCGTGCCGGCGGCCTGCAGCTGAAACGACGGGTCAACGCGACGCTGGAGGTCGAATCGGCGACCAACGATCCGGCCGCCGTTTTCCTCGTCGTCCTTCTGGTGCAGCTCATCGGCGCGGACGGCACCTCGTCCGTGGCCGACCTCGTCGATCTCCTGCTGCGTCAGGGCATTGTCGGTGCGGCGGCGGGGATCGCGGGCGGCTTCGCCATCACCTTCGTGCTCAACCGCGTCACCTTTCCCTCGGGCCTGCACCCCTTGCTCGTCGTCGCCAGCGCCGTCGCGATCTATGCGATGACGTCGCTCGCCAGCGGGTCGGGATTTCTCGCCGTCTACCTCGCCGGAATCATCGTGGGCAACCGGCCCGTCAGGGCCTTCGCCTCGATCCTGAGCTTTCACAACGCGGCGACCTGGCTGTGCCAGATCGTCATGTTCCTGATGCTCGGCCTGCTCGTGACGCCCGCCGATCTTCTCGGGCATGCCGTGCCGGCGCTGGCGATCGCACTCTTCCTCATCTTCATCGGACGCCCCGTGGCGGTCTGGCTTTGTCTGACGCCCTTCCGCTTCCCGGTGCGCGAGAAGCTCTTCATCTCCTGGGTCGGCCTGCGCGGGGCCGTTTCGATCTTCCTTGCCGCCATCCCCATGTTGTCGCAGCTGCCGCAGGCTGAGGTCTATTTCAACGTCGCCTTCTTCGTCGTGCTGGTCTCATTGCTTCTGCAGGGCTGGACCGTGACCCGCGCGGCGCAGAGCACCGGCGTGGCGCTCGCCGACCCGGCGCCGGAGGTGAGCCGCGTCGAGATCGACCTGCCGGGCCAGCTCGACTACGAGATGGTTGGCTATCCCGTGCTCGCCGACAGCCCGGTGATGGACCGGGGCGGGCTGCCGCCCTGGGCGCGCGCGGTGCTCATCGTGCGGCGCAACGCCGTCCTCACCCCGGAGGAGGCCGGGGTGCTGCGCGTCGGCGACTACGGCTATTTCCTGGCACCGCCGCAGCGCGTCAACCGGCTCGACCGCCTGTTCGCCCCCTTCGAGGGCCACCAGGGGCGGGCCTCGGCCGGCGTGTTCAGCTTCGGTCCGGAGATCAGGCTGGGTGAGCTTGCGCAAACCTACGGCATCGCAGTCGACGAGGACATCAGCGACCAGACGGTTGGTAGCCTGTTCAGCGACACCTTCGAGGAGGGGGTGCGCGAGGGCGACCGCATCGCGCTCGGCCCGGTGACGCTCGTCGCCCGCGGCGTCGACGACGGCGTCGCCCATACGATCTCGCTCATCCTCGACAGCGAGGATGCGGATGTGGCCGCCGTTGTACCGACGACGCGGGTGGAGCGCCTGATGGCCGGGACGCTCGCGCGCCTCGCCCCGCTGCAGGTCCGCCTCACCGGAATCGCCGGCCGTCTCGCGCACCGACTGCGAGCCGCTCTCTCGAAGCGCGACGAGCGCCTCTGACGGGCCCGCTTTAGGGCGCCGCCCGGAGGCGCGGGCGCGTCTCGCGCACCGGCAAGCCGTTGATCAGGCCGCGATCGACAGATCGGGGCCGGCCGAACGCACGTCGGCGTCGACGTGATCCTCGAACTTCTTGAAATTGTCCCGGAACATGCTGACGAGGCGCTTCGCCGTCTCGGCGAACTCGGCCTTGCTGGCCCAGGTCTTCACCGGATAGAGGATGTGCGGCTCGACACCGGGCACTGACGTCGGCACGGCGAAGCCGAAATAGGGATCCTGCCGGAAGTCGGCCCGGTTCAGCGAGCCGTCGAGCGCCGCCGTCAGGAGCCGCCTTGTGACGCGGATCGGCATGCGCCGGCCGACGCCGTACTTGCCGCCCGTCCAGCCGGTGTTGACGAGCCAGCAATCGACCCCGTGCTTGGCGATGAGGTCGCGCAGCAGATTGCCGTAGACCGAGGGGTGGCGCGGCATGAACGGCGCGCCGAAGCAGGTCGAGAAGGTGGCCTCAGGATCCTTCACGCCCTTCTCCGTGCCGGCGACCTTCGCCGTGTAGCCGGAGAGGAAGTGATACATGGCCTGGGCCGGCGTCAGCTTGGCGATGGGCGGCAGGATGCCGAAGGCGTCACAGGTGAGCATGACGATATTCTTCGGCATGCCAGCGCGGCCCGTTGCGCTCGCATTCGGGATGAAGTCGAGCGGATAGGCGCAGCGCGTGTTCTCGGTCTTCGAGCCGTCGTCGAAATCCGGCGCGCGCGTCAGCGGATCGAGCGCGACGTTCTCGAGGATGGTGCCGAAGCGCTCGGTGGTCGCGTAGATCTCGGGCTCGGCCTCGCGCGACAGGCGGATGGTCTTGGCATAGCAGCCGCCCTCGAAATTGAAGACGCCGCCGGCGCTCCAGCCGTGCTCGTCGTCGCCGATGAGCGTGCGCGAGGGATCGGCCGATAGCGTCGTCTTGCCGGTGCCGGACAGGCCGAAGAAGACCGCGACATCGCCGCGCTCGCCGGCATTGGCGGAGCAGTGCATCGGCATCACGCCCTTTCCGGGCAGGGCGTAGTTGAGGAAGGTGAAGACCGACTTCTTCATCTCGCCGGCATAGGACGTGCCGCCGATGAGGACGATGCCGCGCGAGAAATCACAGGCGATCACGGTCTGCGAGCGCACGCCGTGGCGCGCGGGATCGGCCCGGAAGGACGGCAGGTCGACGATGGTGAGCTGCGGCGCGAAGCGGGCGAGCTCACTCTCGTCGGGGCGGATCAGGAGGTTGCGGATGAAGAGCGAGTGCCACGCATATTCCGTGAAGACACGGGCATTGACGCGATAGGCCGGGTCGGCCCCGCCGTAGAGATCCTGTGCAAAGAGTTCCTTGCCCTCGGCATGGGCGAGGAAATCGGCGAGCAGCGCGTCGAACTGATCCGGCGTGATGGCGCCGTTGTTGTCCCACCAGACCTCATCGCGCGTCGCATCGTCCTTGACGATGAACTTGTCCTTCGGGCTGCGGCCGGTATGGACGCCGGTCTCGGCCGCAAGGGCGCCGCCCCTGGCGAGCATCGCCTCGCCGCGCTTGAGCGCTTCCTCATAGAGGCGCGGGGCCTCGAAGTTCCAGAAAACGCGCTTGAGCCGTTTGAAGCCGAAGCTCTCGGCGCCGCATGCGCCGTTGAATACGCCGACGTTGTCCACGAATGACCTCCTTGCGCCCCCGCCGCCACGCATGATGGACCTTGAAGCCGCGAGACTTGTATCCGCGCGCCGCAGCCGCCGGAACCATCGATGCCCGGCATATGGCAGACTTTCAAGTGCGGTGACAGACCGCTCGTTCCATCGAATCGATTGAAGGGAATTGCTCCCTTGCCGGCAACGGCGTGCGGCCGCGAAGCGTGACCGGTGAAGATCCGACGCTCCCTTCTGGCGGCGCCGCGGCGTTGAAGCACAATCGCACCCGCCGTCATGCCCGCGCTCGTCGCGGGCATCCACGCCTAGAAAGTTCTACAACGTCAAAGGCGTGGATGGCCGGGTCAAGCCCGGCCGAGACCGTGGAAAGGTCTGCGCTGCATTGCCGACGCCGTCAGCCACTCGGGCTAAAGCCGGACAGGCCGGCCGGCGGTATCTGTCGCATGCGTCAGCGCCGGCGCGCCTCGGCGGCGAGATCCTTCAGCACCTGCCGCAGTTCGCCCGGTGCCCCGATCGGGGCCGGGAAGTCCAATCTCCCGGTCAGATCGCCGCAGACGAGATCGAGGCCGCGCCGGTCGATGCCGCTCGCGCGCCAGTTTCCCTCGGGCAGGCCGAGCAGCTTCGTCGCATAGAGGGCGAGGGCATCGGCATGATCCTCGTTCATATGCGCGACGGCGCCGGCCTCGTTCTCGACGAGGTGCTCCGCGCCGGCCAGGTCATCGACGAGGTCCTGCGGCGCAAGGTCGACGATGCGGCCGAAGCCGGCGACGAGATGGGCTCCGGTGATCTCGATGCGGTAGAAGGCGAAATCCTTGAAGCCGGCATAGCCGGCCGACAGGGGATGGCGGGCGAGAAAGCGGCGCTTCAGAGCCTCGTCGTCGCTCGCGACGGCGCGGCCGGCGAGGGTGATGCGCGGATGGGCGCTCGGATCCCCTGCGCCAACCTGCGTCAGGAGCAGCGACACGCGCGCGTCGCGGGCGATGTTCTGCGTGTGCAGGGCGAGCGTCGAGATGAGAGTGACGGGCGTGCCGTCGATCGCCGTCGCGACATTGACGAGGGACACATAGGGCGCGCCGTCGGCCGCGAGCGTCCCCAGGGCACCGAAGCGGGCACGGCGCAGGAGGTGGGCGGCAGCGGAGCGCGGATCGAACGCGGCGGTTGAATCGGCGGCGGCGAACATCAATATTGTCTCCGGTAAAGGGGCGGACATGGCGTTATGCGCCCGAACGCTGTAGGATCACCCGGCAGTCATCGTCATATTTCGGCCGTCCTCGTCCCGCAGGAGGCTCGGCTTCACTGATGCCTGCGAACGAGCGAGCCAGTATGCCGACAATCGCCCTCGTCGACGACGACCGCAATATCCTGACCTCCGTTTCCATTGCACTGGAAGCCGAGGGGTACCGCATACAGACGTATACGGACGGTGCGTCGGCCCTGGACGGCCTCAAGGCCAACCCGCCGGATCTCGCCATCCTCGACATCAAGATGCCGCGCATGGACGGCATGGAGCTGCTGCGCCGCCTGCGCCAGAAGACGGACATGCCCGTGATCTTCCTCACCTCCAAGGACGAGGAGATCGACGAGTTGTTCGGACTCAAGATGGGCGCCGACGACTTCATCCGCAAACCCTTCTCGCAGCGCCTCCTCGTGGAGCGCGTTAAGGCCGTGCTGCGGCGCGTGAGCCCGCGAGAGCAGGGGACGGTTCGCGAGAGCGACGCGAAGGTGCTGGAGCGAGGCCTTCTCAAGATGGATCCGGAGCGCCATACCTGCACGTGGAAGAACGATCCCGTCACGCTGACGGTGACCGAGTTCCTCATCCTGCAGGCGCTGGCGCAGCGCCCCGGCGTCGTGAAGAGCCGCAACGCGCTGATGGACGCGGCCTATGACGACCAAGTCTATGTCGACGACCGCACCATCGACAGCCACATCAAGCGCCTGCGCAAGAAGTTCAAGGCCGTCGACAACAGCTTCGACATGATCGAGACGCTGTACGGGGTCGGCTACCGATTCAAGGAAACCTGACGGCAGATGGGCACGAGAGTCGCCGGCCACTGGCCGGCGCGATGCGGTCGCGAGGAAGAATGACCGCCGAACCATTCGACGAGACCCGGACAGCGGCCGACGGTGCCGAGGCGGGTACACGGGTGCCGGCCCGTGCCGGCCTTGCCCGCCGGGTGAGCCGCGTCGGCCAGGCGGTCGTCACGCGCCTGTCGTCGAGCCTGACGCGGCGCATCGTCGTCCTGAACCTCGCCGGGCTCGTCGCCCTCTTCCTCGGCTTCCTCTATCTCAACCAGTTCCGCGCCGGCCTCATCGACGCGCGCGTGCAGAGCCTGCTCACCCAGGGCGAGATTATCGCCGGCGCCATTGCCGCCTCGGCGACGGTCGAGACCGACACGATCACCATCGATCCCGACAAGCTGCTGCAGCTTCAGGCGGGCGAGAGCTCGGGCCTGCAGGAGGATTTCTCGCCGCTCGAGTTCTCCATCAATCCCGAGCGTGTGGCGCCGCTGCTGCGCCGGTTGGTGACGCCCACGCGCACGCGCGCGCGCATCTACGACCGGGAGGGCTACCTTCTGCTCGATTCGCGCAATCTCTATTCGCGCGGTGACATCCTCAGCTTCGACCTGCCTCCGATCTCGCAGGATGAGCCGACGTTCCTCGAAAGCGGCTGGAAGTGGCTGAAGCGCCTCTTCGGCCGATCGGGCACGCCCTTCGCCGACGACATCACGGCAACGAGCGGCAAATCCCTGCCCGAGGTGCAGAAGGCGCTGACCGGCCTGCCGGGCAGCGTCGTGCGGGTCAACACCCGCGGCGAGACGACCGTATCCGTCGCCGTGCCCATCCAGCGTTTCCGCACCGTGCGCGGGGCGCTCGTCCTCTCCACCCAGGGTGGCGACATCGACACCATCATCGCCGCCGAGCGCTGGGCGCTGCTCCGGGTCTTCGCGGTCGCGGCCGCCGTCATGCTCGTGCTGTCGGTGCTGCTCGCCGGCACCATCGCCGGCCCAATGCGCCGTCTCGCCGAGGCCGCGGAGCGGGTGCGCCGAGGCATCAAGTCGCGGCAGGAGATTCCGGACTTCACCGACCGCTCGGACGAGATCGGGCATCTCTCGGGCGCCCTGCGCGACATGACGCGGGCGCTCTACAACCGCATCGAGGCCATCGAGACATTCGCGGCGGACGTGGCACACGAGCTCAAGAACCCGCTCACCTCGCTGCGCAGCGCCGTCGAGACGCTGCCGCTCGCCCGCAACGAGGAGTCGCGCAAGCGACTGCTCGCCGTCATCCAGCACGACGTCAAACGGCTCGACCGCCTGATCAGCGACATCTCGGACGCCTCGCGGCTCGACGCCGAACTCGCCCGCGCCGAGGCCGAGCCGGTCGACCTGCGCCGGCTGCTGGAGGCCGTGGTGACGGTGGCCAACGAAGTGCGCGGCGCCGAATCGGCCCCGATCCGCCTCGTGATCAAGGACAGCCCGCAGCGCGACGCCTATCTCGTCATGGGTCACGACAGCCGGCTCGGCCAGGTCGTCAACAACCTCATCGACAACGCGCGCTCCTTCTCGCCGCCGGGCCACGAAGTACGCGTAACGATGCAGCGCATCCGCGGCGAGATCGACATCACCGTCGACGACGACGGGCCGGGCATTCCGCCCCATGCCCTGGAACGCATCTTCGAGCGCTTCTACACCGACCGGCCGGAACAGGGCTTCGGCCAGAACTCGGGCCTCGGCCTGTCCATCTCCCGTCAGATCGTCGAAGCGCACCGGGGCCGTATCTGGGGCGAAAACCGAATGGCACCCGCCGCCGGCGCGGAGCCGCAATGCCTTGGCGCCCGCTTCGTGGTACGCTTGCCGGCTGCCGTGCGTTCATGACCGCCGCTGCCGCCCCGGCCCCGCCTGCGACAATCCATGCCGGCTGCGTCCTCGTGGACGAGGCGGGCATCCTTATCCGCGGGGCGTCGGGGAGCGGCAAGTCGCGGCTGGCGCTCGCCCTCGTCGCCGGAGCGCAGGCGAGCGGGCGCTTCGCCTGCCTCGTCAGCGACGACCGCTGCCGCGTGAGCGCCTGCAACGGTCGGCTCGTCGCCCGTGCCCCGATGGCTCTTGCGGGCCTCCTCGAGGTGCGCGGCCTCGGAATCGTCACCATGGAGGCCGAGGGCGCGGCGGTCGTGCGCCTCGTGGTCGATTGCGACATCGAGCCACCGGAACGATACCCGCAATTCACAGACCGGACGGTGACCGTCGAGGGCATCACCTTGCCGCGAATGCGGGTTCTTGGTGGCGACGCAGGCGTGACGGCCGCCATAATCCTTGGCATGCTGGCGCGATTCGAGCGTCCGATGCTGCACCTTTTGTCTGAATGATGACCAAATGGTCGCAGGCACTTGCACTTGCCGCCGCAATGCACAAAATGGGCGCTTCCTTTTGGGTGGCGGGGCCACGGGTTCTTGAATGATCGGTCTTGTGCTGGTGACCCACGGCTGCCTGGCGACGGAATTTCGCGCCGCGCTGGAGCACGTGGTTGGCCCTCAGAAACAGTTCGAAACCATCACCATCGGTCCGGATGATGACATGGAGAGCCGCCGCAGGGACATTCTGGCGGCAGTAGGCCAGGTCGACACGGGCGAAGGGGTGGTCGTGCTCACCGACATGTTCGGCGGCACCCCCTCGAATCTCGCGATCTCGGTGATGAACGGGCGCAAGGTCGAGGTGGTGGCGGGCATCAACCTGCCCATGCTCATCAAGCTTGCCAGCGTCCGCGACGAGAAGCCGCTGGAAGATGCCGTGCTGCAGGCGCAGGAAGCGGGCCGCAAATATATCAACGTGGCGAGCCGGGTGCTCGCCGGCAAGTGACGGCGGTTGTCGCAATGGACATCGACGCCTTCGACAACGACGACTGCCCCCCGGCGCCGGTGCCGGACGGCGCGCTGGCGCGCGAATTGCCGATCATCAACCGCAAGGGTCTGCATGCCCGTGCCTCGGCCAAATTCGTGCAGACCGTCGAGCGTTTCGGCGCCGACGTCACGGTGACCCGCTGCGGCGAAACCGTTGGCGGGCGTTCGATCATGGGTCTCCTGACCCTTGCCGCCGCGCAGGGCACCAGCATCACCGTGACGGCCAGGGGCGAGGATGCGCAGGCCTGCCTCGACGCCATCACAACCCTGCTCGCCGAGCGCTTCGGCGAGGACGAGTAGCCGCGCCCGCTCGGCCGCCGGGGGACGTTCGCGATCCGAGCCTATTGCGGAAGGGTGCCGTTGGCCGCCAGCACGTCCCCGGCGAGATAGAGCGAGCCCGTCACGAGAATGCGCGGCGGGCGTTCCCGCTCCGTCGCCCTCAACCCCGCGAGCGCCGCCTCGACGCTGTCGCTGGCCCGCGCCTGCAGGCCGACGGAGCGGGCGATACCCGCGACCTCCTCGGCCGGGCGGGCGGCGAGCTGCGAGGGGATCGGCACGGCGATGAGTTCCTGAGCGAGGCCCACGAAAGGCTTCAGGAAGCCGTCGGCGTCCTTGGTGCCGAGCATACCGACGATCATGACGAGCGGGGCGGGATGCCGCTCCTCGAGTTCCGCGAAGGCGGCGGCGAGCGCGCGGCCTCCGTCCGGATTGTGGCCGCCGTCGAGCCACAGCTCCGCCCCGTCCGGGGCAAGATCGACGAGGCTGCCCTGGCGCAGACGCTGCATGCGGGCGGGCCATTCGGCGCGGCTCATGCCGGCCTCGAAGGCCTCCGCCGGCAGGCGCCCATAACCGGCCGCCCGCAGGGTGGCGAGCGCCGTTCCCGCGTTGACGAGTTGGTGACGGCCGGCGAGCCGCGGCAGGGGCAGGTCGATGAGCCCCTGCTCGTCCTGGTAGACGAGGCGCCCGCGCTCCTCGTGCACATGAAAGTCCTGTCCGCCGACGAGGATCGAGCGGGCGCCGACGCGCTCCGCCGCCGCTTCGAGGACGGCCGTGGGCTCCGGCTCCTGCGGCGCGATGATCGCAGGTGCGCCGCGCTTGAAGATGCCGGCCTTCTCCGCGGCGATGCGCATGACGTTGTCGCCGAGATAATCGGCATGGTCGAGCGAGACCGGCGTCACGACACAGGCTTGCGGCGTCTCGACGACGTTGGTGGCATCGAGGCGTCCGCCGAGCCCGACCTCGAGCAGCAGCACGTCGGCCGGCGTCTCGGCGAAGAGCAACATGGCCGCTGCCGTCGTGATCTCGAACACCGTGATCGGAGCACCACCATTGGCGTCCTCGCAGCGCTCGAGAGCCGCGACGAGCCGGTCCTCGCCGACGAAGCGGCCACCGCCGGGACGGCCGAGCCGGATGCGCTCGTGGAAGCGCACGAGATGCGGCGAGGTGTAGACGTGAACGACGAGCCCGGCCGCCTCCAGAACCGCTCGCATGAAGGCGATTGTCGAGCCCTTGCCGTTGGTCCCGGCCACGTGGATGACCGGCGGCAGCTGGCGCTGGGGGGCACCGAGGCGCGTCAGCAGCCGCTCGATGCGGCCGAGGGACAGATCGATCGTCTTGGGATGCAGCGCGAGAAAGCGCGCGAGCATGGCATCGGACGATTCCATGGCGGTCCCCGGCCGTCTGGGGCTGATCGTTATTCCGCGGCGGCGTCGAGCGCCTGCATATCCGCAGGAGGCGCGACGACGGCGGGCTTGTCCTGCTTCATCAGCAGGCGGCACAGCCTGGCGACGGTCGCCTTCACGTCCCGGCGGTGAACGACCATGTCGACCATGCCGTGCTCCCGGAGATATTCCGAGCGCTGGAAGCCTTCCGGCAGCTTCTCGCGGATCGTCTGCTCGATGACGCGCGGACCCGCGAAGCCGATGAGGGCGCCCGGCTCGGCGATGTGCACGTCGCCCAGCATGGCGTAGGAGGCGGTGACGCCGCCGGTCGTCGGGTTGGTCAGCACCACGATATAGGGCAGACGGGCCTCGTTGAGCTTGCGCACCGCCACCGTCGTGCGCGGCATCTGCATGAGCGAGAGTATGCCCTCCTGCATGCGCGCACCGCCCGAGGAGACGAAGAGCACGAAGGGCGTGCGGCGGGCGAGCGCGGTTTCCATGCCGGTGATGATCGCCTCGCCTGCGGCCATGCCGAGCGAGCCACCCATGAACTCGAAATCCTGTACCGCCGCGGTGATGGTCGCACCCTCGACCTCGCCCACGCCAACCTGGACGGCATCCTGCATGCCGGTCTTGGCGCGGGCGTCGCGCAGGCGGTCGACATAGCGCTTCTCGTCGCGGAACTTGAGCGGGTCGATCGGCACCTCTGGCAGGGCGATCTCTTCCCATGCGCCGCCGTCGAAGAAGGAGACGAGGCGCGCCTTGGCGCCCATGCGCAGGTGATAATCGGAGCCCGGGATGACGAAGAGGTTGGCCTCGACGTCCTTGTGGAAGACCATCTGCCCCGTTTCGGGGCACTTGATCCAGAGATTTTCCGGCACCTCACGCTTGAACAGCGTCTTGATCTTGGGCCGTACGACGTCCGAAATCCAGTTCACGGGGGCAACCTCTGGTGTCCCGGCGTGGACCCGCCACGCCCGAATGGGTCACGGAACCTGGCCGCAACCCTGATATACCGTCACGCGGCCTTCACATAGACCTTCGCGAGGCTTTTCGCTAGGTGCGACGGTGTTGCAAAGGTGGCGCCTCTCCCTCATCCGGGGAACGGGAGAGGGCCTCGTCCTCACGCCGCCGTTGCCTTGGCGGCCGAGCGCACGCCGGCGGCGAGCTCGCCCACCAGCGCCTCCACGGCTGCGAGCGTCCCTGCCGTCGCCCGCCCCTCGCCGTCGAGCGAGGCGCGCACGGCCTCGACGAGGGCGGAGCCGACCACGACGCCGTCGGCGCCGCGGGCGATGGCCGCCGCGTGCTCGCCGGTCTTGACGCCGAAACCGACGACGACCGGCAGGTTCGTATGGGCCTTGATGCGCGCCACCGACTGCGCCACGGCGCCGAAATCCGGCGTCGCGCTGCCGGTGATGCCGGTGATCGAAACGTAGTAGACGAAGCCCGAAGTGTTGGCGAGCACAGCCGGCAGGCGCGCGTCGTCCGTTGTCGGCGTGGCGAGACGGATGAAGGACAGCCCCGCCTTTAGCGCCGGGACGCAGAGCTCGTCGTCCTCCTCCGGCGGCAGGTCGACCACGATGAGGCCGTCGACGCCGGCTTCACGCGCATCCTTCAGAAAGCGCTCGACGCCATAGATGTAGATGGGATTGTAATAGCCCATCAGGATGACAGGCGTGTCCGCCTCGCCCGCGCGGAGGGCGCGCACCATGTCGAGGGTCTTCTTAAGCGTCTGGCCGCCCTTCAGCGCCCGCTGCGAGGAGAGCTGGATGGCCGGGCCATCCGCCATCGGATCGGTGAAGGGCATGCCGATCTCGATGAGATCGGCGCCGGCGCGGGGCAACGCCTTCAGGATTGCGAGCGAGGTGTCGGCATCCGGATCACCGGCCGTGACGAAGGTCACGAGCGCCGCGCGGCCCTCGGCGCGGCAGGCGGCAAAGCGCCGGTCGATGCGGCTCATCAGAACTGTCCTCCAAGGATGTCGGCGACCTGCGGCACGTCCTTGTCGCCGCGGCCGGAGAGATTGACGACCATGATGTGGTCCTGAGGCTTTTGCGGCGCGAGCTCGACCACCTTGGCCAGCGCATGGGCCGGCTCGAGGGCAGGGATGATGCCCTCGAGCTTGGACAGGAGCATGAAGGCCTCGAGCGCCTCCTTGTCCGTCGCGGAGATGTAGGTGACGCGGCCGGTCTCGTGCAGGAAGGCGTGCTCGGGGCCGATGCCCGGATAGTCGAGCCCGGCCGAGATGGAGTGAGCCTCGGCGATCTGGCCGTCGTCGTCCATCAGCAGATAGGTGCGGTTGCCGTGCAGCACGCCCGGCCGCCCGCCGGTGAGCGAGGCCGCGTGCTGGCCGCTCGCAAGGCCGTGGCCGGCCGCCTCGACGCCGTAGATCTCGACATCCTTGTCGTCGAGGAAGGGATAGAACAGGCCCATGGCATTGGAGCCGCCGCCGATGCAGGCGACGAGCGAATCGGGCAGCCGCCCCTCGGCCGCAAGTATCTGCTCGCGCGTTTCCTTGCCGATGACGGCCTGGAAGTCGCGCACCATGCCGGGATAGGGATGGGGGCCCGCCACCGTGCCGATGCAGTAATAAGTGGTGGCGACATTCGTCACCCAGTCGCGCAGCGCCTCATTCATGGCGTCCTTGAGGGTGCGCGAGCCGGACTGGACGGGCACCACAGTGGCCCCGAGCATCTGCATGCGGAAGACATTGGGCTTCTGCCGCTCGACGTCGACGGCGCCCATGTAGATGACGCATTCGAGGCCGAAGCGCGCGCACAGCGTCGCCGTCGCGACGCCGTGCTGGCCCGCGCCGGTCTCGGCGATGATGCGCTTCTTGCCCATGCGGCGGGCCAGCAGGATCTGGCCGAGCACGTTGTTGACCTTGTGCGAGCCCGTGTGGTTGAGCTCCTCGCGCTTGAGATAGATCTTCGCGCCCTTGCCGCCGGCACCTTCACGCAGGCGCTCCGTCAGGCGCTCCGCATAATAGAGCGGGCTCGGCCGACCGACATAATGGGCGAGATAGCCGTCCATCTCTGCCTGGAAGGCGGGATCGTCCTTGGCCGCGGCATAGGCCTTCTCGACCTCGAGGATGACGGGCATCAGCGTCTCGGCGACGAAGCGGCCGCCGAACATGCCGAAATGGCCGCGCTCATCGGGCCCCGAGCGGTAGGAGTTGAGCGGTTGCACAGTCACGCGACCTTCATCCTTCTCAAGCGGCGGAGCCTCGGCCCGCGCCTCGTCCATTCTCTGTTCGTGCGACAGCGGGAACCGGCTCGCCGCCGAGGTCTCCCGTTGCATAAGCCAAAGCGGCCGGCAGGGCCACCGTGACCGTGACGCCTTCACGCCCGCGCCGCGGCGACAAAGGCAGCGATTCTACCAGCGTCCTTCTCGCCCGGCGCGCTCTCCACCCCGGAGGACACGTCGACGCCGACGAAACCTGGAACATCCGTCAGCCGCGCGACGGCTGTGCCCACATTGTCGGGATCGAGCCCGCCCGAGAGCATGAAGGGCCGCCCCCCGGCCCCAGCCGCGAGGATATCCCAGTCGAACGCGATGCCGTTGCCGCCGGGCAGCACGGCCCCCTTCGGCGGCTTGGCATCGAACAGCAGGCGGTCGACGACCGCCGCATAGGGAGCGTGGCGAGCGAGGTCTGCCGGCTCGCTGACGCCGATCGCCTTCATCACCTGCGTGCCGGCGAGCCGCCGGATGGCGGCCGCGCGCTCGGGCGTTTCCTTGCCGTGGAGCTGGAACCAGTCGGGCTTCAGGCGATCGCGGATGGCGGCGATCGCCGCGTCGTCGGCATCGACGGTGAGCGCGACGATCTCGGCGCGGCCGCGCACGAACCCGGCGAGGGTGACAGCCTCGGCGAGCGAGACATTGCGCGGGCTCTTGGGAAAGAAGACGAAGCCGACCATGTCGGCGCCCGCCGCCAGCGCCGCAGCGACGGCCTCGGCGCTTCTCAACCCGCAGATCTTGACGATGGTGGACATGACGCCTGCAAGTGGCACGACGGCACCGGCTTGTCCATCGGGTACCCCCGGTGACGCAACAGCGAAGCCGGCTGAAATGCTTCAGCGGCTCACGCCTTCGGCAGCGCGGCCCGCCCGGTGGTGCCGCGCAGTTGTTCGGCCTCGCTGCGCCATCGGTCCGCCTCGCGGCGATAGCGCTTCTCCGCCTTGCGGTGCTTGCCCTGGGCGAGCCAGGCGGCAATGCCGCCGACGAGGACGCCGAGTATCACCGCAGCGAAGATCACGACAAAGAATGGCACCGTCACGGCAAGAGCCGGCTCTGTGCGCGAGAAGGGATCAAAGGACAGCTGGACCGGCGCGCGGTTGGCCACCGCCAGGAGCACGATGACGACCGCGACTGGCGCCAGCACCAGAAACTTGACGAAGCGCTTCAACGTCACGGCTCCACTTCCCTCACGCGCTCACGCTCACGGCGGCCTTCCTGCCCGCCGCCGGGGCGGCGGCGCTGCCGTTGAGGCGCAGGCGCATCTCCTTGCCGGTCTTGAAGACGGGAATCATCTTCGATGCAACATCGACCGTCTCGCCCGTGCGCGGGTTGCGGCCAACGCGCGCATTGCGCTGCTTGACCGAAAAGGCGCCGAACCCGCGCAGCTCGACCCGATCGCCTCGCGCGAGCGCGCGAGTAATCTCCTCGAGGATCGCATTGACGATATTCTCGACATCGCGCTGGTAGAGGTGCGGATTCTGCTCGGCGATCCGCAACACGAGCTCGGACTTGATCATATCCCCCGCCTATCTCTTTGAAATTTCAATTATTTTGAAGCGAAGGGTGCCAGACGGCGAGGAGACCGTCAAGCCGTCCCGCTTCTTCGCGCAGCGCAGCCGCCCGCAGCGCACCGGCCAGGTCGTCATAACCGGCGAAAGCTGCCGCGCGGCCGAGGAGCGACCAGAACGACAGGCCGAGCCGCTCGCTCTCGGCCTTCCATTCCCGGACCGGCAGATCGCTGGCGAGCTTCTTCTCCTTCTCGAGCCATGCCACCGCCTGGCGCTGGCCGCCGAGTTCGTCGACGAGACCAAGTTCCTTCGCCTGGCGACCGGTGAAGACACGCCCGTCGGATACCTGATCGAGCGCGGGGCCGGAGAGGGAGCGACGCTGGCCGACAAGGCCCTTGAACCAGGCGAAGGAATCGCGAACGACGCTCTCGAGCGCGGCGCGCGCCTCCGGCGAAGTGGGCTCGAACCCGTTCGGCGCCGCCTTGAGCGGGCTCGACTTCACTTCCTCCACCTTCACTCCGAGGGTGTCGAGCAGGCCGGCGAGGTTGGGATACTGGATCAGGACACCGATGGAGCCGACGAGCGAGGTATCGCGCGAGACGATGCGCTCGGCCGCAAGGGCGGTGATATAGCCGCCGGAGGCGGCGAGGCCGTCGACGAGCGCGACCGTCGGCTTCTCCGCGGCGAGCTCGCGCAGCGCCGTATAGATCGCCTCGGCGCCGGAGGTGGTGCCGCCGGGGCTGTCGACGCGCACCAGCACGGCGCGCACCGAGCGGGCGTCCTTGACTCGCCTGATGAGGTCGAGCGTGCGCTGGTCGCCACTGATGAAGCCGCCGATGCGGATGGCGGCGATCTGGTCACCCGTGACCACCGAACCCGCGCCGAACCGCGCACCGAGCGCGACCACGACGGCGATGAGGGCGAAGACGGCAAGGACGCGCCAGAACGAGAGCTTGCGCCTCAGGCGCCGGCGGTCTGCCATGATGTCGGCATCGTATGTCATTGGCGAAGCTCGGCTCTTCACCTCGGCTGGTCGGGACGCCGTGGACACTAGCCCCGGGCCCCGTCACGGGCAAGGCGGGGCGGTGACAAAAAGCAGGCAAAGCAAAACCCGCCCGGAGGCCGGGCGGGTCGCTTGCGAGGATCACCTGCAGATCGTGCTGCGGGGCAGCATGGCCGTCCCGCAACGAAGATCGCGGCTTACTTCTTCTCGTTGGCGCGCTTGAGGGCGGCGCCGAGGATGTCGCCGAGCGAGGCGCCCGAGTCGGTCGAACCGTACTGGGCGATCGCCTCCTTCTCCTCCGCGACCTCGAGGGCCTTGATGGAGAGCTGGATGCGGCGGGCCTTGCGGTCGAACTGCACGACGCGGGCATCGACCTTCTCGCCCGGGGCGAAGCGCTCGGGGCGCTGCTCGGAGCGGTCCCGCGCGAGCTCGGCGCGGCGGATGAAGGCGGTCATGTCGGTGTCGACGATCTTCACCTCGATGCCGGAATCCTTCACCTCGACCACCTCGCAGGTGACGACGGCGCCCTTCTTGACATCGCCGGCATCGGCGAAGGGGTCGCCCTCGAGCTGCTTAATGCCGAGCGAGATGCGCTCCTTCTCGACGTCGACGTCGAGAACGACGGCACGCACCACGTCGCCCTTCTTGAACTCCTCGATGACCTGCTCGCCGGGACGGTTCCAGTCGAGATCCGACAGGTGGACCATGCCGTCGACGTCGCCGTCGAGACCGATGAAGAGGCCGAATTCGGTCTTGTTCTTGACCTCGCCCTCGACGACGGAACCGATCGGGAACTTCTCGGCGAAGGCATCCCACGGGTTCTGCAGGGTCTGCTTGAGGCCGAGCGAGATGCGGCGCTTGACCGGATCGACCTCGAGAATCTGCACCTCGACCTCCTGGGAGGTCGACACGATCTTGCCGGGGTGGACGTTCTTCTTCGTCCAGCTCATCTCGGAGACGTGGATGAGGCCCTCGATGCCCGGCTCGAGCTCGACGAACGCACCGTAGTCGGTGATGTTCGTCACGCGGCCCTTGAAGCGGGCGTTGACCGGGTAGCGGCCGGCGATGCCTTCCCACGGATCGGCCAGCAGCTGCTTGATGCCGAGCGAGATGCGGTGCGTCTCGTGGTTGATCTTGATGATCTTGACCTTGACGGTCTGGCCGATCGAGACGACGTCGGTCGGGTGGTTGACGCGCCGCCACGCCATGTCGGTGACGTGCAGCAGGCCGTCGATGCCGCCGAGGTCGACGAAGGCGCCGTACTCGGTGATGTTCTTGACCACACCCTCGACGACCTGCCCCTCCTCGAGGTTGGCCACGAGCTCGGAACGGGCCTCGGCGCGCGTCTCCTCGAGCACCGTGCGGCGCGAGACGACGATGTTGCCGCGGCGGCGGTCCATCTTGAGGATCTGGAACGGCTGCGGCACGCCCATGAGCGGCGTGACGTCGCGCACCGGACGGATGTCGACCTGCGAACGCGGCAGGAAGGCCACGGCACCGTCGAGGTCGACGGTATAGCCGCCCTTGACCTGGTTGAAGATGATGCCTGTGACCTTCTCATTGTCCTCGAAGGCCTTCTCGAGCTTGACCCAGCTCTCTTCCCGGCGCGCCTTGTCGCGCGAGATGACGGCTTCACCGAGCGCATTCTCGATGCGCTCCAGGTAAACCTCGACCTCGTCACCCACCTCGAGCGACTGGTCCCGACCCGGACCGACGAATTCCTTGAGAGCAACGCGGCCTTCGGTCTTCAGGCCGATATCAATGACGGCGACGTCCTTCTCGATGGCGACGACGCGGCCCTTGACGACGGAACCCTCGACGGGCTCGGCATGCGAGAAGGACTCTTCGAGAAGCGCCGCGAAATCTTCACGGGACGGGGCCTGGTGAGCGGATACGGACATTCGGTCTCCTAACGCCGATCAAGGCGGACAACGCCGGCGGCTGGTGTTGCATCACGCCCCCTGTCGCCGGCCGCACGGAATACGCACGTATTCCATGCGGTAGTGGCCGCCCGCCTGCACCATGCGGCCCGGCGGCCGTGCCGGCGTCTTGAACCGGCGACGGAGAGCGTCTGATCAATGTCGGGGAGCGGGGGTCTTGCGGCACGGAGCCCATCTCGCACGAAGCTAATGGCAAACTCCGCCGCACACAGGATGCAGCGCCCCACCGAACGGTGGTGTCATAACGAAAACGCGGCTTTTCCACAAGCGGAAACGGCCGAGCGACGGGGAAAAGGAACCCGTCAGCGCCGCACGAAGGTGAGATACATCGGCAGGCGCCCTTCCCGCAGCGCCTTGGCCTCGTAGCGCGTGCCGGGCCAGCCCGTCCAGGGCCGGCGCCAGTCGTCCGCTCGTTCGGCCCGCCAGGCGAAGAGGCCGCTGCGGTCGATCCGCGCCAGCGCCCAGGCGGCATAGTCGTCGATGTCGGTGGCGAAGCGTAGCTCGGCGCCCGGCCGCATGACGCGCGCGAGCGCGGCGAGGGTTTCCTCGCCGATGAAGCGCCGCTTGCGGTGGCGGCGCTTCGGCCAGGGGTCGGGATAGAGCACGAAGACGCGCCCGATAGAGGCCTCGGGCAGACGCGGCAGGACGAGGGTCGCATCATCGTCCCAGACACGCAGGTTGGCGATGGCGTGCTCCTCGACGCCGGCAAGGAGCTTCGCCATGCCATTGACGAAGGGCTCGCAGCCAATGAAGCCGATGTCCGGGTTCTCGCGGGCGCGGGCGAGAAGGTGCTCGCCGCCGCCGAAGCCGATCTCGAGCCAGACCTCACGGACCGGATGCGGGAACAGGCCCGCGGGGGCGAGCTTATCCGTGCCCGCCGGCAGGCGCAGCCGCGGCAACACCTCCGCCAGCAGGCGGGCGTGGTTGTCGCGCAGCTTGTGGCCCTTGCGGCGCCCGAAGAAGGCGCCGCCCCTGTCCTGCTCCGCGATCACGCGTGTCGTCCGGATACCTGCCTCAGCCGAGCGCGGCGCGGATGGCGCCGGCGAGATCGGTGCGCTCCCAGGAGAAGCCACCGTCCGCCTCGGGAGCGCGGCCGAAATGACCGTAGGCCGAGGTGCGGGCGTAGATCGGCCGGTTGAGGCCGAGGTGCTGGCGGATGCCGCGCGGCGACAGGTCCATCACGTCCATGAGCACGCGCTCGAGCCGTGCCTCCTCGACCTCGCCGGTGCCGTGCAGGTCGACATAGAGCGACAGGGGCCTGGAGACGCCGATGGCGTAGGAGAGCTGGATGGTGCAGCGCTGGGCGAGGCCCGCCGCCACCACGTTCTTGGCGAGGTAGCGCGCGGCATAGGCGGCCGAGCGGTCGACCTTGGTCGGGTCCTTGCCCGAGAAGGCACCGCCCCCGTGCGGCGCCGCCCCGCCGTAGGTGTCGACGATGATCTTGCGCCCGGTCAGGCCGCAGTCGCCATCCGGACCGCCAATCACGAACTTGCCCGTCGGGTTGACGTGCCAGACGGTCTTGTCGTCGACCCAGCCCGCGGGCAGCGACTTGCGCACATAGGGCTCCACGATCGCGCGGATGTCGTGCGAGGTCAGCTCCTTGCCGGCATGGCTCTCGATGTGCTGGGTCGAGACCACGATCTGGGTGACGCCGACCGGCTTGCCGTCGGCGTAGCGCACCGTCACCTGGCTCTTGGCGTCGGGACCGAGCAGGCCGGTCTCGCCGGACTTGCGCGCGGCGGTCAGCGTCTTGAGGATCTCGTGAGCGTAGTAGATCGGGGCGGGCATCAGCTCGGGCGTCTCGCGGCAGGCGTAGCCGAACATGATGCCCTGGTCGCCGGCGCCCTCGTCCTTGTTGCCGGAAGCATCGACGCCCTGCGCGATGTGCGCCGACTGGGCATGGAGGTGTACCTCGACCTTGGCCGTCTCCCAGTGGAAGCCTTCCTGCTCGTAGCCGATGTCCTTGATGGCAAGGCGGGCGAGGTGGGCGAGATAGTCGTTCGTGATGTCGGACGGGCCGCGCACCTCGCCGGCGATGACGACGCGGTTGGTGGTCGCCAGCGTCTCGCAGGCGACGCGCGCCTCCGGCATGGCGCTGAGATAGGCGTCGACAATCGTGTCCGAGATCCGGTCGCAGACCTTGTCAGGATGGCCTTCCGAAACGGATTCGCTGGTGAAGAGATAGTCCGAACGCGCCACGTTCCCGATCCTTTCGTCACACGCCAAGGCCCGTCTCCGAGCTCCAGGAAAGAGACCGTGTTACAGACCGGATTGCATCGCAGTCCGGTCGGAACGGGCTCTGGCCCAAAGGCGAGGTGTTGTGACAGCCCGGACGCACAGGGTCAAGATGGAATGACGGACGGGTTCGATAGAGCGAACGAAACGGACGGCGTCAGGCGTCCTCGCCTTCCGTGTCGGCGAGAGCGACGACGAGGTCGACGATGCGCCGGCGCACCTTCGCGTCCTTGATGCGGATGAAGGCCTTGGTGAGCTGCACGCCCTCGCTCGTCGACAGGAAGTCGGACACATAGCTCGAGGATGGCGCCTCGGCGAAGCCACCGCCGATGACGCCGTCCGCCGCCGGCGCGCCGTCAAAGAAAAACTCTACCGGCACGCCGAGCACCTTGGCGATCTGCTGGAGGCGGCTCGCGCCGATGCGGTTCGTGCCCTTTTCGTACTTCTGCACCTGCTGGAAAGTCAGGCCGAGGGATTCGCCAAGCTTTTCCTGGCTCATGCCGACGAACATGCGTCGCATGCGCACGCGACTGCCGACGTGCTTGTCGATCGGATTGGGGACTTTCTTGACGCTCGCAGGCGCTGTTCTCATGGTCTTCCCGTCCGTTCGTCGCGGCCCACCCGGCCATGTCGCCGTGCGGTCATCGCGCCGGCGGCTACACTCAAGGTGAAGAACCAGAATACCACATCCCCGAGCCGGGCATAAATCGTCGGTGACAGCGCTTCAGGCAAGGGGGCATCGAGAATCCCCTCCGTCCCCAGCGGCAGCGAGGCGATGACCCGGCCGTAGCCGTCGGCGACCGCCGAGATGCCGGTGTTGGCCGCCCGCACGAGAGGAATACCTTCCTCAATGCTGCGTAGCCGGGCTTGCGCCATGTGCTGGTAGGGGCCGGGCGTCTCACCGAACCAGGCATCGTTCGTGACATTGATCAGAACGCCGGGACGCGTGCCGTCCTGCGGCACCACCGCGCCCGGAAAGATCGCCTCGTAGCAGATGAGCGCCGCCACCGGCGGCAGGCCCGGCACCGGTAGGACGGTTCGCTCGCGCCCGGCCTCGAAGCCGCCCGGCGCATGCACGAACTGGCGCAGGCCCAGACGGCGCAGCAGCCCGTCCAGCGGCAGGTATTCGCCGAAGGGGACAAGGTGAACCTTGTCGTAGATGCCGGTGATGCGGCCTTCGTCGTCGACGACCTGGACCGCATTGAAGAAGCGCAGGCTCGTCTCGCCGGGGAGCGGCTCCATCGCCCGCGCGGCGCCCGTGACGAGCACAGCCCCGGGCGGCAGAAGCGCCGCGATGGCGCCAAGGGCATCGGGGTCGCGCGCGAGAAGGAATGGAAAGGCGCTTTCGGGCCAGACGAGATGGGTGACGCCATCCATGCCCCGAGCCGCACCGGCAGGCGCGACGCCGTCACCCTGCACGGCGGGCCCGTTGTCGCTGAGCGCAAGATAGCGGTTGAGGATCGCCTCCCGGTTCTCGGGACGGAACTTGGCATCCTGCGGCAGGTTTGGCTGCATGATGCGCAACGCAACGCCCGGCACGGTCGGTGAGGGGCTTCCGGGCAGCCGCCACAATCCGTAGCCGGCCATGGCGGCGAGGACGAGCAGGCCGGCGACCGTCGGCCCCGCACGACGCCAGTGCCCGCCGTCGTCGGCGAGGGTCGCCGGTGCCGCGAGAATCGCCGCCGCAAGCACCGTCAGGCCGTAGAGCCCGACGAGGGACGCCACCTGCGCCAGGTGCAGCTGCTGGCCGAGGGCCATGCCGAGGCTGTTCCAGGGAAAGCCCGTGAGGATGTGGCCGCGCAGCCATTCGGCAACGGCAAGGCCCGTGGCGAGGGCGAGGATGCGCGCCGGGCCGGGAGACCAGATGAGCCGGGCGAGGCCGAAGCCGAGAGCATAGAAGAAGGCGAGCCCCGCGGGCAGGCCGACGACGCCGAGCGGCAACGCCCAGGCGAACTCGTCCGCCTCCACCAGGAAGGCGGCGCCGAGCCACCACAGGCCGGCGAGAAAATAGCCGAAGCCGAACCACCAGCCGGTCGCCGCGGCCGCCAGCACGGGGCGCATCGGCGTGCGCCCGCCCGCCCCGTCAATGAGCCAGA
This sequence comes from Chelatococcus daeguensis, assembly GCF_001887265.1. NCBI lineage: Bacteria > Pseudomonadati > Pseudomonadota > Alphaproteobacteria > Hyphomicrobiales > Chelatococcaceae > Chelatococcus > Chelatococcus daeguensis. Next base: position 214,296 of record NZ_CP018095.1, on the reverse strand, counting down.
CGGCGAGCGGCAGGCTGACGGCGAGCACGGGCCAGAGCCCGAAAGGCGGCATGGCGAGGGCGGCGAGCCCCCCCGCGGCGAAGGCCGTCAGGCGCCGTCGCCATCCCCAGGACAGGACGACGCCGCGCGCGAAGCCGGCGAGCGTCAAGCGGCGGCTCCCGGCTTCTGGTGCTCCAGCGCATCCCGCGCCGCAGTCACGTTGTCTTCCGTCACGGGCGCAGGCGCCTCTTCCGCCCCGCCCTCGGCCCTGCGGGCCGCGCGGCGCACCAGGGCCGGCTCGGTCCTGACCTTGTGGATGCGGATCTTTTTCAGGCGGCGCGGATCGGCATCGAGAATCTCGAATTCGAGGCCTTCGGGCCCCGGCACAAGCTCGCCGCGTACCGGCACGCGGCCGGCGAGGGTGACGATGAGGCCGCCGAGCGTATCGACCTCCTCGGCGATATCAGCGTCGGCGAGTTCGACGCCGAGAGCCTCCGAGACGTCCTCGAGGCTGGCGCGCGCATCGATGATCCAGCGTTCGTCGCCGTCGGCGACGATCTGCGAGGCCTCCTCGTCGTCGTGCTCGTCCTCGATGTCGCCCACGATCATCTCAACGATGTCCTCCATCGAGACGAGGCCATCGGTGCCACCATATTCGTCGATGACGAGGGCCATATGCGTGCGCGTCGTCTGCATCTTCACGAGCAGGTCCATGGCCGGCATGGACGGCGGCACGAAGAGCACCGGGCGCAGGATGCTGGCGCGCGAGAGCGGGGCCTCGAGGTCGACGCCGAGTCGCACGGCCTGGGCCTGCACCTCCACCGGCGCATCGCCACGGCCGCGGCCGACATTCCGGCGCAGGCGCTCGCGACCCGCCGTCTCAGCTCGCGCGGCGATATAGTCGACGAAATCACGGATGTGCACCATGCCGAGCGGCTCGTCGAGATTCTCGCCGTAGACGGGAATGCGCGAATGGCCGGCCGTGCGGAAGAGGTGCAGCACGCTCGCGAGGGTCGCGGAAGCCTGCACGGCGACGATGTCGGCGCGCGGCACCATCACGTCGTTGACACGCAACTCGCGCAGCGACAGGACGTTCTTGAGCAGGGAACGCTCGATCGGCGTGAATTCTCCGCCAGGCAGGTTGGTGTCGAGCGCATCCGCGAGATCCTCGCGGATCGAGGGGCCGGCCTTCAGTCTGAGACCCGTGAGTAGCCGCTCTATCCAGCTTTCGTGCTCTCCATCCCGCCCCTGTGGAGCGGGCCTCGCTTCCTCGCTCGAACTTCGATCCTCGCTCATCGTCCTTCTTGGCTCCAGGAGCATGTACGCCAAGGGCCGCGGCCCCGTCGCAGGCGCTTCATGCACAAACAACGACTTTGGGGCGGAACGGGCCCGCCACCCTTCACTCGCCCAAGGCCGCACCGGCGTAAGGATCGGCGATGCCGAGCCCCGCCAGAATGCGGATTTCGAGACCTTCCATCTCCTCGGCCTCGCCATCGGTCTCATGATCATAACCGAGAAGATGCAGCATCCCATGCACGACGAGATGGGAAAGGTGGTCGGCCAGCGTCTTGCCCTCCTCGTCCGCCTCCCGCCGCGTCGTCTCGTAGGCGATGATGACATCGCCGATATGGGGTGCCGAGGCCAGTTGTTGAGGGGGGCAGGCGGGGAAGGACAGGACGTTCGTCGCCTTGTCCTTGCCGCGCCAGCGGGCGTTGAGCGCGCGCACGGTCTTGTCGTCCGCAAGGACGACGCTCACCTCGGCGCCCGGCGCGACCGGACGCCCGCCGGCATCGAGCGTCGCCTGCGCCGCACGTGCCACGAGCGCATCCGCGCCGGCCAACTCGTCCCAGCCCTCGCTTTCGACGGCGATGTCGATATGGGCGCCGTTCACGCTCAGATCCCCCGGCCGACCTCGTCATAAGCCTTGACGATGCGCCGCACGAGCTCGTGCCGTACGACATCCGCCTCCTTGAAGGTGATGCGGCCGATACCTTCGACGCCGTCGAGGATACGCACCGCCTCGACGAGGCCCGACACTTGCCCGGGCGGCAGGTCGATCTGCGAAGGGTCGCCCGTGACGATCATGCGGGAGCCCTCGCCGAGGCGGGTCAAGAACATCTTCATCTGCATTGACGTGCAATTCTGCGCCTCGTCGAGCAGGATCGCAGCATTGGTGAGCGTACGCCCGCGCATGAAGGCGAGCGGCGCGATCTCGATGACGCCGGTGGACAGGCCGCGCTCGACATGGCGCGCCTCCATGAAGTCGTAGAGCGCATCGTAGACCGGCCTGAGGTACGGATCGACCTTCTCGCGCATGTCGCCGGGCAGGAAGCCAAGGCGCTCACCTGCCTCCACTGCCGGGCGCGACAGGACGAGCCGCTCGACGACGCCCTGCTCGAGGAGCGAGACGGCATGGCCGACGGCGAGCCAGGTCTTGCCGGTGCCGGCCGGCCCCTCGGCGAAGACGAGCTCGCAGCGCCGCAGCAGGCGCAGATAGGCGTCCTGCGCCGCGTTCCGCGCCCTGACGGCGCCGCGCTTGCGGGTCGCAATCTGCTCGAAGGTCGAGCGCTGCTGCGCCTCATCCGCCGGCGGGAAGAGCGAGCCCTGGCGGGCGCTCTCGGCGATGGCGCCGTCGACGTCGCCGAGGGAGACGATCTCGCCGGCGCGCGCCCGCTCGTAGAGGCTCTGCAGCACGCGGCGCGCCTGCTCGGCCGCCTCGCTCGTGCCGCGGATGACGATGTGGTTGCCGTTGGCGTTGGCGAGCACGCCGAGACGTCGCTCGAGATGGGCAAGGTTCTGGTCGTACTGGCCGGCGACGACGCTGGCGAGTCGGTTGTCTTCGAAGGCGATCTTGATCTCCGGGGCATCGCGGGCGCCGCCAAAGGCCTGCGACCTGTCCTTCACCTGACGCTGCGGCAGACCATCGTCTGGCTTCAAGCTCGTTCTCCTCGCGTCCTAGGCTGCGCTCGCCCTCTCCTCGGGCGGGCCGGCGGCGAGCCGGCCGAACAGGCTGTTGGGGGCCGCCCCGACGATCTCGACCGGGACGATGTCGCCGACGGTGAGGCCCTCGGTCTCGAGCTGCACCGCCTGCAGATAGGGCGACTTGCCGGCGAGCTGGCCGGCATGGCGCCCGGGCCGCTCGATGAGGACATCGACCGTGCGCCCGACGGTCGCGGCGTTGAACGCGCGCCGGTCCTCGTCGAGAGCGGCCTGCAGGCGCGCGAGCCGCTCGGCCTTGACGGGCTCGGGCACCTGCCCCTCCATCTCCGCCGCCGGCGTGCCGGGGCGCGGGCTGTACTTGAAGGAATAGGCGCTGGCGAAGCCGATGTCGGCGACGAGGCGCATGGTGGCCTCGAAATCCGCGTCGCTCTCGCCGGGAAAGCCCACAATAAAATCGGACGACAGCGCGATGTCCGGCCGTGCCTTGCGCACGGCGTCGATGATGCGCCGGTACTCGTCGCCGGTGTGGCGGCGATTCATGGCGGCAAGGATTGCGTCGGATCCTGCCTGCACCGGCAGGTGGAGATAGGGCATCAGCGCCGGCAGGTCGCGATGGGCGGCGATCAGCGTCTCGTCCATGTCACGCGGATGGCTCGTGGTGTAGCGGAGGCGGGCCAGCCCCGGCACCTCGGCCAGGCGTTCGAGCAGCATGCCGAGCGTCCAGTCGCGCCCGTCCGGCCCCTCGCCGTGATAGGCGTTGACGTTCTGGCCGATGACGGTGATCTCGCGTACACCCGCCCCGGCGAGCCGCTCGGCCTCGGCGAGGATCTTGGCGACGGGGCGGGAGACCTCGGCGCCACGCGTGTAGGGCACGACGCAAAAGGTGCAGAACTTGTCGCAACCCTCCTGCACGGTGAGGAAGGCCGAGACGCCACGGGCGCGGATCTTCTCCCGTGCGGGGGCCGGCAGATGGTCGAACTTGTCCTCGGCCGGGAATTCCGTGTCGACGAAGCCGGGGCGCGCGCTCGCCTCGGCGAGAAGCTCGGGCAGGCGATGATAGCTCTGCGGCCCGACCACGAGGTCGACGACGGGCGCGCGGCGCACAATCTCGCCACCCTCGGCCTGGGCCACGCAGCCGGCGACGACGACCTGCGTCTGGCGCCCCTCGGTCGCTCGCTCCTTCTTCATCTCGCGCAGGCGGCCGAGCTCCGAATAGACCTTTTCGGCGGCCTTTTCGCGGATGTGGCAGGTATTGAGGATGACCAGATCGGCGTCCTCCGCCGTTCGGGCCTCCACATAGCCCTTGGCTGCCAGGGCGTCCGCCATGCGCTCCGCATCGTAGACGTTCATCTGACAGCCGTAGGATTTGACGAAAACCTTCTTCACGTGTCTGCCTGTCACCCGCTTTCGACTCAAGGCTCCGGGCCGACCGGCCCGTCCCTCTGTTTAAGGCTTCTCGCCTCCGGAGAGAATAGGCAAGGCAAGATTGGCCCCGGCAGACGGCGGATGAATGACGTGACCCGCGGCCTCAGGGGCCGCTTGCCCGCGCCGCCCGCGCCGCCGCGCGCACCACGTCCTCGGCCGCTTTCGTCGCCGCCTTGCGGTCCGTGCCGCCGTTGAAGGCGATGGGCTCACCCCAGGTGATGCGCACGTCGAACGGCGCTCCGGAGACGACCGCGGCAAGATGCGGCGCCAGCTCCATGTCCCCGTGCCAGGCAATGGCGGGCCGCTCGTTGCGGCCGAGCGGCAGGCCGTGGCGGCCGACATAGGTGATGGCAAGAGGCCGTAGCACGATCTCGGACGCAGGCGCCTCGGCATCGGTCACGGCGTCGCGCGCGGCCCCCACGAGGGCGGAGCGGAAGGGCAGGATCCGCAAGCCGTCGCCCGTGGTGCCCTCCGCGAAGAGCACCATGGCATCGCCCCGGCGCAGTCTGTGCGCCACCTCGACATTGGTTGCCGCCGTCGCCTTGCGGCGCGTGCGGTCGATGAAGACCGTGCGCTGCAGCCGGGCGAGCAGGCCGACGACCGGCCAGCCGTTCACCTCGGCCTTGGCGATGAAGGAGAGCGGCGTCAGCGTCGAGATGACGGGAATATCGAGCCACGAGATGTGGTTGGCGAGGATGAGGGCCGCCTCGCGGCCGTTGGGTGGCCGGCCCGCCACCTTGATGCGGATGCCGAGAACGCGGCAGATGAAGCGGTGGTAGACGAGGGGGATGAGGCGCGCCGCCCGGCTGTCGAGCCTGACCGCGAGCGCCTGCAGCGGAATGCCGACGAGCGTCGCCGGCACGATGAGCGACAGGCGCAGAATGCCCCGCAGCGACAGCATGGCCGGTTCAGTCCGCCTCGTCCTCGAGCGGCACGGCATAGAGCTCGAGCCGATGGTGCACCAGGCGGTAGCCGAGGCGCCGCGCGATCTCGGCCTGGAGCCGCTCGATCTCTTCGGAGTGGAACTCGATGACGTCGCCGGTATTCATGTCGATGAGGTGGTCGTGGTGCTCCTTCGGCGCGCGCTCGTAGCGCGCGCGGCCGTCGCCAAACTGGTGGCGCTCGATGATGCCCTTGTCCTCGAAGAGCTTGACAGTGCGGTAGACGGTGGACAGCGAAATGCGCTCGTCCACGGCCGCGGCACGGCGGTGCAGCTCGACGACGTCGGGATGGTCGTCGGCATCGCCGAGCACCTTGGCGATCACGCGGCGCGGCCCGGTCATGCGCATCCCGCGGGCGACGCAGGCGCGTTCGATGACGTTGCCTTGCAGTCTGCGCTTCACCCCCGCCAAACGGCCCGCCTCCCTTTCCTGATCATCCCGCTCTTATAGGAAGCCGGAAGACGCGCGTCCATGCCGGCCGGACTACGGCTCACGGCAGGTCGCGCGCCATGACGAGGGCCGTCGCCGTGCTGCCGTCCCCCTTGCGATAATAGCCGTCGCGCCGGCCGACCTCCTCGAAACCGAAGCGCCGATAGAGCGCCAGTGCCGGACCATTCTCGGCCTCGACCTCGAGGAAGATGCGCCGAGCGCCGCGCCCAGCGAGCGAGCCGAGGTGATGGGCGAGGAGATGGCGGGCAAGCCCCCGGCCCCGCCGCGCCTCGGCGACGGCGATGGTCAGGATCTCCGCCTCGTCGGCGGCCACGCGCGACAGAGCAAAGCCGTCGAGGGCCCGGCTGTCCGCCGCAAGGACGCCCTCCGCCACGTTGCTGCCTGCGGCGATGAGCCGTTCGAACTCGCTCGCCTCCCAGCCGCGGGCAAAGGAGGTGGCGTGGATCGCCGCGACCGCGGCCGCGTCGGCAGGCGACAGTGGCCTGACGAAGGCTGCGGGAAAGGAGGATGAAGCACGGCCCAGCCAGCGGTCGAGAATCATGGCGCGCCGATTATCACCGATGGCTCAGCGCCGGGGAATGCGCATGTGTTCCTGCGGCTTGGCATCGGGGGCGCGCAGGTATACGGGCTTGGGCAAGGCCGTCGCCGGGTCGGCGGCCATGCCGAGCCGCGCCACCCAGGCGATGTGCGGCGCGATCTCGGCATCGGCGATCTTGGCGTCGACACCCAGATTGCGCAACTCGTGACCGAGGATCGCCGCGCCGGAGCCGGCGATGGTCATGGGGCCCGAGCCGATGACGCGGGCAGCATCGCGCACCGAGACATGACGGGCCGGGACGATGGTGCGCCCGCCGGCAGCGATGCACTGGAAGTAGAGATGGCCATGGCGCGCATCGATGGCCGCAGCGTTGAGGCGGTTGCCGCCAGCCGCGACCAGCGGCGCGAGGAAGGCCGACAAGGTGGTGACGCCGACGACCGGGACGCCGGCGGCAAGGCCGATGGCCCGGGCCGCCGAGATGCCGACACGCAGGCCCGTGAAGCTGCCGGGGCCCACGGTGACCGCGACCCGATCGAGCGTTTCGAAGCCGCCCGGCACGGCCGCCATGACGCGCTCGACGAGCGGCAGCAGTGCCTCGGCATGGCCGCGCGCCAGCACCATGGTTTCTTCTGCAAGGACGGTGCTGCCGCCGAGAACGCAGGCGGAACAGGCGCCGAGCGCCGTGTCGATGCCGAGAACGCGCAAACTGAAGTCTCCCTCGCTGGCACGTCCTCTAGATCGCCGCGCGCGGCGCTGGCAACCGTTTTTAGTGGTCGGGCCCCGAGCTTGGCCTCAAGCCTTCACACGGCCTCGACCTCGCGCACGTCGGGCAGGAAGTGCTGCAGGAGATTCTGGATGCCGTGCTTGAGCGTCGCCGTCGAGGAGGGGCAGCCCGAGCAGGAGCCTTTCATCGCGAGATAGACCACGCCGTTGCGATAGCCGCGGAAGGTGATGTCGCCGCCGTCGCCTGCCACAGCAGGGCGCACGCGCGTCTCGAGCAGTTCCTTGATGGTCTCGACGGTGGCGGCATCCTCCTCGGCGAAGAACTCGTCCGCCTCGTCCGTATCGACGCCGGCATCCTCGCGCAGGAGCGGCGCGCCCGACATGAAATGCTCCATGATGGCGCCGAGGATGGCCGGCTTCAGGTGCTGCCACTCGCCGCCCGTCTTGGTCACTGTGATGAAGTCGTGGCCGAAGAAGACGGCAGCCACGCCATCGATGGCGAACAGTCGCTCGGCCAGCGGCGAGCGCGAGGCGTCCTCGCCCGAGCGCAGGTCGAGCGTACCCTCGGGCAGGACGGTGCGTCCAGGCAGGAACTTGAGGGTCGCCGGATTCGGCGTGGCTTCGGTCTGGATGAACATTCAGGTCTCTCCTCACGCGACCGGGTCAAGAACCGGCGGTGACAATGCAGCGGCTGTTGGCTCATTCCTTAGAACCGTTCCAACAGACAATACACCCTTCAATGTGGCGGTTCTTTTGTCCGGCGCAAGGTTCGGCGCGGGTCGCTCAGGCGAGCGCGTCGATTTCCTCGTCGGTGAGATGGCCCGGCACGATGGCGACGGGGATGGGGAAACTCGCCGCCGCCTTGCCCGCCATCATCGAGACGAGCGGCCCGGGCCCTTCCGAGCCGGTACCCGCAGCAAGCACGAGGAGGGCAATGTCCTCGTCCTCCTCGATATGACGGACGATCTCCTCGGACTTGTTGCCGACGAGGACGACACGCTCGGGCTCGAGGCCGGCGATGTCGCGCACACGGGCGCTCGCCGCGTCGAGGAATTCGTTCGCCTCTTCCACGGCCTCGGCCTGCATGAGCTCGCCCACGCCGAGCCAGTGTTGGTATTCCCCCGGCGGAACCACGCTAAGCAGCGTTACCGATACGCCGGTGCGCGCCGCCCGGCGGGCGGCGAAATAGATGGCCCGGTCGCACTCGGGCGTGTCGTCCACCACCACCAGGAACTTGGCGCGATGGCCTGCTTCATAGGATCGCCGCCGCTTTCCGGTCATCGACCACCGCCTCGTGTCCGCCGCTTGTGCCCCGATGCTGCCAAGCGGCGCAGCGCGGATCAACTGTTACGCGCGGAACGAATGAAGCCGACGATGTCATAGACGGCATCAAGCGTCTCGCGCGCGATGACGCGCGCCCGCTCCGCCCCCTTGCCGAGCACAGCGTCGATATGGCCGGGATCGGCGACCAGGCGCTTCATCTCGGCGCCGATGGGCCCCATCTTCTCCACGGCAAGGTCGACCAGCGCGCCCTTGAAGGAGGAGAACTGGGCGCCTCCGAACTCGCGCAGCACCTGCGATTTCTCCACACCCTTGAGGGCGGCGAAGATGCCGACGAGATTCGCCGCCTCGGGCCGGCTCTGGAGCCCGGCCTCCTCGCTCGGCAGCGGTTCCGGATCGGTCTTGGCCTTGCGGATTTTCTGGGCGATGGCGTCGGCATCGTCGGTCAGGTTGATGCGCGAATAGTCGGAGGGGTCCGACTTCGACATCTTCTTGGAACCGTCGCGCAGCGACATGATACGCATTGCCGGCCCCTGGATCAGCGGCTCGGTGAGCGGGAAGAAGGCGTCGCCGTGGCCGTTCTCGGCGATGGCCGCGGCATAATCGTTGTTGAACTTCTGAGCGACGTCGCGCGTCAGCTCGAGATGCTGTTTCTGGTCCTCGCCGACAGGCACGTGCGTGGCCCGATAGGCGAGGATGTCGGCAGCCATCAGGGTCGGATAGGCATAGAGCCCGACGGAGGCATTCTCGCGGTCCTTGCCGGCCTTCTCCTTGAACTGCGTCATGCGGTTCAGCCAGCCGATGCGGGCGATGCAGTTGAAGATCCAGGCGAGTTCGGCGTGCTCGGCCACCTGGCTCTGGTTGAACACGATGTGCCGCTCGGCATCGATGCCCGCCGCGAGGAAGGCCGCCGTCACCTCGCGGATCTGCCGGCGCAGTTCCTTCGGATCCTGCGGCACGGTGATGGCGTGCATGTCCACGACGCAATAGATGCAGTCGTATCTTTCCTGCAGCGGCACGAAGCGCGAGATGGCGCCGAGATAATTGCCGAGATGGAGATTGCCCGTCGGCTGTACCCCGGAAAACACCCGTTCCTTGAAAACCGCCATTGCCTGCTCCCCTGACACGAGGCGCGGCCTTATCGCAATGGCGGACGGTTTCCGCAAGATGCGGCGAGCGCTCAATGGCGCAGGAGCCGGCGCGGGTCGACTCGCAAGGCAACGCACAGGACGCCGTAAAGCGCGAGGCCGGCGAGGCAGATGGCGGCAAGGAGAGCAAGGCTCACGAGACCGTTCCGACCGGGCGTCAGGCTGCCCGCCCCCCATGCCGCGAGTCCGGCCACCGCCACCGCCATGACGACACTCGCCAGCCCGAGCCTCAGGATGCGTCCGGCGTCGAGGGCCGCTGCAGCCTGTCGCACGGCGGGGGAGAGAAGGAGTAGTGCCGCATTCGCGATGAGTCCGGCAGACATCGCGAGCGCGACGCCGGTGGCGCCGGACAGACCTTTCAGGATCAAGCCTGCCAGAAGGGTGGCAGCGATACTGCCGAGCGTCGCCATGACCGGCACGCGCATGTCGCCCTCGGCAAAGGCCGCCTGCATGAAGACGCGCGCCAGCGCTGCCGCCGGCAGGCCGACGGCAAGTGCTTTCAAGGCAATGGCGGTCATGGCCGCGTCGTGTGCGGAAAAGGCGCCGCGGACGAACAGCACCGCTGCCATCGGCTCGGCGAGCACGAGGAAGGCGGCAGCAGCCGGCAGGGACAGGGCGAGCGCCGCCTCGCCGGCACGGGCGGCCACGGCATGCCGCGCGTCTGCGCCGGCCGCGCGGGCGGCGATCTCGGGCAGGACGACCATGCCTGCCGCGAGCGACACAAAGGAGAGCGGCAACTGGAACAGCCGCTCTGCATAGTAGAACCAGGACACGGCCGAGGGTATGGCCGAGGCGAGTTGCGTCGCCGCCACCGCCATGAGCTGCGGCGCGGCACTGGCCATGAGGGCCGGGCCACCCAGGGCGAAGAGCCGCCGCATGTCGGGACTCCAGTGCGGCCGGGCAAGACCCGGCCATACCCCGCGGCTGGCCGCCATCGCGGCGACGAGTTGTAGAAGCCCGGAGAGGCCGACGCCGAGCGCGAGCCAGGTCGCCGCGGACCGCTCGTCAAGGGCAAGACCCGAAAGGATGGCCAGGAAGGCGAGGAGCACGACATTGGCCGCGAGCGCGATCGCGGCGACAGCCGAGAAGCGCCGCTCAGCCGACAGGAAGGCCGTCAGCAGCGCGGCGATGAGCGAAAAGCCGATGAAGGGCGCGGAAAGCCGCAGGTAGGACGCGGCCAGCGGCAGGCGCTCGTCCCCGCCGGCATAGCCCGCCGCCAGCGTCAGGACGACGAGCGGGGCGAGCAGAGTGACGAGCGCGACGATCCCGAAGCCGAGAAGGGCTGTCGCAGCGATCGATTCGGCCGCGAAACGTCTCGCGGCGACTGGACCTCGCTCCGCACCGATGTGCAGGAACAGGGGTACGAAGGCGCCGTTCAGCCCGCCGTCGGCGAGGACGCGGCGCACGAGGTTGGGCAGGCGGAAGGCAACGAGGAAGGCATCGGCCACCGGCCCGGCACCGATGACAGCGGCGATGGCGACGTCGCGAACGAAGCCGAGGATGCGCGAGCCCGCCGCGCCGAGCCCGACGAGAAGCCCCGCGCGGGGCAGCGGGGAGGCGGTTTCGGCTGCGGGCGCGCTCACCGCCGTTGCTCGCGGCCAATCGATTCGGCGCCGGACCGATCAGAGGATGAAGCGGCTGAGGTCGGCATTCTGGGCAAGTTCCCCGACCTCGCGACGCACATAATCGCCGTCGATCGTCACCGTCTCGCCGCCGCGATCGGGCGCCGTGAACGAGATGTCGTCGAGCACGCGCTCGATGACGGTCTGCAGCCTGCGGGCGCCGATGTTCTCCACGGTCCGGTTCACTTCGACCGCGATATGGGCGAGCGCGTCGATGGCGTCATCGGTAAAGGCGAGCGTCACGCCCTCCGTCGCCATCATGGCGACCGCCTGCTTGACGAGACTCGCCTCCGTCTCCGTCAGGATGCGGCGGAAGTCGGCCTCGTCGAGCGAGGACAGTTCGACGCGGATGGGCAGGCGGCCCTGCAGCTCGGGCAGGAGGTCCGACGGCTTCGCCACATGGAAGGCGCCGGAGGCGATGAAGAGGATATGATCGGTCTTCACCGCCCCGTGCTTGGTCGAGACCGTCGTGCCTTCGATGAGCGGCAGGAGGTCGCGCTGCACGCCCTCGCGCGAGACGTCCGCCCCGCCGCGGCCCTCACGGGCGCAGATCTTGTCGATCTCGTCGAGGAAGACGATGCCGTTGTTCTCGACCTCGCGGATCGCCTCCTGCACGATCTGGTCCTGGTCGATGAGCTTGTCGCTCTCCTCCGCCACGAGCGGCTCGTAGGCGTCGCGCACGCTCAAGCGCCGCGGCTTGGTGCGGCTGCCGAAGCCCTTGCCGAAGATGTCACCCAGCGAGATGGCGCCGACAGAGGCGCCAGGCATGCCGGGCAGTTCGAACATGGGCAACCCGGCGCCCTGCGTCTGCAGCTCGATCTCGACCTCCTTGTCGTCGAGCTCACCCGCCCTGAGCTTGCGACGGAAAGAATCGCGCGTCGCCTGGCTGGCGGTGGCGCCGACGAGCGCATCGAGCACCCGCTCCTCGGCGGCGAGCTGGGCCTTCGCCTCCACGTCCTTGCGCCGCGCCTCCTTGACGAGGGAGATGCCGACCTCGAGGAGGTCGCGCACGATCTGCTCGACGTCACGGCCGACATAGCCGACCTCGGTGAACTTCGTCGCCTCCACCTTGAGGAACGGCGCATTTGCGAGCCGCGCGAGCCGGCGGGAGATCTCCGTCTTGCCGCAGCCGGTCGGGCCGATCATGAGGATGTTCTTGGGCAGGACCTCCTCGCGCAGCGGCCCCTCGAGCTGCTGGCGCCGCCAGCGATTGCGCAGCGCGATGGCGACGGCGCGCTTGGCCTCCTTCTGCCCGACGATGTAGCGGTCGAGCTCGGAAACGATCTCGCGGGGGGAGAAGTTGGTCATTGCTGTCCTCGTTGCGCCGCACCGTCGCGCGCCATGAGAAGCACGCGGCCGAAGGGCGTATCTCTTTCCTCGAGCGGCCGGAAGCCGGCCTTTTCATAGGCCCGGATAGCCCGGGCGTTCATTGGATTCGGATCCGTCACGATCCGTGGCACGCCTTTGCTCTCCAGCATCTCGCAGAAGCGGCGGATGAAGGCCGTGCCGTGGCCTAGGCCGACCATGTCGGCCTCGCCGATGAACTGGTCGATGCCGCGCGCGCCCGGCGGCTGGTCGGCATAGGGGTGCCCTGGCTCGGCATGCACCACGTAGCTCTGCAGGAAACCGATTGGCCGCCCGGCATGGGCGACGATGAAGGCCTCCATGGCCGGGTCGGCCAGATCGGACCGGATGCCCGCCACCTCGCTGTCGACCTCACCCCACCAGGCCGCAACGTGCGGCGTCGCGATCCAGCGTCCGAGGAGGCCGAGATCCGCCTCCGTCACCGGCTCAAAGGAATAGGGGGACGCGGCCATGCCTCAGGCGTTCTCCAGGGTCTCGATGACGAGGTTGCCGTTGGTGTAGACGCAGATGTCCGCGGCGATGGCGAGCGAGCGGCGCACGATCTCCTCGGCATCGTGGGTGCTGTCGGCAAGCGCCCGCGCCGCCGCGAGCGCATAATTGCCGCCGGAGCCGATGGCCATGATGGAGGTGCCGTGGATCGCCTCCGGCTCCAGCACATCGCCGGTGCCCGACAGGAGGAGGCCGATGTTCTGGTCGGCCACCAGCATCATCGCCTCGAGGCGGCGCAGGTAGCGGTCGGTGCGCCAGTCCTTGGCGAGTTCGACGCAGGCGCGCATCAGCTGACCGGGGAACTGGTCGAGCTTGGCCTCCAGCCGCTCGAACAGCGTGAAGGCGTCCGCCGTCGCGCCGGCGAAGCCGCCGATGACCGCGCCCTTGGCGAGGCGGCGCACCTTGCGGGCGTTGCCCTTGATCACCGTCTGGCCGAGGCTCACCTGGCCGTCGCCGCCGATCACGGTGCGCCCGTCCTTGCGGACCATGAGGATGGTCGTCGCGTGAAACTGCCCGTCCGCCGCTGTCTGCATCAAGTTCACCATTCCCTCGCGCCGGTATCCGACGTGCCGGCGACCGGTCGATCATCCCGCAACATCGCCTTCATGTAGGCGTTTTTCGCCCGTCGGCCAACGCCGCCCGCAACAGAAGGGCCGGGTGACGGACGGGCGCGACGAAGCGCAGGGTGGCGCCGGGCGGCGTCGCTTGCTAGAAGGCGCATGCGCCGCGACAGCGGCTCTGACGGAGATGAGAACCCATGCGCACCGCCAGCGTGTCACGCCGCACGAGCGAGACGGACGTTTCGGTGAAGCTCGCCCTCGACGGCGCGGGCAAGGCCGAGATCGCGACCGGGGTCGGCTTTCTCGACCACATGCTCGATCTCCTGGCCCGCCATGCGCTCTTCGACCTCACCGTCTCCGTCACCGGCGACACGCATATCGACGACCACCACACGGTGGAGGACAGCGCCATTGCGTTGGGCCAGGCCTTCGTGCAGGCCCTCGGCGACAAGCGCGGCATCGCGCGCTATGCCGACGTCCACCTGCCCATGGACGAGACGCTGACGCGCGTCGCGCTCGACATCTCGGGCCGGCCCTTTCTCGTCTTCCGCACGGCCTTTGCCCGCGACAAGATCGGCACCTTCGACACGGAGCTGGTGCGCGAGTGGTTCCAGGCTTTCGCCATGAATGCGGGCATCACATTGCACGTCGAGACGCTCTACGGCGACAACCAGCACCATATTGCGGAGAGCTGCTTCAAGGGCCTCGCCCGCGCGCTGCGCCGCGCCGTGGCTCTCGATCCGCGCGAGGAGGGCCGCGTACCCTCGACCAAGGGATCCCTGTAGAGGACGCCATGGCGGTCTATACCCTGCACCTGCCGGCGGGCGCGCAACCGGGCGATGCCCGCGCGCTCGACGAGGCCGTCATCGTCAAGGACGGCATCGCCTGGTGGGCGCTGATCTTCCCGCTCGTCTGGTTCCTCTGGAACCGTCTGTGGCTCGGCGCGCTCGCGGCCCTCGGGGCGTCCGTGCTCGTCGCCGCCGCCGGGCGGGTCTTCAACCTGTCGCAGGGGGTGACGACGCTGCTCGGCATCCTCCTTGCCGTGCTCCTCGCGCTCGAGGCCAATGCCTTCCGGCGCCGGGCGCTGGAACGGCGCGGCCTCGCCGCCGTCGACGCGGTCGTCGCCGACGATCTCGAAAGCGCCGAGGTGCGCGCCTTCGCCCGCTGGCTGTCACGGGAAGCGCCGGCGCCGGCCCCGCGCGGCCCCATCGCCGCGCCCGCCATGCCGGCCCCGGCGCGCGAGGCGCCGGTCATCGGCCTCTTCCCCGAAACGGAGCGCCGGCCATGAGCGCAGCGCCGACCATCGCCATCATCGACTACGGCTCCGGCAACCTGCATTCGGCGCACAAGGCCTTCGAGCGCGCGGCCCGCGAGGCCGGCAGCGACGCGCGCGTGAGCGTCACCAGCGACCCCGACACGGTGCGCCGGGCCGAGCGCATCGTGCTGCCCGGCGTCGGCGCCTTCGCCGACTGCCGCCGCGGGCTCAATGCGGTGCCGGGCATGGTGGAGGCGCTCGAAGAGACGGTGCGCGGCCGCGGCCGGCCCTTCCTCGGCATCTGCGTCGGCATGCAGCTTCTCGCCACGCGCGGCCTCGAATACGAGACGACGCCGGGCCTCGATTGGATCGGCGGCGATGTCGCGGCCATCGCGCCGGCCGACACCGCGCTCAAGATCCCGCATATGGGCTGGAACACGCTCGACGTGCGGCGCGCCCATCCGCTCCTCGCCGGGATCCCGACGGGGGCGGACGGCTGGCACGCCTATTTCGTGCATTCCTACGCGCTCACGCCGGCGGATGCCGACGATCTCGTCGCAGTGACCGACTACGGCGGGCCGGTGACGGCGGCCGTCGCCAGCGACAATATCGCCGGCACGCAGTTTCACCCGGAGAAGAGCCAGAAGCTCGGTCTCGCCCTCATCAAGAACTTCATCGGTTGGCGCCCGTGATCCTGTTTCCCGCTATCGATCTCAAGGAAGGCCGGTGCGTGCGCCTCGTCCAGGGCGACATGGACAAGGCCACCGTGTTCAACGACGACCCCGCCGACCAGGCGGCGCGCTTCGCGGAGCAGGGCTTCGAATGGCTGCACGTGGTCGACCTCGACGGGGCCTTCGCCGGCCGGCCGATGAACGCCGCCGCGGTCGACGCCATCCTTGCCCGCATCGCGCTGCCGGTGCAGCTCGGCGGCGGCATCCGTGACCTGCGCACCGTCGAGGGCTGGCTCGAGAAGGGCGTCCGCCGCGTCATCATCGGCACCGCGGCCGTGCGCGATCCCGATTTCGTGCGCGAGGCGGCGCGGCGCCATCCGGGCGGCGTCGCCGTCGGCATCGACGCGCGTGACGGGCGCGTCGCCGTCGAGGGCTGGGCCCAGACCTCGGAAATGACGGCGGAGGACCTCGGCCGCCGCTTCGAGGACGCGGGCGTCACGGCCATCATCTATACCGACATCGCTCGCGACGGCATCCTCACGGGCCTCAACATCGAGGCGACGCTGCGCCTCGCCGAGGCGGTGTCGATCCCCGTGATCGCCTCGGGCGGGCTCGCCTCGATCGAGGACGTGCGCCGGCTGCTGCAGCCCGACTGCCGGAAGATCGCCGGCGCCATCAGCGGCCGGGCCCTCTACGACGGGCGTCTCGACCCGGCGGAGGCCATGGCGCTCATCCGCACCAGCCGCGGCGCCGCCTGATGCTCAAGATCCGCGTCATCCCCTGCCTCGACGTCAAGGACGGCCGCGTCGTCAAGGGCGTGAAGTTCCTCGACCTGCGTGATGCCGGCGATCCCGTCGAGTGGGCCATCGCCTATGACGCGGCGGGCGCGGACGAACTGTGCTTCCTCGACATCACCGCGAGCCACGAGGATCGCGGCATCCTGCTCGACGTCGTGCAGCGCACGGCGGAGGCCTGCTTCATGCCGCTCACCGTCGGCGGCGGCGTGCGCACGGTGGACGATATCCGGGCACTCCTGCTCGCCGGTGCCGACAAGGTGTCGATCAACACGGCGGCGGTGAAGAATCGCGATTTCGTGAAGGAAGCGGCCGAGAAGTTCGGCGACCAGTGCATCGTCGTGGCCATCGACGCCAAGGCCGTCGGGCCGGGCCGGTGGGAGATCTTCACCCACGGCGGCCGCAATGCGACAGGCATCGAGGCCATCGCCTTTGCGCGCGAGGTGGTCTCGCTCGGGGCCGGCGAGTTGCTCGTCACCTCCATGGACAAGGACGGCACGCGCTCCGGCTATGACCTTGCGCTGATGCGCGCCATTGCCGATGCCGTCTCCGTCCCCGTCATCGCCTCGGGCGGCGTCGGCACGCTCGACGACCTCGTGGCCGGCGTGCGCGAGGGCCATGCGAGCGCGGTGCTCGCGGCCTCGATCTTCCATTTCGGCCAGCACAGCGTCGGCGAGGCCAAGCGCCACATGGCTGCGGCTGGCCTGCCCATGCGCCTCGACACCTGAGCCGGAGGCCAGCCATGAGCGGCACTTTCTCGAGCGGCACTTTTTCTCTCGACGACCTCGCACGGATCGTGGCCGAGCGCGCCAAGGCGAGCCCGGATGAATCCTATACCGCCAGGCTCGTCGCGGACGGTCAGGGGCGGGCGGCCAAGAAGTTCGGCGAAGAGGCCGTCGAGGCGGTGATCGCCGCCGTCGCGGGCGACAAAAAGCAGCTCGTCGCCGAGGCGGCCGACGTGCTCTATCATCTGATGGTCGTACTTCATGCCGGCGGCGTGCCGTTGCAGGATGTCATGCAGGAGCTGGCACGCCGCACCGCACAATCGGGCCTTGCGGAGAAGGCGTCCCGGCAGAAGTAGGAACGGCCGGCCCCGCCGGACGGGAGACGCATATGGACAAGCCCGTGCCTGGCCTCGTGCCGCTGGAAGACAACATCTCGCCCTACCGCACCTTCTCGCGCGAGGAATGGGCGAAGCTGCGCGCCGACACGCCGCTGACGCTCACCGCCGAGGAGGTAGTGCGCCTGCAGTCGCTGAACGATCCGATCTCGCTCGCCGAAGTCGCCGCCATCTATCTGCCGCTGTCGCGCCTGCTCTCGCTCTATGTAGCTGCAACGCAAGGGCTTTTCCGGGCGACCCAGCGCTTCCTCCTCGCCGAGGAGGACGGCAAGGTGCCCTATATCATCGGCATCGCCGGCTCGGTGGCCGCGGGCAAGTCGACGACGGCACGCGTGCTGAAGGCACTGCTCGCCCGCTGGCCGAACACGCCGAAGGTCGACCTCGTGACGACGGACGGCTTCCTCCTGCCGAATGCCGAGCTCACGCGCCTCAACCTCATGGAGCGCAAGGGCTTTCCCGAGAGCTACGACACGCAGGCGCTGCTGCATTTTCTGGCCGACATCAAGGCCGGCAAGCGCAACGTCTCCGCCCCAGTCTATTCGCACCTCGTCTATGACGTCGTGCCCGGCGAGACGGTGACGGTCGACCGGCCGGACATCCTCATCGTCGAGGGCCTCAACGTGCTGCAGCCGGCTCGCATGCCGCGCGACGGCAAGGCCATCCCCTTCGTCTCCGACTATTTCGACTTCTCGATCTATGTCGATGCGGAGGAGGCGCTGCTGCACAGCTGGTACGTGCGCCGCTTCATGCGCCTGCGCGAGACGGCCTTCCGCGACCCGAAGTCCTATTTCCGCAAATATGCCGACGTGACCGAGGAAGAGGCGCTCGCCACCGCCGAGCGGCTCTGGTCGCGCATCAACCTCGTCAACCTGCGCGAGAACATCGTGCCGACGCGCCAGCGCGCCAGCCTCATCCTGCGCAAGGGTGAGGACCATCGCATCGAGGAAGTGGCGCTGCGACGGCTATGAAAACCTATATCTTGTGCCTATGAACATTTCGCATGGCACATCTTGACTCTCGCGCGCCTGCGACACTATGACTCAAGTGCTTGATGGGAATCGAAAAAGGCCACGCGAAAGCTGGCGGCTTCCACGTGGCCCTTGGTTCCTTCCCGGCTCAACCCGTTCGAGCCGCCGGGCTATGGTACCTATCGACTCGGAGGTTATGAATCCTCTTTTCGTACCATGTCAAGGGCTTGAGCAGTTAATTTATAGATGGATATCTATAAATGAACCTCCATGCGAAAACTCCGATCGGCACCCGCAAGCGCACTGGGGAGCGATGCCCCGAAAGCGGTGTTTGGAAAGTCGTTGATAGCTACGACTCCACTACCGCGCCTATTGCGAAAGGAAACATTTTTCCGCCTTATCGCAATAAGGCGGTGACGTGGGAGTTGATCCGTTACGCGTAAGTTTTTCTGTATTCTACGAAAGCGGCCGGTTTCCGGCCGCTTTCTTTTGTTTCACGTGAATCACTCCACCGGCAGGCCGTTGTCGACCGCCATGTCCTTGAGGCTCTTCTGCGGGCGGGCGCCGAGGTGCTGGATGACTTCCGCCGCGGCGAGGGCGCCGAGGCGGGCGCAGGTGCGGTGATCATAGTTGCGGGCGAGGCCGAAGAGGAAGCCCGCGGCGAAGAGGTCGCCGGCGCCGGTGGTATCCATAAGCTGGTCGATGGGGAAGGCCGGCACCGCCGCCGTCTCCTCACGCGCGACGACGAGGCAGCCCTTTTCCGAGCGGGTGACGACGCCGAGCGCGCCCTCGCGGCGGAAGGCGGCGACGGCCGTGTCGAAATCCGCCGTCTGATAGAGGCTCTTCAATTCGTGCTCGTTTGCGAAGACGATGTCGACCTTGCCATCGCGCACCAGCGCCAGGAACTCGTCCCGGTAGCGGTCGACGCAGAAAGAATCGGACAGGGTGATGGCGACGCGGCCACCGGCGCCGTGGGCAATGTCGGCCGCCTTGACGAAGGCCTCCTTGGCCGCCGGCGGATCCCAGAGATAGCCTTCCAGATAGACGATGCCGGAGGCTTCCACCGTATCGCGGTCGATATCGGCCGGGGTGAGGTTCTGGCAGGCGCCGAGATAGGTGTTCATGGTGCGCTCGCCGTCCGGCGTCACCAGGATCATGCTGCGCGCCGTCGCCGGGCCGTTGGCCGCGGGCGCCGTCGGGAAGTGGATGCCGAGCGCGCGGATGTCGTGCGTGAAGCGCCCGCCGAGCTCGTCCGTCTTCACCTTGCCGATGAAGGCGCCTTGCCCCCCGAAGGAGGCGAGCCCCGCCACCGTGTTCGCCGCGCAGCCACCCGAGATCACCACGGCCGGGCCCATGGCCTCGTACAGGGCTTGCGCCCGCGCCTCGTCGATCAGGATCATCGCGCCCTTGTGCACGCTCTGGCTGACGAGAAAGGCCTCGTCAGTATGGGCGATGATGTCGACGATGGCATTGCCGATGCCGAGCACGTCGTAGCGATGATGGAACATGGGAGCCTTTCGGGAAGAACCGGGAACCGGCTCCGCTTTGCCCGCTCCTCCGCGGGCGGTCAAGCGGCAGGGCCGGACCTGCGCTTGCGGGCCGCATCGAGAATGGCATCGAGGGAGGCGATCTCCTCCTCGCTCAACTGGGCGATCTCGCCGGCGAGGCGGTTGGCGAAGGCGGTCGCCTGCGGCGACAGGCCGGCGGTGTCGATGACCGAGCGCGGCGCCGAGAGTTCGGCGAGCCGCTGCAATTCGTCCGCCTCGTCCCAGATCACGTTGAAATACTGGATGATGGCCTGCAGCAGCGGCCAACTCGGCCGGCCACGCTTGCCGTGCTCGAGCGCCGAGAGATAGGCGCTGGAGACGCCGAGCGCATCGGCCATGTCCTTCAACGTCAGCCCGCGCTCGGCCCGCATCGCCCGCACACGCTCGCCGAAGGGCGTCACAGCGTGCCTCCCGCGCTCTTGCGGCGGCGCAGGCGCACGTAGAGGGCGCCGGCGCCCCCATGAGTGCGGCCGGCCTCCTCGAAGCCGAGCACGACGACGCGCAGATCGGGCAGCGACAGCCATTGCGGCACCAGGCGCCGCAGCACGCCGCGCTCGCCGCCGAAAAGATCGGCGGAATGAGCCTCGGTACCGCCCTTGCCGGTGACGACGATGACGAGCTGGCTGCCGCGCGCCTGTTCCCGCAGCAAAAAAGCCCGCAGGGCGGCGTGCGCCTCGCTCTGGCGCAGGCCGTGCAGGTCGATCTTGGCATCGACGGCGCGCGTGCCGCGGTTGAGCGCTTGGCGCAGGCGCCGCTCCAGCGGCGCAAGCGGCAGGGTTTTCGTCTTGAGGCCACGGCCCGTCGTCCCGGTGTCGGCGGTGCGCAGGGCCATCGTCGCCGTCGCCGCCTCCTCGGGCGGTGCAGGTGGCGGCTTCGGCGCCTCCGGCGGCGGCAGGGCGCGGCCGGGCAGGGGCTTCACGTCCCTCAGAACATGGCGCCACAGGGTCAACTCGGCCTCGTCCAGCCCGCGCCGGCGCCGACGGCTCATGGCTTGCGCTCCCGGCCGGCGGGCAGGCTTCCCTTGGGCAGCAGCACGACGAAGGCGGAGGGCGCGTGGCGAACGATGCCGGAAGCTTCGCCGGCCGCGGGCCCGCTGCCGAAGAAGATGTCGGCCCGGGCCGGGCCGCGGATGGCGGTGCCGGTGTCCTGGGCGATGAAGAGACGGCGCAGCGGACGCAGGGCCTCGCTGCCGGGCTCGGGCAATTCCGCCTCCACCCAGACGGGCAGGCCGTAGGGCCAGAGCGTGCGGTCGACGGCGAGGCTGCGGCCGGGAATGAGCTGCGTCATGCCGGCGCCGAGCGGCCCCTCGGCCGGATCGAGCTCGTCCGCCCGGCGGAAGAAGATGTAGGACCGGTTCTCGCGCATCAGACGCCGGCCGGCCTCGGGATTGGCCCTAAGCCAGGCGATGAGGGCCGGCGCCGTCATCTGTTCAGGCGGAATACCGGTCTCGGCGACGACGAGCTTGCCGAGCGACGCATAGGGATGACCGTTGCGGCCGGCATAGGCGACGCGCACGACGTCTTCTGCGCCCGGCCCGATGCGCACCCGCGCCGATCCCTGGACATGGACGAAGAAGGCATCGATCCAGTCGAGATAGACGAGCGGGCGCGCCTGCGCCCCGAGCGCCCCGTCCTCGATGGCGGCACGGTCATGGTAGGGAGCGAGCCCGTCCGGCGTCCGGCGTGCGGCTGTGAATCCGGCGAGATGGGCAGGGACGTCACGGTCGCCAAGAGGCACGAGATCGTCCGGCAGGGCAAGCAGCGGCGTCGCGAAGCGGGCCGATGGTTTCAGCGAACCTTGTACCTCCGGCTCGAAATAGCCGGTGAGAAAACCGTCCCCGGCCTGCGGCACGACACGGTAGGGCACGAAATGGGCCTCGAAGAAGGCTCGCGCCTCGACATCACCAGTCTCAGGCGGCAGGCGCCGGGCCGCGGCGCAGGCCGGTACGAGGCCATCGGCCGGAAAGCCGGTGGCGCGCCGGGCGGCGGCGGTATCGACCATGACGGCGCAGGAGCTACGGAAGGCGGCGAGCGCCATTGCCTGAGCGTCGCTGCGCCAGCCGGTCAGGTCTGCGTAGCTGCGCTCGACAAGGCGCGCGCCAGCGAACACGTTCGGCTCGGCGGCAGCGTCGCACGCCGATGCTGCAAGTGCCGCAAGGATCGGGAGCGATCGCCGGACGATAACGCAAGCGATCCGGGAAGCCACGCGCCTCCCGGACGGAGGAAAACCATTCGCTGCCTGTCGCCCGGGGCTCATTGCCCGGATTCGGTCGCCACGAGCAGCCAGTTGGGGTCGCGTGCCCCGAGGGTGCGCGAAAAGGTCCAGACATCCACCACGTCGGCCACGGTTTCCGGATCGCCGTCGATGACCTTGCCGTCCTTGTCGCGCGTCGCCGTGATCAGCTTGGACAGGAAGCGCACCGTGATCTGGGCGGCCTTGCCACGCACCTCCACCTGCTCAACCTTGGCGTCATCGATCGAGACGAAGGTGGTCTCCACCTTCTCGCCGCGTGCCTCGCGATCGGTGATGGCCTTCTCGAAGCCCTCGAAGACGTCCCGCGACAGCAGGCCCTTGAGCGCCTTGCGGTCGCCGGCGGCGAAGCTGGTCACGATCATCTCATAGGCAAGGCGCGCGCCTTCCAGGAAACTGCGGGCGTCGAACTGCGGCTCGACGGCGGCGATGGCATCGAAGCCGCGCGCGGTGGGCGAGCCCTGCTCTGCCACACCGGCCCAGCGGTCCGGCCGCGCCTGGGCGCCGACCTCGGCCATCGCCCCCCGATCGTTGGCGGCGCCCGGAAGGCGCACGACATTGTCCTCACCCGGCTGCTTCGCCTGCTCACGGCGTGCGAAGGGATCCTGCGGCGGTCTTTCGTTGCCGGTGCGCTGACCGAGGACGGAGCGCAGCCGCCAGATGACGAACACGGCCAGGGCGAGAAAGACGATCGTCGTGATGTCGAAGGTGTCCTGCATGGCCTCTCTGTCGTCTCAAGCCCGGGGGCAGCCCCGTTGTCTGCCCGTCTGTCCAGCGTTGGCGCGGAAATGATAACCACCTTCGCATATGGGGGCGAGCGCTCGTAACATCCACCCCGCGTGCGGACAAGTCCGCGGTCGCCCGCGCGAGTTGCCTTGTTTGCCAAATGCTTCCGTGGTAGCCCGCACGGGCTCAACAAAACGGTCGTCCTGACGCAGAGTGCGAGCATTCCGGTTCTTTTCCGCCGGGGTCGTCCCTTCGGGCGGTCCACGGAGGGCCCGGCTACTGTGAACCGATCACGACCCCGAGACAATCATCATTCCTCCCGGAGGAGTTCGACATGACCGACAACCCGACCAACGGCGCAGCGAACGCCGATACGACGCCATCGCTGAACGCCCTTGCCCAGTTCATCAAGGACCTGTCCTTCGAGAACCCGAACGCCCCGCGCTCCCTCGCCCCGCAGCAGCAGAGCCCCGAGATCTCGATCCAGGTCAATGTCGGCGCCAATCAGCTCTCCGACACCGATTTCGAGGTCACGCTCGCCCTCGAGGGCAAGGCGCAGATCGGCCAGGACGTGCTCTTCGCCTTTGAGCTCTCCTACGGCGGCGTCTTCCGCGTGCGCAACATCCCGAAGGATCAGCTGCATCCGGTCGTCATGATCGAATGCCCGCGGCTGCTCTTCCCGTTCGCCCGGCAGATCGTGGCCGATGCGGTGCGCAACGGCGGCTTCCCGCCCCTGTTCATCGATCCGATCGACTTCACCGCGCTCTACCGCCAGAAGCTCGGCGAGCTGCAGGCAGCACAGCAGCAGACCGTGTCGTGACGACCGGCGGCGGCGCGCTCCTCACGCGGCGCGCCGTTCACACGATCTTGCTATTCGGCGCCGGGGCTGATGTATTCGCGCCACAGGGCGCTTTCCCCGAGTTCGGCGATGAAGGCCGTATGAGCCGACCGCTCGGCTTGCGTGATCGAGGGGGGCAGGGCGATGGGCCGCTGAAGCGCTTCATGCGGGCGCCGGGTGGCGGACCGCGTGGACACGGCTAGAGTCGTGACCGTTTCCGTCACGCCGAAACCAAGGTCGGCCTGCTTGCCCCCGATCAGCTCGATATAGACCTCCGCCAGAATCTCCGCATCGAGCAGCGCGCCGTGCTTGGTGCGGCGTGAATTGTCGATGCCGTAGCGGGCGCACAGAGCGTCGAGGCTGTTGGAAGCGCCGGGATGCTTGCGGCGCGCCATGGACAGCGTATCGATGACGTCCTCCGGAACCACACGCGGAAGACCCACGCGACCGAATTCCATGTCAATGAAGCCGACGTCGAAGGCGGCGTTGTGGATGACGAGCTT
The DNA here is from genome assembly GCF_001887265.1 of Chelatococcus daeguensis. Lineage (NCBI taxonomy): Bacteria > Pseudomonadati > Pseudomonadota > Alphaproteobacteria > Hyphomicrobiales > Chelatococcaceae > Chelatococcus > Chelatococcus daeguensis. The sequence goes on along the minus strand of NZ_CP018095.1, from coordinate 190,163 downwards.
CGCATCCGCGATGAAGGCGTGGAACTCCCTCGCGATCGATTCGAAGGTCGGCTTGTCGGCCAGGAACTCGTCCGACAGCCCATGCACCTCGAAGGCACCGCGCGAGACCGGTCGCTGCGGGTTGATGTAAACGTGGTAGTGACGTCCGGTCGGGATGTGGTTGAGAAGCTCGACGCAGCCGATCTCGACGATGCGATCCCCCTTGAGAGCGTCGACTCCGGTCGTTTCCGTATCGAGGACGATCTCCCTCAGCATGCCGTTCCTTCCTGCGATAACGCGCCGCCGGGACGCCCGGCGAGCGCCCTTACGATAGATGCTACCTGAGCCTCTGCTGCAGCGAGGCCGCGGCTGGTATCCACGAGAAAATGCGCCCGCCGGCGTTTTTCGGCGTCCGGCATCTGTTTCACGTGAATCATCGCGAAGCGCTCTTCCGTCATGCCGGGTCGGGCCATGACACGCGCCTTCTGGATATCCGGATCAGCCGTGACCACGAGTACGGCATCGCAGCGTCCGTCGCCGCCCGTCTCGAAGAGGAGGGGGATGTCGAGCACGGCGAGCGATGCCCCGGTCCGCCGGCAGGAGGCGAGAAACCGCTCCTCCTCGCGCCGCACCAGCGGATGCACGATGGCTTCCAGCCGACGCAGCGCTTCCGGCTTGCCAAGCACCGCCGCGCCGAGCTTCTGACGGTCGACACCTTCGTCGCCGGTTGTGCCCGGAAAGGCCGCCTCGATGAGACCGGCAGCCTCGCCACGATAGAGCCGGTGCACGGCAGCATCGGCATCATGCACCGGCACGCCCTGCCGGCGGAACATGGCAGCCGTCGTCGATTTGCCCATGCCGATCGATCCGGTCAGTCCGAGAACGAAGGTCACACTTTCGCCCGCTCGATATCCCGTACCAGGATCGCCCGTAGGTCTTCCGTCACGCTGGGCATCCTGCCGAACCAGTGCGCAAAACCCGGCACCGCCTGATGCAGCAGCATGCCGAGACCATCAACCGTTGCAAGGCCACGAGCCCGTGCCGCCGACAGAAGGCCTGTCGTCAGCGGTATATAGACGATGTCGTGCACGACGGCCGTGTCCGGCAACGGCGCAAGATCGATGACGAGCGGCGGTTGGCCGGCCATGCCGAGGGAGGTCGTGTTGACCAGGAGGTTCGTCTCGGACAGGGCTCGATCGAGCCCCTCCCAGCCACAGGACGTCACCGCGGGACCGAAGGCCGCCTCAAGGGCGAGGCTGCGCTCCCTGCTACGGTTGACGAGATGGATGGTCGAAAAGCCGCGCGCGAGAAGCCCATAGACGACGGCGCGGGCGGCACCGCCCGCGCCAAGCACGGTGGCTGTTCCGCCCCGCCTGTCCCAGCCCGGCGCCCGCTCATCGAGATTGGCGAGGAAACCGGCCACGTCCGTATTGTCGGCATGTAGCAAGCCGTTCTCGAACCAGAGCGTGTTGGCAGCGCCCATGGCCCGCGCCGTCTCGCTGGCAACTTCGGCAAGGCCGAGCACTGCTTCTTTGTGCGGCACCGTGACGTTGGCGCCGACATAGCCACGCTCCCGCAGCGAGGCGATGAAACGAGCAAGATTTTCCGGCCGCACGTCCTCGCGGGTATAGTCGCCCGGAAGGTCCAACTCCTTCAACCAGAAACCGTGCACCATCGGCGATCGCGAATGCGCGACCGGGTGGCCGATGATGCAGGCCTTGGGGACGGGACGGGCGGGATCGGTCATCGGGCAAGAACTCCCATCGTGCGCAGCCCCTCGAGAAGGGGCAGCAGCGGCAGGCCGAGAATGGTGAAATGATCGCCGTCTATGCGCTCGAAGAGATGGATGCCGAGCCCTTCGAGCTGATAGCCGCCGACGCTGCCGAGCGCACCGGACCCGGCGAGCGCCACATAAAGCCGGATGAAGGCGTCCGACAACGGCCGCATGGTGAGTCGCGCCTCGGCCAGCGTCGAAAAGACGATTTCGCCGTCACGGGCGATGGCGCAGGCGCTGCAGAGACGATGGGTGGTGCCGGCGAGACGGGCGATCTGGGAGGCGGCATCGTCCGCGTCGCGCGGCTTGGACAGACGCGAACCGTCGTCTAGAGCAAGCGTCTGATCAGCGCCAAGCACGAGGCGGCCGGGTCGCCGCCGGCTGACCTCGAGAGCCTTTTCACGGGCGAGGAGCACCGCCGTCTCCGACGCAGCGGCATCAGCCGTCAGCTTCTCGGCTTCGACCGCCCGTTCGTCGACCGATGGCGCTTCGATCTCGAGCGCGAGCCCGGCCGCGACGAGCAGATCGCGCCGGGTTGGGCTCGTCGAGGCAAGGACGAGCGGATGGGCATCGAGCCATAAACCTGTTGTGTCGCCCTGCGCTCTGCGTTGCATGTCGCTGTCCCGGCAGGCTCAGATCGCGATGAATTTCATGCGATGGGCCTTGTAGAGATCGATGATGGCGGCGGCCGTTTCCTCGATCGACCGGCGCGTCACGTCGATCATGGGCCATTGGCTGCGGGCGAAGAGACGTCGCGATTGGGCGATCTCTTCGGCGACGCTGTCGCGATCGACATAGGGCGAGGCCTCATCGGCATTGAGGCTGAGCAGGCGATTCTGGCGGATCTGGACGATGCGCTCGGGACTCGCGACGAGGCCGACGATCAGCGGCTTCTTCGCGTTCTGCAGACTTTCAGGCAGCGGAATGCCCGGCACCAAGGGAATGTTGGCGGTCTTGATGCCGCGGTTGGCGAGGTAGATCGACGTCGGCGTCTTCGACGTGCGGCTGACGCCGACGAGCACGACGTCGGCATCCTCGAGGTTGTCAGCCATCTGCCCGTCGTCATGGAGCAGCGTATAGTTCATGGCATCAATACGCTTGAAATATTCGCTGTTAAGCACGTGCTGGGCGCCGGGCCGGGACGCCTGGGCGGCGCCCAGATAGGATTGGAACAGGTTGAGGACGGGCGAGAGCACCGACAGGCACGGGCAGGCGGCCGCGGCGCAAGCCGCTTCCAGCCGCTCGGCGAACTCCGCCTCGACCATCGTGTAGAGGACGACACCGGGCGCGGAGTCGATCTCCTCGATGACCCGCTCGAGCTGGGCACGCGAGCGGATGAGCGGATAGATGTGCTCGATCGCCGAGACTCCTTCATATTGCGCAGCCGCTGCGCGTGCGACAGCGATCAGCGTCTCGCCGGTGGCGTCCGAGACCAGGTGGAGATGAAAGAAGTTGCGACCCAAGGCACGAGCTCCGGCATAGCAGCGGGGGCGCATCAGATGCAGATGCCCGTCAACGGATCCGTCGACCGATCCTGGGGGCCGGGAGTCGAGGAATGTGGACAAGCACCCTTCGGTGCGCCAACTGCCGTTGGCACTCTGGCGCTTGTCGCTGGCGCGATCAACAGGCCTGCAGCTGTGGGAGGATCGAACGCACGTGATCCCGCCTTTGGGGACGGATCGTGAGCGATGCTGATCGCCCGTGCGTTAACGGATCTGAAAGGTTAATAAACCGTTAAGCTTGCCGCCGACGCCGGCGAGTCGACCGTCCCCGTGCGACCATCGGCAGCGGACGGGAAGGCTGGGGATGGATTGTGGATCCGGGTGAGGCACGCTAATCCGCTGCCCAACAAGAAAAACAGTAAAGATTCCTTTCAATCATTCTTTCTTTCTCTCTGAAGGGTGCACAGTGGAGCCTGCGACGACGAAGCCCCTGCTTCTCAGCGTGATCGACGGCAAGACGAGCGAGCGTCCGCCGGTCTGGCTCATGCGACAGGCAGGCCGCTATCTGCCGGAATACCGGGAGGTGCGCGCCAGGGCCGGCACCTTCCTCGACCTATGCTACAATCCGGATCTTGCCACCGAAGTGACGCTGCAGCCGATTCGGCGCTTCGGCTTCGATGCGGCCATTCTCTTCAGCGACATTCTCGTCATTCCCCACGCGCTCGGGCAGGACGTCACCTTCGCCGAAGGAGAAGGTCCGCGCTTGCGGCCGGTTAACGACAAGGAAGGGCTCGAGGCGCTTGCACCATCCTTCGATGTCGACCGGCTGGCACCCGTTTTGGAAACGGTCAGGCGGGTGCGCACAGCACTGCCATCCGAGACGGCGCTTCTCGGCTTTTGCGGAGCACCCTGGACGGTCGCGAGTTACATGATTGCCGGCAAGAGCACGCCCGACCAGGCACCGGCACGCCTCCTCGCCTATCAGGACGACGTTTTCTTCGCGTCGCTTGTCGACCGCCTCGTCGATGCCTCCGTCACCTATCTCGTGGCACAGCTCGATGCCGGCGCCGATGCCGTGCAGATCTTCGAGAGCTTCGCCGGGGCCCTGCCGCCGGCACTGTTTGACCGTTGGTCACTGGGGCCGATCAGCCGCATTGCCGAGGGCGTTCGCGCGGCACGTCCGCAGGCGCGCATCCTCGTCTTTCCCCGCGGTGCCGCACAGCGGCTCGAGATGCTGGCGCAGTCGGGCATCGCCGATGTCATCGGCCTCGACTGGTCGGTCGATCCGGACTGGGCGCAGGAGCATGTCCAGGCGCATGTCTGCGTGCAGGGCAATCTCGATCCGCTGTCCCTCGTTGCCGGCGGCAGCCAGCTCGATGCAGCTGTCGATCGAATCGTCGCAACCTTCGCGGGCCGGCCTCACATCTTCAATCTCGGGCACGGCATCCTCCCGGAGACGCCCGTTGCCCATGTCGAGCAGATGCTGCGCCGTGTCAGGGGCGTTTGAGACAGGATAAAGCCGGGAGCGGAAGAGCGGGGTTTGGACAATGGCGCTTTACGAATGGATCAAGGCATTGCACATCCTCGCAGTCATTTCGTGGATGGCAGGCATGCTCTATCTGCCGCGGCTGTTCGTCTATCATACGGCTGCCACGCCCGGCTCGGAGATGTCGGAAACCTTCAAGGTCATGGAGCGCAGGCTGCTCAAGGCGATCATCAATCCGGCGATGATCGTGACCTGGATCGCCGGCCTCTATCTTGCCTATGAAGGCGGCTGGTTCAGGTCCGGCTGGTTTCACGGCAAGTTCACGCTCGTCATCCTCCTATCGGCCGTGCACGGGGTCCTGGTGCGGCGATTCAAGGACTTTGCGGTGGATCGCAACACGCGTTCCAGCCGCTACTACCGCATCCTCAACGAGACGCCGGCGGTGCTGATGATCGGCATCGTCCTTCTCGTCGTGCTGAAGCCCTTCTGATCCTTTCGATTGGAGGGGGCTTGAGCGGGGCGGGAAAAGGCGCTATTGCATGGTGCCTTCCCAACCATCAGGCTGGCGTCGCTGCAGCTTGTCTGCAACAGCTGCGCGATCCCGAGAGGTGGCCCCCGCTGTGGATGTGCCGCCCGAGCCTGAACTTCCCACCTGTCTTGTCTGCCTTTTCCGGCAATCATAACCATCAAAACAGAGAGTCCCCGATGCGGGAGATCAAACTTCAGTATCTGAAGTCGAAGTCGCCGACCGAATTGCTGGCCTTTGCCGAAGAGCTCGAGGTCGAGAACGCGAGCACGATGCGCAAGCAGGAGCTCATGTTCGCCATCCTGAAGCAGCTGGCGGTGAGCGATACGGAGATCATCGGCGAGGGTGTCGTCGAAGTGCTGCAGGATGGCTTCGGCTTCCTGCGTTCATCCGATTCCAATTACTTGCCTGGACCGGACGATATCTACGTCTCGCCGTCGCAGATTCGCCGCTTCGGCCTGCGCACGGGCGACACTGTCGAGGGTCCCATCCGCAGCCCCAAGGAGGGCGAGCGGTATTTCGCCCTGCTGAAGGTCAATACCATCAATTTCGAGGATCCGGAGAAGATCCGGCACAAGGTTCACTTCGACAACCTGACGCCGCTCTATCCGGACGAGCGCCTGAAGCTCGAGATCGAGGATCCGACGCGCAAGGACTTCTCCTCGCGGATCATCGACATCGTCTCGCCCATCGGCAAGGGCCAGCGCGGCCTCATCGTGGCACCGCCGCGCACCGGCAAGACGGTACTTCTGCAGAATATCGCGAAGTCCATCACCACAAACCATCCCGAGTGCTATCTCATCGTTCTCCTCATCGATGAACGGCCGGAGGAAGTGACTGACATGCAGCGCTCGGTGAAGGGCGAAGTCATCTCCTCGACCTTCGACGAGCCGGCGGCCCGCCACGTGCAGGTCGCGGAAATGGTGATCGAGAAGGCCAAGCGCCTCGTCGAGCACGGGCGCGACGTCGTCATCCTGCTCGATTCGATCACCCGTCTCGGCCGCGCCTACAACACCGTCGTCCCGTCCTCGGGCAAGGTGCTGACCGGTGGTGTCGACGCCAATGCCCTGCAGCGGCCGAAGCGCTTCTTCGGCGCAGCGCGAAACATCGAGGAGGGCGGCTCCCTCACCATCATCGCCACGGCGCTGATCGATACCGGCAGCCGCATGGACGAGGTGATCTTCGAGGAGTTCAAGGGCACCGGGAATTCGGAGATCATTCTCGACCGCAAGGTCTCCGACAAGCGCGTCTTCCCGGCCATCGACATCACCCGCTCCGGCACCCGCAAGGAGGAGCTGCTGGTGCCGTCGGACGTGCTCAAGAAGATGTATGTCCTGCGCCGCATCCTCAATCCGATGGGCACCGTCGATGCCATCGAGTTCCTGCTCGACAAGTTGCGCCAGACCAAGACCAACGCTGATTTCTTCGAATCGATGAATACCTGACGCTTCAGGAACGACGTTTGTACAAGGGGCGGGTTCAGACCGGCCCCTTTTTATCTCCGCGCAGGTCCTGCAGCATTTCCGTCAACCGATTCGGATCCGTGACGGGCAGCGAGCACGTGCCGCCGGAGCAGACAAAGGCTGCGGAGCGGCCGGCAGTGGGTGAAACGCCCGCGGCCATACCGGGGTAACTTGCCGCATCACTCCCGGAGAGATCCACGACCGTTCGATTCGGATACGGAACATCCCGTGCGGCCGTGAGAAGGTCGTCAGCAACAGTTCCGACCACTGCGATGGCGGCTCCGGACAGCCGGAAGTCGAGCGCGTTGAGGGCGGTGGCGTGGGCGAGGGGTGCCCTTGCCGCATGTGCCAGAAGTTGATCGAGGAAGCGGTCGGCCTTGAGCTGATCTGCAGGTTCACCGGAGAGTGCGGCGAGCCGCAGCAGGTTTTCGGCATGCATGCCGTTGGCATTGGGCACGGCGTCGTCGTGCGTCGGTTTGGGGCGCAGAATGATGTCGTCCGCCTCGCTGTCCGACATGGCAAGGATGCCGTCATCGGTGAGGTAGTGCCGTTCGACGAGTTCGGTCCAGGCCTGCGCATCATCCCTGTAGCCGATCTTCCCGGTTGCCTCGTACAAGGCGAGAGCGGCGCGGACCATGGCCGCGTGGTCGCTGGCCATGCCCGGAAAAAGCAGGCGTCCATCCCGCCAGGAGTGGCCGAACCGGCCATTCCGCTGCATCGATTCGGCAATGAAACGGTAGGCACCTTCCGCCGGGGCCAGCCATTGCGGCCGGTGCAGGAGGAGGGCGGCGCGGGCGAGGGCGGCGATCATCAGGCCGTTCCAGTCGGCCAGAATCTTGTCGTCCCGTCCTGGCGGCGTGCGTGCGGCTCGCCGCCTGAGCAGTCTGTCTCGCAGACCGGCGAGCTGCCTTTCCTCGTCCGCTGTCGCGGGTATGCCGCTGAGACGGTTGAGGATGACCTTGCCCTCCCAGTTGCCGCCTGCCGAGACGTCGTAGTGCCGGGAAAAGAGGGGCGCGTCCGGGCCGAGGACGGCCTCGATCTCCTCGGCGGACCATACGTAGAAGCGTCCCTCCTCCCCGTCCGAATCGGCATCGAGGCTGGCGGCGAACCCGCCGCCAGGCAGTGTCATCTCTCGCGTAAGCCAATCGACGATACCTGCGGCTGCTCCCGCAAACAACGGATCGCCCGTGTCCCGCGCCGCGAGAGCATAGAGTTCCAGCAGCTGGGCATTGTCGTAGAGCATCTTCTCGAAATGTGGCACCAGCCATCGCTCATCCACGGCGTAACGGGCGAATCCGCCACCCAGGTGATCGTGGATGCCGCCGCGCGCCATGCGCTCCAGCGTCAGGATGAAAGCTCTTCGGTCCTCCTCGCGGCCGGTGCGTGCCGCATGGCGCCACACTAGCTCGAGCAGGGGCGGATTGGGGAATTTTGGCGCTCCGGGCAAGCCGCCATTTACGGGGTCGATGGCGCGGGCGAGTTTCTCCGCGAGTTGCTCCAGCGTCTCGTGGCCGAAGACCGGTCCCGTCTCGGGCTCCGCCCCAAGCGCTGCGGCGATGGCGCGGCGGTTGTGCTCGACACGCGCCGGCTCCTCGGCCACGAGACGGGCAATCTCGCGCAGGACCGTGACGAAAGCAGGCCGACCGAAGCGGCTCCGCTTGGGGAAATAAGTGCCGCCCCAGAAGGGCTCGCCGTGGGGCGTGAGGAACATGGTCAGCGGCCAGCCTCCTTGCTCGCCGAGCGCATGCAGGGCCGACATGTAGATGAAGTCGATGTCGGGCCGTTCCTCGCGATCGACCTTGATGTTGACGAACAATTCGTTCATGACCTCGGCCGTGGCGGGGTCCTCGAAGCTCTCGTGGGCCATAACATGGCACCAGTGGCAGGCGGCGTATCCGACCGAAAGAAGGATCGGCTTGTTCTCGCTGCGGGCTTGGGCGAGCGCCTCTTCACCCCAGGGCCACCAGTTTACGGGGTTTTCCCTGTGCTGCAGAAGATAGGGACTGGTCTCGTTGGCGAGGCGGTTCATGGATCGTCCTCCTTGTCCCAGCCGCCGAACAGGGGCGCCGGAGATCCTGCATCGGGAAAGCCACGCTGGCAGTATAGCCTCAAGTCAGTCGGCATACGCGCCGGCCCGCAATTCGATTCAATATCGTAACGATGCAGATCAGCCGAAACGACACGATCTTTGCCTTGGCGAGCGGTGCGGGGCGGGCGGGCATTGCCGTGGTGCGCCTTTCCGGTCCGGCGTGTCGATTCGTTCTCGAATTGATGGCCGGCCACGTGCCGAGACCGCGGCGGCTGGAGCTCTGCCGGTTGCGTCATCCTCTCTCGCGAGACCTGCTTGACGAGGCGCTGGTGGCCTTCTTTCCATCCCCGAACAGCTTCACTGGAGAAGACGTTGCCGAACTGCACGTACATGGCGGTCGGGCTGTCATCGGCGCGGTGATCGCGGGCCTGGGAGAAATATCGGGTTGCAGGCTCGCCGGTCCGGGAGAGTTCAGCCGTCGCGCGCTGCTCAACGGCAAGATGGATCTGAGTGCCATCGAGGGCCTCGGCGATCTCATCGATGCCGAAACGGAGATGCAACGCCGACAGGCGATGCGGCAGATGCGGGGCGAATTGCGCGACGCCGTGGAGCGGTGGCGGACGACCCTCATTGAGGCATCGGCCTTCGTCGAGGCGGAACTCGATTTCGCCGATGAGAGCGATGTGCCGGACGGCTTGCGCGAGCGTGCCATGGCATTGCTCGTTTCGGTGGCGGATGAGCTGCGGCGGGAGATTGCGCGTGCCCGCAGTGGCGAGCGGATCCGGAGCGGCCTGACCGTGGTCATCGCGGGTCCGCCGAATGCCGGCAAGTCGACGCTCCTGAACGCGCTGGCGCAGCGCGACGTCGCCATCGTCTCGGACATACCAGGTACAACCAGAGACAGTATCGAGGTGCACTGGGACCTCGCCGGCATACCGGTCACCTTGGTCGACACCGCCGGCCTGCGTGAGAGCCGCGATCCGATCGAGCAGGAGGGCGTGCGGCGTGCCCGCGACCGGGCGCGAAACGCCGACGTCATCCTGTCGCTCCGCGCATTCGATTCGCAGACGGAACATCTTCAGGATGCTCCTGGTGCCGTGATCATTCCGATCCGGACCAAGATCGATCTGGCTACGGGCCGGGGCGTTGGCAGTGACGCGTCGCTCGATGAGCTTGAGCTTTCGGCCGCGACCGGCGAAGGTGTCGAGGCGCTCGTTGCGCGCCTTGAAACCATGGCCAAGAATGTCGTCGCGGACGGTGGTCTGGTGACCCGTGCGAGGCATCGGGAGGCCTTTGCAGGTGCGCTTACGACGCTGGAGCGGGCGATCTCCGCCGGCCCCGGCCATCCCGGCGAGCTCTTTGCAGAAGACATTCGCCTGGCGATGCGCTATCTCGGGCGTGTCACCGGCAGGGTCGATGTCGAGGATGTTCTCGACCGTCTTTTCGCTGGCTTCTGTATCGGAAAATGAGCCTGTGTTTCACGTGAAACAGGATTGATTGGACCGAGGAATTCGTATGGACCGTTCTTTCGACGTCATCGTGATCGGAGGCGGGCATGCCGGCGTCGAGGCGGCTGCAGCCGCGGCTCGCATGGGGGCGTCAACGGCCCTTGTGACCCATCGCTTCGACACTGTCGGCGCCATGTCGTGCAATCCGGCGATCGGCGGTCTGGGCAAGGGTCATCTGGTGCGCGAAGTGGATGCTCTCGACGGTCTGATGGGACGAGTGGCGGATGCCGGAGGCATCCAGTTCCGCGTTCTCAATCGCCGCAAAGGCCCGGCCGTTCGCGGTCCGCGCACCCAGGCAGATCGCAAGCTCTATGCTCTGACCATGCAAGCCGAGATTCGTGCGACCGCAAACCTTGCCGTCGTCGAGGCAGAGGCGGACGATCTGCTGTTCGATGGTAACCGGGTCAAAGCGGTCGTTCTTGCGTCTAGCGCGATTCTGCGGACAGGTGCCGTGGTCCTGACGACAGGGACCTTCCTGCGAGGCCTCATCCATATCGGCGAGGTGAAGATCCCGGCGGGCCGCCTGGGCGAGGCGCCGTCACATGGACTGTCGAAGGCCTTGGCGCGCTTCGGCTTTCCCCTGGGACGATTGAAGACAGGAACACCGGCCCGCCTGGATGGACGCACCATCGATTGGGCGGGTCTCGACCGACAGGCGGCGGATTCCGAACCGGAGCCCTTCTCAGCCCTCACGGAGCGGATCACCAATCCCCAGATCGAATGCGGGATCACCCGCACAACGGCGAGAACCCACGCGATCATTCGGGCCAATCTGCATCGCGCACCCATGTACTCGGGCGAGATCGAAAGTCGAGGTCCGCGCTATTGCCCATCCATCGAGGACAAGGTTGTCCGCTTCGGAGACCGGGAGGGTCATCAGATCTTTCTCGAACCCGAGGGGCTCGAGGATCACACGATCTATCCCAACGGTATCTCCACGTCGCTGCCGGAAGATGTGCAGCGGGCCATGATCGCGACCATACCGGGGCTTGAGCGGGCGGAGATCCTCCGGCCCGGCTATGCCATCGAGTATGATTTCGTCGATCCGCGTGCGCTTTGTCCGACACTTGAGACGAAGGCGGTGCGGGGTCTGTTTCTCGCAGGCCAGATCAACGGTACGACCGGCTATGAGGAGGCTGCGGCACAAGGTCTGCTCGCCGGCCTTAATGCCGCGCGCCATGCCGGCGGGCAGGAAGGCGTGGTCTTTGACCGGGCCGAGAGCTACATGGGCGTTCTCGTCGACGACCTCGTTACCCGCGGGGTGACGGAGCCCTATCGCATGTTCACGTCTCGTGCCGAATATCGGCTGTCGCTGCGGGTGGACAACGCCGACGAGCGGCTGACGGAACGCGGCATTGCCATGGGCTGCGTTGGTGGACGACGCGCTGCGGCCTATCGGGCCAAGCGCGAACGACTCGAAGAGGCACGGGCCCTGCTCGATCGACTGGCGCTTACACCCAACGAGGCGGCCGCGCATGGACTCTCGGTCAATCGCGACGGGCGACGCCGCACGGCCTTCCAGCTGCTCGCCCATCCCGATGTTACCTTTGATCGGCTTGCGGCGATCTGGCCTGAAGTGGCGGCATTTGATCGCCAGACCAGGGACCGAGTAAACACAGATGCGATCTACTCCGTCTATCTCGACCGACAGGCGTCGGACATTGCATCGTATCGGCGCGATGAATCCGCGACCCTGCCGGACGGACTGGATTTCAACCTGCTCGCGGGACTCTCGGGGGAGCTTCGCCAAAAGCTGATGACGGTGAGGCCACGGACGCTCGGCCAAGCTGGGCGCATCGAGGGGATGACGCCGGCGGCGTTGACGATTCTCGCCGCCGAAGTCGCCCGGTCGCGCCGTGCTGTTGCGGTAGAATGATTCGGATCCGGATCGATCATGCAAAGCAGAATCGCGCTGCGCGATGATCGCGCTGCGGCCCTAGCACTGGGTTTGATTCCGGACACCGCGTTGCCGGCCTTCGACATCTATGTCGATCTTCTGTGCCGCTGGCAGGATATAAAGAACCTCGTGGGACCGCGGACCCTCGATCATGTCTGGACGCGCCACGTCGCCGATTCCGCACAGTTGCTCCCATTGGCGCCGACGGCGCGAAAATGGATCGACATTGGCACTGGTGCCGGGTTCCCCGGTCTGGTTCTTGCGATCCTGCTGCGGGGCCGCCCCGATTGCGAGATCCATCTGATCGAGAGCAATAGCCGCAAATGCGCGTTCCTGCGAGCTGTTTCACGTGAAACAGGAGCACATGCTCAGATCCATGCCGGTCGAATCGAGGACATCCTGCCCCGTCTCGGCGAGGCGGACGTGATCACTGCGCGAGCCCTCGCGCCGCTCACGGAGCTCCTCGCTCTCGGCAAAGATCTGTTGAGAACCGGCGCGATCGGTATCTTTCCCAAGGGACAAGATTTAGAGGCCGAATTGACGGTCGCCGCTAAATCTTGGAATATCGACTACCACATTGTTCCGAGCGTCACCGATCCTCAGGGACGCATCTGCATCGTCCGTCAGCTGCGGGAGCATGGTTCGGATCATGGCTGATATCAGCTCGCCCCTTCATGTGCCGTCCTGCTGCAGCCTGCCGCGGGTGCTGGCCCTCGCCAACCAGAAGGGCGGCGTCGGCAAGACGACGACAGCCATCAATCTCGGCACCGCCCTGGCGGCGATCGGCGAGCGTGTTCTGATCATCGATCTCGACCCGCAGGGCAACGCCTCGACCGGTCTCGGTATCGATCGTAAGAGCCGTCGCGTCTCGACCTATGATGTCATGACGGCAACGGCAACGTTGCAAGCGGCAGCACTTCAAACAGCGGTTCCGGGTCTGGCCGTTGCTCCTAGCACGCTCGATCTGCTCGGCGTCGAGCTCGAGATCGCGGCGCATCGCGACCGAGCGCAGCGCTTGTCGGCCGCCATCAAGGCCTTGCCGCCGGACGAGGATGGCCGGCCCGCCTATAGCTATGTATTGATCGACTGCCCGCCTTCGCTGAACCTGCTGACTATCAATGCCCTGACGGCGGCAGATGCGGTGCTGGTGCCGCTGCAGTGCGAGTTCTTTGCCCTCGAGGGTTTGAGCCAACTGCTCCGAACGGTGGAGCAGGTGCGCTCCGCGCTCAATCCCCGCCTGACGATCCACGGCGTGGTGCTAACCATGTTCGATCCGCGCAACAATCTTTCCGGGCAGGTGGTTGCGGATGTGCGCCAGTTCATGGGATCGAAGGTCTACGAAACCATTATTCCCCGCAACGTCCGCGTCTCCGAGGCGCCGTCGCATGGCAAGCCGGTGCTCCTTTACGACCTCAAATGCGCGGGAGCGCAGGCTTATCTGAAGCTCGCCTCGGAGATCATTCAGCGCGAGAAAACCCTGCGCGCCGCCTAGATCGCAACGAAGCGAGCGGCGCAGGGATCGCGTGTCGTTTCGGTACCGTGTCGGTTGCGTTTCGGTCAGGGTCTGGAGGCGGCACAAGCGATGGTGGAGTTGAAAGATGGTCGATGATCCTGCCCGTTCCCGCCTTGGTCGCGGGCTTGCTGCGCTCATAGGAGAGGTCGGCGAAGATTTTGGCGACGCCGGGCGTGGTCCCCGCGGGCAGCGCGCTGTTCCCATCGAGTTCCTGCGGCCCAACCCCCGCAACCCCCGAAAGGTCTTCGACGACGAAGCGCTGGACGAGCTGGCGAGTTCGATTCGCGAGCGCGGTCTGATCCAGCCGATCGTCGTTCGGGCCGTTCCCAATCTCGTCGACGTCTTCGAGATCGTTGCGGGGGAGCGGCGCTGGCGTGGTGCGCAGCGAGCCGGCCTGCACGAGGTGCCCGTCATCGTCATCGAGGCCGACGACCGTCTGGCTCTCGAAATTGCCATCATCGAGAACGTGCAGCGCGCCGATCTCAATCCGATCGAGGAGGCGATCGGTTACGAGCAGTTGATGGCGGAGTTCCAGTATTCACAGAACGAGCTTGCTCAGGTCATTGGCAAGAGCCGCAGCCATGTCGCTAACACCTTGCGGCTTCTGCGCCTGCCCGACAGCATCAAGAGCAAGCTCAACGACGGCCTGCTCTCGGCCGGCCACGCGCGGGCACTGCTGTCGGTCAGCGATCCGGAGACGATCGCCGAGCGGATCGTTGCCCAGGGTCTCAATGTCCGCGATGTCGAGCGCATTGCGCAAGAAGAAGCGCGCGGCGGAGGCGACGAACAGGGACGCGAGGCGCGGCCGCGCAAGGAGAAGGATCCAGATACACGGGCGCTCGAGCAGGCGCTGGAGGACGTTCTCGGTCTCGCCGTCAGTGTAGAGCACAAGGCGCAGGGTGGCGAGGTGCGCATCCGCTACAAGACGCTAGAGCAGCTGGACGCGCTTTGCCGCCGGTTGCGGGGCTGACCGACCCTATCGCGCAGCGCGTCGGGCCATACCGGCAAGTGCCCACAGCGTCTTGAGCGCATGCTGGGCAGCAAGTTGCGGCTGGCGCCGGGTCATGCCGATGGCCTGACCGAGTTCGACTGCGGCCCGGTTGAGGCCAGCGGTCGCCCACAGGCGCAACTGGCGCTCAATCGCCGCCTTGCGCTTGAAATGCAGGCCGCGGAAGCTGCCGATGGCAACGGCGTGTGAAGACCCGGTATCGACGGCCTGCCGCGCAGCCATGAGCGCGAGTGTATGTCGGAGGGCAAAGCCCAGCAGCACGTCGGCATCCGTGCCCTCGGCCTGCAGTCGTGTGAAGCTGCGGTCGAGCGTGGTGAAATCGCCGAGGAAGGCGGCGTCGATGGCTGCGTCGAAGGCGATGGCCGAGACGTCCCCCACGACGGCGGCCACATCCTCCATGGTGACGACGTCGCGGCCGTGGACATAGGTGAAGAGCTTGTCGAGCTCGGACCGGCTTGCCACTCGGTCGGCGCCGAGCGAGGCGAGCAGCAGTTCGCGGGCATCGGGCTCGACACGCAGGCCGACCTTGCGGCTCATGTCGTCGATCAGTGCCCCGAGGTCGCGGACGCCATCCGCATAGCAGGGCATGGCGGCTGCTGCGGCCGCCTTCTCGCAGAGCTGGCGCAGAGGGGCCGTGCGGGAAAGATCGCCCGCCTCCACGATGACCACGGCATCCTGCGGCGGCGTGTTCAGCACCGGCGTCAGGGCGGGAGCGAGATTACGGCTCCCGGCGCGCAGCCAGATGGCGCGGCGGCCTCCGAAGAGCGGCACCGTATTGGCCTCGTCGGCGAGGCGCAAAGGATCGGACGCGATCTCATCGCCGTCGAGGCGCACCAGCTGGAAAGGATCGTCCGGATCGTCGATGGTTCCGGCCACGAGCCGGCGCACGCGTTCGCCCACGAGGCCACTATCCGGACCATAGACGAGGAAGACGGCCGTCTGCGGCGACGGGTGTCTGATGGCTCTGTCGACATCGCCCGCCTTGATCGCCACCATGTCCCGTCGGCCCGCGTCTCAGCCGCGCGTCGCGAGCGTTGCGGCGATGCGCGTGCTGATCTGGTCGGCGAGCTCCTTGGCGACGCGGATCTCCGCATCGCGCGCCGCGCGTACCGAGGCGAAGCGCTGCGGATTGCGGTCGTAGCTCGCCGAGGCGGTGGCCTTGCCAGTCATCACGGGTTTCTCCTCGCCGATGCGCGTGAGGACGAAATTCGCAGTCGCCTGCAGGTTCGCCGACTGCGCGTTACCGCTCACCGTGTCGACGATCGCCGTACGCACTTGGATGCCCGCCGGCGAGATCTGGAGCCGGTAGCGCGGCTCGAGGGCGCCGTTGCCGCCGGTGAGTTCGTAGACGAGCTCGTTGCGCAGGTAGTGGGCGAGGCGCTCCTGGCCGGGGATATCGGGGATCGATGCGACCTCGATGGTACGCAGGGAATCCTGCACGGATGTGCCGTCCGCCCGCTCGGCATAGAGCGGGCGAAGGCAGCCGGCAAGCCCGAGGGCCAGCGTGACAATGGCGGCAACGCGCAGCCCGGCGCCGGCGCGGCGGGCGAGACGATCAGGCGACGACATTGACGATCCTCTGCGGGACGACGATGATTTTGCGGACGGGCCGGCCCTCGGTGGCGCGCTGGACGGCTTCGAGCGCGAGCGCCGCGGCCTCGACGGTCGCGTTGTCGGCATCGCGCGGTACCGTTACGTCGGCGCGCTTCTTGCCGTTGACCTGCACGGGCAGGGTGATGACGTCCTCGACGAGGAGAGCCTTGTCCGCCTTGGGCCAATGCGTCTCGGCGACGAGCGTCTCGAAGCCGAGCACCTTCCAGCACTCCTCCGCCAGATGCGGCATCATCGGCGCCACGAGCTGCACGAGGATCGAGGCTGCCTCGCGCAGCGCAAAACGCATGTCCGCGGCTGGCGGCTCGCCGTCGCGAATGCCGTTCAGGGCGGCCTGCAGCGCGTTCGACAATTCGTAGACCTGGGCGACACAGCGGTTGAAGCGCAGCTTGAGGACGTCGTCCTCGACGGTCGCCAGGGCCCGGTGGGCCGCCTTGCGCAGGATGAGGGAGGCCTCGTCCAGCGTCGTCTCGGCCGACCCGTCGGTCGCATCGGTGACAGCCACCACCTCGCCGATCAGGCGCCACAGGCGCTGCACGAAGCGGTGGGCGCCCTGCACGCCCTCCTCCGTCCAGATCACGTCGCGCTCGGGCGGCGAATCGGAAAGCATGAACCAGCGGGCCGTGTCGGCACCATAGGTGCCGATGATCTCGTCTGGATCGATGGTGTTCTTCTTGGACTTCGACATCTTCTCGATGCTGCCGATGCTGATCGGCTCACCGGTGCTGACGTGGAAGGCCTTGCGGGCGCCGCCGTCGCTCTCGATGCGCACCTCGGCCGGCTGTACCCAGGCACCACTCGCGTCGCGGTAGGTCTCGTGGACCACCATGCCCTGGGTGAAGAGGCCGGCGAAGGGCTCGTCGAGCCCTACGTGGCCGGTCGCCTTCATGGCCCGTGTGAAGAAGCGGGAGTAGAGGAGGTGCAGGATGGCGTGCTCGATGCCACCGATATACTGGTCCACCGGCAGCCAGCGGTCGACGACCTCGCGGTTCGTCGGCTGGCTCGTGAGGTGCGGATCGGTGAAGCGCGCGTAGTACCAGGACGAATCGACGAAAGTGTCCATTGTGTCCGTCTCGCGACGGGCGGGCTTGGCGCAGCGCGGGCAGGCGACGTGCTTCCAGGTCGGATGCCGGTCGAGCGGGTTGCCGGGCTTGTCGAAGTCGATGTCCTCCGGCAGCACCACCGGCAGCTGGTCGTCCGGCACCGGCACCGCGCCGCAGTCGTCGCAGTGGATGATCGGGATCGGGCAGCCCCAGTAGCGTTGGCGCGAGATGCCCCAGTCGCGCAGGCGGAAGTTGATGCGCCGCTCGCCGACCGGCCGGCCGTCGCGCATCTCGGTCTCGAGCCGGCGGGCGACCTCTTCCTTCGCCGCGGCGATGGTCATGCCATCGAGGAAGCGCGAGTTGATCAGCGTTCCCTCGCCGTCATAGGCGGTGTCGGTGACGGTGAAGGCGGCGGGATCCGCGTCCGGCGGGCAGACGACGGGGGTGACGCCGAGGCCGTAGGCATTGACGAAGTCGAGGTCGCGCTGGTCGTGTGCCGGGCAGCCGAAGATGGCGCCGGTGCCGTAGTCCATCAGGATGAAATTGGCGACATAGACCGGCAGTTTCCAGTCCGGATCGAAGGGATGGACGGCGCGGATACCGGTATCGAAGCCCTTCTTTTCGGCTTTCTCGATCAGTTCCGCGGCCGTACCGGTGCGCTTGCACTCCTCGATGAAGGTGGCGAGCTGCGGATTGATCTTTGCTGCAGCGGTGGCGAGCGGATGGTCGGGCGCTACCGCCATGAAGCGTGCGCCGAACAGCGTGTCCGGCCGGGTGGTGTAGATCTCGAGCTCGCTCTCGCCGTTCGGCGTCGTCGCCGCATCGAGCGCGAAGCGCACGAGCAGGCCCTCGGAGCGGCCGATCCAGTTCTTCTGCATCAGCCGCACCTTTTCCGGCCAGCGATCCAGCCGGTCGAGGGAGGCGAGGAGGTCATCCGCGAAGGCGGTGATCCTGAAGAACCACTGGGTCAACTCGCGCTGCTCGACGAGCGCGCCCGAGCGCCAGCCGCGGCCATCGATCACCTGCTCGTTGGCGAGTACGGTCTGGTCGACGGGATCCCAGTTGACCTTGGCCGTCTTGCGGTCGACGAGACCAGCCGCGAGGAAATCGAGGAACATCTTCTGTTGGTGCCGATAGTAGGAGGGATCACACGTGGCGATCTCCCGGCTCCAGTCGAGCGACAGGCCCATGGACTTCAGCTGGCCGCGCATGGCGGCGATGTTGGCATAGGTCCATTCCTTGGGATGGACCTTGTTCGCCATGGCGGCATTCTCGGCCGGCATGCCGAAGGCGTCCCATCCCATGGGGTGAAGAACATTGTAGCCCTTGGCGCGCATGAAGCGGGCGACGACATCACCCATCGTGTAGTTGCGCACGTGGCCCATGTGGATGCGCCCCGACGGATAGGGGAACATCTCGAGGACATAGTACGTATCGCGCGGGTCGTCGTTGCGCGTACGGAAGATGCCGCGCTCTTCCCAGATGGCCTGCCACTTGGGTTCGGCCTCCTTGGGGTTGTATCGTTCCACCGTCATGGTCTCGGTCAAGTCGGAATGCTCGCGAAATGGCCCGGCCGCAGGTGACGCGGCGGGCCGGTGAGGCGGCTCTACAACGCGGCACGCCGCACCGCCGGCGCGGGCACCCATTGCATCGTTGCTGCCGGGCGGACTAGGACACGAATGCCGTTTGCGGTCAACGCCCGGCGCCGCTTTCGCGGTGTCGTGACACGCCCGCAACGGCGGAAGGGGTCACGAGGAGGGTGAGGATCGTGGACGACAAGGCGCAGCTGGCCGCCGAGCGACTGAGGGCCGTCACGGAATCGATCGCGCGCACGGCGCGCGAAGAAGGGCGCGATCCCGCCTCCGTGACGCTGATCGCGGTGTCGAAGACCTTCACGGCGGAGGCCATCGAGCCGGTGCTCGCAGCCGGCCATCGCGTCTTCGGCGAGAACCGCGTGCAGGAGGCGAAGACGAAATGGCCCGCGCTCAAGGAGCTCTATCGGGATGTCGAGTTGCACCTCATCGGACCGCTGCAGTCGAACAAGGCGCACGACGCCGTCATGCTCTTCGACGTGATCCATTCCCTCGACCGGCCCTCGCTCGCCGAGGCGCTGAAGCGGGAGATGGACAAGACGGGTCGGCGACCGCGGCTCTTTGTGCAGGTCAACACCGGCGAGGAGGCACAGAAGTCTGGCGTCGCGCCCGGCGAGGCCGAGGCCTTCATCGCGCGGTGCCGTGACGTCTGGAACCTGCCCGTGGTCGGGCTGATGTGCATCCCGCCGGCGCACGAGCCACCCTCGCCGCATTTCGCCCTGCTCGCGAAAATGGCCGCGCGCAACGGGCTCTCGGGCCTGTCGATGGGCATGAGCGCCGATTTCGAACAGGCGGTTATGTTGGGCGCGACCCACGTGCGCGTCGGCAGCGCCATTTTCGGGGCGCGTCATTAGCTCTTGCGGGAGGCCTGGGAACGGCTCCTGGATGCCTCTCAGTCGTCCTGGCCGGGGTTTGTCCCAGCCATCCATGCCTTGCCGCCTCATGCGATCGAAGCGGCGTGGATGCCCGCGACGGGCGCGGGCATGACGGCAGGAGGCGTTGCGCTTCACCGCCCGCAGTTCGGGCCGTGTGAATCGGTCTTCACGGCTCTACCAGCGAGGATCAGGGGCGTTTTCGCTTATCCTCAGGGGCTGCCGCCGAGCCGCGCGTCCAGAACCTCCATCAGCCGCGGGTCGGTAAAGTCGGCGATGGCGAGGCTCGCGCCGGCGGCCTCGAGCGCCTCGGCGCAGAGGGTCGTCATCAGACCGACCACGAAAAGCCCGGCCGCGTGGGC
Source organism: Chelatococcus daeguensis (assembly GCF_001887265.1). NCBI lineage: Bacteria > Pseudomonadati > Pseudomonadota > Alphaproteobacteria > Hyphomicrobiales > Chelatococcaceae > Chelatococcus > Chelatococcus daeguensis. Next base: position 170,057 of record NZ_CP018095.1, on the reverse strand, counting down.
GGATTGCACGCCGGAGGCCGAATCCTCGAAGGCGAGGGAGCGCGTGGCGTCGGCGCGCAGGAGGTCGAGCCCCATGCGGTAGGGCAGGGGATCGGGCTTGGGCCGCGGCAGTTCGTCGCCGATGACGATCGCTTCGAAGCGACGCCCGAGGCCGATGGCGCCGAGCATCATCTCCGCATTGGCGCGCGGCGCATTGGTGACGACGGCGCAGCCGATCGATCGCCTCTCCGCCAGCGCCAGGAAGTCGAGAAGGCCGCGCGCGGGCTGCAACTGGCTCTCGGCCATGGTGCGGAAGGCGGCTTCCTTGGCGTCGGCGAGGCGGATGTGCTCGCTCTCGGGCAGGTCCGGGAACATGTCGCGCATGATCGCGGCATTGGCGCGGCCCTGCACCTCCCGCGCATAGGCCTCCGGCGTGATGCTGCGGCCAAAGCCAGCGAGCATGGCGTTGAAGGCCTCGAAATGCAGGTGGTCGGTTTCGGTCAAGGTGCCGTCGAGGTCGAAGAGAAAGGCGGAGCGGCTCATCGTTTCTGCTTTCGGGGAGGGCATGACCGGCGTGGATCGTTGCCGATCACAAGAAGGGTCCTGGGGCCTAGGCGCGGCAGGAGCCGGTCGAGGTCGGCCCGCCGCAGGGCGACGCAGCCCGCCGTCGGCGCAAAGCCGGGCCGGGCAAGATGCATGAAGATGGCGCTGCCGCGGCCGGGGCGGATGGGGCCGCGGTTGTAGCGGATGTCGAGCACGCGGTCATAAACGTCGTCCTCGCGCCACATGCGCTCGTGGCTCGCCGGATAGGGAAGGCGCACCGGGCGGTTGTAGCGCCGATCGCCGGGCGCGTCGCACCAGCCGTCGTCCGGGCGCGTCCTGCGCGCGGGGAGGCCGGAGCGCGGGCGGGCGCCCTTGTCGGTCCGAAGATAGAGAGCGCCGAGGGCAAAGCGGCCGAGCGGGGTCGCGCCGTCGCCTTCGCGCTTCAAGCGCGCAACGCCGCCCTTGCCGAGCGCGCAAGGCAGCACGACATGTCCTGCGACAACAAGCCCGCGCGAGGCAGCGAGCGGACGTGGAAGGACCCTGACGGTGCGAAGGAAGGTTCGTTTCATCACAAGCCGGTGCATCAACCTCGCCTACTTGTTGCCCGGCGCGGATCGCTTAGTCTAGGACTTCCTCGCCCGGACGCGTCCCTGCACCGCCGGGCTCACCGGCCAGCGCCAGCGCCGGCATCTCCTGCCCAACAATGGAAGGACCATGCCTCACGCCCGCCATCTGCTCATCGTGGACGACGAGGAAGACCTGCGCGAGACGCTGAGCGAGCAGCTCGCGCTGACCGACGAGTTCACACTCTCCACCGCCGCATCCGGCGCCGAGGCACTCGATGTGGTGAAGGAGAACAACATCGATCTCGTCATCATGGACGTCGGCCTGCCCGACATGGACGGGCGCGACGCCGTCAAGCGCATGCGCGAGGGTGGCTTCCGCAGTCCGGTGATCATGCTGACCGGCCATGCGACCGACAGCGACACGGTGCTCGGTCTCGATGCCGGCGCCAATGATTATGTCGCCAAGCCGTTCCGCTTCGCAGTGCTGCTGGCACGCATCCGCGCCCAGCTTCGCCAGTACGAGGCGAGCGAGGATGCGGTCTTCTCCATCGGGCCCTATACGTTCCGCCCGAGCGCCAAGCTCCTGGTCAGCGAGCGTGGCTCGAAGCTCAAGCTCACGGAGAAGGAGACGGCGATCCTGCGCTTCCTCTATCGTGCCGGGCAGAAGGTGGTAACGCGCGAGGTGCTGCTGGCCGAGGTCTGGGGCTACAACGCCAATGTCACGACCCACACGCTCGAGACGCATATCTACCGCCTCAGGCAGAAGATCGAGCAGGATCCGTCCAACGCGCGCATTCTCGTGACCGAGCAGGGCGGCTACAAACTGATACCGTGATGATCGGAGCGCGGACAGGCGGCCAGACATGGGACTGAATGAGGACATCGCGGCGCTCGAGGCGGTGCCGACCTTCGCCGGGGTCGAGCGCGAGGCGCTGCGGCTCATCGCCTTTGCGGCCGAATCGCGGATCCTGAGGGCCGGTGACGTCCTCTTCCGCCGCGGCGAGCCCGCTGATGGCGGTTATCTGGTGCGATCGGGCGCGATCGCGCTCGATGCGCGCGACGACGGCTCGCCAACGGATCACGTGGTCGGGCCGGGCGTGCTCATCGGCGAACTCGCACTCTTTGCCGAAACAAAGCGGCCGGCGACGGCCATCGCTCGCGAACCGTCCTCCGTGACGAAACTGCCGCGCAGCGTCCTGCGGCGCGTGCTGGTCGAGTTCCCTGACGTGGCCGTCCATTTGCGCGCCATTTTCGCCGAACGGCTGAACGGCATCGCGGCTGATCTCGCTGCCGTGCGGCGCTCCCTCCTGTCCATCGAGCGCTAGTTTTCTCGCCGATCCCCGGCGCCTCCTTCTTCAATATTTCGATGCGGTGAGCCGCCTGAGGTCTGCAGGGGTGGCGGGCGCGCTTGGCGCGGCGCTTGCGCTGTTTCGCGAACGCGCTAACATGTCAGGAAGAACACAAAAGCTGTCCCTGACGATCGCCGGGACGATCCTTGGGAGATCCACGTGAGCGAGGCGCGACGTTTCGGCCTGTCCGCAGCCCTGGTTTCGCCGTTCGACGAGCGGGGCAGGCCCGATCTCGCGCGACTCGTCGGCCAGGCCCGTGCCGTCCTCGCGGAGGGCTGCGACAGCATCACGCTGTTCGGTACGACCGGCGAAGGCTTCTCCATCCCGCTGCGAGAGCGCGCCACCATGCTCGGCGCCGTGGCGGGTGCCGGCATTTCGCTCGATAAGGTCTACGCGGGCGTGTCGGCGACGACCGTGGCCGAGGCCGCCGAACAGGCGGAGCTTGCCCTGTCGGCCGGTGTGAAGGGCCTGCTGGTGGCGCCGCCCTTCTATCTCAAGGGGGTCGACGACGAGGGGCTCTACGGCTGGTTCCACGATTTTCTCGCGCGCCTCGGCAGCGAGGCGCGTGGGGTCATTCTCTATCATATCCCCGGGCAGACGGCAGTGCCCCTGTCGAGCAGCCTGGTGCGGCGCCTGCGCGATGCCTTCAGCGGCGTCATCGCCGGCATCAAGGATTCCTCTGGCGACTGGGCGACGACCGAACGCTTTCTCGCCGATCACGGCGACATCGCCATTCTCGTCGGCGACGAGCGGCTGCTGGCGCGCGCGGTGCGCCATGGCGCCGAGGGCAGTATCTGCGGCCTCGCCAACATCACCCCGGCGCTGCTGCGGCCCCTCGTCCACGAAGGCCGCGACGACCGCCGCGTCAATGCGCTCGTCGAAGCCATCGTGAGCCTGCCGGTGCTGCCGGCGGTGAAGGCCCTTGTCGCCCACCGGCGGGGCGACAAGGGTTATTGTCATGTGCGCCCGCCGCTCATGCCGCTTGCCGCGGCGGATCGGGAGAAGCTCGTTGCCACCTTCGAGGCCATCACCGGCGAGCCGGCTGGCGCCTGAGATCATCCCGCAGCGGCCTGTCGCCGCTATGGGGCACGGATCGCCCGGCCGCCATCGGCCTGGTCAAGAACGACGGCAAAGCCGCGCCCTGATCCAATGGGAGGACAAACGATGCACGGTGTCAGCAGACGGACGTTTCTCGCGGGCAGTGCGGCGCTCGGGGCCGGCGTATTCATGCCGGCCATCGCCAAGGCCCAGGCCACGGTGATCCGCTGGGGCGAGATGCTGCCCCAGTCACACCCGCAGGTGCAGATGATCGACCGCATCGCGGCCGAGGTGAAGGAGAAATCCGGCGGGCGCATCGACATCCAGAGCTTCCCCAACGGCCAGCTCGGATCGGGCAAGGACATGATGGATGCGGTCGTCTCCGGCGCCCTCGCCTTCACGACGGACGGCGCCGCGGCTCTCGGCGCGCTGCTGCCGCAGCTCTCCGTGATCGAGGCGCCCTACCTGTGGCGCGATGCCGCCCACATGACGAAGGCCGGCTCCTCGCCCATCTTCGCCAAGATGAACGAGGAGCTCGTCCGCCGGCGCGGCCTGCGCATGCTCGCCATCACCTATTACGGCAAGCGCCATCTGACGACGGGCAACAAGGAGGTGCGCTCGGCGGCCGACATGGCCGGCTTCAAGCTGCGCGTGCCGCCGGTCGATACCTTCCGCGCCATGGCCGAGGCCTGGGGGGCGCGCGCGACGCCGATCAACTTCAACGAACTCTACCTCGCCCTGAGCCAGGGGGCGGTCGACGGGCAGGAGAACCCGCTGCCGACGATTCACAGCGCCAAGCTCGCCGAGGTGCAGAAATATCTCGTCCTGACCGGCCACATCATCACGCCGCGGCTCGTCATCGCCAACGAGGCGGCCCTGAAGGGGCTTTCGGCCGAGGACCGCGCGATTCTCGACGCGGCCATCGCCAACGGGGCCCAGTGGCAGGATGCCGAGCTTTCGCGTCAGGAGGGCGAGCTCATCGGCACGCTGAAGACAGCGGGCATGACCATCATCGAGCCCGACGTGGAGAGCTTCCGCAAGCCTGTGCTGGAGCAACTGCCGCCGAAGTTCGAGGAGAAATGGGGCAAGGGAACCTGGGACGCGCTCGCTGCGCTCTGACGTTTCGCCAATCCTCTCCCTTAGCGGGGTCTCCGGCGGGGGACCCCGACCCGACTTCGGAGCTGCCATGCTGCGCCTTGCCGGGCTTTTCGCTGACCGGGCGGTTGCCGCTGCTGCGGTCCTGCTTCTCCTTGCCCTCCTCGCCTGCGTCTTCCTCGGTGTGGTGTTCAGGCTGGTGAACCAGCCGCTCGCCTGGTCCGACGAGATGGCGCAATATCTGATGGTCTGGACCGCCTTCGTCGGCTGGATCCTGGCCGCGCGGCGGCGCAGCCATATCCGCATCATGGTGGTCATCGACAAGCTGCCGACGCCCCTGCGCCGGGCGGCCGAGGTGCTGATCCAGCTCGCGGTCGCTGTGCTCGGCGTGGTGCTCCTGTCGCGCAGCTTCGGGCTGGTCGAGCGCAACTTCGACGTGGAGTGGGTCAGCTTGCCGCTCTCGGCCGCGCTCGTCTACGTGCCGATGCCCGTTGCCGGTGTCGCCATTACGGCACAGGCGCTGATCGAGATCGCAGAAGTGCTCGCCGGGGCCCGCCGGCGGGATTTCGAGGCGGGGGCCGCGCCATGACCGCCGCGATGGCCGAGATCCTCATCGTCTGGTTCGCCGCGCTGCTGCTTGGCCTGCCGCTGTTCGCCTCCATGGGGCTCGCAGCCTTCGCCTTCGTCGTCATCAACGGCATGCCGGTCGACATTGTGCCGCAGAAGATCGCCCAGGCGGCCAATTCCTTCCCCATTCTCGCCGCGCCGCTGTTCATCCTGATGGGCAACATCATGAACTCGGCGGGCATCACCGACCGGATTTTCACGTTCGCCCGCGCCTGCGTGGGCTGGCTGCGCGGCGGCCTGTGCCACGCCAATATCCTCGCGAGCGTGATCTTCGCCGGCATGTCCGGCTCCGCCGTGGCGGATGCGGGCGGCGTGGGCTCGCTCGAGATCAAGGCGATGCGCCAGGAGGGCTACGATCCGGAGACCGCCGCGGCCATCACGGCCGCCTCGGCGACCATCGGGCCGATCATTCCGCCGTCTCTGCCGATGGTCATCTACGGTGTCAGTGCCGACGTCTCCATCGGCGGGCTGTTCCTCGCGGGGGTCATTCCAGGCCTGCTGATGGCGCTCGCGCTCTCCGCCATGGTTACGGTGGTGGCCACGCGGCGCGCCATGCCGCGCCATCCCTTCGAGGGGGTGAAGGCCCTTGCCGTCGCCTATCGGCGGGCGCACTGGGCGCTGATGACGCCAGTCATTCTCTTTGGCGGCATGATGAGCGGCATCATGACACCGACCGAGGCGGCGGCCGTCGCCTCCGTCTATGCACTCTTTCTCGGGCTCGTTGTCTACCGCGACTTCGACCTGCGACAATTGCCACGTATCATCGTCGACACGGTTGAGACGACCGGGATCGTGCTGGCGCTCGTCATGACGGCAGCGGCGCTCGCCTGGTGCCTGTCGATCTCGCGCATCCCGCAGACGCTCGGGCCGCTGATCATCGAGGCCGTGGGCGACCCACTCGTCTTCCTTTTCGTCGTCAACCTGCTGCTGCTCCTTGTCGGCTGCGTGATGGAGGCGCTGGCGGCGATGCTCATCCTCATCCCTATCCTGGTGCCGATTGCAGGGCAGTTCGGCATCGATCCCTTGCAGTTCGGTCTTATTTTCGTGCTCAACTTGATGATCGGCACGATCACGCCCCCCGTCGGTGTCGTTCTCTTCGTTACGGCACGGATTGCCAATATCCGCTTCGAGGCCATGTCGCGGGCCATCGTGCCGTGGATGCTGCCGCTCGCCGCCGTGCTCCTCGCTGCCACCTTCTGGCCGCCGCTGACGACCTGGCTGCCGGCGCTCGTGCTGACGCGGTGAGGCCTCGCCGCCTCAGCGTGGGGCCGGCCGCCAGCCGGCCGGTGCCATCTCGAAGCCGTCGAAGGTGAAGCCCGGCGCCACCGTGCAGCCGACGAGAGTGAAGGCGCCGAGGCTCGTTGCCGTCTGCCACCAGCCCGCCGGCACGACGCATTGCGGCCGCTCGCCCGCCGCAAGATCCGCGCCGAGGCGGTGGGCCTCCGTCTCGTGCCCATCGGGCGACACGGTCAGCACCAGCGGCGCGCCGCAATACCAGTGCCAGACCTCGGCGGCGTCGACGCGGTGCCAGTGGGATGTGCCGCCGGGGCCCAGCAGATAGTAGATCAGTGTCGAAGCGGCGCGCCCGCCCTCCACCGGTTGCGGGTCGCGATAGGTCTCCCGGAACCAGCCGCCCTCCGGGTGGGGCTTAAGATCGAGCAGGCGGACGATGGCCTCCGCCGTAAGCGCTTCCCGTCCGTTCGTCGGCAGCATCAGAACCGGTCCTTCCAGGCGCGGAGCGCGGCGAAGACCTCCGCAGCCGGCCGGCCGGCGAGGTTGACGGCGGCGGCGAGGGCCTGCTCGCGCGCGCGCAGGAAGGGATTGGTCGCCTTCTCCTCGCCGAGGAGGGACGGGACCGTCAATTCGCCCCGTGCCCGTCTCGCCTCGATGTCGGCGGCGCGTTTGGCGAGCGCGGCATTGTCCGGATCGGCGGCAAGCGCGAAGTGCGCGTTCGCGAGCGTATATTCGTGGCCGCAGTAGAGGCGGGTGTCGTCCGGCAGGGCGGCGAGCTTCTCGAGGGTCGCCCACATGTCCGCCGGCGTGCCCTCGAACAGGCGCCCGCAGCCGAGCGCGAACAGCGTGTCGCCGGCAAAGAGGGCCCGCTCGCGTGCGAACCAATAGGCGATATGGCCGAGGGTATGACCGGGCGTGGCGATGACCTCGCCCCGGAGAGCGCCGACCTCGACGACGTCGCCTTCCGCAACCCGCCGGTCGATGTCGGGAATGGCGGCCGCTTCCGCCGCGGGCCCAATGACAGTGGCGCCCGTCTCCCGCTTGAGGCCGGGAATGCCCTCGACGTGGTCGGGATGCTTGTGGGTGACGAGGATGTGCGTCAGACGCCATCCGGTTTCGGCGAGGGCTCGGCGCACCGCGGCCTCCTCCGGGGCGTCGATGGCGGCGCAGGCGCCGCTCGCCGCATCGCGCACGAGGACGCCGATATTGTCGCTGCGGCAGGGAAAGACATGGATGTCGGCTGGCACGATGGTTCTCCTTGGCTTCCGGCCTGCGGGGCGACCCCACGTTCCAGGCGACCTTACAGACTCTGTCCCGCGAGGCGAATCACGGCATCGGTTCTCTCGCGAGACGCGGTCATCTTGCAACCGGCGGTTCCCATCCCGATGATCAGAGGAGAAGGAGGAGCTCCCTTGGCGGTCGATGTGGTCGATCTGAGGCATTTCTACGCGAGCCCGCTCGGCGTCGTGGCCCGGCGCCTCGTGCTGCGCGCGGTCGAAGGGCTGTGGAAGGACCTTTCCGGCCAGCGGCTCCTCGGCATCGGCTATGCGACGCCCTATCTCACCGTCCTCAAGGCCGGCAGCGAGCGCACGCTCGCCTTCATGCCGGCGGCGCAGGGCGTGGTGAACTGGCCATCCGCCGGGCCGTCCGCCTCGGCTCTCGTCGAGCCGACCATGCTGCCCCTGCCGGATGCCTGCATCGACCGGGTGCTCGTCGTGCACGCCCTGGAGACGAGCGAGGCGCCGGACGAACTGATGAGCGAGGTGTGGCGTGTGCTGAGCCCGGGCGGCCGGGTTCTTCTCGTCGCGCCTAACCGCCGTGGCTTATGGGCGCGCATGGACACGACGCCCTTCGGCCAGGGCCAGCCATATAGCCGCTCGCAGCTCAACGGGCTCATGCGCCGCACGCTCTTCTCGCCGGAGAACTGGCTGGAGGCGCTCTACGTGCCGCCGTTGCAGCGCCAGCTCTTCCTGCGCTCGGCCGTGGCCTGGGAAAGGGCGGGGGCTGGCCTGTCTCTTCCCTTCGCCGGCGTGCACGTCATCGAGGCGGTCAAGCAACTGCATCGGCCCGTCGCAGTGCGGGCGATGCGGCGCGCGGCGCGGCTGCGTCCCGTGCTGGTGCCGGCCCAGGGGGCTCTGTCCCCGCGCTTCGTGGCGGGTGACGACATGTCGCCGCCGGCCGGGCGGCAGCCGGGCCCTTCCTGAAACACCCATGTTCGAGGACGCGTCGCTCCCCGCCGCCCGGGCCGGCTTCATACCGACTTCGTCTTGACTTGGCGCCAGCCAGTCGCCAAGGTCCGCCCGCGCCGACCCTGCGGGGGTCCTCCGCGGCCAGACGCCGTGGATGGGCCACCCGAAGATGGACAACCCCGGCGCCCCATATCGCATGCGAAGCTATCTGGATTTCGAAAAGCCCGTCGCCGAGCTTGAGGCCAAGGTCGAGGAACTGCGTGCCATGGCCGAAGGCGGCAGCGCTGTGGCCATCGGCGACGAGATCGCTCGCCTCGAGGCCAAGGCGGACAAGGCCCTCGCCGATCTCTACGCCAATCTGACGCCGTGGCAGAAGACGCTCGTGGCGCGCCATCCGCAGCGCCCGCATTTCATCGACTATTGCGCCGCGCTGATCGCGGATTTCACGCCGCTCGCCGGCGATCGCAAGTTCGGCGAGGACGAGGCCATCCTCGGCGGCTTCGGCCGTTTTCGCGGCGAGAGCGTCTGCGTCATCGGCCAGGAGAAGGGTGCCAGCACGGAGGCGCGCCTGCGCCACAATTTCGGCATGGCCAAGCCCGAGGGTTACCGCAAGGCGGTGCGGCTGATGGACATGGCGGACAGGTTCGGCATCCCGGTCATCAGCTTCGTCGATACGGCCGGCGCCTATCCAGGCATCGGCGCGGAGGAGCGCGGCCAGGCCGAGGCCATTGCCCGCTCGACCGAGGCCTGCCTTGCGCTCGGCGTGCCGAATGTTTCCGTCATCATCGGCGAGGGCGGCTCGGGCGGCGCCATTGCACTTGCCACGGCCAACCGCGTGCTCATGCTCGAGCACGCAATCTATTCGGTGATCTCGCCGGAGGGCGCGGCCTCGATCCTGTGGCGCGACTCCTCGCGCGCCCAGGACGCCGCGACCAGCATGAAGATCACCGCACAAGATCTCTTACGCTTTTCGGTCATCGATGGCATTATCCCGGAGCCGTCGGGGGGAGCGCATCGCGATCCGGCGGCAGCCATGAACGCTGCGGGCGATGCGATCGCAGCGGCTTTTCAGGATCTGGCCGGGCTTTCGCCCGACGAGATCCGGTCCTTGCGTGCTGACAAGTTCCTGGCCATCGGGCGCCAGCTTTAACAATCCGTTAACCGCGCCGGTGTGTGGCGGGCACCGGTAAGGTTCGAGTAACGCTAACGGGTTTAAAGCTCAATGGTGCCGGTGTGCCCAGCGCCCGGCATCAGGGAAGCGAGAGGTTGCGTTATGCTCAAGCGATTGCTGCTGGTCTCGACGATGGCTCTTGCGGTGGCAGCCTGTGAGGACGACGCCACCTACTCGCGCAGCGTGCGTGCCTCCCAGCCCGTTCCGAGCAAGACGCTCTCCCTCATGGAGCAGAAGGACATGTCGCGGTACGCGCCGGTCCTGATCCGCTCCTACAAGAAGGAATCGGAGCTTGAAGTCTGGAAGCAGACCAAATCCGGCAAATACGCGTTACTGAAGACGTTTCCCATCTGCCGCTGGTCGGGCCAGCTCGGTCCGAAGAAACGCGAGGGCGACCGGCAGGCGCCGGAAGGCTTCTATGCCATCACGCCAGCCCAGCTCAATCCGAACTCGAGCTATTATCTCTCGTTCAACATGGGCTATCCCAACGCCTACGATCGCGCCTACGGTCGCACGGGTGCCCATCTCATGGTCCACGGTGCCTGCTCATCGGCCGGCTGTTATTCGATGACCGACGAGCAGATCGCCGAGGTCTATGCCATCGTGCGCGAGGCTTTCGCCGGCGGACAGAAGGCGGTGCAGATGCAGGCGATGCCGTTCCGCATGACGGCGGAGAATCTCGCCAAGCATCGCTACGACCCGAACATGGCCTTCTGGCGCAACCTGAAGGAAGGTGCGGATCACTTCGAGGTGACGAAGCAGGAACCGCAGGTTGCCGTCTGCGGCAAGCGCTACGTCTTCAACGCCAGGCCGGCCGATGGCCAGCGCCTCGATCCCTCCGCGGCCTGCCCGCCGCTCAATGTCGACGAGGACATCGCCGTGGCCGTGGCGCAGAAGCAGCGCGCCGACGAAGCGAAGGTCGCCGATCTCGTCAACAGCGGCACCAAGGCCATCAAGCTGGTCTATGCCGATGGAGGCCAGCACGAATCCTTCCGCCGCCGGACGGCAGCCGTTGCCGAAAGCAACGTTGGCGTCTTCGCCCAGTCCAGCCGGCCGGAGTTCGAAGTCAGCCGGCCTGATGCGCTGGAAAGCGGGCCGCAGGTCGTGGAGCTCGACAGCAGCGGCCGGGAACGGCCGGTCGAGACCTCCAAGCCAGTCCAGATCGCGACATCGCTCCCTGCTGGGCCCGTAGCAGCGCCGGCTTCGGCCGCCCCTGCTGCGATGCCGGTCGTCACGGCCCCTGCGCCACAGGCGCAACCTGTCGTCGCCTCGGCGTCGAGCGGGCGGCCGCTCGTCGATCGCATCCTTTCCTTCGGTGGTCTTTTCGGCTCCAAGGACGAGCCGCAGGCCGAGACCGCGGCGATGCCGGCACCGGCCGAGGCGCCGCTGCCGCCGCGCCGTCGCGGCGCCGATGCCTCTTCGGGGGCCGCCAACAAGAAGGATCGGCAGGCTGTGCTGCCGCCCGTAATGCATGGCGCCCAGGCGGCCCTGCCCTCGCGTCTGTCGGCCCATTGGGAACAGACCAACTGACTTTTCCGCCCGATCCGAATCGGGAGAGAAGCGGCCGTCTCCGACGGCCGCTTTCGTTTTGCGGCGTTACAGCGGCCAAACGACGAGGATGACAGGGATCGACACGCTCACCATCAGGATCTCGAGCGGAAGGCCGAGACGCCAGTAATCGCCGAAGGAATAGCCGCCGGGACCCATGATAAGCGTGTTGTTCTTGTGGCCGATGGGTGTGAGGAAGGCGAGCGAGGCGGCGACGACCGTCGCCATCAGGAAGGCGTCGGGATTGACCGACAACGTCCGTGCCGTCTCGATGGCCACAGGGCCCGCGATGACCATGGTCGCGACATTGTTCAGCATGTCCGACAGGATGACGGTGACGAGCATCAGGCCGACGAGGGCGACCACGGGCGAGTGGCCCTGGGTCACAGCGACGATCAGGTTGGCGACGAGAGCCGTGCCGCCGACGCTCTCGAAGGCGGCGCTGAGCGGCAGGAGGGCGGCGAGCATAACGACGACCGGCCAGTCTACCTGGTCGTAGACCTCGCGCGGCGTCACGAGGCCCGTGGCGGCATAGCCGACGACGGCGATGGCGATGGCGGTGGTGAAGGAGATGAAGCTGGTGCTTGCCGCGATGATCGCCCCGATGAACAGGCCGAGCGCGACCACGACGCGCCAAGTACGCGCCGCCTGAACGCTCGTTTCGCTGAGCGGCATGGTGCCGAGCCAGTTGACGACATGGGCGAGCGCGGCCTGAGGCCCGGTCAGCAGCAGCATGTCGCCCGGCTCGATGATGCGCGAGCTGATCCGTTCGCGGAAGGTGCGTCCCTGCCGGGAGATGCCGAGCAGAGTCACGCCGAAGCGCGAGCGCAGGCGGAAGGCCTCGGCCGATCGCCAGGCAATGCGGGAATCGGCCCGCACCACGGTCTCGACCAGGGCCGGTTCGCCGGCGCGGGCGGCATCCTCCGCCTCCGGCGCATCGACCGAGATATCGTCCTTGGCCTGCTCGAGCGCGAGGGCCTTGATGAAGGCGGCGACCGCGTCGGCCGAGCCTTCGACCTCGAAGAGATCGCCTTCGCGGATGGTGGCGAAGCGGGCACGCCCGGGTAGGCGCCGCCCGTCGCGGATCAGGCCCAGGATGACGACGTCGGCCGCCTCGCTCTCCTCGTCGAGCTGGGCTACAAGGCGCCCGATGGCCGGCGATTGGGGCGAGACCGCAAGCTCGACGACGAAGTCGTCGATGCGGGCCGGCTCTGGCACCTGCCGACCTGCCTTAGCACGGGGAATGAGGCGCCAGCCGCCGAAGGCGATGAAGAGAATGCCGGTAATGGCACAGACGAGCCCGACGGGAGCGAAGTCGAACATCCTGTAGGGCGCCCCCAGCGCATCCTGACGGAAGGTGGATGCGACGATGTTCGGCGGGGTACCGATGAGCGTGACGAGGCCGCCGAGGATCGTGGCGAAGGCGAGCGGCATCAACGTCAGCCGCGGCGAGCGGCCGGCCTTGCGGGCGGTATTGATATCGATCGGCATCAACAGCGCCAGCGCCGCGACATTGTTGATGAAGGCCGACAGGGCGGCGCCCACACCGCCGATGACAGCGATATGAACAGCGATGGGGCGACCGGGCCGGACGATCCGCCGGGCGATGATGGAGAGGGCGCCGCTGTTCTCGAGCGCACGCGAGGCGATGAGCACGAGCGCGACGACGATCACGGCCGGATGGGCGAAGCCGCTGAAGGCATCCTTTTCCGGCACGACGCCGACGATCACTCCGATGAGAAGACCCGCCATGGCGACGAGGTCGTGTCGGATGCGCCCCCAGAGCAGCAGGGCAAGAACGCTGCCCATAAGGGCGAAGAGGATCATCTGCGGTTGCGTCATGCAGCCTCACGGATGCGGCAAGACTGGCGGGCGCCAGTCTCAGTCGGATGGCGGATCCGGTTGGTGATGGTGGCCGGCCGGAGGGGCCGCGCGCAAGATCAGCCCGGCAGGCTCACCTCATCCTTGGGGAAAACGTGCTCGAGGACCACGACCGCGACGATGAGGATCGGCACCGCCAGGAACGCACCGATGGGCCCCCAGATCCATGTCCAGAAGGCTACGGCAAGAAAGATGATGAACGGGTTCAGCGTGAGGCGGCGGCCGACGATGCTCGGCGTGATGAACTGGCCCTCGAGTGTTGTCAGCGCGAGGAAGACGACCGGTGGCAGAACCGCCATGCCGAGCGTCTCGAAGGATACGAGGCCGACGGCGAAGATCGTTAGCGTCGTGAGGACCGCGCCGATATAGGGGACGAAGTTCAGCATGAAGGCGAGCAGACCCCACAACGCGGGGCTGGGCAGGCCGATGAGCCACATGGCGATGCCGGTTGCGATGCCAAGTCCAGCGTTGATCATCGTGACGGTGCCGAGATAGCGGCCGAGGGCCCGCTCGATATCCGAGACGATCTGCAGCGCCATAAGGCGTGCCTCGCGCGTCATGAAGCCAACGACGAGCCGGCGCTTCATCTGAGCCCGCCCGGCGAGGAAGAAGACGAGGGTGCCGGCGAAGAGAAGGAACTGCGCCACGGCTGGTGTTGCTGCGGCGAGCACCGTCTCCAGAAGCGAAGTCTCGCTCACCTGAACGTCGATCACGCCGCCCCGGCCGACATCGGACAGGCCGCGTTCGATGCGCCGCAGGAAGCCCATGGGTTCGCGCAGGGCCTGAAAGCGCTCCTCGAGGATTCCGCCGAGTTCCGGCGCGCGCTCGACCCACATGTTGACCTGATCGGAGAAGGTGAGCGCCAGAAGATAAAGGGCCGCGACGAAGATCGACACGAGACCGATGGAGCCGAGGAAGGGTGGAACGCCCCGGCGCGCCATGTGCTCCACCAGGGGGCCGACGATGCTGCCGACGATGATCGCGGCGCAGACGGGTGCTGTGACCGCCCGTGTCGCCATCAGTACCGCGCCGAAGGTCATCACGAAGATGCCGATCACCGCAAGGCGCGCGATCGTCTTCCAAAACAGTTCCTCGTCGACGGGCGTCGTCCCGGCCGGATCGGTGACAGGCGCATCCCGACGGTGGGACAATGCAGGCCAGCGCAGCCGACGCCTGTAGTTTCGCAGATCCATGGCGACCGCCCGTTTCCGCCCGCACGCCACCGCGCGATGGCTGTGCGAAGCAACGTGCCGCCGGCCATATTGTTCCGCGCATCCGCTGCCGGCTCGGCGGGCGGGTCAGGCGAAGGCTCCGTGGCAGTGCTTATACTTCTTGCCTGATCCGCAGGGGCAGGGGTCGTTGCGCCCGACCTTGCCCCAGGTCGCGGGATCGTTCGGATCGCGCGCTGCCTGTGCGCCCGTTTCGTTCGCGATCGGGGCCAGTGCGAGCGCCAGCTCGTCCTCGCCCGTGAGCGGGTCGAGGTGGTGCGCCTGCATGGGCGGTAGCTGCGCCTCGGTCGGGGGTTGGAACATCACTTCGACGCGCATGAGCTGGGCCGTCACGTGCTCGCGCAGATGGTCGATGAGGCCGTCAAAGAGCTGGAATGCCTCGGCCTTGTATTCGTTGAGCGGATCGCGCTGGGCGAGGCCACGCCAGCCGATGACCTGCCGGAGGTGATCGAGGGTGACGAGATGCTCGCGCCAGAGATGGTCGAGGGTCTGCAGCAACACCTGCTTCTCGACATAGGTCATGACCTCGGGCGTATTCTTCTCGAGTCGGGCCGCATAGGCCTCGTTCGCGGCTTTCAGCAGGCGCTCGCGCATCTCCTCGTCGGCAATGCCCTCCTCCTTCGCCCAGTCGGCGACGGGAATATCGAGGTTGAGGATCCGACCGACGCTTTCCTCCAATCCGGCGACGTCCCACTGCTCGGGATAGGCACCCTCGGGGATATGCTTGGCGACGATGTCGTCTATGACCGTCTGGCGCATGTCGTCGATGGTTTCACGCACCGACGCGGCTGCCATGAACTCCCGACGTTGCTCGAAGACGACCTTGCGCTGGTCGTTCATGACGTTGTCGTACTTCAGGATATTCTTGCGAATGTCGTAGTTGCGCGCTTCGACCTTGCCCTGCGCCTTCTCGATGGCCTTGTTGATCCACGGATGGATGATGGCCTCGTCCTCCTTCAGCCCGAGTCTCTGAAGCATGCCGTCCATGCGGTCGGAGCCGAAGATGCGCATCAGGTCGTCCTGAAGCGACAGGTAGAACTTGGAGCGGCCGGGATCGCCCTGGCGACCGGAGCGGCCGCGCAGCTGGTTGTCGATGCGCCGGCTCTCGTGGCGCTCGGTGCCGAGCACGTAGAGGCCACCGGCCTCGAGCGCGCGCTGCTTGAACTGGGCAACCTCAATGCGGATCGCCTCTTCCTTCGCCCGGCGCTCCTCGCCCTCGGGCATTTCACCGAGCTCGTGGGCGATGCGCATGTCGGCATTGCCGCCGAGCTGGATGTCCGTGCCGCGGCCGGCCATGTTGGTGGCGATGGTGATGGCGCCCGGCACGCCGGCCTGGGCGACGATGAAGGCCTCCTGCTCGTGGAAGCGCGCGTTGAGCACGGCGAAATGCTTGGATGGCTTGCCCGAGCGGGCCGCCTCGAACAACGGTTTCAGGGCATCCTCCCGGCCGAAGTCGATCTGCTTGAAGCCGCTGCGGGAGAGCGCTCCCGCGAGCTGCTCCGACTTCTCGATGGAGGTCGTGCCGACGAGGATCGGCTGGCCCTTCGCGGAGGCAGCCTCGATCTCGCGGATGATCGCCTTGTACTTCTCCTCGGCGGTCCGATAGACCTCGTCGTCCTCGTCGAGGCGCTGCACGGGCAGGTTGGTCGGAATCTCGACCACCTCGAGCCGATAGATGTCGGCGAACTCGTCGGCCTCGGTCGCCGCAGTACCGGTCATGCCGGCGAGCTTGTCGTAGAGGCGGAAATAGTTCTGGAAGGTGATGGACGCGAGCGTCTGGTTCTCCGGCTGAATCTGCACGCGCTCCTTGGCCTCGAGCGCCTGGTGCAGGCCTTCCGAATAGCGCCGCCCCGGCATCATGCGGCCGGTGAACTCGTCGATGATGACCACCTCGCCGTTGCGGACGATGTAGTCCTTGTCGCGTTGGAAGAGCGTGTGGGCGCGCAGCGCTTGGTTGACGTGGTGGACGATGGTCGCGTTGTTCGCCTCGTACAGTGAGCCCTCCTTGAGGATGCCCGCCTCCTCGAGGAGCTGCTCGATGTGCTCGTTGCCCTTCTCCGTGAGGGAGACGGCGCGCTGCTTCTCGTCGACCTCGTAGTCTTCTTTGACGAGCTTCGGGATCACCGCGTCGATGGCATTGTACAGCTCGGAGCGGTCGTCGAGCGGTCCCGAGATGATGAGCGGCGTTCGCGCCTCGTCGATGAGGATCGAGTCGACCTCGTCGACGATGGCGAAGTTGTGCCCGCGCTGCACCATCTGCGCGAAGTCGTACTTCATGTTGTCGCGCAGGTAGTCGAAACCGTATTCGTTGTTCGTGCCGTACGTGATGTCGCAGGCGTAGGCGGCCTTGCGCTCACCGTCATCGAGCCCGTGGACGATGATGCCGACGGTGAGGCCCAGGAAGCGATAGACGCGGCCCATCCATTCGGCGTCGCGGCGGGCGAGATAGTCATTGACCGTGACGACGTGGACGCCCTTGCCGGAAAGCGCGTTGAGATAGGTCGGCAGGGTGGCGACGAGCGTCTTGCCCTCACCGGTACGCATCTCGGCGATGCCGCTCTCGTGCAGCACCATGCCGCCGAGGAGCTGGACGTCGAAGTGGCGCTGGCCGAGCACGCGCTTGGCCGCCTCGCGCACGGTGGCGAAGGCGGGCACCAGAAGGTCGTCGAGGCTGCGCCCGGCCGCGACCTGGCGCCTGAACTCCTCGGTGCGGGCGCGCAGCGCCTCGTCGCTCAGCGCCGCAAGCTCGGGCTCGAGCGCGTTGATGGCCGCAACCTTCGGCTTGTACGCCTTGAGACGGCGATCGTTGGCCGAGCCGAAGATTTTTTTTGCGAGAGCGCCGAACATCGATGGCCTTTCCGGACGGTACAGATCTTGCGGTACTATCTTGCGCGCGGGTCATGCGCCCGAGGAGCCGCCGAGCGGGCGGAACTCCTATCGTCGCGCGACAATTACCCGGCGCGGGCGCGCCGGTCCAGCACAAGCTCTGAAGGTTGCGCGTCGCTGGTCCGCCGGGATGCCGTCGGGCGGGCGAGACCCTCGCGCCACATGGGATCGAGCCACCGCAATGTCAACGCTTTCAACAGCGGAAGGGGCGCGTCCCGGACGATTTGTCCCTTGCAAAGCGCCGACGCTTCGGCCACTCATGCCGACCATGATGCCGGCTGGCC
The DNA here is from genome assembly GCF_001887265.1 of Chelatococcus daeguensis. NCBI lineage: Bacteria > Pseudomonadati > Pseudomonadota > Alphaproteobacteria > Hyphomicrobiales > Chelatococcaceae > Chelatococcus > Chelatococcus daeguensis. The sequence goes on along the minus strand of NZ_CP018095.1, from coordinate 152,439 downwards.
CAGCGCGAGCGGCCCGTCGGCCCATGTCCCATGCTGCTCGCGCCGGACCGATCCATGAAACGATTTCGCCCGCATGCCCTCGTCCTGCTGACCGGTGCCGCTTTCCTCGCAGGTGCGGCGGCCACGGCCCAGACGTCGGCGCCGGCGCAGCCGGCACCCGCGCAGAGCCAGGCAGCGGATGAGGCGAAGGTGCTCGCCCGTGTCGACGGCGAGCCCATCACCGCCCTCGATCTCGAGATCGCGGCGCAGGATCTCGGCGACCGGCTGCCGGCCATGGCCGACGCCCAGCGGCAGGACTATCTCATCGGCTATGTTATCGACCTCAGGCTCGGCGCCAAGGCCGCAAGGGCCGCGAAGGTCGATGCCGCGCCCGACTTCGAGCGTCGCTTGGCCTATTACCGCGACAAGGTGCTGCTCGACGAATACCTGCAGAGGCAGGTCGAGCAGGCCGTCACGCCGGAGGCCGCCAAGGCGCTCTACGACGAGACGATGAAGAACCTGAAGCCGGAGGACGAGGTGCGTGCCCGGCATATCCTCGTCGAGAACGAGGAAGATGCCAAGAAGGTCGTCGCACGCATCGAGGCGGGCGAGGACTTCGCCAAGGTCGCCGGCGAGATGTCGAAGGATCCCGGCTCGGCCAAGGAGGGCGGCGATCTCGGCTATTTCACGAAGGACCGGATGGTGAAGGAATTCGCCGAGGCCGCCTTCGCGCTCGCGCCCGGCAAGGTCTCGGCACCGGTCAAGTCGCAGTTCGGCTGGCACGTCATCAAGGTCGAGGACAAGCGCGAGAAGCCGCTGCCGACCTTCGACGAGGTCAAGGAGCAGGTCGAGGCCTATCTCGCCCGCAAGGCGCAGCAGGACCTCATCCTCGCCCTGCGCAAGGACGCCAAGATCGAGCGCCTCGACAAGGCCGACGGTGCAAAGCCCGGCGAGAAACCGGCCGAGGGCGCGACGCCCGCCGAGCCGAAGAAGAACTGAGCAGGAACCGAGGCACCTTCCTCGCGGGCCGGCCCGTCCGGGCCCGGCGCGCGAGGTTCCGCCGCCCGAGAGGGCACCGCACAAGGGCATCCCGAGGCATCCGATGTCCACTACCGTCTCCCCGCTTGCTCCGAAATCCGTGCCTGACATGCCCGCCGTCGAGGGCGTGCGCTTCGCGACCGCCGCGGCCGGCATCCGCTACAAGAACCGCACCGATGTGCTGATGGCGGTGTTCGACGAGGGTACGACGGCGGCGGGCGTCTTCACCCGCTCCAAATGCCCGTCGGCCGCGGTCGACTGGTGCCGGGAGCACCTGGCTGCCGGTACGGCGCGGGCCCTCGTAGTCAATTCCGGCAATGCCAATGCCTTCACCGGCATGAAAGGGCGCGACGCGGTGGCTCTGACGGCGAAGATCGCCGCCGCTGCCGCCGGTTGCCGTCCGGAGGAGGTGTTTCTCGCCTCCACCGGTGTCATCGGCGAACCGCTCGATGCGACGAAGTTCGAGGGCGTGCTGGCCGACTGCGTGAAACGTGCCGCGGGCGGGCCGTGGATCGAGGCGGCCTGCGCCATCATGACCACGGACACCTTTCCGAAGGTGGCGACGCGCACGGTCAATCTCGGTGGCGTGCCGGTGACCATCAACGGCATCGCCAAGGGGGCGGGCATGATCGCGCCGGATATGGCGACCATGCTGTCCTTCGTCGTCACCGATGCACCGATCGCCGCGCCCGTCCTGCAGCGCCTCCTGGCGCGCGGTGTCGAAGGCACCTTCAACGCGGTGACGGTGGACGGTGACACCTCGACCTCCGACACCTTGATGCTGTTCGCCACCGGCGCGGCGGCGAAGCGCGGCGCGCCCCGCATCAACGAGGCAGGTGATCGCAGGCTCGCCGCCTTCCGCAAGGCGCTCGGCGAGCTCCTGCTCGATCTCGCCCAGCAGGTGGCGCGGGACGGCGAGGGCGCGCGCAAGTTCGTCGCCGTCACCGTCGAGGGGGCGGTCAGCGCCGCCTCGGCCCGGCGCATCGCCTTCTCAATCGCCAATTCGCCGCTGGTGAAGACGGCGGTGGCCGGCGAGGACGCCAACTGGGGCCGTATCGTCATGGCCGTGGGCAAGGCCGGCGAGCCGGCCGAGCGCGATAGGCTCGCCATCTTCTTCGGCAACATCCGCGTGGCGCATGAAGGGGCGCGCGATCCCGCCTATGACGAGGCCGCCACCTCCGCCTACATGCAGGGCGAGGAGATCGCCATCCGGGTCGATCTCGGCCTCGGCCGCGGCAAGGCGACGGTGTGGACCTGCGACCTGACGAAGGACTATGTCGCCATCAACGGCGACTACCGCTCGTGAGGCGGGGCATGAAGCTCGTCCTCGTCGCCGCCTGCGCCCTTCTCGACGTGGACGGGCGCGTGCTCATCGCCCAGCGGCCCGAGGGCAAGCAGCTCGCCGGCCTGTGGGAGTTCCCCGGCGGCAAGGTGGAGCCCGGCGAGCGGCCGGAGGAGACGCTGATCCGCGAGCTTCACGAGGAACTCGGCATCACCGTCGCGGAGCCGTGCCTCGCCCCGCTCACCTTCGCGAGCCACGCCTACGAGGGCTTTCATCTCCTGATGCCGCTCTACGTCTGCCGGCGCTGGGAGGGCACGCCCATGTCGCGCGAGGGGCAGGCGCTCAAATGGGTGATGCCGAACCGCTTGCGCGACTACCCCATGCCCCCGGCCGACGAACCGCTGATCCCGCATCTGATTGCGCTAATGTGAGCGCGCTTAGATTTGCCGGCTATAGTTTTCGGCGATGTGTCTCAAAAGCTACAAGCGGATTTTGGATTATCCAATCTATCCACAATCTGCACATTTTGCTTTTTGCGAGCGAATGCGTTGAGGGCTCTGCGCAAAAATGCGCTTCTAATCCAACACCCTAGCCGCGTTCTTATGAACGAAAGCGCTCAATCGAAGTGCAACCAGCCTACCAAGGTATTGCGATGAGAACTTTCCCAGAACGGGAAAGTCGAGCGGAACCTTGACAGGTTTCCGAGTCGATCTGATTATTATCAGAGCGATTCCATATCGCGAAAAGGGAAGGCTCGCTCCGCTGCAACGGAGCGAGCCTTGAATGAAGCGGCCCTGTTGGGGCAACTTGATGTGATCACGTACGCACACTGCGTGTGTTCGCGTTCGCTGTCAACCCCCTATGGGCCTCATATAAGGACAGGCTATATGACGGCACGTAGGCCCAGTTATAAGTTAACGTTTGAAGACGCAGTTCAAATCCATCTGCGAATTCAGGCAGGTGAATTGCAAAGTCGAATCGCCGCTGATTACGACGTCAATGGCGGTCGGATTTCTGAAGTAAATACCGGCAAGTTGCATCCTGGAAGTGCCGATGTTGCGCGACAGCGCTACGGCAGTCACCGTGCAGCCTGAACATTAGAAAGGATGGGCGGCTATTGCCGCCCATCCGCGTCTAAATGTTAGTCGCTGTTTAATGGCTGGCTAATTTCTGCAGCGCCATCCTGATCTTGTCCGAGATTTCCACAGGCCTCTGGCTGTCTCGTTCCACATAGACATGGACGAAGTGGCCGCGCGCCACGGCCTCGTCCGCGCCGGCGCGGAACACGGCGACGTCGTAAGTGACGGACGAGCGGCCGAGGCGGGAGACGGCGAGTCCGACCTCGAGCGTGTCAGGATAGGCGGTGCTCGCGAAATAGGTGAGGCCGGTTTCCGCGACGAGGAAGACGTGCGGGCTCGTGGCGATGTCGATGAGGCCGTTCTCGATGAGGAAGCGGTTCACCGCCGTGTCGAGATAGCCGTAGTAGACCACGTTGTTGACGTGGCCGTAGGCGTCGTTGTCGTGCCAGCGCGTCTCGATGGGGTGGAAGTGGCGATAGGCCGCGCGGCCGGGCCGCGTCCGCCGGGCCTTGGCCGGCGCGGGCGGATAATGGTTCACCAGGCGGCCTCGTAGATGGAGAGGGCGTCGGCCTCGCTGAGGGGACGCGGGTTGTTGACGAGCAGGCGGGTCTGCTTCATCGCGTCATGCGCCAGCCGGGCGAGATCCTCCCGCGGGATGCCGACGTCGCGCAGGCGTTGGGCGAGGCCGACCTCCTCGCACAGGTGCGTGAGTGCCTCGACGAAGGCCTCGGCCCGCCGTGCCACGGGCACCTCGGCGAGCCAGGGAAAGGCGCATGGGGCGATCTCGGCATAGGCGCGGCCGCAGGTCTCGGCGTTGAAGCGCAGCACGTGCGGCAGCACCAGCGCATTCGAGAGGCCGTGCGGCACATGGTAATGGCCGCCGACCGGATAGGCGAGGGCGTGCACGGCTGCGACCGGCGAATTGGCAAAGGCCTGGCCGGCGAACATGGCGCCGAGCAGCATGTTGGCGCGCGCCTCCACATGCGTGCCCTCGCGCACGGCCGAGCGGATGTCGCCGCCGAGGAGCCTCAGCGCCTCCTTGGCGAGCAGGCGCGAGACGGGATTGTTGTTGGCGCTCGCCGAGGTATAGGCCTCGATGGCGTGCACCATGGCATCGATCCCCGTCGCCGCCGTCACGTGATGCGGCAGCGCATAGGTGAGCTCCGGGTCGAGCAGGGCGATGTCCGGCAGGAGGACGGGCGAGACGACGCCCTTCTTCTCCGCTTCGCCGGTGGTGACGATGGAGATCGGCGTCACCTCGGAGCCAGTGCCCGCCGTCGTCGGTACCAGCATCAGCGGCAGGCGCGGCCCCCTGACCTGGCCGACGCCGTAGATCGAGGAGAGCTCCTCCTCGCCGCGGGCGAGCAGCGCCACGAGTTTGGCGACGTCCATGGACGAGCCGCCGCCGAAGCCGATGACCCCTTGCACCCCTTCGCGCCGCGCCTGTTCGGCCGCAGCGAGCACCACCTTCTCGGGCGGGTCGGCCATCACACCGTCGAAGATGGTCACGGCGATGCCCGCCGCCGCCAGGGACGCGAGCGCACCTTCGTGCAGCTTCGCGTCGACGATGCCTCGGTCGGTGACGAGAATGACGCGCGCGCCGAGCTGGTCGCGGGCGATGTCGCCGATCTGGGCAATGCTGCCGGCCCCGAAGACGACCGTTTTCGCCGTGCTGAAGGTGAAGGGGTGCATCGCCTCCTCCCGTCCCGGGCGGGAACTCGTTCCGAAGCCGGTTTCCTGGGAATGAGACGTGAGCCGCCGGCCGTTGGCAAGACCCTTGCTGCTAGACATATGCGCCGCTTCACGGGGAGCTCAGTCGTCCTTGCCTTCTCCGGGCGGCTCCAGCCCCTTGAGCGCGTCGGCGAGGCGCATCTTCGCCGAGCCGGGCCGCAGCGGCTTCTGCTGGCTCTCGTGAGGCGCCCAGCCCGATAGCCAGACGATGTCGAAGGTCGCCGGGATGCGCCCGTCAGCCATGGCGAAACGCTCGGCATAGATGGCAGCGGCGCGCATCAGGGTCGCCCGCCGCAGGGGCGTGCGACGCCGCTCGGCCAGCGTATTGGTGAGGCCCATGGCCCGGAGGTCGCGCATCAGCGCGAAAGCGTTGTCGTAGCGCACGGTGAGCGTGTCGACATCCGTCACCGGTAGGGCAAGGCCGGCACGCTGCAGGAGCGCGCCGACATCGCGCAAATCGGCGAAGGGGGCGACGCGCGGACTGACGCCGCCCTCGATCTCCGCCTCGGCCGTCGCGAAGGCGGCGCGCAGCTCGCTCAGCGTGCCGCCGCCGAACAGGCAGCCGATGAACAGCCCGTCGTCGACGAGGCAGCGGCGGATCTGTGCGAGCGTGCCGGGCAGGTCGTTGACGCCGTGCAGCGCAAGCAGCGAGACGACGAGGTCGAAGCTCTTCGGCGCGAAGGGGACGAGTTCCTCGTCCGCCACCACCGCGGCCGCGCCGGAGAGGGCGGGGCGGGAAAGATACAAAACCGAGGCGGCGCGCAGGACGTGCTCGACCTGGCCGCTTGCCGCGAGCGTCGCGACGGCGCCGCAGTGCGGGGAGCCGAGGTCGAGGGCGCGCGAAAAGCTGCGCTTGACGGCCGCGAGCCGTTCGGCAAGCTCGTCGCAGACCTGCGCCAGCAGGAAATCGGCATAGCCGAGGCGCTCGGCGCGCGTCAGGCGCAGCCGCTGCTGCCGGCGGTCGAAGATCTGGGGGGGCTTTGTCATGGCGCGTGATCCGTTGCGGCCTTATGGGCCGTTGTGCCGGCAAGGTCAAAGCTTTCCGCCGGCCGTTCGTCCATGAGCCAGATCGCTGGCTCGCCCCTCGCGGTCCGCCTGCGGCGCTCCGTCCGGCGGGTCGGGACGATGCTGGCGGACCTCCTCTATCCGCCGCGCTGTGTCGCCTGCGGGGCGGCGACGGCCGAGGCGCACGCGCTCTGTTCCCGCTGCTGGGGCGGCCTCGCCTTCATCGAGCGGCCGTTCTGCGAGCGGCTCGGCACGCCCTTCGCCGTGGACATTGGCGGCTCGCTCCTGTCGCCGGCGGCCATTGCCGACCCGCCCGTCTTCGGCCGGGCGCGGGCGGTCGCCCGGTTCGACGGCGCGGCGCGTGAGATGGTGCACCGGCTGAAATACGGCGACCGGATGGACCTCGCCGAAGCCATGGGCCGCATGATGGTGCGGGCGGGTGGCGAGATCCTGGCCGAGGCAGAGGTTCTTCTGCCCGTGCCGCTGCACCGCACGCGGCTCTTCTCGCGACGGTTCAACCAGGCGGCGGCGCTCGCCCGCGTAGTCTCCCACCACGCCGGCGTGCCGTGGGAGGCCGAGGCGCTGCGCCGCGTCAAGCGTACGCGGCCGCAGGCGGGCCTCACGCGGCCGCAGCGGGCGGGCAACCTGCAGGGCGCCTTCGCGGTGCCGCCGGAGCGGCGCGTGGCGGTCGAAGGCCGGTCGGTGGTCCTCGTCGACGACGTGCTGACCACGGGGGCCACGGCCAATGCGGCGAGCCGCGCGCTGCTGCGTGCCGGAGCGCGGCGGGTCGACGTGCTCGCCTTCGCGCGAGTTGTCGTCGGCGGGGAATGACCCCTATATGACAGGAAAGGCGCCGCGGGCCGGCGCGCGTGAAGGTAAGGCAGGAGTATGGCTCCCATCGTCATCTATACCAAGTCCTGGTGCCCCTATTGCAGCGCCGCCAAAGATCTGCTGCAGCGCAAGGGGGTGCCGTTCGAGGAGATCGAGATCACCGGCCGCAGCGAGCTGCGCGAGGAGATGATCGAGCGGGCGGACGGGCGCACCACCGTGCCGCAGATCTTCATCGGCGAGCAGCATATCGGCGGCTGCGACGACCTCTATGCGCTCGACGCCCGCGGCGGGCTCGACCCGCTACTCGTGGCGTGAAGCGCGCGGTCCGGACGCCGGAGTGAGCGTGAAATGATCCGCTACGACCTCGTCTGCGATAAGGACCATGCCTTCGACAGCTGGTTCCCCGACAGCGCGGCCTACGAGAAGCTTCTCGCCGGCGGGTTTGTCGCCTGCCCGCACTGCGGCTCCACGAAGGTGGCGAAGGCGATCATGGCGCCGGCTGTGAAGCGCACCGACAAGGGCCGGACGGCGCCTTCGCCGGCCCCGGCGGCCGGCCCGCCCGGCCCGGCGCCCGTTGCGCTCCTGTCGGAAAAGGAGCAGCAGATGCGCGCGTTCCTGCGCGCGGTGCGCCGTCACGTCGTGGAGAACGCCGAGAACGTCGGCGAACGCTTCCCCGACGAGGCCCGGCGCATCCATGCGGGCGAGACGGAGGAGCGCGCCATCTACGGCGATGCCTCGCTCGAGGAAGTGCGTTCCCTTCACGAGGAGGGTATCGAGGTGCTGCCGCTGCCGCGCCTGCCCGAAGAAGGCAACTGATCCGCCCCCGTGAACGGCTTTGACGCCGGTAGCGGCCGGCGTCAATCTGATCGGCACGAACAATGGAGCTTCCGGCCATGGCCGATCCCGCCTGGCGCGCCGTGCGCGGTCGCGTCCTCACTTTCCTTGCGCCGCCGCTCGGGGCGGGGGACGGGGCGAGCTATCGCTATCTCGCCGATGGCCTGGTGCTGGCGCGGGACGGCCGCATTGCAGCCGTCGGCGAGGCGAGCCCGCTTCTCGCGACGCTGCCGGCCGATACGCCGGTCGATCATTACCCGGACGGGCTCGTCCTGCCCGGGTTCATCGATCCGCACATCCATTTCCCGCAGACGCAGGTCATCGCCTCCTACGGTGCGCAACTGCTCGAATGGCTTCAGAAATACACTTTCGTCGAGGAGCAGCGTTTCGCCGATGCCGCGCATGCGGCCGAGCAGGCGGCGTTCTTCTTCGACGAACTCGCCCGCAACGGCACGACGACGGCGCTCGCCTTCTGCTCGGTGCATCCCGTTTCAGCGGACGCCTATTTCACCGAGGCCGAGCGGCGCGGCATGGGCATGCTCGGCGGCAAGGTGATGATGGATCGCAATGCGCCGCCGGCGCTCACGGATACGGCGCAAAGCGGATATGACGAGACGAAGGTGCTGATCGAGCGCTGGCATGGGCGCGGCCGCCAGCGCGTCGCCATCACGCCGCGCTTCGCTATCACCTCGACGCCGGAGCAGCTCGCGGCCGCCGGGACGCTGAAGCGGGAGCACCCCGATCTTCTCGTGCAGACGCATCTGTCGGAGAACCGCGCCGAGATCGAGACGGTGCGCCGGCTCTTTCCCGAGGCCGCCGGCTATCTCGACGTCTACGATCGTTTCGGTCTCACCGGTGAGCGCAGCCTCTTCGGCCACTGCATCCATCTCACCGAGGCCGAGCGGCGGCGCATGGCCGAGACCGGCTCGGTCGCCGTCTTCTGCCCGACATCCAACCTCTTCATCGGCAGCGGCCTCTTCGACATGGGACAGGCGCGCGAGGCGCCGGCCATGCGGGTCGCGGTGGCGACCGATGTCGGTGGCGGCACGAGCTTCTCCATGCTGCGCACCCTCGCCGAGGGCTACAAGGTACAGCAGCTCCTCGGCCGCAACTGGAGCGCGCTGGAAGCCTTCCACCTCGCGACCGCCGGCAATGCGGCGGCACTCGGCCTCGCCGGCGAGATCGGCACGCTGGAGCCAGGGGCCTTCGCCGATCTGGTGGTGCTCGATGCACACGCGACGCCGGTGATGGCGAACCGCATGGCCCGCATCGACGGCAACCTCGAGCAGGAGCTGTTCGTGCTCATGACGCTTGGCGACGATCGGGCCGTCCGCGCCACCTATGCAGCCGGCCGGCTCATCCACGCCGCGTCCTGATCAGGCCTTGCGGCTGGAGAGCCTCGCGATGGCCTCGGCTGTCTCGGCGGCCAGCCGGGTCATGAGCTCCGCCGCGCCCTGGCGGCGGGCGAGGCGCACGCCCTGGCCCGCCCAGAGCGAGAGGTATTCGGAGCGCCCCGCCTTGGCGGCGGCGGTGCGCATCGGCCGTGTCAGGGCGTTCTGCAGCGGGAAGGGGAGGATCGCACCCTTGGCGTCGATCGTCTCCATGAACCGGTTGGCGATGCCGCGGGCCGGCCGGCCAGAGAAGGCGCGGGTCACCCTTGTGGCATCCTCCTTCGCCGAGAGAATGGCCTCGCGATAGGCCTCGGGGATCCCGGCCTCGGCGCAGGTCAGGAAGGCGGTTCCCATCTGCACGGCGCTGGCCCCGAGCGCCAGGGCCGCCGCGATGCCGCGCCCGTCCATGATGCCGCCGGAGGCGACGACAGGGATCGACACTACGTCGGCCACCTGCGGTACGAGCGCCATGGTGCCGATCATGGCGCGCTCGAAAGGCGCGGCGAAGGTGCCGCGATGGCCGCCGGCCTCGCTGCCCTGGGCGACGACGATATCGGCGCCGGCGGCCTCAACGGCCAGAGCCTCCTCGACAGTCGTCGCCGTCGCCGCAAAGAGCATGCCCTTCGCCTTGACGGCCGCCACAACATCCGCGCCGGGCAGGCCAAAGGTGACGCTGAAGAGACCCGCGCCGCTTTCCAGCACCGCCTCCACCTGCTCGGCAAAGGTCTTGCCGGGAGCGTTCGGCATCGCGGGGGCGGGCAGCGCCAGTTCCTCACAGAAGGGAGCGACGGCGGCAACCGCTGCTTCCGCCTCGGCTGGGGTCTGCGGCGCAGGCAGGGGCGCGAACAGGTTGATGCCGAAGGGACGCGTCGTCGCCGCACGCACGGCGGCGGCCGCATCGAGGATTTGCTGCGGCGACAGATAGGCGGCGCCGATCGTGCCGAGGCCGCCGGCCTCGCTTACTGCCGCGACGAGGGCGGGCGTGTCGCCGCCGCCCGCCATCGGGGCCTGGATGACAGGGTGCGTGAGGTGGAGGCGCTGCATGATATCGGTCCGTTCACTCGGGAATGGACGAACGATAGCGCCATGCCATCCATCAGGAAAAATGGTTTTCGACGATCCCTGCCATCTATGAAAGAGATGGCCCGTGGTTGTCCTTACTTGCGCTCGAAGCCAGCTAGCTCGTCCGTCGAGCCCGGGGAGGGGTCGAGTGTCGCCCACCCCTTCTCGCTGCCGGTGGGCGGCAGCTTTGCGCGCTCGCGCCTGTCTCGCAGGATATGCGCCTTGGCGACCATGAAGGCTGTCACCGGTGCCGTCAGGAAGAGGAAGAGCGTGATGAGCAGTTCGTGAATGGACAGGGTGCCGCGCACCACCGCCGCATAGGCCATCGAGGCGATGAGGATGGAGCCGACGCCGAGAGTCGTCGCCTTGGTGGGGCCGTGCAGGCGGCGCATCATGTCCGGCAGCTTGGCGAGCGCGAAGGAACCGACGAGCAGGAAGAAGGCGCCGACGACGATGAGGGCGGCGATGAGGAATTCAGCGACGATGGGCATCGGTCCGTCCCTTGCCGGGGGTCATTCGATCACGTTGCCGCGCAGCAGGTACTTGCAGAACGACACCGTCGTGAGAAAGCCGACCATGGCGAAGAGCAGCGCTGCCTCGAAATAGGTCGGCGCCTCGAACAGCATGGCGATGACGACGATGAGCGCGATGGCGTTGATCACCATGGTGTCGAGGGCGAGGATGCGGTCGAGCACGTCGGGCCCTGCGACGATGCGGTAGACGTTGAGCACCACCGAAAGCCCGATGGCGACGAGCGCGATCTGGCAGGCGAGCGTGATCATTCGAAGATCCTCTTCAGCCGGGCCTCGTAGCGGGCCTTGATCTGGGCCACGGTGCCGGCCGGGTCGTCGACATCGAGGCAGTGGACGAGCAGCGCCCGCCCGTCGGCGGACAGGTCGGTACTGACCGTGCCCGGCGTCATGGTGATGGTGCCGGCGAGCGTTGTGATCGCCTCTGGTGCCGTGAGCTCGAGCGGAACGGTTATGAAGGTGGAGCGCAGGGCGTCGCCCCGGTGGAAGAGGACGAGCCGGGCGACCTGCACATTGGAGACGATGATATCCCACAGCACGACCAGCACGTATTCGACGATCACGAGCGGCGCGCCGATCTTCGGTCGCTCCGGCCAGTAGACGCTGGTGATCTGGGGAATGCCGATGCCGAGAATCAGCCCGAGCACCACGTGGCCGGCCGAGAAGTCATTGGCGAGCAGCAGCCAGACGAGCGTGATGAACAAGGTCAGGATGGGATGGGGGACGAGGATCTTGCGCATGGCTCAAAGTCCCGTCGCGCGGGCGGTCTTGATGGTGCCGAGAACCGCCTCGACATAGGCGCGCGTGTCGAGCGCCTGCTGCGCCGTCTCCGTGACGGCACGGGAGACGGGCGCGGCGAAGACCGACAGCAGGATCATGCCGGCGACGAGGGCGCCGGCGGCCATCGTCGGCAGCGCCCGGCGCTTCGGCTCATCCTCTTGCTCCTGCGGCGGCTGGGCGGCGCTCTTCCAAAAGAGCACGCTGCCGGCCCGGGCGAAGCCGACGAGCATGATGAAGCTACTACCGAGCACGATGGTCCAGATCAGGCCAGCATGGGCGGTCTCGCGCGTCGCGTCGAGGATGAGCAGCTTGCCGAGAAAGCCCGACAAGGGCGGCAAGCCGACCATGGCTATGGCCGCGAGGAAGAACAGCCCGCCATAGACGGAGTCGCGCGGGAAGGGGGGAGCGGCATTCAGCCGGTCGCGCGCCCGACCGCGCCGGACGGCGATGAGATCAACAAGGAGGAAGAGCGCCGCGCCGGCGAGGGTGCTGTGCAGGAGGTAGTAGAGGGCGGCGGCGACGCCGACCTGGTCGAAGAGGCCGACGGCGATCAACAGCGTGCCCATCGAGGCGACGACGGCAAAGCAGACGAGGTCGAGAAGCGTGCGGCTGGCGAGGACGCCGATGGCGCCGATGGCCAGGGTGACGATGGCGGCGGGAATAACCCAAGGTGCCGCGACGAGAGCCAACGGCCCGGCATCGGTACCGAAGACGAGGCCGTACATGCGCAGGACGGAATAGGCGCCGACCTTGGTCATGATGGCGAAGAGCGCGGCGACCGGCGCCGAGGCGGCGGCATAGGTCGTCGGCAGCCACCAGTGCAGCGGCACCAGTGCCGCCTTGATGGCGAAGACCATGAACAGCAGGAGCGCGCCAGTGCGAAGAAGCGCGATGTCTCCCGCGGCAACTTGGCCGGCCTTCACGGCCAGATCCGCCATGTTGAGCGTGCCGGTGACCGAATAAATGATGCCGACGGCGAAGAGGAAGAGCGTCGAGCCGATGAGGTTGATGGTGACGTACTGGAAGCCGGCCTTGAGCCGGCGCGGCCCGCCGCCGTGCAGCATGAGGCCGTAGGAGGCGATCAGCATCACTTCGAAGAAGACGAAGAGGTTGAAGAAGTCGCCGGTCAGGAAGGCGCCGTTGATGCCGAGCAGCTGAAACTGGAAGAGGGCGTGAAAATAGCGGCCGCGGCGATCCCAGCCGTGAATGGCGTAGACGACGACGATGAAGGCGAGACAGGCCGTCAGCAGGAGCATCATGGCCGACAGCCTGTCGAGCACTTGCACGATGCCGAAGGGTGCCGGCCAATTGCCGAGCAGATAGGCACGCGATTCGCCATCGCCGGCCAGCTGGTAGAGGCCGAAGGTGAGGAGGACGAGCATCAGCGTCGCGGCGATCGAGACAATGCGCTGGTGGAAGATGTCGTTGCGCGCGAACAGGATGAGATAGGCGGCGGTCAACGCCGGCAGCAGGGTGGGGGCGACGATCCAGTGGCTCATCGGGACGCCTCCCCGCCACGGGATTCGATATTCGCGCCTTCGTTCATCTCTCGCATGGCGACGTTGTCCGATCCCGTCTCGAGGAAGCTGCGCAAGGCCAGGACGACAATGAGCGCCGTCATACCGAAGGAGATGACGATGGCGGTCAGCACCAGCGCCTGCGGCAACGGATCCGTATAGGTGGTGGCGAGGGGGTGGATGATCGGCGGCTTGTCCACCACGAGCCGGCCCATCGCGAAGAGAAAGAGGTTCACCGCATAGGAGAGGAGAGCGAGCCCGATGATGACCGGGAAGGTGCGCGCCCTGAGAGTCATGTAGACGCCCGCCGCCGTGAGCGTGCCGATGGCGCTGGCGAGGAGAAATTCCATGCTCATTCGCCCGCTCCTTCCGTGGCGGCCGGCACCGGCAGAGGCATCTCCTCCGGCTTCAGCTTGATGTCCATGGGCCCCTCCGGCACCGGCTCGCGCTCGGCCCGCTGCTCGACGCGGGAGATCTGCGCGAGCGACAGCATCACGGCGCCGACCACGGTGAGGAAGACGCCGGTGTCGAAGCCCATGGCGGAGGCAAGCTCGAACTCGCCGACGACGGGCAGGTGCACATAGCCGAAGGTGCTCGTGAGGAAAGGCGCGCCGAAGAGCCACGCGCCGATGCCGGTAAGGCCGGCGACGATGATGCCGGCGCCGATCATGGCCTGGGCGTCCACCCGGGCGCGGTCGGCCGCGAAGGTGTAGCCGCTGGCGATGTACTGCATGATATAGGCGATGGCGACGATCAGGCCGGCGATGAAGCCGCCGCCGGGCTGGTTGTGACCGCGCAGGAATATGTAAGCGGCGACGGTGAGGGCGAGCGGCAGCAGCACGCGCGTGGCGACGACGAGGATGAGCGGGTGCGCGTCCTTGCCTTCTTCGCCCTGCCGCATGGCATCCAGGCGGCGGGCCGCTGCTCCGCGCAGCGCGTTGTCGAGCAGGGCGAAGATCGTCAGGGCGGCGATGCCGAGCACGATGATCTCACCGAAAGTGTCGAAGCCGCGGAAGTCGACCAGTGTCACGTTCACCACGTTCGTGCCGCCGCCACCGGGCTTCGACTGGGCGATGTGAAAATCGGAGATGGTGGTGAAGTCCCGCGTCATCACGGCATAGGCGATGCCGGCGATGCCAAGTCCGGCGACGAGGGCGATTGCCCCGTCGCGCAGGTGCACGCCGAGGCCCTTCTCGAGCACCGTTTTCTTCGGCAGGAGGTTGAGCGCGAGCAGCAGCAGGATCGTGGTCACCACCTCGACGGAGATCTGCGTCAGGGCGAGATCGGGTGCCGAGAACTGCAGGAAGGCAAGCGAAACGATGAGGCCGATGACGCTGGTGAGGACGAGCGTCAGCAGTCGGTCCGCATGGCGCAGGACGATGGCGAGCGCCGCCCCGAGAAGGACGGCCCAGGCGATGACGGCCGGCAGGTTGACCGCCATGGGCACTCGCTCGCCGGCGCCGTGCGGCGCATCGAAGAAGGCGACGAGGCCAACGGTGACGACAGCGACGATGGTGGCGCCCGCATAGGCTTGCAGCGACCCGGCGTGCGAGGCGTCGATGAAGCGGCGCGAGGCGAGGACGAGCGCGCCGATCGTCCTGTCGAACAGGCGCTTGGCTTCCGGCCGCGGCAGCGAGAGGCGCAGGCTGTTGGCGGCGTCGAAAGCCGCGAAGAGTGCCGCGCCGCCGGCGATCGCGACGAGGCTCATGAAGAGCGCGGGCGTCAGGCCGTGCCAGAGGGCAAGGTGGAACTCCGGCAGCGGCCCGCCGACGATCGCCGTCGCCGTGCGGATGACGACGGGCTCGGCGATGGCCGGCAGAAGGCCGATGGCGACGACCGGGACGACGAGCACGGCGACCGGCAGCCACATGCCGAAGGGCGGATCGTGCGGGTGGTGCGGATAGTCGTCCCGGACGGGGCCGAGGAAGGTGCGGATGGCGAAGCGGGCCGAATAGGCGACCGAAAGGAGCGCGCCGAGCGTGGCCAGCGCGGGGACGAGCCAGGCCGTGCCGGCGTAGGCGGTGTGCGACGCCTCCTCCAGCATCATCTCCTTTGACAGGAAGCCGTTGAGGAGCGGGATGCCCGCCATGGACGCGGCGGCGACGAGGGCGAGCGTAGCGGTGATCGGCATCAGCGTCATGAGACCGCCGAGGCGACGGATGTCGCGTGTGTGCGCCTCGTGGTCGACAATGCCGGCGCTCATGAAAAGCGGCGCCTTGAAGGTGGCATGGTTGAGGATGTGGAAGGCGCAGGCGATGGCTGCCATGGGTGTGCCGAAGCCGAGCAGCATCACCATGAGGCCGAGGTGGCTGACGGTGGAGAAAGCAAGCAGGGCCTTGAGATCGTCCTTGAAGATGGCGATCCAGGCTCCGACGATCATGGTGACGAGGCCCGCCGACGTGACTGTGAGGAACCACATGTCGGTGCCGGCGAGCGCCGGCCACAGGCGCGCCAGCAGGAAGACGCCCGCCTTCACCATGGTGGCCGAGTGCAGGTAGGCGGAGACCGGCGTCGGCGCCGCCATGGCGTGGGGCAGCCAGAAATGGAAGGGAAACTGTGCCGACTTCGTGAAGGCGCCGAGGAGGATCAGCACCAACGCCGGGCCGTAGAGCGGAGATGCCTTGATGATCTCGCCGCGCGCGAGGATCTCCGTGAGCTCGTAGCTGCCGGCGATCTGGCCGAGGATGAGCATGCCGGCGATGAGGCATAGCCCGCCGCCGCCGGTCACCGCCAGCGCCATGCGGGCGCCCTGGCGCGCTTCGGGCAAGTGCCGCCAGTAGCCGATGAGCAGGAACGACGAGAGCGAGGTGAGCTCCCAGAACACAAGCATCATCAGGATGTTGTTCGACAAGGCGATGCCGACCATGGCGCCCTGGAACAGCAGGAGATAGGTATAGAACACGCCCATCGGATCCCGGCGGTCGAGATAGAAGCGGGCGTAGAGGATGATGAGCAGGCCGATGCCGAGGATGAGCGCGGCGAAGAACAGGCCGAGGCCGTCGACGAAGAAGGAGAAGCGCAGACCGACCGGCGCCAGCCACTCGACGCTCCAGGCCGGTACCTCGCCCCGGTAGACGGCGGGCACCTCGGTCAGGAGCAGCACGAGCGCGGCGAGCGTGAACGCCCCCGCGAGACTGGCGCATGCATTACGGCCGGATCGAATGGAGAAGACGGGGAAGACGGCTCCGAGAAACGGTAGCAGGGTGATGAGCGCCAGTTTCATGCGAGTGCGTCGTTCCCACCTTCGATTGACCGCATCCGGCCACCCCTCCCGGCGTGCCAGCGCGCCGGACAGGGCCGTTCACAAGGTCGTGAGTCCCTCTCGGGCCGGCATGCGGGAGGACTCCCGCTGCCGGGACGGGAGCCGGCGACGTCGTTGCCGACGGGCGCCCTTCTCATCCGGCCCGGTCGTCATCCAGCCGGAAGCCCGCGAAGGGCAGCGGAAAGATGCCGACGGGGGGATGTGCCATCCCCGTTGCGCGCGGGTCAAGACTTTCAGGCGCTGCGCCGGTCGTTTTGTGCAGCGCAGCAAAGACTTCAGGGCAGCCGCCGTTCCTCGAAGAAATCGGCAATGCCGGCGTTCGTCGCACTGTCGGCGGCCTCGATCGCTTCCTTGACGCGGTTACGGTAGCTCATCATGGCGTTGAGGAGCTGGGCCGCATCGTGGGACAGGCCGAAGCGCAGCCAGCTCTCGATGGTGCTCTCCGGCAAGCCTGTGCGGTCGCAGAACTCACGCATGGAGGAGAAGCCGAGTCCGGCCACGGTCGCACGGAACGCGTCCGGGCTCATGCGCTGCTTGAGCGCATGGGTATGAACGCGTTCCATGACATGGCCGAGGTCGTCGAGGGCCGTTTTCAGCGATCGCTTGGCAAGGTCGGGCAGGCGCGGTGCCATTGTCGTGCCTCCGTCGCAGCCGCTCCCATGGAGCGGACATCATGCGCCATGGCGGCGGCGGCGCAAGCTCCCGCCTCCCCATCCTTCCTGCCCAAAGCCGCCGCTCCTGCGTGATATGTCAGCCTCTTGGCCGGGTTCGCCAGTCGCTGGTGAGTCGAATTTGCCCCCGGCGCGCATACCATCAGGTTGGTGTCGGCCGCAACCGCATGCCGTCGGCCCCAGCGCCCGTTCGGCGGCAAGGAATCGCTGCAGGGAGAGGCTTTCTCCGCGTGCCCAACACCCTCTTTCCTTTCATGCATTGCGTCTTTTTCTTTAATCACGGTGGAATTTTCAGATGCAGCAGATTGTTTCCAGGCTGACACATGGCGTTCGCCAACAGACGGGCAGAAACGGATTTGCCTCGGATCTGGACAGTCTCGTCTTGGCCTGTGCGACAAAAATCAACGCCGCATGCCTCTATCTGGCGCATGCCTTCCGGGTTCTCTTCTTTCGAGCCGGACAATACGGGGCGCAATGGGCCTACCTCCTTATCCGGCGGAAACTCGTAGGTGCCCTCGGCTACGGCGCTTTCCTGTCCGTCAATCTCCTGCACCGTGTGCCGGTCGTCGGACACGGCATCGCGATCACGCTCAGCGGGCTCATCCTCGAGAAATATGGCCGCTGGCTCTGCAGCGTCCACTTCCATCGGGCGCCCGATCGGGCCGGACGGCTTTCCGGAATGCAGGACCTGCTGCGCGGCAATGTGACCGTGGTGCCGATCCAGTTCTTCGATCCGGCCTATTACCAGCAGCATTTCCCCGGCCGATCCCTCATCACGATGGAGGCTCTGCTGCATTTCCTGCTCGTCGGCCGCTGGCGGCGTATGAGCCCGACGCCGTGGTTCTCTTATCCCGTCTACCTCAGGAAGAACCCGGATATCGCGGGCTGGGGAGGCGAGCCTTTCCGACATTTCGTCACCTTCGGGCTCCGGGAGGGCCGCAGCGCCAGCGACATGTTCAATCCGGCCGGCTATCTCGCTGCCAATCCGGACGTGGCGGCTGGCGGCATGCCGGCGCTGGAGCATTTCGTATGCTATGGCCAGGTGGAGCGGCGGCGCGGCGTGCCCCTGCCGCCGGGGCCCGAAGAGCCCCGTTTTGCCGGCAGCGACCACGATGCCGACCACTACCTGCGCAAGATCCTGGCTCTGCCACGCCCCGGCGCGATGCAGCACCTCTTCGGCTGGACCGCACGCGCGGCCGTCGATGTCATCATCCCCGTTTATCGCGGCAAGTGCGAGACCATCACCTGTCTCTACCGCGTGCTCTCGGCCGCCAACGGGACGGCCTCCTGCGTCGTCGTTGTCGACGATTGCTCACCGGAAGAGGATCTGTCGGACATCCTCAAGCTCCTCGCCAAGAAGGGCTACATCCGGCTGATCAGGAACCCTGTGAACGAAGGCTTCGTCAGGTCCGTCAACAAGGCGATGCAGCTTCACCCGGCCCGTGACGTCATCCTGCTGAACTCCGACACGGAAGTGTTCGGCGACTGGATCGACCGCTTGCGGAAGGCCGCGCAGGCGGATGCGCGCTTCGGCACCGTGACGCCCCTGACGAACAACGGGACGGTCTGCTCTTATCCCTTCTTCAACGAAGACAACGACCGGCCGCTCGAGGTTCCCTACGCGGAGATCGACCGCATCGCCGCCTCAGTGAATGCGGGAGAGCCTATCGAGCTGCCGACCGCCATCGGCTTCTGCATGTACATCAAGCGGGAGCTCATCGACAGGATAGGCTATTTCGATGCGGAGGCATTCGGGACAGGTTACGGCGAGGAGAACGACTTTTCGCTGCGCGCGATCGATGCTGGTTGGAAGAACGTCGCCGCCCCGAATGTCTTCGTCCGGCACCTCGGTGCGACGTCGTTCCGCGAAGAGCGGCGGGAGCGGATCGAGCACGCCATGCGGGTCATCGACGAGCGGCATCCGCACTATCAGACCGAGGTGCAGGCCTTCCTCAAGGCGGATCCACTGCGAAACGCGCGCGAGCAGATCGACCGGGAGCGCTTGCGACGTGCGTGCCGCGCCCAGAACGTGCTGCTCGTCAGCCATATTCGCGGAGGCGGTACGGAGCAGCACGTGCGCGAGGAGATGCGCCGCCTGGAGGCGGCAGGATATGGCGTCTTCCGTGCCGTGGCCGATCCGAGGTTCCATGACCGTTTCGATATCGTCGGCGCGCATGTCGCGAAGATGCCGATGCTTTCGGCGCTCCACACCGGGCTCGACCTGCAGCTGCTGCAACACCTGGCGGACGATCTGGCGATCACGGAGGTCCACGTCCACCACATCATGGATTTCGGCGCTCGTCCGGCCTCGAGCGTGACAAATCTCCTCAGACACCTGCAGCGGCCGTGGCGCGTCGTCGTGCACGACTATTTCGGCATCTGCCCGCGTGTGAACCTCATCGACACCAAGGGCATCTACTGCGGGGAGCCGGGTGACTCTGCCTGCCAAACCTGTTTGCAGGCCAGTCCGACCGAGTTCGGCGTGCCCGACATCCGGGCGTGGCGGGCCGATTACCATGAACTGCTCGCCGGAGCGCAGGCCGTGGTCGTACCCGATGAGGACGTGGCCAGGCGACTGCGCGGCTACTTTCCCGATATCGGCTTCCAGATCCGGCCGCACGACAATGTCATGCCGATGCCGCTGCTCAAGCGACCGCGTCCCGGTTCCCGCATCCTGCGCGTCGGCGTTCTCGGCGCCATCTCCGCCATCAAGGGTTTCGAGAAACTCATCGACTGCGCGACTGACGCCCGGCTGCGCGGTCTGCCCGTCGAGTTCGTCGTCATCGGCTATACCGAGAACGACGACAGGGCGGCGCAGGCCGGGATCACGGTAACCGGACCCTACGACAATGCGACCGTTCTCGAAACCATCGATGCCCTCGATATCGACGTCATCTTCCTGCCTTCCGTCTGGCCGGAAACCTATTCCTACACCCTCTCGCTGGCATTGCGCGCGGCGCGGCCGATCATCGTGTTCGACGTCGGCGCCGCGGCGCGACGGATCCGCGGATTACATGGCCACAAGCTGGTTCCGCTGCATTACAACGGCTGGAGGATCAACAATACGATCCTCGAGCTTCTGCCCTAGAGTGATCGTGACCGGCTCGGATCGGATCTGACCTCGAACGCGGGGGTTGGCAGGGGGGCCGAGAGAGCCGCAGCGGCGCGAAACCTGCGGGACGAGACGGTTGGGCGTCCGGCCGCGACCTGCTATCCTGTCGACGTCACAGGGTCGAGACGAGGTGTGCTGTGGATGGCACGAAGCTGAGCGGCGGAGTACGGACCTCGGATGAGGTCGCGCTGACGAGCGGGCAGCGGCTGCTCCTGCTTGCCGTCTCGGCCGTTTTCGGCGTCGCGCTCATGGCGGCGGGGCTCTTCTTCTGGAGCCAGTCGTCCCAGGCCGTTTTCGCCGACTGGTTGCTCACGGCGATCGCCGGTTGCTTCTGACGGGATGAATGATCGCTTCGGCGGAAGCCGTGCGGCGCCGCGCCGCTTCGGATGTGCGCGCTAGCCCGTGTTCCGTCTTGTTCCAGCGGAACGGGCTGCAGATGAGTTCGATCGCACCCAGCCAGGCGGCGAAGGAAATCAGCACGAAATAGAGCGGCATGAGCGCGACATAGGGCGCGAGCCGCTGCAGCTTCCGGCGACGCAGGCCGATGCAGGCGGGTACGAGCATGGCAAGGCCGCCCGCCGCGAAGAGTGTGAGGCCGATGGCGGCGACGGCGCGGCGAACCGGCTCGTCGGCGGCCAGCAGGCTGCCGTCGGCGAGCATGCGCACCGATGCGATGAGGAAGATGGGGAAGAACAGCGCCGTCAACACGGTCCCGGCCACCGTTGCGAAGGCGCCCAGAGTGCCGGCGGGGCCCAGCTGCCGCAGCGCGGTTCGCGGTTCGCGCGTATGCGTGACGCACACCTGGAGCCATCCCTTCATCCATCGCGCACGCTGGGCGAGCCAGGCGCGCAGCCGGGCCGGCGCCTCCTCCCGCGTCGTTGACGGCAGGTCCTCGACCGCGTAGCCGAGCCGCGCCAGCCTGAGGCCGAGGTCGGCATCCTCGGTGACATTCCAGGCATCCCAGGCATGGACCCTGCGCAACACCGCCGTCCGGAAATGATTGGACGTGCCGCCGAGCGGCACAGGGAAACCGAAGGTGGCAAGGCCCGGATTGATGACATCGAACAGCACCGCATATTCGATGGCGAACAGGCGCGTCAGCAGGCTGTCGTCGACATTGTCGATGGCGAGGTGCGCTTGCAGGCAGGCGACATGCGCGGGCGCGGCGGCCAGATGCGCGGCCGCTAGGCGCAACTGCTGCGGCTCAGGCACGTCCTCGGCATCGTAGACGACCGTATATTCGCCGCGTGCCAGTTGCAGCGCCAAGTTGAGCGCGCGGGGCTTGGTGCGCGGCAGACCCGGTGGTGCGACGACGACCTCGAACCAGGGCGGCAGCGTCTGACGGCGCAGCGCCACGGCGGTCGTCGCGTCGTCGCTCTCGACGACGAGCTTGATATCGAGCTTGGCCGGCGGATAATCGAGATCCTCAAGGGCGGTGAGGAGCTGCGGCAGGACGCGCTCTTCCCTGTGCAGGGGCACGATGACGGTATAGGTCGGCAGCGCGTGATCCTCCGGGCTGCGCCGCGGCGGGTGCCGGGGCGGCTCCAGGCAGCAGGCGAGGCGCACCGTCACCATGGCGATGAAGACGAGGCCGCACAGCGAGGCGAACAGGCCGAAGGCTGCCGCCGGCGCCCGGACGAGGAAGAAGCTCATGACGCCCACGGCGAGCGCGAGCAGGCCGATTTGCGGGCCGCTCATCTGACCGCGGTAGGAGAGCGCGGCGGCCGCATCGGCAAGACCATTGGCGGCAAGATGGGCGATGTGTCGGGGAAAGGCACGCATCGCCAGCCTCGTCAGCAGACGCGGCGTCGTGAGCGCCACGCCGGCATCGTGCCAGCGGGCGTGCTGCTCCATGAACCGGCCGAGATGACGCACGCCCGGCGCGATGGCGAAGCGCAGGCCCTGCTCGTCAGGGTGCAGCGGCACAACCCCGGCGGTCAGACATTCGGGGAAACGTGCGCCGGTGCCAATGCGCATGTTGCGGCGCAGGAACGGCATGCCAACGGCCTCGGCGACGGCGGCATAGAGCCTCTCCTCGTCGATGGCGCCGCACGCGAGAAGTGCTTCGAAGGGTGAGACCCGCCATAGGTATGCACGTCGGCGGGCCTCGGCGAGAGCCTGTCCCGACACGCCGTGCTGCAGCAGAAAACCGATTTCGTCCGTGTCTGCTCCGCAATCAAAACTTGTATAGTTCAAATAGACATCTTCGCTTTGTTGATCGAAATGCCATTGATTTCCCCCGACGGCTTCGGAGGAGAGAATTTCACTCTTCATCTATTATGCCCCGTAACCCGCAGACAGATTATCCACAGGCGGAATTTTGTAAATTTGTTTGTTTCGAAGAGCCGGGCTCGGTGCTCGGTAGCGCCGCGACCCCCTTGCCGGCACGGGCGCCCTTGGCGCACAACTGCAGATATCAGCCGGCAGGTTCTCAAGGAGGCGGAGTGTTCAAGGCATCGCTGCTTCGATTGCTCGTCCTCGTGTTCCTCGGCGGACCTGTCCTTGCGGCCGAGGCGGACGGTCCCGTCGTGCCCAATTTCTGGGACACGCGGACGCGCATCGAGAAGCCGGACCTGTCCTGGGTCCGGGTCGTGCGGGTGATGACGGACGATGAGTTTCCGCCGCTGCATTTCGCGGGTCCCGACGGTGTGCCTACTGGCTTCGCGGTCGAGCTTGCGCGCGCCGCCTGTGAGGTGCTGTCGGTTGCCTGCACCATCCAGGCGCGCCGATTCGACACGCTGCTGCCGGCGCTTGAAGCCGGCCACGGCGACGTGGTGGCTGCCGGCATTGCCATCACCGCATCTCTGAGGGAGGGCTTTGCCGTCACGGCCCCCTTCCACCGCATGCCGGCGCGCTTCGTCGTGCGCCGTGAGAAGGCGCCGGACAGACTTACGCCCGAGGTGCTCGCCGGCCGCTCCATCGCGGTGATTGCCGGCAGCGCGCACGAAGCCTTCCTGAAAGCCTATTTCCCCGAGACCGAGGCGAAGCCCTATGCGAATCTGATCGCGGCGCGTGAGGCGTTGAGGGCGGGCGAGGTCGATTACCTGTTCGGCGACGGCATGAGCCTTGCCCTGTGGCTCAACGGGCGTGTGGCCGACGATTGCTGCCGCTTCGTCGGCGGCCCCTATCTCGAGAGCCGCTATTTCGGCGAGGGTGTGGGCTTCGTGCTGCGTAAGGACGACAAGGTGCTGAGGCGCGCATTCGACTACGCGCTGCAGCGCCTTTGGGACAACGGCACCTATGCCGAGCTCTACCTGCGCCATTTCCCGGTCGGCTTCTATTGACCTTTCCGGAATTTGGCGGGAAATGCCGCGTTGACGCGCGGGGGTGCCCTACCTAGTGTCCGCCCGCCCTGGCCTCGGCCCCGATCGGCGGCCGGCCCCTCATTCTTGAAGAGACCTGTATCATGACGCATCCGCTCCATCTCGATCCCGCGCTCGTCGAGGCCGCCCGCGCCTCGGCCGCCTGGCCGTTCGAGGAAGCGCGCAAACTCGTTGCGCGCCTGGAGCGGTCGGGCAAGAAAGAGGCGCTGTTCGAGACGGGATACGGCCCCTCGGGCCTGCCGCACATCGGCACCTTCGGCGAGGTGGCGCGCACCTCCATGGTGCGTCACGCCTTCCGCGTGCTGACGGAAGACCGCATCCCGACGCGGCTCGTCGCCTTCTCGGACGACATGGACGGGCTGCGCAAGGTGCCGGACAACGTGCCGAACCGCGAGATGCTCGCCGCGCATATCGGCAAGCCGCTGACGCGGGTGCCCGATCCCTTCGGCACGCACGAGAGTTTCGGCCACCACAACAACGCGCGCCTGCGCGCCTTCCTCGACGCCTTCGGCTTCGACTACACCTTCATGTCGGCGACCGAGTGCTACACCTCGGGCCGCTTCGACGCCACGCTGCGCCTCGTCGTCGAGCGCTATGACGAGGTGATGGCGATCATGCTGCCGAGCCTGAGGGCAGAGCGGGCGCAGAGCTATTCGCCCTTCCTGCCCGTCCATCCGAAGACCGGCATCGTGATGCAGGTACCGATCGAGGAGGTGAGGAAGGACAGCGCCACCATCGTCTGGCGCGATCCCGCGACGGGCGAGCGCTTCGAGACACCGGTCACTGGCGGCCATGCCAAGCTGCAATGGAAGCCGGACTGGGCCATGCGCTGGGTGGCGCTCGGAGTCGACTACGAGATGGCGGGCAAGGACCTCATCGATTCCGTGCGTCTGTCGGGCCAGATTGCCCGCGCGCTCGGTGCGCCGCCGCCCGAGGGTTTCAATTACGAGCTTTTCCTCGACGAGAACGGTCAGAAGATCTCGAAGTCGAAGGGCAACGGCCTGACCATCGAGGAGTGGCTGCGCTACGGCACGCCCGAAAGCCTCGCCCTCTTCATGTACAACAAGCCGCGCGAGGCCAAGCGCCTGTTCTTCGACGTCATCCCGCGCCACGTCGACGATTATCTCGGCTTCCTCAACGCATACGGCCGGCAGGAGTGGAAGCACCGGCTCGGCAATCCGGCCTGGCACATCCATGCCGGCGAGCCGCCGGCGCCCGAGACGATCGAGGCGGCCGGCGCCAACGGGACGTCGACGCAACTTACCTTCGGCATGCTGCTCAACCTTGCCGGCGTCGCCAATACCGAGGATCCGGCGGTGCTGTGGGGCTTCATCCGGCGCTATGCGCCTGGCGCGTCGCCTGAGACGCATCCGCGCCTCGACAAGCTCGTCGGCCATGCCGTCAACTACTTCCGGGACTTCGTGCGCCCGGCCAAGACGTTCCGGGCGGCGAGCGAGGCGGAGCGGAAGGCGCTCGCCGATCTCGACAACGAGCTTGCGGCGTTCGAAGGATCGAGCGACGCCGATGCCCTTCAGGCGGTCGTCTACGAGGTCGGTCGCCGGCACTTCCCCGATCTCAGCGGCAAGACGAAGAGTCCGGACGGGCGTCCGGGCGTCTCGCAGCAGTGGTTCTCGAGCGTCTACCAGGTGCTGCTTGGCGAGGAACGCGGGCCGCGCTTCGGTTCCTTCATCGCCCTCTATGGCGTCGCGGAGACCCGGGCGCTGATCGAGAAGGCACTGTCCGGCGCGCTCCTGGCTGAGCACGAGGCTTTCCTCGCGGCGCGTTGAGCCGGCCCAAGGTGCGGCGAGCCGTTTCCGGACGGCCCCGGGGGGCGCAACGTGCCGTGCCATGGCGCGACCGCGCCTGCCGGGCTATGGTCCCGGCGTTCGATGAGGTGGGACGATGACGGCAGTGCGCGACGAAGACACGCATTTCGGCTTCTCGAACGTGAGGCTCACGGACAAGCAGCGCCTCGTCGACGATGTCTTTCACAAGGTCGCCAGCCGTTACGACCTGATGAACGACCTCATGTCGGCCGGCCTGCACCGGGCGTGGAAGGATGCCCTCGTCTCCACACTGCGACCGCCGCGGCACCGGCCCTTTCACCATCTCGACGTCGCCGGCGGCACCGGTGACATCGCCTTCCGCGTGAGCGACGCCGGCGGGCCGGATACCAAGGTCACGGTGCTCGACATCAACGGCGAGATGCTCGCTGTCGGGCGCGCCCGGGCGGCGGCGCGCCATGCGCACGACATCGAGTTCGTGCAGGGCAATGCCGAGAGCCTGCCCTTTCCGGACCGCAGCTTCGATGCCTATACGATCGCCTTCGGCATCCGCAACGTGCCGCGCATCGAACTTGCCCTGAAGGAGGCGCACCGCGTGCTGAAGCGCGGCGGCCGCTTCCTGTGCCTCGAGTTCAGCCGGGTCGACGTGCCGGTGCTCGATGCGATCTACGACGCCTATTCCTTCAATGTCATCCCGGCGATGGGCCGCATGGTGACGGGTGACGGCGAGCCGTATCGCTATCTCGTCGAATCGATCCGCAAGTTCCCCAATGCCCGCGCCTTTGCCGGCATGATCGAGGAAGCAGGCTTCGTGCGTGTCACCGCCCGGCCGATGACGGGCGGCATCGTTGCCCTGCATTCCGGCTGGAAGATCTGAGGCGCTCGTGATCTCAGCGCTCGTCCACTGCTTCAGGCTCGCCCGCGTCGGCTTCGTGCTGGCGCGCGAAGGGGCGCTCTCCCTGACCGACGTTGCCCCGCTGCCGCCGGCGATGCGCCTCATGATCTCGCTCGGTCGCACCGTCGAGCGGCGCGGCGCGCGCGAGAGCGGATCGCGCCTTGCGGCGGCGATGACGCGGCTCGGGCCCTCCTACGTCAAGTTCGGCCAGTTCCTGGCGACGCGGCCCGACGTCGTCGGCGTGCGCGCGGCTGCCGATCTCGAGAGCCTGCAGGACCGGCTGCCGCCCTTTCCGCGCGAGGAGGCGGTGCGCACCATCGAGGAATCCTTCGATGTGCCGATCGAAAGGCTCTTCAGCGACTTCGGCCCGGCGCTCGCCGCAGCCTCCATCGCCCAGGTGCACAGGGCACGCATCGGCGAGGGTGAGGGAGCGCTGACGGTCGCGGTCAAGGTGCTGCGGCCGGGGGTGCGCGAGCGCTTCGCGCGCGATCTCGCCTCCATGCGCTTTGCCGCCGCCATGGCGGAGCGCCTGTTCCCGTCCATGCGGCGCCTCAGGCCCATCGAGGTGGTGGAGACGCTGGCGCGCTCCGTCGCCATGGAGATGGACCTGAGGCTCGAGGCAGCGGCGCTCTCGGAGCTCGGCGAGAACACCCGCGACGACGTCGACTTCCGCGTACCTCAGGTGAAGTGGGACCTGACCGCTCGCGACGTCATGACGAGCGAGTGGGTGGACGGCACGCCGCTGTCAGACATGGCGGCGCTGGTCGCCGCCGGCCACGACCGCGTGGTGCTGGCGCGCACGATCATCCAGTCCTTCCTGCGCCAGGCGCTGCGCGACGGCTTCTTCCATGCCGACATGCACCCCGGCAATCTCTTCGTCGATCCCGAGGGGCGGCTCGTCGCGGTCGACTGCGGCATCATGGGCCGGCTCGGCCACAAGGAACGGCGCTTTCTCGCCGAGATCCTCCTCGGCTTCATCACGCGCAACTACCGCCGCGTGGCGGAGGTGCATTTCGAGGCGGGTTACGTGCCGCGCCACCACAGCATCGCGGATTTCGCCCAGGCCATCCGCGCCATCGGCGAGCCGATCCACGACCGGCGCGCCGACGAGATCTCGATGGCGAAGCTCCTGACGCTGCTCTTCGAGATCACGGCGCTGTTCGACATGAACACGCGCACCGAGCTCGTGATGCTGCAGAAGACCATGGTGGTGGTCGAGGGCGTGGCGCGCTCCCTCGACCCGCGCCTCGACATGTGGTCGACGGCCGACCCGGTCGTGCGCCAGTGGATCGAGCGCAACCTCGGCCCCGTCGGCCGGCTGGAGGAGGCCGGGCGCGGCGCTTTGTCGATCGCGGGCTTCGCCGGGCACCTGCCGTCGATCCTCAACCGCGGCGAGCGCATCGTCGAGCAGCTCGAGATCGCCGGCGAGCGCGGCTTCCTGCTCGCGCCGGAAAGCGTTGCCGACATCGGCCGCGCCGAGGCCCGCCGCGCCCGTTGGGGCAATCTGGCGCTATGGGCTATCGCCGCCATCCTGGCCGCCATGTGGCTCGGCGGCTGAAAATCCGCCGCTCTGCACGTTAAGGTTGATTCTTCATTTCCGCTTCGAAGGCATCCTTGGAGCGCTGAACTGTTTGCGCGCTGTGCACGACGCGCTAGTTTGCGCGTCGCGCCGCGCCGGCCTCGCTCGCCGAAAGCGCCCGGCGCCGAATCGATCCTCGACGGGAGCGGCGCGTGACCAAGCGTATCCTTCTCATCATCGGTGGCGGAATCGCGGCCTACAAGTCGCTCGATCTCATCCGCCGCTTGAAGGAGCGCGGCCATGAGGTGCGTGTGATCCTGACGAAGGGCGGCGCCGAATTTATCACGCCGCTCTCCGTCGCCAGCCTGTCGCGCGAGCGCGCATTTACCGACCTCTTCTCGCTGACGGATGAGGCGGACATCGGCCACATCGAACTGTCGCGCTCGGCGGACCTCCTCGTCGTCGCGCCGGCGACGGCCGACCTGCTCGCGAAGATGGCCGGCGGCCATGCCGATGATCTCGCCTCGACGGCGCTTCTTGCCACCGACAAGCCGGTCCTCGTCGCCCCGGCGATGAACCCGCGCATGTGGCAGCACCCCGCGACGCGCCGCAACATGGCGCTCCTCCAGGCCGACGGCGTTACCGTCGTCGGACCGAACGAGGGGGCCATGGCCGAGCGCGGCGAGTTCGGCCCCGGACGCATGGCCGAGCCGATGGAGATTCTCGCCGCCGTCGAGCGGCTTCTCGGCGGTGCGGACCTGCCGCTCGCCGGCCGCCACGTTCTCGTCACGTCGGGCCCGACGCACGAGCCGATCGATCCCGTGCGCTACATCGCCAACCGCTCCTCCGGGCGCCAGGGGCACGCCATCGCGGCAGCCGCGGCCGCCGCCGGGGCGCGGGTGACGCTCGTGTCCGGGCCGGTCGCCATCGCCCCACCCGCGGGGGTGACGACGGTGGCCGTCGAGACCGCCCGCGAGATGCTGGCGGCGGTCGAGGCGGCGCTACCGGCCGATGCCGCAGTCTTCGCCGCGGCGGTGGCGGACTGGCGCACGGCGGGCGAAGCCGCTCAGAAGATGAAGAAGAACGGCAAGGGGGCGCCCAGGCTCACCCTCGTCGAGAACCCCGACATCCTCGCCACCATCGCGCATCGTGCCGAGCAGCGGCCCGGCCTCGTCGTCGGCTTCGCGGCCGAGACGGAGAAGGTGGTGGAGCATGCCCGCCAGAAGCGTCTGCGCAAGGGCTGCGACTGGATCGTCGCCAATGACGTCGGCCCCGGCACGGGGGTGATGGGCGGCACGCGCAACACGGTGCATCTCGTCACCGGCGAGGGCGTCGAGGACTGGCCGACCATGGACAAGGACGAGGTGGCGCGCCGGCTCGTGGCCCGCATCGCCGCCGCCATGCCGAAGGGATCCGCATGACACCGACGCCGCCTGCCGAACCGCACGTGGAGGTCGTGCGCCTGCCGCATGCGGGTGACCTGCCGCTGCCGCGCTACGAGAGCGCGCATGCCGCCGGGCTCGATCTGATGGCGGCCGTGCCCGCCGATGGGCCGGTGACGCTGCCGCCCGGCGGCCGCGCGCTCGTGCCCACCGGTTTCGCGATGGCGCTGCCTCCCGGCTATGAGGCGCAGGTGCGGCCACGCTCCGGTCTCGCCCTGAAGCACGGCGTGACCGTTCTCAACGCGCCGGGGACTGTGGATGCGGATTACCGCGGCGAGATCGGTGTTATTCTGATCAACACGGGTGCAGCGGATTTTACGGTGAGCCGCGGTATGCGCATTGCACAGCTGGTCGTCGCGCCCGTGCGGCAGGTCCGGTTGGCGGAAGTCGACCGGCTGGGCGCGACGGAACGCGGCGCCGGCGGTTTCGGGTCGACCGGCATGTGACCCGCGAGAAGCAGACGAAGAGGAACGACGACAATGATCCTGCTCTCCCGGCGCAGCCTTCTCGCCATTGCCGCTGTCGTCGACGTGGCCATCCACGCACGGCCGAGCCCGGTGGCGGCGAAACTGCTCGCGGCCCGTCACAACCTGCCGCCGCGTCATCTTGAGACGGTGCTGCAGCAACTCGTGCGGGCCGGCATCCTCAAGGGAGTTCGGGGACCGCGCGGCGGCTATGAACTCGCGCGTGAGCGCCGCCGCATCACGGCCGGCGAGATCGTGCGGGCGGCGATGGCAACCTCAACGGAGGAATCGCTGCCGCCCGTGCCGGAATCCGCCCTCGTCGACCTCGTCGTCGGGCCGGTAGTGCGCGATGCCGGGGAGGCCTTTCTCAGGATCCTCGATGAATCGACGGTCGAAGACCTGTGCCGACGCGCCGAGGAGGCCGCGGTCTTCGGGCTCGTGCCGTCGTCGGTCGATTTTACGATATAGAATGTGATTATAGGAATATTATCGACAGTCTTTGTGTAAATATGCTATCGGGGCTGAGGTTCAATCACCTGGCCTGCCTTTCATTTCTGTGGCAGGCCGGCAGCAGGGTGGAGACGAGATCATGGCCGAACCAGCCACCAAGCCCGCAACGGACAAGCAACATGTGCCCGGGCGCGGGCGGATCTACAATTCGATCACCGAGACGATCGGCGACACGCCCCTGGTGCGGCTCGACCGGCTGGCGAAGGACAAGGGCGTCAAGGCCAACCTCCTCGCCAAGCTCGAGTTCTTCAATCCCATCGCCAGCGTGAAGGACCGCATCGGCGTCAGCATGATCGACGACCTCGAGGAGCGCGGCCTGATCAGGCCGGGCGCGACGCTCATCGAGCCGACCTCGGGCAACACCGGCATCGCGCTCGCCTTCGTCGCCGCCGCGCGTGGCTATCGCCTCATCCTCGTCATGCCGGAGACGATGTCGATAGAGCGGCGCAAAATGCTCGCCTTGCTCGGCGCCGAACTCGTCCTCACCCCCGGCCCGCAGGGCATGCGCGGCGCCGTCAACCGCGCCGAGGAACTGAAGAACGAGATCCCCGGCTCCATCATCCCCCAGCAGTTTGCCAACCCGGCCAATCCGGCCATTCACCGTCGCACCACTGCGGAGGAGATCTGGAACGACACCAACGGCGCGGTGGACATCTTCGTCTCGGGCGTCGGCACCGGCGGCACCATCACCGGCGTCGGCCAGGTACTGAAGCCGCGCAAGCCCTCGCTGCGCGTCGTCGCGGTCGAACCCGAGGATTCGCCCGTTCTTTCCGGCGGCCAGCCCGGCCCGCACAAGATCCAGGGCATCGGCGCCGGCTTCGTGCCGCAGGTGCTCGACCGCTCGGTCATCGACGAGGTGGTGACGGTGGGCAACCAGACGGCCTTCGACACCGCGCGCTTGGTCGCCCGCCTCGAGGGCATCCCGGTCGGCATCTCCTCCGGCGCGGCGGTGGCTGCGGCCCTCGAGATCGCCGCCCGTCCGGACAGCGCCGGCAAGACCATCGTCATCATCATCCCCTCCTTCGCCGAGCGCTATCTCTCGACGGCGCTGTTCGAGGGTCTGTGATCTTCATCCCTCTTTCCGCGAGTGGGGAGAGGGAACGTCGACGCTCCTTCAGGAGGCTTTTGCTCAACTGGTTTGCGAAGCGCAGGGGCGGCCATGTGGCCGCCCTTTTGCTTGTCCGGCTTCGGCGGGCCCCGCCGCGTGCGGGGGCGCACGCCGGCCCGTTCCGGTTCGGCGCATTTTGTCCCTGCCTGACGCGCCGATGCGGCGCCGGGCACCGGGGAGCCGAACCATGTACCGCCGCCTCGCACTTCTCTCGATGTTCGTGTTCTTCGCCGCGGCCTATGCGACGCAGGACCGGCTGCCGCGCTCGGCGGTGAGCTTGCTGCGCCGGGCTGGCGAGCATGTTGCGATCGTCTCAGAAACGGACGTGAGCATCGGTCCGGACATGTGAGCGTCGCCCAAGCGGGACATGAAAAAGGGCGCCTTCGGCGCCCTTTCATTTGGCCCGGCGTCAGCCCGCCGCCGCTTCCTTGGCGCGCTCGGCGCGCTTGCGGTCGTTGGGGTCGAGCAGGGTCTTGCGCAGGCGGATGGACTTCGGCGTCACCTCGACGAGCTCGTCGTCCTGGATCCAGGCGAGCGCCCGCTCCAGCGTCATGCGAATGGGCGGCGTCAGGCGCACCGCCTCGTCCTTCGACGTCGTGCGGATGTTGGTGAGCTTCTTGCCCTTAAGCACGTTGACCTCAAGGTCGTTGTCGCGCGTGTGCTCGCCGACGATCATGCCCTGGTACACCTTCCAGCCGGGCTCGATCATCATCGGGCCGCGGTCCTCGAGGTTCCACAGCGCATAGGCCACGGCCTCGCCGGCGTCGTTGGAGATGAGCACGCCGTTGCGCCGGCCGGCGATCTCGCCCTTGTAGGGGGCGTAGGCGTGGAACAGCCGGTTCATGATCGCGGTGCCCCGCGTGTCCGTCATCAGCTCCGACTGATAGCCGATGAGGCCGCGCGTCGGGGCGTGGAAGACAAGGCGCAGCCGGTTGCCGCCGGAGGGGCGCATCTCGATCATGTCCGCCTTGCGCTCAGACATCTTCTGCACGACGACGCCCGAGTGCTCCTCGTCGACGTCGATGACGACCTCCTCGATCGGCTCCAGCGTCTCGCCCGTGGCCTCGTCCTTCTTGAAGACGACGCGCGGGCGCGACACTGCGAGCTCAAAGCCCTCGCGGCGCATGGTCTCGATGAGGATGGCGAGCTGCAGTTCGCCGCGGCCGGAGACGAAGAAGGAATCCTTGTCGGACGATTCCTCGATCTTCAGCGTGACGTTGCCCTCGGCCTCCTTGAACAGGCGGTCGCGGATCATTCGGCTCGTCACCTTGTCGCCCTCGGTGCCGGCGAGCGGCGAATCGTTGACGAGGAAGGACATGGTGACCGTCGGCGGATCGATCGGCTGGGCCGGCAGCGGCGTGTCGACCTCGGGGGCGCAGAAGGTGTCCGCCACCGTGCCCTTTTCGAGGCCGGCGATGGAAACGATGTCGCCCGCCTCCCCCAGCTCGATCGGCTGGCGCTCGATGCCACGGAAGGCGAGGATCTTCGATACGCGGCCCTGCTCGATGACCTTGCCGTCACGGTCGATGACCTTGATGGCCTGGTTCGGCTTGACCTGCCCCGCCGAGATGCGGCCGGTGATGATGCGGCCAAGGAAGGGGTTCGCCTCGAGGATGGTGCCGAGCATGCGGAAGGCGCCGTCCTCGACGGTCGGCGGCGGCACGTGGTCGAGTACGAGGTCGAAGAGCGGCCCAAGCCCGGCCTCCTTCGGGCCCTCGGGCGAGGCCGCCATCCAGCCGTCGCGGCCCGAGCCGTAGAGGATCGGGAAGTCGAGCTGCTCGTCGGTGGCGTCGAGGGCGGCGAAGAGGTCGAAGACCTCGTTGATCACTTCCTGCGCCCGCGCATCCGGCCGGTCGACCTTGTTGATGGCGACGATGGGGCGCAGACCGATCTTGAGCGCCTTGCCGACGACGAACTTGGTCTGCGGCATCGGGCCCTCGGCGGCGTCGACGAGCACGATGGCGCCGTCCACCATGTTGAGGATGCGCTCCACCTCGCCGCCGAAGTCGGCGTGGCCGGGCGTGTCGACGATGTTGATGCGCGTGCCCTTCCAGACGACCGAGGTCGCCTTGGCAAGAATCGTGATGCCGCGCTCCTTCTCGAGGTCGTTCGAATCCATCACGCGCTCGGCCACGCGCTGGTTCTCGCGGAAGGCGCCGGACTGGGCGAGCAGCTTGTCCACGAGGGTCGTCTTGCCGTGGTCGACGTGGGCGATGATGGCGATATTGCGCAGCTGCATGAAAACTCCTGCCGCGGCGGATGGGGCCCGGCTCATGACACGAAATGGCAAAGCGGATGGGACAGCGCGCGCTGCCTACGCGCCCTGGCACGCGGTTCCTATAATCCGATGTGCGTCAAACGGCAACGGAAAGTCTGTTGCGGCGCAGCAGCCCCTTGACCTTCGCCATTGATTTCATAAGGTGTACTTATATTAAGGCGAGCGATGAAATCCGGTCCAGCCACCTTCGGTTTCCTCTTGACGGATGCAGCGCGCCTCCTGCGCGCGCGCTTTGACCGCGCCATGGAGGAGGCGGGGCTCGGCCTCACGCCGGGCGAGGCGCGCGCCCTCGTCTTCGTCAGCCATTTCGCTCCGATCCGCCAGAGCCACCTTGCCGAGCGCATGAGCGTGGAACCGATGACGCTCGTCGGCTTCATCGACCGGCTGGAGGCACGCGGGCTCGTTGAACGTATGCCGGACCCGGAGGATCGGCGCGCCAAGACGGTGCAGCTCACGCCGGCGGCCCTGCCGCTCGTCGAGGAGATCAAGATCGTGCTGACGCGGGCCCGCGAGGACGCGACGCGCGACTTCTCGCAGGAGGAGATCGAAACCATGCGCCGGCTGCTCGACCGCATGCGCAGCAATCTCTGCAGCCGCAGCGGCGGGGAGGGAGCATGAAGCCGTCCGCCGCCACGCCGATGATGAGCGAGATGCGCACCGCCGTCATCGGCGCCTTCATCGTGGCGCTCGGGCCGGTGAGCCTGGCGCTCTACACCCCAGCTATGCCGGCGCTGGTCGGAGCCTTCAACACGACGCCGGCGGCGATCAACCTGACGCTGACGGTTTATTTCTTCGGCTTCGCCTTCGCCCAGCTCGTCTGCGGTCCGCTTTCGGACGCCTTTGGACGGCGGCCTGTGGCCATCGGCTTCTTCTCCATCTACCTGGCCGGCAGTCTCGTCGCCGCCTGGTCGCCGAGCATCGGCTGGCTGCTCGCCGGCCGGGCGCTGCAGGGCGTCGGCGTGGCGGCCGGCGTCGCCATCTCGCGCGCCATCGTGCGCGACCAGTTCACGGGCCAGACTTCGGCCCGCATCATGAACCTGATCGGCCTGATGCTGGCCGTCGGCCCGGCCGTCTCGCCGACGCTCGGCGGCATGACGGCGAGCGCCTTCGGCTGGCACGCCCTGTTCGTCATCATGGTCGTCTACGGCCTCGCCGTGGTCCTCACGCTCGCCCTCGCGACGCGCGAGACGAACCTTGCGCCCGACAGGGCGCTGGCGCGTCCGGCCCGCATGCTGACGAGCTACGGCGTTCTCCTGTACGATCGGCGCTTCCTGCGTGCGGGCCTCGTGCTCGGCCTCACCACCGGCGGGCTCTACACCCTCGCCTCCATGCTGCCCTTCGTCATGATCGACCGGGTGGGCCTGACGCCGACGGGTTTCGGCCTGTCAATGCTTTGCCAGACCGGAGCCTATACCATCGGCACGGTGATCGCCGGGCGGCTGCTGCGCCGCTTCGAGGCGAGCCGCCTCATCTCGGCCGGTCTCGTCTTCTCGCTCTCGGCCGCCCTCTGGTTCGCGGTGGGCCTGAGGCTGCTGCCGCCGAGCTTTGCCACCGTCATGGTGCCGGTGGCGCTGTGGGCCTTCGGCATCGCCCTCGTCATGCCTGGCGTCACGACCAATGCGCTCGCCGGCTTTCCGCATATCGCCGGCGCCGCGGCAGCCATGACGGGATTCATGCAGATCGGCGGTGGGCTCGTCGGCTCGGCGGTCGGCGCGGCCTTCTTCAGCGATCCCTTCGTCGCCATGACAACGGTCTTGCCGCTGATGGGTGTCCTGGCGGTTGCCGCCCATACCGGCCTCGCGCCGCGCCCGCTGCGCGCAGCCCCTCCCGCAGCCGAGGATCTGATGGCGGCTGCCGACCCCGCAGGCATCGTCGGCACGGGCGCGGAGGAGGCCATGCTGCTGGAGGAGGCGCGCCCGCGCGAACCCCGGACGGCGCGGGAGGACGCCCGCACCTGATCGGTCAGGCGCGCGGGTTGCGGTGGCCGAAGCGCCATTCCGGCTGCACGGAGCGCACCAGCATCATCTCGCCGATGTTCTCCGCCGTGAGGAGGCCGACGAGACGATCGTTTCCGTCGAGCACGCCGAGGGCCGGGGCCTTGGCCTCGTTGAGCTTGCGAAAGGCGGCCTCGAGCGGCTGGCGGTAGTGGATCGTCGGCACCTCGGCATTCATGACCTCGATGACCGGCGATGCGGCGCCGTGGTTCCTGAGCGCCATGACAAGGGCGTCGCGCGTCAGGATGCCGCGCAGGTGCCCGCCGCCGTCGACGACCGGGAATTCCTTCTGGGACGTGCGGATCATGGTCTCGACGGCATCGTCGAGCGAGCTCTGCGGGCCGAGCACCTCGAACTGCGTGATCATCGCCTCGCCGACCGGCAGGCCGCGGGTGACGTCGCGGAAGGCGACGTGCTCGGCCTCCGAGGAGGCGGCGAGATAGACGAAGATGGCGATGAAGATGAGGAGCGGGTTGAGGAAGAGGCCGGCGAAGCCGAGGAGGAAGGCGAAGCCCTGGCCGATGGTGGCGGCAAGCTGCGTCGCCCGCGAGAAGCCGACCCGCATGGCGAGGATCGCCCGCAGCACCCGGCCGCCGTCCATGGGAAAGGCCGGGATCATGTTGAAGAGGACGAGGATGATGTTGGCCCCGGCGAGGCGCGCGAGCAGGCTGACGCGTGGATCCTCGAGGCGCGCCATGTCCGTCAGATCGACCGTCGCGCCGAGGATGATGACGAGCACGAGGGCGATGACGACATTGACCGCCGGCCCCGCGACGGCGACGACCAGTTCCTCGCCCGGCTTTTCCGGGATGCGCTCGAGGCTCGCGACGCCGCCGATCGGGAAAAGCGTGATGTGCGGCGTGCGCACGCCGTAGCGCCGGGCGGCGAGCACGTGGCCGAACTCGTGCAGCAGCACGCACAGGAAGAGGAGCGCGATGAAGAGGACGCTGTCAGCGGCGGCGGCGGGTCCGCCGAGGCGGTATTGCGCGAAGCCGATCCACGCCAGGAAGAGCAGGAAGGTGACGTGGATGCGCACCGCGGTGCCGGCGATGGTGCCGACGTGAATGGACCAGGGCATGGGCGCGAGCCTCCGGGAATCGGGCCGTCCGATCTACAGGAAAGCACGAACCGGGGCGGGCGCGCCATGCGGCCGAATGGTCCTGGCCGCGGCGCGAAACGCGTGGAGGAAGGCGAGAGGGATAGAGCGATGTCGGGACTGCCTCCCTCCCCACCATTTCGTTGGAGGGGAGGGGAATGCGGTCGCCTGCGCCGCGCGCTCAGAGCCGGGCGCGCCACCAGGCGATCTGGGCGCGCACGTTGTCGGGGGCCGTGCCGCCGAAGCTCATGCGCGAGCGCACGGAGTTCTCGACGCCGAGGACGCCGTAGACCGCGTCCGTGATGCGCGGCTCCACCGCCTGCATCACGTCGAGCGACAGGTCTTCCAGGCCGCAGCCGCGCTGCTCGGCTTCGGCGACGAGGCGCCCGGTGACATGGTGGGCGTCGCGGAACGGCATTTCGAGCGCGCGCACCAGCCAGTCGGCGAGATCGGTCGCCGTGGCGAAGCCGGCGCCGGCGGCGGCCGCCATCCGCTCGGACACGGGCTTCAGGTCCGCGATCATGCCGGAGACGGCGGCGAGCACGAGCTCGTAGGTGTCGGCGGCGTCGAAGAGGCGCTCCTTGTCCTCCTGCATGTCCTTGGAATAGGTGAGCGGTAGGCCCTTCATCACCGTGAGCAGCGCCACCAGCGAGCCGATGATGCGGCCCGGCTTGGCGCGCACCAGCTCGGCCGCGTCCGGATTCTTCTTCTGCGGCATGATGCTGGAGCCGGTCGTCCACTGGTCCGACAGGCGCACGAAGCCGAACTGCGGCGTCATCCAGATCACGATCTCCTCCGCGAGGCGCGAGAGGTGCATGGCCGAGATCGAGGCGATCGACAGATATTCGAGGATGAAATCGCGGTCGGAGACGGAATCGAGCGAGTTGCGCGTCGGCCCGTCGAAGCCGAGCGCTTCGGCCGTTGCGTGCCGGTCGATGGGGAAGGAGGTGCCGGCGAGGGCGGCGGCGCCGAGCGGGCATTCGTTGAGGCGCTTGCGCGAGTCGCGGATGCGCGAGCGGTCGCGCCCCAGCATCTCGACATAGGCCATGAGGTGGTGGCCGAAGGTGACGGGCTGGGCGCTCTGCAGGTGGGTGAAGCCGGGCATCACCGTCTCCGCATGGGCGGCCGCCTGGGTGAGCAGCGTGTCCATCAGGTTGGTGATCTGGGCGTCGGCCCGGTCATGCGCCTCGCGCACCCACAGGCGCACGTCCGTCGCCACCTGGTCGTTGCGGCTGCGGGCCGTGTGCAGGCGCCCGGCGGCCGGGCCGATGAGGTCGCGCAGGCGGCCCTCGACGTTCATGTGGATGTCTTCGAGCGCCGTCGAGAAGGTGAAGTGGCCGCCCTCGATCTCCTCGAGGATGCGCTTCAGCCCGTCGTGGATGGCGTCGCGGTCCTCTTCCGAGATGATGCCCTGCTTCGCCAGCATGTCGGCATGGGCGACGGAGCCGCGGATGTCCTGCGCGGCGAGGCGTCTGTCGAAGCCGATGGAGACGTTGATGGCCTCCATGAGTGCGCTCGGCGAGGAGGCGAAGCGCCCGCCCCACATCGCATTGGCGTTCTTGTCCTGCCCGTTTGCCGGCTTGCCGCTCATGTCGCCTCGCTCGCTTCGTCTGGCGCCCCTTCGCCATCGGCGCGTCATAGGCCAGCAGCGGGCGGGGGGCAAGGCGGGAGAGGGGGCGCAAGAGAAAAGGCGCGGCGGGTTCGCGCCGGCCGCGCCTCAGGCAGGGAGAAAGCTGAACCGGGCTCAGCGCTCGGCGAAGGCCTTCTCGATGACGAAATGGCCCGGCTCGCCGTGGTTGCCTTCGGTGAAGCCGCGCTCCTCGAGGATGATCTTGAGGTCGCGGATCATCTGCGGGCTGCCGCAGAGCATCAGGCGGTCGTTCTCGGCGTCGATCGGCGGCAGGCCGATGTCGCCGAAGAGCTTGCGGGTCGTGATGAGGTCGGTGATGCGGCCGCGGTTGCGGAAGGGCTCGCGCGTCACGGTCGGGTAGTAAATCAGCTTGGAGCGGATCTCCTCGCCGAGGAACT
The DNA here is from genome assembly GCF_001887265.1 of Chelatococcus daeguensis. NCBI lineage: Bacteria > Pseudomonadati > Pseudomonadota > Alphaproteobacteria > Hyphomicrobiales > Chelatococcaceae > Chelatococcus > Chelatococcus daeguensis. The sequence goes on along the minus strand of NZ_CP018095.1, from coordinate 113,894 downwards.
CGTCTTCCGGCAGGTCGCGCGTGATCATCTCGCCATAGGCGAGTTCGGACACCTGGCGGCAGCCGTGCAGCAGGACGACCTTCTCGAAGCGCTCGTAGGTCTCGGGGTCGCGGATGAGGCTGAGGAACGGCGCAAGGCCCGTGCCGGTGCCCAGCAGGTAGAGGTTGCGGCCGTGCATCAGGTTGTCGAGCACGAGGGTGCCGGTGGCCTTGCGGCCGACGATGATGGGATCACCTTCCTTCAGGTGCTGCAGGCGGGAGGTCAGCGGCCCGTCCGGCACCTTGATGGAGAAGAACTCCAGCTTCTCGTCGTAGTTGGGGCTCACGACGCTGTAGGCCCGCAGGAGGGGTTTTCCCTCCACCTCGATGCCGATCATCGTGAACTGGCCGTTTTTGAAGCGGAAGCCGGGGTCGCGCGTCGTCGTGAAGGAGAACAGCCTGTCCGTCCAGTGATGCACGCTCAGGACGCGCTCTTGGTTGAAGTTGCTCATGGCTTCTCGTCCATGCTCCCGGAGCTTCGTCGCGGCCGGTGCCGCGGGGTTGAGTGCCGCGCCTTCACATAGCGGGGCGCCGCGCGGGGGGAAAGGGGTAACCAGCTTCTATTTGCACGATATCATACGGAATTGCAAGTATTTACATTTTTTCCGTACTAAATAGAAATTTCTCCTTACCGGGGACGTCTTTCCAGGCATCCGCATCGTCCGGGACCGGTCCCTTATCGGTGATGTTGGGCCAGATCGCGGCATATTTCGCATTGACGGGCAGCCAGCGGTCGGCGCGAGCGTCCGCGGCGGAGACGATCGCGTCGGCCGGGCATTCCGGCTCGCACACGCCGCAGTCGATGCATTCGTCCGGGTGAATGACGAGCATCGTCTCCCCCTCGTAGAAGCAGTCGACCGGGCACACCTCCACGCAATCCTGGTACTTGCAACGGATGCAGCCATCGGTCACGACATAGGCCATGCGAACCTCCGGAAGGGCTCTTGCTCGCCTCTAGATTGTTTGTATACTAACAAATTACCGCATCTGATCCGGCTTGTCAATCGGGTCGTGACGCGGGCGGCGAGAGGCTGGTCGAAGCAACGGGAGAGAGGGAACCTATGGCGCACGACGCGGTACAGCAGGGCGGGAAGGGCAAGCTCGTCATTCGCAACATCGGCCTGATTCTGAGCGGCGATCTCGAGCGGCCGATCCTCGACGGCGACACGGTGGTCGCGATCGACGGCCGGATCGCCGCCGTCGGCCGCGAGAAGGACGTCGACACCGACGGCGCGAGCGAGGTCATCGACGCCAACGGCACGGTGCTGACACCGGGCCTCATCGACAGCCACGTCCATCCCGTCGCCGGCGACTGGACGCCGCGCCAGCAGCAGCTCAACTGGATCGACAGCAATCTGCACGGCGGCGTCACCACCATGATCTCGGCCGGCGAGGTGCACACGCCGGGCCGACCGCGCGACGTCGTCGGGCTCAAGGCCATGGCGATCTACGCCCAGCGCACCTTCTCCGCCTTCCGCCCGAGCGGCGTGAAGATCCACGCCGGCGCACCCTGCATCGAGCCGGACATGACGGAACAGGATTTCAAGGACCTGGCCGACGCGGGCGTCAAGCTGCTCGGCGAGGTTGGCCTCGGCGGCGTCAAGGACGGGCCGACGGCGCGCAAGATGGTGGCCTGGGCGCGCAAGTACGGCATCCAGTCGACCATCCACACCGGCGGGCCGTCCATCCCCGGCTCCGGCCTCATCGACAAGGACGTGGTGCTGGAGGCGGACACGGATGTCGTCGGCCACATCAACGGCGGCCACACGGCCCTGCCGGACGACCAGATCCGCTGCATCTGCGAGGGCTGCAAGCGCGGCCTCGAGCTGGTGCACAACGGCAACGAGCGGGCCGCGCTCTACACCCTGCGCATCGCGCGCGAGATGGGCGACCTCAACCGCGTCATCCTCGGGACGGATGCGCCGGCAGGCTCCGGCGTGCAGCCGCTCGGCATCCTGCGCATGGTCTCGCTGCTCTCCTCGCTCGGCGACGTGCCAGCAGAGGTGGCCTTCTGCTTCGCCACCGGCAACACGGCGCGCATGCGCCAGCTCGACTGCGGCCTGGTCGAGGTCGGCCGCGCGGCCGATTTCGTGCTGATGGACAAGGCCCAGCACTCGGCGGGCAAGGACCTGCTCGAGTCCGTGCGCCTCGGCGACCTGCCGGGCATCGGCATGACCATCATCGACGGCATCGTGCGCACGCAGCGCAGCCGCAACACCCCGCCGGCGACGCGCATGCCGGAGATCGTGGCCCGATAGGGCGCACGCGTTTCCGGCCGCGGGGCCGGAAGCGCGTCAGAGCATCTTCTGCAGCAGGGCGATCAGCGTCGCGCGTTCCGCGGCGCTCAGTTCCTTCAGCGTTTCCTCGGAGATGGCGGCGGCCCGGGGCAGGCAGCGTGCGACGGTCGCCTCGCCCTCCGGCGTCAGGGCCACGAGCAGGCGCCGGCCATCGTCGGGGTCGGGGCTCGTCCCGGTCAGGCCGCGCTTCGTCAGCCGGTCGACGACGCCCTTGATGGTGGCGGCGTCCATGGCCGTCTGCCGGCCGAGGAGGTTCTGCGACAGCGGGCCGGCCTGGTGGAGCTTGGCGAGCGCCGCCCATTGGGTCGGAGTCAGGTCCTCGCCCATCATGGTCATGAAGATGGTCGTGTGGCGCTGGCTCACCTGGCGCAGGATGAAGCCGATCTGCTCGTCGAGAACATAGGCTGGCATCGAAACGGCTGAGGTCATCGATACTCCGGTCCGGGCGGCGATCTCTCGCCGCCTATCACACTGCAAGATAAGCGTCACGAATGTCGGGGCTCTCCTCGAGCTCGCGAATCGTGCCGCCGAAGCGGATGCGCCCGCTTTCGATGATATAGGCCCTGTCCGAGATCAGCCGCGCGAAATGCAGGTTCTGCTCCGACAGGACGATGCTGAGGCCCTCGTTCTTCATGGCGAGGATGGCGTTCGCCATCTCTTCGACGATCTTGGGGGCGAGCCCCTCCGACGGCTCGTCGAGGAGGACGAGGGAAGGGTTGCCCATCAGCGTGCGGGCGATGGTCAGCATCTGCTGCTCGCCGCCGCTCATGCGTCCGCCAAGGCGCCCCCGCATCTCGCCGAGATTGGGAAAGAGCGCATAGAGCTTCTCCGGCGTCCAGCGGGGGGCGCCCGTCCGCTCCGGCTGCTCGCCGACCATGAGGTTCTCCTCGACCGTCAGCTCGGTGAAGATGCGCCGGTCCTCGGGCACGTAGCCGAGGCCGCGGCGCACGATCTCGTGCGTCGGGCGCGCCGTGATGTCCTCGCCCTCGAAGAGGATGCGCCCCTCGCGCCGGGCGACGAGCCCGACGATGGAGCGGAAGGTGGTGGACTTTCCGGCACCGTTGCGGCCGAGCAGAGCCACCACCTCTCCGGCGCCGACATTGATGTCGACGTCGAAGAGGATATGGGCGGGCCCGTAGAAGCTGTTGAGCTGGTGGACTTCGAGTTTCATGCCGCGGCCTCTCCGCCGTAGACGCTGCCTTCGCCGAGATACACGGCCTTGACGTCCGGGTTGTTGCGCACCTCCGCCGGCGTGCCGCCCGCAATGAGGCTGCCGCGGTTCAGCACCATGATCCGGTCGGCATGCTCGAAGACCACGTCCATGTCGTGCTCGGTGAAGAGCACGCCGATCGACTGCTCGCGCGCGATCGTCGCGGTAAGGCGCATCAGCGCGACCCGCTCCCTCGGTGCCATGCCGGCCGTTGGCTCGTCCATCAGGAGGAGCTTCGGCTCATTCACGAGGGCGATGGCGAGTTCGAGGCGCTTCAGGTCGCCGTACGCGAGCTCGCCGCACGGTCGCTCCGCGAGGTCGCGCATGCCGACGAGTCCGAGCAGCCGGTCGGCCTCGGCGCGGTGGCGCGCGCCAGCAAAGCCGAACAGGCGACCGAGCTCGCGGTGGTGCGAGAGCAGCGCGACCTGCACGTTCTCGCGCACGGTCATCGAGGGATAGGTGGCGGTGATCTGGAAGGTGCGGCCGACGCCGAGGCGCCAGATCTCGCGCGGACGCAGGCCCGTCGTGTCGCGGCCAAGGATCTTCACCGAGCCCGTATCGCGGCCGATCTGGCCGTTGAGCATGTTGAAGCACGTGCTCTTGCCGGCGCCGTTGGGGCCGATGAGGGCGAGGATCTCGCCGGCGGCGAGGGTGAAGGAAACGCCTCTGACCGCATGCACGCCGCCATAGGACTTCGACAGCTTCTCGACTTCGAGGATGGGCGCGCTCATCGTGCGGCCTCCATCTTGGGGGCGGCGATCGGGGCGGCGCCGCTGCCGGAGGTCGCAGCGGGCGCCTTGGCGGGTGCCTTGGCGGGTGTGGTCCGCGCCGCGGCGCCGCCGTCGTCGGCCTTGGCGCGGCGGCGGGCCAGGAGGTCCTCCGCGAAGCCGACGATGCCCTTGGGGAAGGCGACGACGAGCAGCACGATGATGGCGCCGAGCACGAGCTTCGACAGGTCCGTCTGGCTGACGAGCCAGATGGCGAGCGCCTTGTAGACGATGGCGCCGACGACGGCCCCCGACACCGTCTCGATGCCGCCGAGCAGCACCATGACGAGGCCGTCGACCGACATCGGGATGGCGAGGTTGTCCGGGAAGACGCTGCCCTTCAGGAAGGCGAAGAGCGCCCCAGCGATGCCCGCGAACGTTCCGGCGATGACGAAGGCGGCCCACTGCACGCGCGAGCGGTCGATGCCGATCGCCTCCGAGCGCAGGGCGGAATCGCGCGTTGCCCTGAGCGCGTAGCCGAAGGGCGAGAAGACGAGTACGCGCAGCGCCACGATGCCGGCGACGGAGACGGCGAGGGCGAGCCAGTAGAAGGCGGCGGGGCTAGCGGCCCAGCTCGCCGGCCACACGCCGAGGATGCCGTTGTCGCCGCCGGTGACCTCGACCCACTGGAAGGCGACGGACCAGGCGATCTGCGCGAAGGCGAGCGTCAGCATGGCAAAATAGACACCCGACAGGCGCACGCAGAACCAGCCGAAGAGGATGGCGCCGGCCACCCCGAGCAGCGGCCCGAGCAGGAGCGAGCCGATCATCGGCATGCCGAACATGGTGGTGGCGAAGGCCGCGCCATAGGCGCCGAGGCCGAAATAGGCCGCATGGCCGAAGGAGGCGAGGCCGCCGACCGTCATCAGGAAGTGCAGGCTCGCCGCGAAGAGGGCGAAGACGGCGATCTCGGCCAGCACCGTCAGCGCGTAGTCGCCGGTGACGAAGGGCGCAAAACCCGCGGCGACGACGACGGCGAGCATGACGAGGCGCTGGTTCTGGCTCATCGGCTGCCACGGGCGGATGCTGAGCCCGGCCGGCTGGCGCGCCGGCCCTTCGGGGCGCCCGAGCAGGCCCCATGGCCGCACGATGAGCACGCAGGCCATGACGAGGAAGACGAGGACGATCGAGATCTTGGGGAAGATCAGGATGCCGAAGGCGTTGAGTTCCGAGACGAGCACGGCGGCGATGAAGGCGCCGAGCACGCTGCCGAGGCCGCCGATGACGACGACGACGAAGACCTCGACGATGATCGAAAGGTCCATGAGATGGGTGACGGCGTTGCGCGGGATCTGCAGCGCGCCGCCGAGGCCGGCGAGGAAGATCCCGAGCGCGAAGACCGAGGTGAACAGCCAGGTCTGGTTGACACCGAGGGCCGCCACCATGTCGCGGTCCTGTGTCGCCGCGCGCACGAGCACGCCCCAGCGCGTGCGGTGGAAGAGGATCCACAGGCCGCCGAGAACGAGCGGGCCGAGCACGATGAGGAAGAGGTCGTAGGTGGGCACCGCGAGACCGAGGATATCGACGGCGCCGCGCAGGCCCGGCGCCCGCGGGCCTACGAGGTCCTCCGGCCCCCAGATCATGACGACGAGGTCCTGCACCATCAGCGTCACGCCGAAGGTGGCGAGCAGCTGGAACAGCTCCGGCGCGCGATAGATGCGGCGCAGCAGCACGATCTCCAGCAGCGCGCCGACGGCCGCGACGACGAGGGCCGCGGCGACGATGCCGCCCCAGAAGCCGAAGAAGCCCTCGAAGCGCTCCGTGAGCGTATAGGCCACATAGGCGCCGAGCATGTAGAAGGCGCCGTGGGCGAAGTTCACGATGCGCGTGACGCCGAAGATGATCGACAGGCCGGACGCGACGAGGAACAGGGAGGCCGCGCTGGCGAGGCCTGTCAGGAACTGGACGACGATGAATTCCACGGACGCGACCCTCTGGTTCTGGTCAGCCCCGGCGTCATGCGCCAGGTTCGGGCGGTAGCTTGCACGAACGTGAGCGACAGTGCCCCGGTCCCTCGCCGCCCTGTGTGGGAGGGCGGGAAAGGGTGCGCTGCAAGGGCTGCTGCCCGGGGCGGAGCGTCGGTCGTACCGCCCTCCGCCCCTGCCCCCGAGCGCGAGGGGAACAGCCGCTCTCGTTACGGCAGCGGCGCTCCCCGAGGCCTCAGCCGCAACTTCATCCCTGCGGCCGGAGCCGCTTCACGTCCTCTTCGGACGGCAGGTAGTTCGCGCCGTCGCGATAGACGGAATCGACCATCACGCCCTTGCCGTCGCGCACATCGGTCTTGCCGACATAGGCGCCGAGCGTCGACTGGTGGTCGGTCGCCCGGAAGACGATCTTGCCGAAGGGCGTGTCGACCTCGACGCCCTTGGCGGCGGCGACGAGCTTGTCGGTCTCCGTCGAGCCGGCCTTGGCGAGGACGGCCGCGACCGCCTTCATCGTGCCGTAGCCGACGATGGAGCCAAGGCGTGGATAATCGTTGAACTTCGCCTGGTAGGCCTTGAGGAAGGCGTCGTGTTCCGGCGTCTTGATGTCGTACCAGGGGTAGCCGGTGACGATCCAGCCCTTGGGAGTCTCGTCCTTGAGCGGGTCGAGATATTCCGGTTCGCCGGTGAGGAAGCTGACGACCGAACGGTCCTTGAAGAGACCGCGGGTGTTACCCTCGCGCACGAATTTCACCAGGTCGGCGCCGAAAGTGACGTTGAGGATGGCTTCGGGTTTCGACGCGAGCAGGGCCTGCGCCACCGCGCCGGCGTCGATCTTGCCTTGCGGCGGCCACTGCTCGTCCACCCATTCGATGTCCGGGCGGGCCTTCGAGAGAAGCTCCTTGAACACGGCGACGGCCGACTGGCCGTATTCGTAGTTCGGCGCCACCGTCGCCCAGCGCTTGGCCGGCAGCTTGGCCGCCTCTTCGGCCAGCATCGCCGCCTGCATGTAGTTGGAGGGACGCAGGCGGAAGGTGTAGTCGTTGCCCTTGGACCAGGTGATGGCGTCCGTCAGCGGCTCGGCCGCCATGAAGAACACCTGCTTCTGCTTGGCGAAATCGGCCACGGCCAGGCCGATGTGCGAGAAGAAGGTGCCGGTGATGAGCGCCACGCCCTCGCGCGAGACGAGCTCGTTGGCAGCCGTCACGGCCTCGGCCGGCTTGCCGGCGTCGTCCTTGGAAATGACGATGAGCTTCTTGCCGTCGACGCCGCCCTTGGCATTGATCTCCTCGATGGCGAGCTGCCAGCCCTTGCGGTAGGGCTCGGTGAAGGCCGGCAGGGCCGAATAGCTGTTGATCTCGCCGATCTTGATCTCGCCCTGGGCTCGGGCGACGCCGGTGGCCGCGACAATGGCCAGGGCTGCAAAGGCTACCGATTTTCGCAATCTCGTCCGCATGTGCTCTCTCCCGTTGTCGTCCGCGCCCGTCCCCTCTGGTCTGGACCGTCAGCGCAAGCCGTCCTCACCCTTGATCTCTTGTTTCGTCAGCCCGCCGACGCGCGGCAGCGGTCGGCCGGAATCGGTGACGGCGACCGCCACCAGGATTTCGCCGGCCCGCGGCGCGTCATTGAGGCTCACCTCCATGCCGTCGAAGTGGCTGCGCACATAGGCGGCATCCTTGTGGCCGAGCGGGATGTCGAGCACCGCGCCCGGCCCGCCTCGCTTCTTCGACGAAGGAATGAGGGCCGCACCCTTGCCCAGCACCTTGCGCACGGGCGTGCCCATGCGCGGGTGCAGGATGGCGGCGGCGTGCTCCAGTTCCCCGTTCTCGCCGACGAGAGCGGCCTTACCGTAGCTCTCGGCCGCAGTCCCCTCGATGCCCAGCGCCGCGACGGCCTTCTCCGCCAGGAGACCGCCGAGCTCCTCGCCGATGTCCATGAGCTCGCCGAGGTCCTCGACATAGCGCCCGGCAAAGGGGTTCTCGATCACGGCGACAGCCGCGGCCTTTCGGGTCGGCGGGCTCACCAGCCGGCCCATCTCGGTGTGGGTTTCCTCGACGAATGTCGCGATCTTGCGGATCTTCGCCTTCATCTCAGGCCGTCCTCTCCCTTGATCTCGCTCGCCTTCAGCCCGCCGACGCGGGCGTGGATGCGCGGCCCCGTCGTCATGACGAGAATGACCGCCATCTCGTCGGCGCGCGGGGAATCGGGGATGCCCACCTCCATGGCGTCGAAATGGCTGCGCACATAGGAGGCGTTGATATGCGTGACCGGCACGTCGAGGCGCGCGCCCGGCCCGCCGACCTTCTTTGTCGAGGGCACGATGGCCTTGGCATCGCCCAGGGCCTCGCGCATGGCATAGCCGCCGGGCACGTGCCACAGCGCGCCGTGCTCCAATTCGCCCGCGGCGCCGACGATGGCGCCCTTGCCGTAGCCCTCGATCGCCGCGACGTCGCCGCCGAGGGCGGCGATGAGGTCCCGCGCCATGGCGAGGCCGAGGGGCTTCAGGTCGTCCATGAAGCCGGCGATGTCCTCGACATGGCGGCCGGCGAAGGGATTGGCGATCACGGCGACGATGGCGCCGCGCTTGAGGGGCCTTGCGGCCGGCTGGCCGCCCTCGTGGAAGATCTCCTCCACCGTGATCAGGCGCTTGCGGACATCGACGTCAGGCATGGATCGGGCCCGTCTCCCGGAAAGTGTCAGCCAGCCGCGGCGCGGGCGCCGCGACGGTGGGTGCGGCCGGCAGCGAGCCTACCGTTCGCGTGTGACCTTGCAAATGCAATGCCGCGGCAACGATCAGTCCGCGGTGGAGAAGCGCCTGCGCGAAGCCGCAGCCGGCGTCGAGCGCCGCCGCGATGTCGATGGCGTCGAGGCAGCGCACGGCGCGCGTCACCGGGCGCTCGCCGAGGTCGCTCTCCGGCGCGAGGGCCGAGGCGGGCACGCGCATGACGGCGGGATGGCCCGGCAGGTCGACGGCGTTGGCGATCATGGTTGCGGCCGCATCCGCCGCCGCCGCGTCGCGGGCGAGCACGGTGACCGCGTCGGCGATGCCCAGCGAGAAGCTGCGCCCGTGCCGGCCGCTCGTCGCGATGCCTCGTACGCCATGCGCGGCGGTGAGGCTGAGGGTGCCGAAGAGGCCCGGCTCGTCCGGCCTGTCGACCATGCCGATGGAGAAGGTGCTGCTCGCGCTAAGATGGAGCGCGATGTCGCCGCCGTTGTTGACATAGGCCTTGTCGAGCCGTGCCACGGTGAGCATGGCGGCGAGGACCTCGTCCGCATCGGCGCCGGCAACGGCCGCCATGGGCGTGATGAAGCCAGCCCCCGCATAGGGCATGACGGCTCCCTGCATGCGCCGCGCGACGGTGCCGGCGAGCGGCGGATCGCCGGGGCGCGCCTGCCGCCGCAGGGCCGGCAGTTCGGCGCACAGCTCGTCGAGCAGGGTCGCGAAGCGCCGCGCGGCCGCCTCGTAGGCGCGCGCCACCTCGCCCGCTTCGCCGAAGGCCTCGATGACGAGGTCGATCGGGCCGTGCTGCAGGTGCAGCCGGCGTCCGTCGGGCAGCATGCGGGCGGTGGCGGCGTCTCTCATCCGTGCGACCTTTTCGCCTTCTGCGGCGATAGCGGCCACGGATTGTCCAGGCGGTGCGGGACCTGCCGGCGCGCCTCGCCCGGCTCGAGCGACGAGACCGGCCGGACCTCGCCCATATGGCCGCCGAGCGCCTCGTAGTCGCTCAGCCGCATGGTGAACTCGATGGGCGCGACGAGGGCCGGTGTCGGCACGTAGCCGAAGGCGTTCTCCGGCACGCGCGTCACGTCCACCATGAAGGTGATGCCGCCGCCAGGCCAGACATAGACCGGAGCGCCGCCGCAGGTGACATAGGTGAGCGCGTCCTTGACGGAGAGGGTGAGGCGAACTGGGTTCTCGGTGACGCCGGCGCGCAGCGAGCCGCCGGCCCCGCCCATGAAGAGCACGGTGCACAGGGCGGGCTCGCAGTTCTCCTTGATGCGCTCGACCGACTGGCTGAGCGCCTCGGGCAGCGCGCGCTCGACCGGCGTGAGCGCCTCGTCGAGCTCGTAATAGGCATGGTGCTCGCCGGTGGTGGAGACCATGAGGAGCCGGAGGCCCGGTCGCGCCACCTTGGGATCGAAGGGGCCGAGGATCGACAGGGGATCGGAGATGTTGGTGCCGCCCCAGCCCGTGCCCGGCTCCGCCACCTGGAAGTAGCGGCCCGGGGTCGAGCGCCGGCCCTTCATCTTGATGCCGGTCTCGGGGATGTCGAGCAGCTTGCCGGCCTGGTGCTCGGAGAGAACGCCGGTGATGTGATCGTCGACTACCACCACCTCGTCGACCTTGCCGTGCCACTGCTTGGCGAACATGCCGATGGTGGCCGAGCCGCAGCCGACGCGCATGCGCTCCTCAGCGACGCCGTTGACGATCGGCGGCTTGCCGGCCTGAACGACGACGGTGGCGCCGTCGTCGATGGTCATTTCCACCGCCTTGCCGTTACACAGGTCGAGCAGCGCGTCGCAGGTGACGCGGCCCTCCTTCTTCGAGCCGCCGGTCAGGTGATGCACGCCGCCGAGCGACAGCATCTGCGAGCCGTATTCGCCGGTGGTGACGTGGCCGACGGCCTCACCCTCGACGCGCACGGTCGCCTGCTCCGGGCCGAGGTGGCGGTCGGTGTCGATCTTCACCTTGACGCCGCAATAGCTGAAGATGCCTTCGGTGACGACCGTCACCATGTCCACTCCGTCCACCTCGGACGAGACGATGAAGGGCGCGGGCTTGTAGTCGGGATAGGTGGTGCCGGCGCCGATGGCGGTAACGAAGGTCTCCTCCCCCTGGACGATGGTGCCGTCCCATTCGCCCCTGTTGAAGGGCACCACGTTGCCGCCCTGGGCGAGCGTACGCTCCAGCACGACGTGCGGGTCGACGCGGACCAACTCGCCCTCGTGGTTGGCGTAGCGGTCGCAGGCACCGGTCATGCCCGGCTTGATGTAGCACATCACGGGGCAGGCATCACAGCGGATCTTGTCGTCCCTGGCCGCGCCCGGGGCGGCCGCCTGGTCGTTCTGCATGTCAGCCTCGTACGCTTCTGGCGGCGAGAATCGCGGCGCGCACCCGGTCGGGCGTTGCCGGCACGCGGCGGATGCGCACACCGGCGGCGTCGTGAATGGCGTTGAGGATGGCCGGGGCGGTCGGGATCAGCGCCTGTTCGCCGATGCCCTTGGCGCCGAAGGGACCGATGGGCGAGGCATCCTCGATGAGAATGGACTCGACCGGCGGCATGTCCCCGGCCGAGGGGACGAGATAGTCGTGCAGGTTCTCCCCCTTGCCAGGGAAGAACTCCTCCATGAGGGCGAGGCCGAGGCCCTGCGCGGCGCCGCCCTCGATCTGTCCCTCGACGAGGGTCGGGTTGATGGCGCGGCCGACGTCGTGCGCCGCGGTGATCTTGAGGGCCTTCACCGTGCCGAGCGCGGTGTCAACCTCGACCTCCACCATATGGGCGCCGAAGCCGTAGACGGCGTAGGGGATGCCCTGGCCGTCGGCATCGAGCGGGCTCGTCGGCGGGTCGAAGGTGGCTTCGCCGGTCAGCAGGTAGCCGTGCTCGTCGGCCGGCAGATCGGCCAGGGCGATGGCGCGCTCGTGGCCGCCGTCGCGCACGGTGACCGTATCGTCGGCGAAAGTGACCGTCGCGCCCTCGCCGGCATTGGCGAGGCGCAGGATGGCGGCGCGCAGCGCGCGGCCCGCGAGTTCGGCGGCCTTGCCGGTCACGAAGGTCTGGCGCGAGGCGGAGGTCTTGCCGCAGTCGGGCGTCAGATCCGTGTCGGCCGAGACGAGGTCGAAGCGGGCAATCGGCGCGCCGAGCGCGTCGGCGCAGATCTGGGTGATGACGGTGTTGGAGCCCTGGCCGATGTCGACCGCGCCCTGATGCAGCCCGATGCGCCCGTCGCGCTTGAGGCCGACGCGGATGGTGGAGGGGTTGGGCAACGAGGTGTTGCCGCAGCCGTACCACATGCCGGCGACGCCGACGCCGCGGCGCAGCCGGCCGTCGTCCTTGCGCTCGCTCGTCGCATTGAAGGCGGCCGCCTCGGCCCGCGCGCGCTGCCAGTGCGGCACGAGGGCTTCGAAACAGGCGCGGATGCCGACGCCTTCGCCGAGCACCTGGCCGGTCACGGTCGGCTGGTCGGCGCGCAGCGCGTTGCGCAGGCGAAATTCCAGCCGGTCCATGCCGATCCTGTCGGCGAGCTCGTCGTAGAGTTGCTCCTGCGCGATGCTCGCCTGCGGCACGCCGAAGCCGCGGAACGCGCCGGCGGGCACCAGGTGCGTGTGCACGGCGCGCGTCAACGCCCGGTAATGCGGCACGTAATAGGGACCGGAGGCGTGCACCGGCACGCGGTTTGCCACCGTCGGGCCCCAGGAGGAATAAGCGCCGGTGTTGAAGTCGCCGTGGAAATCGAGTCCGACGAGCCTGCCGTCCTTCATCGCGCCGGCCCGTGCCCGTATACGCGCCGGGTGGCGCTTCGTGGTCGTCATGATCGACTCGGGGCGCGTGTAGGTCATGCGCACCGGCCGGTCGAGGTGCCACGCGGCGACGGCGACGAAGGGCTGCACCGAGAGGTCGAGCTTGGAGCCGAAGCCGCCGCCGACGGCGGTCGGTATGATGCGCACGGCCTCGGGCGCGATGCCGAGCACCTTGGCGACGTCGTCGCGGTCCATGTAGGGCGCCTGGGTGCAGGCCTGCACCTCGATGCGCTCGCCGACGCGGCGGGCAAAGCCGGCCTCCGGCTCGATATAGGCGTGCTCGACGAAGCCGGTTTCGAATTCGCCGTCGACAACCACGTCGGCCTTCTCGAGCGCGGCCTCGACATCGCCCCTGACGACGCGGCCGCCGACGAGGATGTTGCCCGCGCGGCCCGTGTGCACGAGCGGCGCGTCTTCCGAGAGCGCCGCATCGATCGTCGTATTGGCCGGCAGCTCCTGCCAGGTGACGGGGAAGTCGGACAGGTCGAGCGCGGCCATGGCCGCGGCCTCGCCGACGATGGCCGCCACAGCCTCGCCGCGGAAGCGCGCCTCCGTCTCGGCGAAGACCGGCTGGTCGGCGAAGGGCGGGATGACGCCGTAGCAGTTCTCGCCCGGCACGTCCTTCGCCGTGAAGACGCGCACGATGCCGGGATGGCGGGCGAGGAAGGCGTCGATGTCGCCGAAGGTGAAAGCGGCGCGGTGGTAGGGGCTGCGCACGGCCCGGAGGACGAGCGCATCGGCCGGCGCCTCGTCGGCGCCGAAGATGTCGGTGCCGCGCACCTTTTTCAGCCCGTCGAGACGGCGGATGCGGGCGCCGACGGCCTCGCCGCCCTCCGGCAGCACTTCGGCCCGCGCCTCGGCCGCCACGTCGAGGATGGCGGCGACGATCTTGCGATAGCCGGTGCAGCGGCAGAGCACGCCACCGATGGCGTCGAGCACCTCGACCTCGCCCGGCCGTTCGTTGCGGGCGAGCAGCGCGACGGCGGCGACCAGCATGCCCGGCGTGCAGATGCCGCACTGGGCGGCGCCGTGGCGTAGAAAGGCTTCCTCGAGGCGCCCTGCGACGGGGTGGTCGGTCGGCAGGCCTTCGACAGTAGTGACGCTGCAGCCCTCGACCTGCCCGGCGGCGACGAGACAGGAGCAGACGGCCTCGCCGTCGACGAGCACGGAGCAGGCGCCGCAGTCGCCGGCGTCGCAGCCGACCTTGGTGCCCGTGAGGCCGAGGTCGTCGCGCAGCACCCTGGAGAGGCGCGCGGCGGGCGAGGCGGTGACCTCGACCGTCCGGCCGTTCACGGTGAGGGCGAGGCCGGCGTGGCTCTCGGTTGCGGCAACCCGGTCGAGCATGTCAGGCGGCCTCCTTGGCCGCATCGCGCACGCAGGCTTCGAGCGCGCGGGCGACGAGCGTCTCGGCCGCATCCGCGCGGTAGGCACCGGTGGCGCGCACGTCGTCAATGGGGGAAAGGGGGGCAAGATGCGCGGCCGCGACGGCCGTGCCGATACCGGCCGCGGCCGGCTTGCCGATGAGCGCCGCTTCCAGCGCCGGCAGGCGCTGGGCCACGGCCGAGCAGGAACCCACCGCGACGCGCGCCGCGTCGATGCGGCCCGTCTCGTCGGTGCGCAGCATGGCCGCGACCATGACGATGGAGATGACGAGATAGCGCCGCGCGCCGAGCTTGAGGAAGACGGAGCGGGCATCCGTCATGGCATGGGGCACGAGCACCGCCGTGACGATCTCGTCCTCGCGCCGCTCCGTGCGGCGATAGCCCGAGATGAAGGCGGCGAGCGGCAGGCGACGGATGCCGGCGCGGGAGGCGAGCTCGACCTCGGCATCGAGCGCGATCAGCGGCGGCACGCCGTCGGCGGCGGGCGAGGCGTTGCAGAGATTGCCGGCGATCGTGCCGCGGTTCTGGATCTGGATGGAGCCGACCTCGCGTGCAGCGGCCTTCAGGGCGTCGAAGCCGCGCGGCAGGTCTGCCCTCGCGACCTCGGTCCAGGTGGTTGCGGCGCCGATGCGCACATGGTCCGGCCCCATGCCGATGCCGCGCAGCTCCGGCAGCGCCGAGATGTCGAGGAAGGGGCGCGCCTGCGGCCGGTCGCCGAGGGCCGGAAAGACATCCGTGCCGCCGGCCAGGACTTGCGCGCCCGTTGTCGCGAGCGCGCCGAGCGCTTCGTCGAGGGTCCGCGGACGGAGGTACATCGATGCCTCCCGAAACTGATGTTCACCCTCTGACGGCATCAGCAATGCCGATCAGTTTTTTGTTGGTATACAAATAATCTGCAACTGGATGAGCGGCACTGTCAAGCGGCAGCCGTCCCGCTTTTTCGGGCAAGGGCGAGGCGTGTCGCATGGCAACTGCCCAAAAGCGCGGCAGGCGCGGCCTGGGGCCCCCTGCACGTCGCTGTGCCTGATGAAGAAAGGATGCCCGATCGCGGCGCCAAGGTCTATGCGGAGGGCTATTTCGGCCCCGCTTCGCCCGACGCTTGCTCTATGCCGAGCCATCGCTGGATGCCCTGGGCAGCGGCCACCCCGGTCGCGAAGGTGGCCTGCAGCAGGTAGCCGCCGGTCGGCGCCTCCCAGTCCAGCATCTCGCCGGCGGCGAAGACGCCGGGCAGGGCCTGCAGCATGAGGTTGTCGTCGAGTGCCTCGCGGCGGATGCCGCCGGCGCTGGAGATGGCGCGGGCGATCGGCCGCGGCGCGGTGAGGGTGAGCGGCAGGGCCTTCGCCGCCTTCGCCAGCGCCGCAGGCTCGGCCGGCAACTCGCCCAGGACCTCCCTGAGGAGATTGACGGCAACGGGCATCAGGCCGCCCGCCTTGCGCAGGAAGGAGGCGGTGGATTGCTTGCCGCGCGGCCGCGCGAGGCGGGCGGCAAGATGCGACGGGCTGAGATCGGGCCTGAGGTCGAGCGTCACCGTCTGCGGGCCGTGCGCGGCGATGGCCTCCCGCAACCGCCCCGACAGGGCATAGATGGCGCCGCCCTCCAGCCCCTCGCGCGTGATGACCGCCTCGCCCATGACGCTCATGCCGTCGAAGCCGATGGCGATGCGCTTCAGCGGCGTGCCGGCGAAGCGCTCGGCGAAATGGTGCGACCACACATGCTCGAAGCCGCAGTTGGCCGGCGCGAGCGGGGTGAGCGCGACGCCGCGTGCGGCAAGAATCTCCGTCCACGTCCCGTCGGAGCCGAGGCGCGGCCAGCTCGCGCCGCCGAGCGCCAGCAATGTGGCGTCGGGCGCGAGGTGAAGCGCATCGCCGTCCTCCCTCTCGAGGAGGAGGCGTCCGTCCCCGTCCCAGCCCTGCCAGCGGTGGCGCGTCGCCAGGGCCACGCCGAGCCCGTCGAGGCGGCGCAGCCAGGCGCGCAGGAGCGGCGAGGCCTTGAAGCTCTCCGGGAAGACGCGCCCGCTCGAGCCGACGAAGGTCTTTTCGCCGAGCCCCTCGCACCAGGCGCGCAGCGCGGCCGGCGGAAAGGCCTCGATCATCGGGGTGAGCCACGGCTCGGCGGCGCCGTAGCGGGCGAGGAAGGCCTCACGCCCTTCCCCGTGCGTCAGGTTGAGGCCGCCGCGCCCGGCCATGAGGAGCTTGCGCGCCGGCGAGGGCATGCGTTCGTAGACGGTGACGGCAAGGCCGGCCCGCACCAGCTCTTCCGCCGCCATGAGCCCGGCCGGGCCGGCTCCGATGACGGCCACCGTTTTCCTGTTGTCCGTCATGAGGCCCTACCGGCTGATGCGTGTGGACAGGATGATCGAGGACATGGTGCGCTCCACGCCCTCCAGCGCCCCGATGTGGTCGATGAGCTGGTCGAGTTCGGCGATCGAGGGCGCCGCGACGACGGCGATCATGTCGTAGCTGCCGCTGATGGAGTGGAGGGTGCGCACCTCCACGATGCCGGCGAGCGCCTCCTCGACCTTGCGGGCGAACTTGGGCAGCGCCGTGATGAGCACATGCGCGCGCACGAGGCCGCGCTCGTAATCGTCCGCCAGGCGCACCGTGTAGCCCGCAACGATGCCGCGCCGCTCCAGCCGCTCGATGCGGCTCTGCACCGTGGTGCGCGACAGCCTGAGGCGCCGCGCGAGATCGGCCGTCGGCGTGCGGGCATTCTCGCGCAGGAGGGCGATGAGCTGGCGGTCGGTGTCGTCCATCGTCGTTTCGCAGGAATGAATCGTCGTTTTCACTAAGCGATCTTCGCGTTTCGGCGAAGCGGAATCTTCAATTCGACGGCCAAGGTGCGATTCCTGACGGCAATTGCCAAACGGGGAACCACAGCCATGCGTGACCGCAAAGCCATTCTCGTCGTCGGGGCCGGCAAGATCGGCGCCACCATCGCCGACCTGCTGACGGGCTCCGGCGATTATGACGTGACGGTCGTCGACCGCGATCAGGCCCAACTCGACGCGCTCGACGCCGCCCTGCCCGTTGCCAGGGTCCGGCTCGACATCGCCGAGGACGGAGCGCTCGACCGGCTGCTCCCGGGGAAATTCGCCGTACTCAGCGCCGCGCCCTATCACCTGACGACGCGCATTGCCCAGGCATCGGCCAAGGCCGGCGTGCACTATCTCGACCTCACGGAGGACGTCGCCAGCACGCGGTGCGTCAGAGAACTCGCGGCGAGTGCGAAGAGTGCGTTCATTCCCCAGTGCGGGCTGGCGCCGGGCTTCATCTCCATCGTCGCCCACGACCTCGCCCGGCGCTTCGACACGCTCGACAGCGTGCGCATGCGCGTCGGTGCCCTGCCGCAATATCCGTCCAACGCCCTCAACTACAACCTCACCTGGAGCACGGACGGCGTCATCAACGAATATTGCGAGCCGTGCGAGGCCATCGTCGAGGGCGAACTGGTCGAAGTGCCGGCGCTGGAGGAGCGCGAGGAATTCTCCCTCGATGGCGTCACCTACGAGGCCTTCAACACCTCCGGCGGGCTCGGCACCCTGTGCGAAACGCTGAAGGGCAGGGTGCGCACGCTCAACTACCGCACCATCCGCTATCCCGGCCACTGTGCCATCATGAAGGCGCTCCTGAATGACCTCGGCCTGCGTCACCGGCGCGAGCTGTTCAAGGACATTCTCGAAAGCGCGCTGCCGACGACCTTGCAGGATGTCGTCGTCATCTTCGTCACCGTAAGCGGGCGCCGGGGCGGACGCCTGGTGCAAGAGACCTACGCCAACAAGATCTACAGCGCGCGCGTCAACGGTATCATCCGCAGCGCCATCCAGATTACCACGGCCTCGGGCATCTGCGCGGTGCTCGACATGCTGGCGACGGGCGAACTGCCGCGGCGGGGCTTTGTGCGACAGGAGGACATCGCGCTCGATGCCTTCCTCACCAACCGTTTCGGCCGAGCCTACAGACAGTCGGCGCCGCAGCCCCACAGCGCTGCGGCGTGAGCATCCTTCGAACCGTGCGTCATTCCCTCTCCCCGCAGCCGGGGAAAGGGTTCTGACGGCTGCGGCCAGCCCGGCTACCGTTGTTTCTCGCCTTGCCGCCTCAGATGCCGCGGGTCGCGCCGCCGTCGATGCGGATCTTGGCGCCCGTGACGTAGGAGGCTCTCTCGCTCGCGAGAAAGGCGACCACATCGGCGAATTCCTGCGGCGTGCCGTAGCGGCCGGCCGGGATCGTCGCCTTGGAGGCTTCCGCCACCTCCTCTGGCGTCTTGCCCTGGCGCTGCGCATTGGCCGCGTCGAGCTCTTCCACCCGCTCGGTTTCGATGCGCCCGGGCAGCACCACGTTCACCGTCACGCCCTGACCCGCCACCTCGCTCGCCAGCGTCTTCGACCAGCCCACCACCGCCGAGCGGATGCCGTTCGACAGGGCAAGGCGGGGAATCGGCTGCTCGACGCCCGAGGAGGCGATGGTGATGATGCGGCCCCACTTCTTCGCCAGCATGCCGGGCAGGAGGCGCTGGGTGAGATGGAACAGGTTGGCCGCCATCGCCTCGAACTGGACCAGCCAGTCGGCGCGCTTGGCCTCGCGCGCATCGGCCGGCGGCGGCCCGCCGGAGTTGTTGACGAGAATGTCGACGCCGCCCTCCGCAATCAGCCGCTCGGCGAGTGCCTCGACGCTGGCGAGGTTGGCAAGGTCGAGCCGCGCCGCGGTGACACGCCCGCCGGCCTCGGCCGGCAGGGCGCCGGCCCAGGCCCTGATCTTCTCGTCACTGCGCGCGGCCGCGACGACGCTTGCGCCCTCTTCCGCCAGCGTGCGGGCGATCGCCGCCCCGAGGCCGCGGCTCGCGCCCAGAACCAGCGCCCGCTTGCCCTTCAGTCCAAGATCCATCCCCATATCTCCTCGTGGCCGGTGCGGCCGCATGTCGGCGCCGTTGTGCCAGTCGGGTGCGGCGCATGGCAAGCCCGGGCCGGCGGCCCGTGCGAGAAGCGCCTTTCGCGGCGCGCCGGCCACCGCTAGATACGCGCCCAAGGGCGGCGCTCGGGCAGGGGAGATTCGGCCGGGATGAGCGAAGCGGATGATTTTGTCGACGCGATCGTCGTCGGCGCGGGGGTGGTCGGGCTGGCCGTCGCGCGGGCGCTCGCGCTCTCCGGCCGCGCGGTCGTGGTGCTGGAGCGCGAGGGCGCCATCGGCACCGGCACGTCCTCGCGCAACAGTGAGGTCATTCACGCCGGGCTTTATTATCCACCCGGAAGCCTGAAGGCGCGCTTTTGTGTCGAAGGCCGGCGCGCGCTCTATGCCTATTGCGCCGCGCGCGGCGTGCCGCACCGCCGTTGCGGCAAGCTGCTGGTGGCGGCGAGCGAGGACGAGATCGCCGCCGTCGCGACGATCGCCGAGCGCGGCCGCGTCAACGGCGCCGAGGACCTCGTCATGATCTCCGGCGCCGAGGCGCGGCGCATGGAGCCGGAGCTGACCGCGGTCGCTGCCCTGTGGTCGCCGCAGACCGGCATCATCGACAGCCACGCCTACATGCTGGCGCTACAGGGCGACGCCGAGAACGCTGGCGCCGTTGTTGCCTTCAACACGCCTTTCGTCGCGGCCGAGCCCGCTGCCCAAGGGTTTCTCGTCAGGACGGGCGGCGTTGAGCCCATGCGCCTTGCCTGTCGCGAACTCGTCAATGCTGCCGGCCTTTCCGCATCGGACGTGGCGGATTGCATCGCAGGGTTGTCATCGAATGCGGTGCCGCGCACGCACTTCTGCAAGGGCAGCTATTTCATCCTCGCCGGTCGGGCGCCCTTCTCGCGGCTCATCTATCCGGCGCCCAGCGCCCACGGCCTTGGCGTGCACCTGACCCTCGACCTCGGCGGGCAGGCCCGCTTCGGGCCAGATACCGAATGGGTTGACGCCGTCCGATACGAGGTCGACGGCGGGCGCCGGGCGGCCTTCGTCGCGGCCATCCGCCGCTACTGGCCCGGCCTCGACGAGGAGGCCCTGTCGCCCGGCTACAGCGGGATCCGCCCCAAGATCGTGGGCGAGGGAGAGCCGGCCGCCGATTTCCGCATCGACGGGCCCCAAACCCATGGAATGGCCGGCCTCGTCAATCTCCTCGGCATCGAGAGCCCCGGCCTCACCGCCTCGCTCGCAATCGCCGAGGAGGTTCTGGCGCGCCTCGAGGGAGGACGGCCACCCGCCTAACGCGGCGCCGGCATGCGCGTGCCGTTCTTGCGTGCGACGCAAGGCAAAGCCTAGTTTCGGCACGGGAGAACAGCGAATGAGACGGGCCGACGGAGCCGGAGCATGACGGACATCGCCACACGTGTCTACAATCACAAGTGGAAGATCGACCCGATCATCCGTTCCCTGCTCGACACGGACTTCTACAAGCTGCTGATGGCGCAGACCATCTTCCGGCGCCATCGCGACACCCGCGTCACCTTCTCGATCCTCAATCGGTCGAAGGACATCCGTCTCGCCGAGCTCGTCGAGGAAAGCGCCCTGCGCGAGCAGCTCGACCATGCCCGCAGCCTGAAGCTCACCCGCGGGGAATCGACCTGGCTGCGCGGCAACATGTTCTACGGCAAGCGCCAGATGTTCGCGCCCGAGTTCATCGAATGGCTGGAGGGCTTCCAGCTGCCGGCCTACGACCTGCGGGTGCGCGACGGCCAGTACGAGCTCGAGTTCGACGGACCGTGGCTGGAGACGACCTTCTGGGAAATCCCAGCGCTCGCCATCCTCAACGAGCTGCGTTCGCGCGCCGTACTCGCCGCCATGGGCAAGTTCGAACTGCAGGTGCTCTATGCCCGGGCCATGACTCGGGTATGGGAGAAAGTGCAGCGCCTCAAGGTCCTTCCCGGTCTGCAGATCGCCGATTTCGGCACGCGCCGCCGGCATGGCTTCCTGTGGCAGGACTGGTGCGTGCAAGCGATGATCGAGGGGCTGGGCGATGCCTTTACCGGCACATCGAACTGCCTCATCGCCATGCGCCGGGAGGTCGAGGCCGTCGGCACGAACGCGCACGAACTGCCGATGGTCTATGCGGCGCTCGCCGACAGCGATGCGGAGCTCGCCGCCGCTCCTTACCAGGTGCTGCGCGACTGGCAGGAGGACTACGAGGGCAACCTGCTCATCATCCTGCCCGACACCTATGGCACCACGCATTTCCTGGCCGCCGCGCCGAACTGGGTGTCGAGCTGGACGGGCATCCGCGTCGATTCCAAGGATCCGATCGAGGGCGGCGAGGAGGCGATCCGCTGGTGGCGCGAGCGCGGCGAGGACCCGCGCAAGAAGCTCGCCATCTTCTCGGATGCGCTCGACGTCACCGCCATCGAGCGCATCCATTATCACTTCGCCGGGCGCATGCGCTTCGGCTTCGGCTGGGGCACGCTGCTGACCAACGACTTCCGCGGCTTCGCGCCGGACGGGGCGCTCGATCCCATATCGATCGTCTGCAAAGTGGTTTCGGCCAACGGCCGCCCGGCCGTGAAGCTCTCGGACAATCCCGCCAAGGCCATGGGCCCGGCGGCCGAGGTCGAGCGCTACAAGCGCGTCTTCGAGCTCGAGGAGCGCACCGAGCGGCCGGTGCTCGTGTAGGGGCCGGCCTCAGGCCGCCTTCTTCTGGTAGTCCTTCACGTCCGAGAAGCGGATGGTGGGCCAGCGCTCCTCGTCGTAGCGCAGCGAGAAGGGGCTCGAGGCCATGAACACCGGCGCCCCGTCGAGGTCGGCGGCCATGGCGGAATTGTTCGCCGTGGCGAACTTGTCGAGCTCGGCCTTATCGTCCGCGCTCACCCAGCGGCAGACGGAGAAACGCGTCGTCTCGTAGGCGGCGTCGAGGCCGTATTCCGTCTTCAGGCGCTCGATCAGCACGTCGAGCTGCAGGGCGCCGACGACGCCGACGATGGCGCCCGAGCCGTCGTTGGGGATGAAGAGCTGCACGACGCCCTCCTCGGCGAGCTGCTCGAGCGCCTCGCGCAGCTTCTTTGCTTTCATCGCATCCTTGATGGAGATGCGGCGCAGGATCTCGGGGGCGAAGCTCGGCACGCCGCGGAAGACGATGTCCTCGCCCTCAGTGAGTGTGTCGCCGATGCGCAGCGTGCCGTGGTTGGGGATGCCAACCACGTCGCCGGCATAGGCCTCGTCCGCCACCGTGCGATCCTGCGCGAAAAAGAACTGCGGCGCATTGAGGCTGATAGCCTTGCCGGTGCGCACGAGCTTGGCCTTCATGCCGCGGGTCAACCGCCCGGAGCACACGCGCATGAAGGCGATGCGGTCGCGGTGATTGGGGTCCATGTTCGCCTGGATCTTGAAGACGAAGCCGGTCATCTTCGGCTCGTCGGCCTCGACCGTGCGCTTGTCCGCCTCCTGCCCGCGCGGGGAGGGGGCATAGGCCGCCATGGCATCGATGAGCTCGCGGATGCCGAAGTTGCGCAAGGCGCTGCCGAAGAAGACGGGCGTCAGGTGCCCCTCGCGGAAGGCGGCGAGGTCGAAGGGCTTCAGCGCGGCCTCGGCGAGCATCGCCTCCTCCTGCCAGGCCCCGGCCTCGTGCGCCGGCAACAGTGCCGCCACAGCCGAATCCTCGGCGCCGCTGACCGTCATGGTCTCATCGTCGGCGATACGCCGCACCGTCTTCGTGCCGAAGGTGTAGGTGCCGGCGAAGCTCTTGCCGGCGCCGATCGGCCAGTTGATGGGGGCGGTGTCGAGCGCCAGCGTCTTCTCGATTTCGTCGAGCAGGTCGAAGGGGTCGCGACTCTCGCGGTCGAGCTTGTTGACGAAAGTGACGATGGGGATGTCGCGCAGGCGGCACACCTCGAAGAGCTTGCGCGTGCGCGCCTCGATGCCCTTGGCCGCGTCGATGACCATGACGGCGGCATCGACGGCGGTGAGCGTGCGGTAGGTGTCCTCCGAGAAGTCCTCGTGACCCGGCGTGTCGAGCAGGTTGAACACGCAGCCGCCGTACTCGAAGGTCATCACCGAGGTGACGACCGAGATGCCGCGTTCGCGCTCGATGCCCATCCAGTCCGAGCGCGTCTGCACGCGGTTGCGCTTGGCCTTGACCTCGCCGGCGAGCTGGATGGCGCCGCCGAAGAGCAGCAGCTTCTCGGTGAGCGTCGTCTTGCCCGCATCCGGGTGGGAGATGATGGCGAAGGTGCGCCGCCGCGCGATGGGGTCGGCGGGCCCGCCGTTGACGAGGGGGCTATGCATGGGACATCGAAAAATTTTGCGGCGGCGGATGGCAGGGAGGACAGGCCTCGCCGGCTCCGGCAGCCTGGAACCACGGTTGGCGCGTTCTTCCCAGCCATTGGCGGCCGTGTCAATGGCGGGCATTGACGGAGTGTCCGGCGCGCCGGATGCTGGGGACGCGAACAGGGGCGGGTCATGGCGGGTATCAAGGTCGACGAAACGGACGTCCTCCTAGTCGTAGACATGCAGAACGACTTCTGCCCCGGCGGGGCGCTGGCCGTCGATGGCGGCAACGCCATCGTGCCGGTGGTCAATGCGCTGGCGCGGCGCTTCGCCCACGTCATCCTGACGCAGGACTGGCACAAGCCGGGCCACCTGTCCTTCGCCTCGGCCCATCCCGGCCGCAGGCCCTTTGAGACCGTCGAGATGTCCTACGGACCGCAGGTGCTGTGGCCGGACCATTGCGTCGAAGACACGCCGGGCGCCGAATTCCACCCGGACCTCGACGTGCCCCATGCCGAACTCATCCTGCGCAAGGGCTTCGACCCGGCGATCGATTCCTACTCGGCCTTCTACGAGAACGACCGCATGACGCCGACGGGGCTCGGCGGCTATCTCAAGGAGCGGGGCCTGAGGCGCGTCTTCCTCGCCGGCCTCGCGCTCGACTTCTGCGTGCGCTACTCGGCCGAGGACGCGCACGGCCACGGCTTCGCGGTCACCGTCGTCGAGGACGCCTGCCGCGCTATCGATCTCGACGGGTCGCTGGCCGCGACCGAGGCGGCGTTCGCGGCGCTCGGCATCGCCCAGGTGGACGTGGCTGATATCCGCTGAGCCGAATGGCCTCCCCGTCATGCCCACGCTTGTCCGGGCGCGGCCCTTTTGACCTGCTTCTGCCTGTCAGCCGAAAACCGCCGTCTCGCCCTGCGGGGCATGGTGGCGCCCTGCTGGAAGCGTCCGCAGCCGCGGTTCAATGCGCCTCTTCCCAATTGCTCGCGGCTCTCGCCTCGACCTCGAGCGGCACGGCGAGCGCCACGGCGGGCTTGGGCGCCTCGCGCATCACATGGGTGATGACCGGCAGCGTCCTGTCGACCTCGCTCTCCGGCACCTCGAAAACGAGTTCGTCGTGAACCTGCAGCAGCATGCGCGCATTGAGGCCCGCCTTCTCGAGCGCCTCGTCCATGCGCACCATGGCGCGACGGATGATGTCGGCGGCAGTGCCCTGGATCGGGGCATTGATCGCCTGGCGCTCGACGAAGGCGCGCTCGGAGGGGTTGGACGACCTGATCTGCGGATAATGGCAGATGCGGCCGAACAGCGTCGTTACATAGCCGTTCTCGCGGCAGAAGCGCTTGGTCTCGTCCATGTAGTCGCGGATGCCGGGGAAGCGCTCGAAATATTTCCTGATATAGGCCGAGGCCTCCTCGCGCGGGATGCCGAGCTGGTTAGCGAGACCGAAGGCCGAGATGCCGTAAATGATGCCGAAGTTGATGGCCTTGGCGCGCCGGCGCACCAGGGGGTCCATGCCCTTCACCGGCACGCCGAACATCTCCGAGGCGGTCATGGCGTGAATGTCGATGCCGTCGGCGAAGGCCTGCCGCAGCTGCGGGATGTCGGCGATATGTGCAAGGACGCGCAGCTCGATCTGGCTGTAGTCGGCCGATACGAGCTTCGTGCCCGGCGACGCGACGAAGGCGGTGCGGATCTTGCGCCCTTCTTCCGTGCGCACCGGGATGTTCTGGATGTTCGGCTCCGATGATGACAACCGCCCGGTCGTGGTCGCGGCGAGCGAGAAGCACGTGTGCACGCGGTGCGTCTCGGGATTGACGTAGCCGGGCAGCGCATCGGTGTAGGTGGACTTCAGCTTGGCGAGCTGCCGCCATTCGAGGATCTTCGACGGCAGCGGATGGCCCTCGGCGGCGAGGTCCTCCAGCACCCCGGCGCCGGTCGCCCACTGGCCGGTCTTCGTCTTCCTGGCGCCGGGCAGGCCCATTCTGCCGAAGAGGATGTCGCCCAATTGCTTGGGGCTGCCGATGGTGAAGCGCTCGCCGGCCAGGGCATAGATCTCCTCCTCGAGCCCGGCGAGCTTTTGGGCGAACTCGCCGGACAGACGCGAGAGGATGGCGCGATCGATGGCAATGCCGCGGCTCTCCATGCGTGCCAGCGTCGCCACCATCGGCCGCTCCAGGGTCTCGTAGACGCTCGTGCGGCTCTCCGCGACGAGGCGCGGCTTCAGAGCGAGCCACAGGCGCAAGGTGACCTCCGCATCCTCGGCGGCATAGGCGGTCGCCTTGTCGATCGCCACCTTGTCGAAGGTAACCTGCGTCTTGCCGGAACCGGCGACCTGCGAGAAAGCGATGGGCGTGTGGCCGAGATGCTTCTCCGACAGGGCATCCATGCCGTGCAAGCCGCGGCCGGCATCGAGCACGTAGGAAATCAGCATGGTGTCGTCGTAGGGCGCCAGCGTGATGCCGTGGCGGGCGAAGATCAGCCAGTCGTATTTCAGGTTCTGGCCGATCTTGAGGACGGAAGGGTCCTCGAGCAGCGGTTTCAGCCGCGCTACCGCCTCGCGCAACGGAAGCTGGCCGGCGGCGAGGCCGTTGCCGAAGAGGTCGTCGCCGTCTCTGTGCTGCAGCGGTACGTAGCAGGCCTTGCCGGGATCGGTCGCGAGCGAGAAGCCGACGAGTTCGGCCCGCATGGCGTCGACCGAGTTCGTCTCCGTATCGACGGCGACATGGCCGCGCTCGCGCGCCTCGGCGATCCATTCGTCAAGGCGCGCGAGGCTCGTTACCGTCTCGTAGGCATTGCGGTCGACCGGGACGGCGGCCTCGGCCGCGCGGCTCGCGACGAGAGCGGCCGGGACGAGGAGTTCGTCGCCTGGCCGGGCCGATGCGGCCGACGGGGTGGCAGGCGCGGTTGCCGCGGCCGTCTCGCCGGGGCTCCAGCCAAGGCCGGCGCCTGGGGCGGCGAGGCGCGCGTCTGGCTCAACGGCGGCGATGTCGATTTCGTAGAGCTCGGCAACGCGCTTGGTGATGGTTGTGAACTCCATCGCCTTCAGGAAGGCGACGAGGTTCCGCGGATCCGGCGGCACGAGCGCGAGGTCGGCGAGCGGGGTTTCCACGGCCACGTCGTCGACGAGCGAGACGAGCCGACGGGAGATGAGGATCTGCTCGACGATGTCCGGGTTCGTCAGCGTCTCGCGCCGCTTGGGCTGCTTGATCTCGCCTGCGCGCGCGATGAGCGTGTCGAGATCGCCGTATTCTGCGATGAGCTGGGCGGCCGTCTTGATGCCTATGCCGGGAGCGCCGGGCACGTTGTCGGTCGAATCGCCGGCGAGCGCCTGCACGTCGACCACCTTGTGCGGCTCGACGCCGAAATATTCCAGCACCTCGTCGCGGCCGATACGCCGCTCGGGCCGGAAGCTGCCCTTCGACTGGGTGCCGGAGGCCGGGTCGTACATGGCGACACCGGGCCGGATGAGTTGCATGAGGTCCTTGTCTGCGGAGATGATGAGCACGTCGGCGCCGGCCTCCGTCGCCTCGCGCGCATAGGTGGCGATGAGATCGTCCGCCTCGTAGCGGTCCTGCTCCACCGGCTTGAGGCCGAAAGCGCGGACCGCCTCGCGCATCAGCGGGAACTGCGGGATGAGATCTTCCGGCGGTTCCTGCCGGTTTGCCTTGTAGGGCGGATAGATTTCCTTGCGGAAGGACTGCTCCGACTTGTCGAAGATGATGGCGAGATGGGTCGGGACGATGCCGACCGCGCCCTCGCGGATGAACTGGAACAACTTGGTGCAGAACAGGCGCACGGCACCGGTGGGCAGGCCGTCCGAGCGGTAGTTGTATTTCCGGTCCTGGTTCATGGACTGGAAATAGGCGCGGAAGACGAAGGATGAGCCGTCGACGAGAAAGACGTGATCCCCCGGCTTCAGCGCACGGGCGGCGTGGACGGCAACGGCGGGGGCGGCTTGCTCGGACATGGCTCTCGGACGGATGCTTTTCGGGAATCGCCGGTAAGGTCGGGGCGGGACTATGCCACGCCTTGTCCGCGTTCGCGATCCGTTTCGCTCGCCGTCCCGGAAAACCGCCTTTAGCCGGCCGTCGCGAGGCGTGCCGGCGCGGCGATGTGGCAGGCCCGCGGCCGCACGAAAAGCGCGTCGAGCATCGTGCCGCGGATCAGCCGCTCGAAGATGAGGGGCGCAACGACCCCCGCCGCCGTGAC
The DNA here is from genome assembly GCF_001887265.1 of Chelatococcus daeguensis. Classification (NCBI taxonomy): domain Bacteria; kingdom Pseudomonadati; phylum Pseudomonadota; class Alphaproteobacteria; order Hyphomicrobiales; family Chelatococcaceae; genus Chelatococcus; species Chelatococcus daeguensis. Next base: position 86,373 of record NZ_CP018095.1, on the reverse strand, counting down.
GACGGCGGCGCCCCAGCCGACGCCGATGACCTCGACGAGGCCGGTCTTGACGAGGATGAGGCGCATCACCGCCATGGGCAGGAAGAAGGCGAGATAGACGACGATGGAGCGCTCGCCGCAATAGGTCAGCGGGCCGGCGAGGCCGCGCGCGACGAGCAGCGCGGCGATGGCCGTGATGGCGATGGCGCCGGCGAGACCGAGGACCAGGCTCACCCCCGGCAGGGCCGCGACCGTCGCGTGGCCGCTCACCCCGCTCGGCGCGAAGGCGGCGAAACCGTTGACGAGCGCCCAGAGGGCGAGCCCGAGGAGCGCGAGCGCCGCGTTGCGGCCCGCCCAGGCGGCAATGGCGAAGACACGCGGGGCGAGGACATAGCCGGCGGCGAAATAGACGAAATAGGCGGCGAAGGCGTCGATCACGAGCCAGCCGCTCTCGACGTGGGCGATCTGCAGGGCGGCGGCGCCGGCGAGGAGCACGGCCGGCGGCAGGCGGCGCAGCAGCTTCACCGCCACCGAATAGACGGCGAGCATGTAGATGAACCACAGGGTGCCGAAGGGCTCGATGAAGCCGAGCGCGAAGAGGCGGACAAGCTCGGCCGGATCGCCGCCGGCGAGGCCCCAGCCCTTCATGGCGAACTGGATGACATACCAGACAAGGTAGAAATAGAGGAAATGCACGATGCGCCGGTCGGCGAAGGTGCGCCAGTCGCGCGCCACGGCCCGGCCGAGGAAGAGGCCGGAGACGAGGAAGAAGTCGGGCATGCGGAAGGGCTTGGCGAAGGCGACGACCTCATGCATCCAGCCCTCGCGACCTACCGCCTCGCCGAGGCCGAGCGTCGCATGCATCATGACGACGAGGATGATGCAGATGCCCTTGGCGGTATCGACCCAGGCGATGCGCTCGCCGGTCGGCAATGGCGACGTCATGCTGGCTGCTCCCGTTATGGCACGCCCTGTCCCGCAATGCGACGCCGGCCCGGTCGGTGTCCGGCGTACGCTCTCTTCCGGCCTTTGCCCAGCAAGCGGCGTGCCGGATGGCGGAGAGGACCTCAGATGATGCCGCGCGCGCCTTCGGGATCGAAGGCGGCGTGGAGGCGCGAGGCGGCGGCGCGGGCAAAGCGCAGCGTCACCTCCTTGCGGCGGGCGCCGGGCAGCGGATGGAGGGGCGCCTCGCGCAGTACGGCGGCGCCGTACTGGTCGGCGACGATGAGCCCTGTCGCCTCCGGCAGCACCTCCTGCGGGAAGTCGTCGGTGACGGCGAAGAAGAGGCGGTCGCAATAGGCCCGGTAGTCCTGCCACTTGCCGTCGGTGCGGAAGTCGGCGAGGCACGACTTGACCTCGACGACGGTGATGCGCCCGTCGGGGGCGAGCGCCACGACGTCGGCCCGCCGGCCGGAGGCAAGGGTGAGCTCCGTTACCGTCACCTGCCCGAGACCGGCGAAGAGCCGGCGCACGCCCCGCTGGACGGCGAGTGCGACGGGCGACTGGCGCCCGTCCTCCGGCAAAACCAGCACGCTCCCCGCCCGAGAGGCCATGTCACCCATCGATATCATCCGCCCGTCACTTCGCCGTTCTTCGCCGGCGCTCCTGCCTTCGCACAGCTTTGGTCTCACATCATGGCGGGCATGGGCATCAAGGAGGCGATCACGAGCGACAGGATGAAGCTCATGACGAGCGCGATGATCACGACGATGGCGGTGAACAGGCCGGCCTTGCTCTCGGCCACCCCCATGAGCCGCGGCGCCCCGACATAGAGCAGATAGATGCCGTAGAGCCCGAGGATGGCGAGGAAGCCGAGCACCGGCACGAGGAGGAAGACGCCCGTCAGCCAGGCCGGCGTGTAGGAATAGGCCGCCAGCTTGAAGGCGGGAAGCATGCCCTTGCGGCCGCCGAAGCTGGGCGCCAGCGCATCAATGACAAGTGCCACGAGATAGACGATGAGGAGCCCGAGCCCGAACTGCAGGGCCGCCATCACGAGGCCGCTGAAGAAGGGCATGCGCATGTGCCCCTCGCCCATGCTGAAGCCCAGCACCGACATGCCGATGAAGCCGCAGACGGCCGGGATGAGCGCGAGCGGGACGACGTAATTCCGGTAGATGTCGCCGACCGTGCCCCCCTCGGCCGCGATCATGGGCCACTCGGTTCGTGGCGTGACGATGATGTTCCTTGCCCTGTCGACCAGCCCCATGTGACATTCTCCCTGCCGGAGGCCGCAGCTCCCGCCGCGGCGAAACGACGCAACATATGCCGGAAACGCCCGGGCGGAAACCGGCTGCGGTCGCGCCCGCTCAGGCGACGCGCGCATCCTCCGCCATCATGGCGGCCGCCTTGTCGGCGATCATCATCGTGGGCGAATTGGTGTTGCCGGAGGTGATGGTCGGCATCACCGAGGCATCGGCGACGCGCAGGCCGGCGATGCCGCGTACCCGAAGGCGCGCGTCGACGACGGCGAGGGGATCGTCGTCACGGCCCATGCGGGCCGTACCGACGGGATGGAAGATGGTGGTACCGAGATCGCCCGCCGCCCCGGCGAGATCGTCGTCGCTCGTCAGATGCGGCCCCGGTTTGAATTCCTCGGGCGAGAAGCGCGCGAGCGGCGGCGCGGCGGCCAGCCGACGCGCGAGGCGAATGGCGTCGACCGCGACCCGCCGGTCCTCCTCCGTGGCGAGGTAGTTCGGGGCGATCGCCGGCGGCACACGCGCCTCCGGGCTCTTCGCATGAACCGAGCCGCGGCTCGTCGGGCGCAGGTTGCAGACGCTCGCAGTAAAGGCGGGGAAGGGATGCAGCCGGTCGCCGAACTTGTCGAGCGACAGCGGCTGAATGTGGAACTGAAGATTCGGCGTCTCGTACTCCGGCGAGGAGCGGGTGAAGATGCCGAGCTGCGACGGGGCCATGGTCAGCGGCCCGCGTCGGAAGAGGGCAAATTCGAGCGCCATGGCAGCGCGTCTGACGAGCCTTGCGTAATCCTCGTTGAGGGTGCGCACGCCGGAGACCTTGAAGATGGGGCGGAGCTGCAGATGGTCCTGCAGGTTCTCGCCGACGCCCGGCAGGTCGCGCACGGGATCGATGCCGAGCCCGGCGAGCCGGGCGGCATCGCCGATGCCGCTCACTTCGAGCAGCTGCGGCGTGCCGATGGCGCCGGCGGCGAGCACCACCTCGCCGCGGGCCCGCATGGTGAAGCGCTCGCCGCCGCGCGAGAAGACGACGCCCGTGGCGCGGCCGTCCTCGAAGAGGATGCGCTCCCCGTGCACTCCCGTCTCCAGACGAAGGTTCCGACGGCCGAGGACCGGCTTCAGGAAGCCGCGCGCCGCGCTCCAGCGCCGGCCGTTCTTCTGGTTAACCTGGAAGTAGGAGGAGCCGAAATTGTCGCCGGTGTTGAAATCGTCAACCTTGGGGATGCCGAGGCTCTCGGCGGCGTCCTGCACGGCGTCGAGCAGGTCCCAGCGCATGCGCGGATAGTCGACGCACCATTCCCCGCCGCTGCGGTGCAGCGCATTGGGCGGGGCGACGTGGTTCTCCATCGACAGGAAATGCGGCAGGACGTCGTCCCAGCCCCAGCCTTGAAGGCCCATCTGCCGCCAGCGCTCGTAGTCTGCCGCCTGGCCGCGCATGTAGATCATGGCGTTGATGGCGGAGCAGCCGCCAATGACCTTGCCGCGCGGATAGGCGAGCGCGCGGCCGTTGAGGCCGGCCACGGCCTCCGTGCGAAACATCCAGTCGGCGCGCGGATTGCCGATGGCGAAGAGATAGCCGACGGGGATGTGGAACCATATCCAGTCGTCGCGGCCGCCGGCCTCCAGAAGGAGGACGGACCGCTTCGGGTCCGCCGACAGGCGGTTGGCGAGCACGCAGCCGGCCGAGCCGGCGCCGACGACGATGTAGTCGAAGGTTTCCCCCTCCCCGGTCGCAGGTGCCACGCCGTCCTCCCCGAGCCTTGCTGTTATCTGGTGTGCAGAAGGACACGGGGCGGCGGCTCATGGCAAGCCACGCTGCGGTGATGCTTTGGCCAGACCGCAGTCGGCTCGCCGCACCGCGCCCGGCCATCGTCCTGCAAAAGCGGTTCAAACTTTTGCGAAACGTCAGTAGGGTCGGGGCCACGGGTTGCCGCACCGCGGCCCGCCACTGGCCGCCGGAGAACCATGGAACGCGATCCCCTACGACTTGCTTGGCGCAGCAATCGCGGCCTTAATCTGGTGATCGCTCTTGTCGGCCTCATGCTGGCGGCCGCCGTCCTCCTCTTCCTCGTCGTGCTGGCGACCCTGATCGATGACGTCATCATCGGCGGGGGTTTCACCGATATCGATGCGCAGGCGCCTTTCCTGCGCCTCGCCTTCGGGCTGCCCGCGGTCTTCGGCGGCGGTGAGGTCGTCGTGTCCGAGGGCATTCTCCTTGGCCGCGATGCCTATATGGCGGCGGCCATCGCAACGCTCATTGCCCTCATCCTCCTGCAGGTGGGGCTCAGGGCGCTGGTCTCCCTTCTTGCTGCGACGGCAGCGAGCCGCGCCACGAACGGGCTCAGGAAGGATATCTTCGGCCGCATCGTCACGGCCCGGCCCTCGGCGCGGGACGAGGCGGAGGCGGCCGCGCGGCAGATCGGCGAGGGTGTCGGCCGCCTCGCGTCGGTGCTCGGGGAAGCGCTCGCCGTGCCGCTCAGCGTCGGTCCGGAAATCCTCGTCATTCTCGCCTTCGGCTTCGCGCAGCACCTGTTCATCGGGCTCCTGTTCCTCGGCGGGGCCATCGCTGCCGCCGTCCTGATGCGGCCTCTCGACGAGGCAAGGGCCGCGCTGGGCTTCGTTGCGCGCGAGGGCGATCGCGAATCGGGGCGCATGGCCCAGGAGGCGGCGCGGCGGCTGCCAGCCATCCGCATTCATGGCACGGGCAAGGCGGAGCTCTCAGGCTTCGGCGCCATGCTGGCGCACCTGTCTGCCCGGCAGGCCGCGCAGGCGCGGCGCCACATTGTCCTGCAGGCGCTCGTTGCCGTCGTCCGCTACGGCCTTCCCGCGCTCTTCATCGTGATCGCAGGCAATCTCGCGGCCGAAGGGATGCTGTCCGCCGGTGCATTTGTCGCCGCGCTCTTCGCCGCCTTCCTGATGCTACGGCCTGTGGATGTGCTCACGCGCTGGATCGCCGGGCAGCGCGAGGGCCGGGCCGCCCTCGAGGAACTGGCCCGCGCCGTCGGAAGCCTCAATGCGCGTGGCGAGCGGCGCCGGCGGGCGGCACGCCTGCCGCAACCCTCGCCGCAGCGCATCGAGGTCAAGGGTCTCGCGGCCTTCGATCCCCATTCCGGACACAGGCTCGAGGACGTCGACCTGGCATTCGACCTGCCGGCACACGTCGCTCTCGTCGGGCCGCCAGGGTCCGGCGCGGATGTGCTCGCCGCGATCCTCGGCGGCGCGCTCGATCCCACGGAGGGGCGCGTCCTCTTCGACGGTGTCGACGTCGGCGAGATGTCCGACGGCTACAGGGCGGCCGTCATCGCCTTCGCCGGGGCCGATCCCGTGATGCTCGACGGCAGCCTCAGGGACAACCTGACCTACGGCGTGCCGCCGGAGCTGACGCGGGACAAGGATGCGTGCGATGCCCAGCTCATCGCCGCGCTCAAGCTCGTCGGGGTCGATGCGGAGGTCTACAGCCTGGGGCTCAATGGGGCCGTCGGCTCCCATGCGGCGGGCCGCCTCGCTCCCTTCATCGCCGACGCTCGGCGGGCGGTGAGGGAGGAACTCGCTTCCGACGGAACCGAAGATCTCGTCGATCCGTTTGCGGCCGAGCGCTACAACCGCCACGGCACCGTGGCCGAGAACATCCTTTTCGGCGTGCCCGTGGGCGACACGTTCGAGGAGCGGCGTCTCGCCCGCAACCCCTTCCTCAGGGCTGTGCTGGAGGCGGAGGAATTGACGCGGCCGCTGACGGAGATGGGGCTCGCCATCGCCACGCAGATGGTGGAGATGTTCGCCGGCATTCCCGACGACAACGCTCTCATCGAGCGCTTCTCCTTCTTCAGCGCCGAGGAGCGCGGCCGCTACGAGGGCCTGATCGCACGCCGCGCCCAGCGCCGACGCAGCGAACAGGCCGAGGACCGCGATCTCTTGATCGCGCTTGCCCTGCGCTATGTGGAGACGCGGCACCGCCTCGGCCTGCTCGACGAGACGCTGGAGGCGCGCATCGTTGCGGCCCGGCGCACCTTCGCGCGCCTGCTGCCGCCGGGCCTTGCGCCGGCCATCGAGTTCTGGGAAGCGGAGCGGTTGTGCAGCGCCGCCTCGCTCAGCGACAACCTGCTCTTCGGCCGCGTGGCCTACGACATCGCCGGGGCGGAGGAGCGGGTGCATGCCGCCGTGCGCCGCGTCCTCGCCTCGCTCGATCTCGACGCCGAGGTGCTGCGGCTCGGGCTCTCCGCCCGCGTCGGCCCGCGCAAGGGGCTCGTCTCGCCGGTGCCGGACCGGCTGGTCGATCTTATCCGCTGCCTGGCGCGCGAGCCGCAGGTGCTCGTGGTCAGCCACATCTTCGACGGCATGACGCGGAGCGATGCCGAGGCACTCGTCGGCCGTCTGCGCCAGGGGTTCGAGAGCCGCAGCCTCGTCGCCGTGCTGCCGCCGGGCCTGTCCGAAGACTGCCTTGGCAGGACCGTCCATTTCTCGCGCGCCGGGCTGGCGCAGCCACGGACGGCGGCGGAAATGGCGGAGCAATCATGACTCTCCCGAATCGTGACTTGCATGTGCGCTAGCGCACGTCGTTTGCGGTTTTTCTAAGGTAGAGATGATGGATGGCTATGGACAAGAAACCGACGGAGAGTGATCTCAGCGTCCGCTTCTGGGGCGTCCGGGGCTCGCATCCCGTGTCGGGGCCGGACGTATGCACGTTCGGCGGTCATACGGCCTGCGTCGAGGTACGTTGTGGTGAGCGGCTGTTTGTCATCGACGCCGGCACGGGCATCACCCGCCTCGGACAGACGCTCGGCGCCGATGCTCCGGCGCACATCGACCTGCTTCTGAGCCACCTTCATCTCGACCATGTCATCGGTCTGCCCTTCTTCCGGCCGGCTTTGATGAAGGGCACGACGCTGCGGCTGCACTGCGGCAATCTCGGCGGCGAGAGTGCCGAGGCGGCGCTCAACCGGCTGTTTGCGCCGCCGCTCTTCCCAGTGACGCTCGCCCAGTTGCCGGCGACGATTGAGCACGTCGGCTTCCATGCCGGTGAGACGCTGACCTTCGACGATGGGCTCAGGGTTCGCACGTGCCCGCTGCAGCATCCCTCCGGCGCCACCGCCTATCGCTTCGACCACGGCGGGCGGGCCGTCTGCTACGTCAGCGACATCGAGCACGACGAGCTCGGCCCCTGGCCGCACGAGGAACTGCTCGCTTTCGTGCGCAACGCCGACCTCGTCATCTACGACGCCATGTATACGGAAGCGGAATATTGCCGCTGCCGCGGCTGGGGCCACTCGACCTGCGATGCGGGCGTCGCGCTCTGCCGGGCGGCCGGCGTCGGCCGGCTCGCGGCCTTCCACGTGCATCCCTGGCACACGGATGCCGATCTCGCCGACATGGAGCGGCGCCTCGCCGCCATGCTGCCCGGTTCGTTCGTCGCGCGCGAGGGGCAGGAGGTTCACCTCGCCGCCGCGCGCGTAGCCGCCTGATCGCGACCGCACGACAGCCTCGCCGCTTGCGGCTGTGGCACCATCGGCTATTGTCGCGCCGCCCGCCGGAGAGCGGGATCGGTTCGTCATCCGGAGCGCGACGTGACGGCGCTGTTCGCCACCACCTGCCTCGGCGCCGCCCTGCTGGCAGGGCTCGCCATCATCCTGCTGCGCCCGCTGCTGCAGCGTTATGCGCTGGCGCGGCCCAACGCGCGCTCGAGCCATCGCATCCCGACGCCGCAGGGCGGGGGCATCGCCGTGCTCGGTGCCGCGCTCGCGGCCGGTGCGGTGGCCTTCGCGATCGGCCTGCCGCCGCTTGGTGCCGGTGGCGGTGCCGCGCTCCTCGCCGTCGCAATAGCAGCCATCGTGCTCGCGGGGCTTGGCGCCTTCGACGACATGCGCCCGCTGCCCGTGCTGCCGCGCCTCGGCGCGCAGTTCGCCGCTGTCGGTCTCGTGGTCGTCGCAGCGACGAACGTCGCACGCATCGGGCCGGACTGGCTACCCCTCGGCTGCGAGCAGGCCCTGCTGGTGCTCGCTGGCGTCTGGTTCGTCAATCTCGTCAATTTCATGGACGGGCTCGACCTGATGACGGTGGCGGAATTCGCGCCGCTGTGCGCCGCGCTCACCACCTTCGCCCTGTCCGGCCTACTGCCACCGGCGGAGGGCGTGCTCGCGGCGGCCCTGCTTGGCGGTCTCCTCGGCTTTGCGCCCTTCAACCGGCCGGTGGCCCGGCTCTTCCTCGGCGATGTCGGCTCGCTGCCCATCGGGCTCATCGCCGGCTACCTGCTGCTCGTGCTCGCCGCCCATGGCGGGCTCGCCGCCGCCGTCCTCCTGCCGCTCTACTATCTGGCCGACGCCACGCTGACGCTCTTCAGGCGGCTCGCGCGCGGCGAGCGCGTATGGCAGGCGCACCGCAGCCATTTCTACCAGCGCGCCACCGATAACGGCTATTCGGTGCCGGCCGTCGTTGGCCAGGTGCTGGTCCTCAATCTCTTCCTTGCCGTGCTGGCGGCGATTTCGCTGGGCGTCACCTCTCCGGCGCTTCAGGTGGCCATCGTCGCGCTCGGGGCGGCGGGCGTCGGTTTTGTGCTGCTGCGCTTCTCGCGTCCGCGCGCTGGCATCGCCGCGGCATGATGACGGGCGCGCGCGGCACGGTTCTCCTCACCGGAGCCTCCGGCTTCGTCGGCCGGCACGTGGCTGCCGGCTTGCGCGAAGCCGGCTATGCCGTCCGCGCTGCCGTGCGCGATGCGGGCCGCGTGCCGCCCGGCAGTGAGCCTTTCGTCATCGGCGATCTTGCCGGGCCGGTCGATTGGGCGTCGGGGCTCGGCGGCGTCGACGCCATCGTGCACGGGGCCGGCATCGCCCATGTGGGGCCCGGCGTCGCGGAGGCGCGCTATCAGGCAGTCAATACCGATGCGACGCTCGCGCTGGCCGATGCCGCGGCCGGCCGCGTGCGCCGTTTCGTCTTCCTGTCCTCCGTCCGCGCTCAGAGCGGAGCGAGCGCGACGGCGACTGTCAGGGACGACGATTCGCCCGCCCCGGTCGATCCTTACGGCCGCTCCAAGCTCGCGGCCGAGCGCGGCCTTGCCGAGCGCGGCATCGACCATGTGTCGCTACGGCCCGTGCTGGTCTACGGCCGGGGTGTTGCGGGCAACATGGGGGCCCTCGTCAGGCTGGCGCGCCTGCCGTTGCCGTTGCCCTTCGGCGGGCTCGGCGCCCGGCGCTCGCTTCTTGCGGTAGAGAACCTTGCCGATGCTATCGTCCATGTGCTGGCGCAGCCCGGCCCGCTGTCAGGGGCCATGCTGGTGGCCGATGCGGCACCCGTCTCGCTGGCGGAGATTATCGCGGCGCTAAGGGCCGGGATGGGACGGCGCCCGGGGGTCATCGACATTGACGAGCGGTGGATCGCCAAGCTGTTGCGGCTTGCCGGCCGCCAAGCAGTGCTCGAGCGTCTGGCCGGCTCGCTCGTCGTCGAGCCGGGCCGCCTCACGGCGCTCGGCTGGCGACCGCTTCTGACGACACCGGAAGGCCTGCGGCGGCTGGGGGCTGCCGGCGGCTGAACTCGGGGATGGCCTCGGCCATCACCGCCTCGGCGCTGGCGCGGTCGTAGGTGCGCGCCGCCTTCTCGAGCCGCGCCAGCCAGCCCGCGATGCGCGCCTTGTCGGCGAAGACCGGCTCGGCCGCCATGACACCGTCGATGCCCGTCTCCGTCATCGGCTCCTCGCGGGCGAAGAGGATCTCATGCAGGCGCTCGCCGGGGCGCACGCCGGTGATGGCAATGTCGATATCGACGCCGGGCTCGAAGCCGGCGAGTCGGATCATGCGCTGGGCGAGGTCGTAGATGCGGACAGGCTGGCCCATCTTGAGGACGTAGACGGCGGCGCGCCGGCCGGCGCCGGTGGCCATGCGGCCCTCAGCATCGGCATGGGAGGCGGCGGTAAGGACCAGGTCGGCGGCCTCGCGCACCGTCATGAAATAACGGACCATGTCCGGATGGGTGACGGTGACGGGGCCACCGCGGGCGATCTGGGCCTTGAACTTCGGTACCACCGAGCCGACGGAGCCGAGGACGTTGCCGAAGCGCACGGCGATGAGGCGCGTACCGCTGCCCCCATTCGCTGCCGTCTCGGCATCGAGCGCCTGGGCATACATCTCGGCGAGGCGCTTCGTCGTGCCGAGCATGGATACCGGCTCGATGGCCTTGTCGGTCGAGATCATGACGAGCGCGCGCACGCCGGTAGCGACTGCCGCATCGGCGACGTTGACGGAACCGAAGACGTTGGTCTTGATGCCCTCGCTCCAGTCCTGCTCCAGATAGGGTACGTGCTTCAAGGCCGCGGCGTGGAAGACGACGTCGGGTGCGAACTGCCGGAAGAGATGCTCGATGCGTTCGCGGTCGCGCACGTCGGCGATGCCGCCCTCGATCCGCGTCGGCGCGTCGAGCACGGCGAGCTGCTCGGTCACCGCATGCAGCGCCGGCTCCGAACTCTCGAGCACGTAAAGCGCATCGGCGCCGAAGGCGGCGACACGGGCGCAGATCTCGCTGCCGATGGAGCCGCCGCCGCCCGTGACGAGTACGCGCTTGCCGCGGATGAAGCGGGCGAGGCGCGCCTTGTCGATCTCGACCGTCGGGCGCAGCAGCAGGTCCTCGATGTCGACGGGGGCAAGGGTGAGGTCGCGCAGGCCTTCCTCATCAAGGCCCTGCAGCCGCGACAGCGGCAGGCCGAGGCGCCGCGCGCGGGCGAGCAGGGCGTCGGCTTCGGGGGCGTTGATGGCGCTCGGCGTCATCACGAGACGGCGCACGTTGATCCCGCGCTCGGCGAGATCGGCGATGACCTGCTCAAGTTCGACGAAGGTGCCGAGCACCGGCACGCCGCGAATCGCCTGGTCGAGATCAGACTCGCGCGGCGACAGGATGCCCTTGGCCGCGATCTTCGAGAAAGCACCGCTCTCGATGGCCCGCAGCGCGACCTCCACCTCGGCGCTGCGCCCGAGGACAAGGGAGGCGGTGGCGTCCTGCCGCTCGATGCTGTGGCGCGACTGGGCGTATTTCAGATAGCGCCAGGCAAGCCGAGGCCCGCCGAGCAGGAACATCTGCAGCACCCAGTAGAGCGCGATGGTGATCTTGCCGAAGAAGAAGTAGCCGTAGAAGCGCGACGAGGCGAGGACATAGTCGCCGACGAGCAGTGCCAGCGCCAGGATCGTGACCGCCTTGAAGATGTTCGACAGGTCGGGCAGCGAGGCGAAGCGCCAGCGCGAGCGGTAGAGGCCGAAGTACCAGTAGGTGACGGCGGCGAGCGGCCCGAAGACGACAAGGACGTGCGGCAGCAGCGCCAGGCGCTCGCCGAGCTGCGGGCCCTCGAAGCGCACGATAAAGGCCAGGACCACGGCAAGGATGGTCGCGCCGAGGTCGTGGGCAATGATGAGCGTCTTCTTCGCCAGGAGTTGTGCCAAGAATCTGGAGCCGTTCTGAATGGATGTGTGCGCGGTATCAGCCTGACGGGGCGGTTTGTCAACGCGCCGAACCGACGGGAGCTGCGGGCGGTTCAGGTTGCGCGGGTCGCCTCGCGGGCCCGGCGCGGGGTCTCCTGCCGCCCCGCACCGAGGGCCGCCAGGATGAAGTCGATCTGCTCGTCGAGGGTCGGCTGCGGGATGTCACGGCACATCACGAGCACGCTCGGATGGCAGAAGCGTGTCATCGCCGCGCGCACGCAGGGGCCGGCCACCTCCGGATCCACATCCGAGAATTCGCCTTCGGCGATGCCCTCGCGCACCACATTGGCGATGATCGTGTCGATGTCGCGGATGTGGTCGTGGATGACGCTCCAGCTCTCGGCGATGGCGACGGCCACCATCTCCTGGATCTTGGCATCGGCATCGGCGAATTCCGCCATCATGATGTGCATCTCAGTCAGGAGGCGGCGCATGCGCTCGCGCGCCGTGCCCGGCTCGCTGGCGACGGCTTCGAGCCGGATTCGCTTGCGGCCGGTCATGAGCTCGGCCACCGCCTCGTTGATGTCCTTCTTGGAGGCGAAGAAACGGTAGACGTTGGCTGGGCTCATGGAGAGCGTCTTGGCGATGTCGGCAACGGTCGTCTTCTGGAAGCCGATGTCGCGGAAGAGCTGTTCGGCGGCGGCGATGATACGCGCGCGGGTGTCCGGGCTTGGGCTGCCGTCCTTCATGGCAGATGATCGACTTCTCTCGAACCGAATGCTCCGTCCCGCCTTTCGGGACCGGGGTATGTCGATTAGAGGTATGACGTTGTGCGTCAGTCGTCAAACAGGGGACGCGGGCGCAAGCGGGCGCCAGGGCAGGACGAGCAGCCCGTCCGGCCGCTCCTCGCGCAGAGAGGCGACCCCGAAGACCTCCGCCAGCAGGGCCGGGGTCAGCACCGCGTGCGGCGTGCCGGCGGCGACGAGATGTCCCTCGGCGAGGATGACAACCCGGTCGGCATGGCGCGCGGCAAGGGCGAGGTCGTGCATCACGACGGCGACGGCGCGGCCCTTCCGGGCCTCGGCGGCGAGCACGCCCATCACCGCGAGCTGGTGACGCGGATCGAGCGCGGCGACCGGCTCGTCGCAGATGAGCACCGGCGCCTCGACGGCGAGCGCGCGGGCGAGCAGGACGCGCGCCCGCTCGCCGCCCGACAAGGTGGTGACGGCCCGTCCGGCGAAGGCCTCGCTGTCGGTGGCGCGCATGGCGCGGGCGACAGCCGGATCAATCCGGCCCGTTCCCGGCCCGCCGCCGTGCGGCACGCGCCCGAGGGCGACGACGTCGGCGGCCGGCAGCGGCCAGGCGACGGTGCCACCCTGCGGCAGATAGGCAATGGCGCGGGCCCGCTCGCGGGTCGAGAGCGCCGGCAGCGGCCGTTCGCCGAGGAGCACCGTGCCTACCTCCGGCCGCACGAGCCCGGCCATTACCCGCACCAATGTCGTCTTGCCGGCGCCGTTCGGGCCGATGATGGCAGTCAGGCTGCCGGGCGAAAGTGTCAGGTCGACGCCGGCGAGCACCTGCCGGCCGCCGAGGCGCGCGGCGACGGCGCGGGCGGCGAGAGTGGGACCCGTCATGCCGGCGCTCCCGTCAGCTCGGCCCGGCGGCGCACGATGATGTAGAGGAAGAAGGGGACGCCGACGATGGCGGTGAGCACGCCGAGCTTGACCTCGGTGGCGGAGGGGATGACACGCACGGCGCAATCGGCCGCAGTCAGCAGCACCGCCCCGGCGAGCGCTGCCGGCACGAGCGTGCGGCCCGGGTCATGACCGACGAGCGGGCGCACGATGTGCGGGGCGACGAGGCCGATGAAGCCGATGGTGCCGGCGACCGCTACGCTCGCGCCGACGCCGACGGCCACCCCGGTGACGACCGCAAGGCGCAGCAGGCGCACGTCGATGCCGAGGCTGCGGGCGGCTTCCTCGCCGAGCGCCAGCGTGCGCAGCGCCCCACCCTGGGAGAGGAGGAGCGCGGCCCCGAGAAGCGCGAAGGGCGCCACGAGCGCGACGTGGCGCATGGTTCGGTCCTCCAGCGAGCCCATGAGCCAGAAGACGATCTCGGTGACGGCGAAGGCGTTGGGCGACAGGCTGATGGCGAGCGAGGTGGCCGCCCCGGCGAGGCTAGAGATGGCAAGCCCCGCAAGGACGAGGACGACGAGGCTCGCACCCTCACCGGCGATGAGGATGACGACGAGCACCGACAGGAAGGAGGCGGCGATGGCGGCGAGCGGCAGGGCGGGCGAATAGACCTCCGCATAGCCGAAATAGATGACGACGACGGCTCCGAGCGCCGCCGCCTGCGGCGCACCGAAGACGGAGGGTGCGGCGAGCGGGTTGCGCAGCAGACCTTGCAAGGCGGCGCCCGCAAGGCCGAGCGTCGCGCCGATGATGACGGCGAGCAGGGTGCGCGGCAGGCGGATGTCGCGCACGACGACGCCCGCACCACCGCTGTCGCCGAGGAGGCCCTCGATCACCGTGGCTGGCGTGAGCCGCGCCGGGCCGAGCATCAGCGACAGGACGCACAGGACGAGGAGGATGACGACGAGCGCCGGCACCAGCCAGCGCCCGGAGCGGCGGGCCGCCTCCTCCTCGATCTCCCTGCCCCCTGCGCCGTCCATCGCCTCACCAGCTGGCCTTGAGGCCGGCGTAGAGCGAGCGCCCCGCCGTGCCGTAGTTCTTCACCTCCTCATAGCGCGCATCGGTGAGGTTTTCACCGCGCAGGAAGAGCGACACGCCCTCCGACACCTCATAGGAGGCGAAGAGGTCGAGCCGGGCATAGGGGGCGAGCCTGTCCTTCTCGTGCGCCGCGGAATAGCGCGCGTCGACGAGAACGAGCGTCGGCGCGATGACGAGGCCCGGCGCGGGCGTCAAGGTGAGGCCGATGCGCGCGGCGTTCTCCGGTCTGCGGGCGAGCCTGAGGTCGGTGGTGCGGTCGATGGCGACAAGGTTCGTATAGGCGATGTCGAGCCCAAGCCTCCCGGGAATGAGCTCGGCCTTCGCCGCCAGTTCGAAGCCGCTGGTCTCGGCCCGCGCCACATTGACGTAGCAACCAAAGGGCTGGTCCGGCCGGCAGGACGGATCGCTCTGGAAATTGATGAGATCGCGCAAGCGGTTGAGGAACAGCGTGCCGGAAAGGGTGAGCCGCCCGTCGAACAGCTTCTGGTCGATGCCGGCGTCGATGCCGAAGGAGCGCTCCGGGCTGAGCGCCGCATTGCCGTAGAGCGGATCGAGGCGCTGGTAGAGCGTCGGAGCCTTGGCGCCCGTCCCGGCGCTTGCGCGCAGCACGGTGCCGCTCTCCGCGATGTCGTAGGCGAGGGTGGCGCGCCAGGTGGCGAAGCGGTCCGCCCCCTCGATGTCGTCAATGCGCCCGCCGAGCGACAGGTTCAAGTGCTCGGCGAGGGCGATCTGGTGCAGGGCGAAGAGCGAGCGGGTGGTCTGGACGGCATCGTCGAGCGTCGTGCGTAGGCCGGGCACCGGCAGCACCGGCTGGCTCGTGCTCGTCAACGTCTCGCGTTCCACCTGGCCGCCGAAGGTAAGGAGGCCGAAGGCATCAAGCGAGAGATCGCCCTGATAGGAGGCGCCGACGCGCCCGCCGACATAGCCATCCTTCGACCAGTCCGTCACCGGCGCTGCCGTGCTGCCGTAATAGCTGATGGAGCGATAGTCGCGCTCGGTGCGGTTGGCATAGACGAGAAAGGTGTTCTTCAGCCGCCGGTCGAAGGCGTGGACGGTCGCCCTGGCATGGACCTGCCCGAGGCGCTGGACGCTCGACGACGGGGTGTCGGGAAAGGCTCCGAAGGCCGCGTCGTATTGCGTGGCATTGACATAGGCCGAGCCGCCGAGGTCGAAGGCGACGTCTTCGCTCGGCGAGAAGCCGAAGCGCGCGGAGAGGCCGAAGCGGCGCGCGCCGTCGTTCTCCAGCGGCCATGGGTGCCGGGCGCGGAGGCGGCCGATGCGGTGGCCCCAGCGCGAGAAGCCGGCGGTGTCGTAGCCGTTGAGGGAGATGGCATAGTTGAAGCGCGGATCGCCGCCGGACACGGCGGCCTGCACCCCCCTGCTGCCGTAACTGCCGCCCTCGGCGGCGATGGCTGCGCGCGGCTCGCCGCGGCCCTTGCGGGTGATGATGTTGACGACGCCGCCCATCGCGTCCGAGCCGTAGAGGGCCGATTGGGGGCCGCGCAGCACCTCGATGCGCTCGATGCCGGTCGGCACCAGCAACGAGAAGTCGAACTGGCCGTTGCCGGTGGACGGATCATTGACGCGCACGCCGTCGATCAGCACCAGGGTCTGGCCCGGCTCGCCGCCGCGCAGGCGCACAGAGGCGGTGGCGCCCGTGCCGCCACTCTCGGTGAGGTCGAGGCCGGGCACGCGGCGCAGGGCCTCGTTGAGCGTGCGAGCGCCCGCGCGGGCGATCTCCTCGCCGGTAATGACGGTAACGGCGCTGCCGCTGCGGGCAATGGCCTGCGGGCCGCGCGTCGCCGTGACGACGATCTCGCGCAGGGCTATCTCGTTGCTGGCGGCATCGGTGGCGGCAAGGATGAGGGAAGACAAAAGGAAGATACCGCCGGAGAGCGTCCGGCGGCCGGCGGAACCGGCCATGAAAACCTCCATTCCGCCCCTCCGGCGGATGTCAGGGTTGCCTCGCGCGCTGGCCGGTCTCCTGGCTTGCGGGTCCCTGCGGCGATTCGGCCTTCCCGGTGCCCGATGGCCCCAGTGGCTTCGTCGAATCGCCGCTCGCCGCTCACAGTTGCGGGGGCAGCCACGGTCTTGCACCGTGTTCCCGTTTCACCCCGCTGCGGCGGGGCACCAACGCAGGGCCTCTTTACGCAGACCGCGGCTCGGCCGCAAGCACGCGGAGCGGATACACCGCCCGTGCATTTGCGCCGGCGCAAGGAGCGCCGTAAGGCTGCGGCCGAGATTGCGCCCGTAAGGGCAGGCAAGGACATGAGGATAT
This sequence comes from Chelatococcus daeguensis, assembly GCF_001887265.1. Taxonomy (NCBI): domain Bacteria; kingdom Pseudomonadati; phylum Pseudomonadota; class Alphaproteobacteria; order Hyphomicrobiales; family Chelatococcaceae; genus Chelatococcus; species Chelatococcus daeguensis. Next base: position 69,800 of record NZ_CP018095.1, on the reverse strand, counting down.
GAGGACGGCTGTCGCGTTCGCGATCGTGCTTGCAACAGGGCTCGGCCTTGGGCCGGCTTCCGGCAGCAGCGAGCCGGAGCGCCTCTCTCCTCCCTCCCCCCACGCAGTGGTGGGGAGGGCCGGGGTGGGGGGCGGTTCCGCCGGCGGGCGTTCGACGATTGCAGGTGGTGTGTCCGTCGGCCCGGAAGGCTTCCGGCCTGCACCCGCCGGCCCCCCACCCCTGACCCCTTCCCGCCGCGAGCGGGGGGAGGGGGATATGGTGCGCCTCGCCGCGGCCGGCCGATCGGAAACCGTGCCGTCCGTTGTCCGCTACACCGAAACGCCTCCGGCGCGGGTCGTCTCGCTCAACCTGTGCGCCGACCAACTCCTGCTGGCACTCGCCGACCGCGGCCAGATCGCCTCGCTCAGCCCCCTGTCGCGCGATGAGGATTATTCCTTCCTCGCGGGGCTGGTTGATGACCTTCCGGTCAACGGCGGCACGGGGGAGGAGATCCTTGTCGGCGAGGCGGACCTCGTGCTCAGTGGCCGGTACGGGACGCGCGTCAAGCGCGAGCTTTTGGAGCGCCACGGCGTGGAGCTGATGGTGCTCGACCCCTGGCGCGACATCGCCGGGGGGCGCGAGCAGCTCAGGGCCGTTGCGGCCCGGCTCGGCCATACGGAGCGCGGCGCGGCGCTTGCCGCCGAGATCGAGGCGGCGCTCGCGCGTACCAGGGGCATCGCACGGCGCCCGGCCACCGCGCTCGTTCTCTACCGGCGCGGCTATGTGCCGGGGGAACGCTCGCTCGTCGGCGAACTCCTCGGCCACATGGGCCTTCAGCCGATGCAGGCCCGCCTCGGCCTGACGCAGGGCGGCCTCGTGCGCCTCGAGCAACTCGTCATGGACCCGCCGGACTTCGTGGTGATGGACGAGGCCGATGCCCGCGCCATCGACAACGGCACGGCCTTTCTCGTCCACCCGGCGCTTGCCCGCGTGCTGCCGCCCGAGCGGCGCCTCTTCCTGTCCGACAGGCTCACCATCTGCGGCGGGCCGTCGACGCCGGCCGCCATCGAGGCGCTTGCGGCCGAGGTGCGTGCCAAGGTGAACGGGGAGCGTTAGCGGATCGACTCGCCGCCTCGCTCCTGCGCGATGGCGAGGAGTGCGGCGACGTCCATGTGCCGGCCGACATGGGCGGCGAGCCTGTCGAGGGCTTCCTCGATGCTGCGCTCGTAGGCGAGGCTGGCGCGGAAGGTGCCGCCGCTCGCCTGGGCGAGGAAGGCCCGGCGGAAGTCGTCGGCGGCGAACATGCCGTGCAGATAAGTGCCGATGACGAGCCCGTCCGGCGACATGGCCCCTTCGCGTTCGCCGGCGACGCGAAAGGGCGCGCGCATGCAATCGGGCCCTTCGCTGCGGCCGAGGTGGATCTCGTAAGCGGTGACCGCATAGCCCGTCCCTGCATGGACGGCCTCGACCGGCCGCACGGTCTTATCGCCCGTCAGGACCGTGTCGATGTCGAGAAGGCCGAGCCCCGGCACGACACCGGCCGTGCCCTCGATGCCCTCGGGATCGGCGATGGTGCGGCCGAGCATCTGGTAGCCGCCGCACAGGCCCACGACGCGCCGGCCGCGGCGCACATGGGCGAGGATGTCGATGTCCCAGCCCTCGTCCCTGAGATGGGCGAGGTCGGCGATGGTCGCCTTCGAGCCGGGCAGTACGATGAGGTCGGCGTCGGACGGGATCGGCCGGCCGGGCGGCACGAGGACGAGGGAGACGCCCTCCTCCAGCCTGAGCGGGTCGAGATCGTCGAAATTGGCGATGCGCGGCAGGACGGGGGCGGCGACGATGAAGGTGTCGCCCGGCTTGCGGCCGGTGCCGGTGAGGTCGAGCGCATCTTCCGCAGGTAGCCGGCTCGCCTCCGGAAGCCAGGGCAGCAGGCCGAGCGGCTGCCAGCCGGTGCGCTCGGCAATCGCCGTCATGCCGGCGGAGAAGAGGGCGGGATCGCCGCGGAACTTGTTGACGAGAAAGCCGCGCACCATGGCACGGTCGGTTTCGCCGAGCACGGCATGGGTGCCGACGAGGCTGGCGATGACGCCGCCGCGGTCGATGTCGCCGACGAGCACCACCGGTACGTCGGCCTCGGTGGCGAAGCCCATGTTGGCGATGTCGCCGGCGCGCAGGTTGATCTCGGCCGGGCTGCCCGCGCCCTCGACGATGACGAGGTCCGCCCCCTCGCAGACCTTGGCGAAGCTGCCGAGCACGAAGGGCATCAGCGCCTTGCGCCGGCCGGTGAAGTCGCGCGCGTCGAGATGGCCGTGGCGCCGGCCCTGCACGATGAGCTGGGAGCCGCGGTCGCTCTCGGGCTTCAGCAGCACCGGGTTCATGTGCACGGTGGGCTCGGCGCGGGCGGCGCGCGCCTGCAGCGCCTGGGCGCGGCCGATCTCGCCGCCGGCCACTGCAGCGGCGTTGTTCGACATGTTCTGCGCCTTGAAGGGGCGCACGGTGAGCCCGCGGCGGGCAAAGAGGCGGCACAGGCCCGCGACGATGAGCGACTTGCCGACGTTGGAGCCGGTGCCCTGGAGCATCACCGCGGGCGTTACCATCAGAATTCGATACCTTCCTGTGCCTTCACCCCAGCGGCGAAGTGATGCTTGACGAGCCCCGCTTCCGTGACGAGATCGGCGGCGGCGACCATCTCCGGCTTGGCGTTGCGACCGGTGACGACCACGTGCAGATCCGACCGCCGCGCCGTGAGCGTCGCCACCACCGCGTCGAGCGGCAGGTAATCATAGCGCAGGGCGATGTTGAGTTCGTCGAGAATGACGAGGCGGACGTCGTCCCGCGCCATCAGCTCCTTCGCCTTGTCCCACGCGCGCGAGGCGGCGGCGATGTCGCGGGCCTTGTCCTGCGTCTCCCAGGTGAAGCCCTCGCCCATGGCGTGCCATTCGACGAGGTCGGAAAAGCGCTCCATGGCGCGGCGCTCGCCCGTCTCCCAGTTGCCCTTGATGAACTGGACGACGCCCACCTTCCAGCCGTGGCCGAGGGCGCGCAGCATGAGGCCGAAGGCGGCGGTCGACTTGCCCTTGCCGGGGCCGGTGTTGACGATGAGGAGGCCCTTCTCGCGTGTCTTTGCCGCCACCTCCGCATCCTGCACCGCCTTGCGCTTCACCATCTTCTCGCGATGGCGGGCGGCTTCCTCGGGGGAGATGGCGGTCATCGGTCGCGTCCCTTCACGGTGAGCGGCAGGCCGGCGACCACGAGGGTGACCTGGTCGACGACGGCGGCAAGGCGTTGGTTGAGGAGGCCGGCATGGTCGCGGAAGCGGCGGGCGAGCGCATTGTCCGGCACGATGCCGAAGCCGACCTCGTTGGCGACGAGGACGAGCGGCCGCCTTCGGCGGGCTACCGCCTCCGTTAGTTGCCGGCAAGCGGTCTCGACATCCTCGTCCGAGAGCATGATGTTGGTGAGCCAGAGGGTCAGGCAGTCGACGAGGACGGGCGCGCCCTCCGGCGCCGCGGCGATGGCCGCGACGAGGGCGCGAGGCGCCTCCACAGTCCGCCATTGGGGTTCCCTGTCATGACGGTGGCGGGCGATGCGCTCCAACATCTCGGCGTCGCGCGCCTCGGCAGTGGCTATATAGATCCACGGTCCCGGCATCGCCCTGACCAGCGCCTCGGCATGGCGGCTCTTGCCCGAGCGGGCGCCGCCGAGGACGAGATGGGCGATGGGGAGGTCCGTGTCCTGCATGGCTCCGGCATGCCACGGCGGCCCGGCGGCGGCAACAGGCAATCGCGGCAAGAAAAAAGGGCCCCGGCGGGCCCTTCTTCCAGCGTCGATGCGCCGCGACTCAGACGGCGGTCGAGATCCACTTGGACAGTTCGCTCTTCGGCAGGGCACCGACCTTCTGGCCGGCGAGCTTGCCGTCCTTGAACATCATGAGGGTCGGGATCGAGCGGATGCCGAACTGGGCGGCTGTGTTCGGGTTCTCGTCGACGTTGAGCTTGACGACCTTGACCTTGCCGGCCATCTCGGTGGCGATTTCCTCGAGCGCGGGCGCGATCATGCGGCAGGGTCCGCACCATTCGGCCCAGAAATCGACGACGACGGGCTCTGCGGACTTCAGGACATCGGCCTCGAAGCTCGCATCTGTCACCTTCGCAGTCGCCATGATGAGTTCCTTTCCATATGCGCGGCGCAGTCTGCGCAGCAAGTCGATCCGAACGTAGGAAGGCCCCCCGTTCCGGTCAAGGCAACTTGTGTGCGTGCCCACACGTTGACGCTAGATCTGGTGGCACCCTGGCCGTTCACAACACCGGGATCCGGCCGAGCGCGGCGGCGAGCGCCTCGCCGGGAACCTCCAGCACACGCGGCCCGGCGGTGTAGACGAGAAGGGCCCTGAGGCTGCGTCCGGGGAAGATGTCCGCAAGCAGCGCCGCATAGACGGCGAGCTGCACGACATGCGCCTCGGGCACCGCCGCGAGATCCGCCGGAGGGCGGACGCTCGTCTTGAAATCGGCGAAGACGACGGTCTCGTCGCTCACCACGAGCCGGTCGATCTGTCCCGAGACGGCGCGCCTCGTGCTGCCGACGGCGATCTCGCCGGCAACGGCGACCTCGGCGCGCGCGTCAGGGCCAAAGAGGGGCGCGAGCGCCGGCTCGTCGAGAAGGGCGAGGGCCTGGGCGACAACGCCGGCCCGCTTCGCCTCGTCGAGGCGCCCGGCCCGCGCGGCGACGAATCGCTCGGCCGCCGTCCGGCGCGCCGCGGCAGGCAGGCCGGGCAGATGCTCGACGAGCTGGTGTACGAGCGTGCCGGCAAGGCGCGCGTCGGCGGCGAAGGGCCCGTCACCCGGACGGTGCGGCCTATCGGCGGCGGCGAGCGCGCTCGAGGGGCTGAGCGGCGGCGGCGCCTCCGGCTCCGCAGGCGCCGGCCGATCGAGCCAATCGGGCATGGCGATGCCGGCGCTATCCTCGGCGGAGGCCGGCGCGGCTGCGAGAGCGTCGAGGGGGCCGCTTCGCCAGCGCTGGACCCTCAGGCCGTCCACCTCGACCTCTTCCAGCCGACCCTCCAGGCCGCGGCGGATCATGCGAGTCCAGCACATGGCGGGCAGCTCGGGCCAGTTGCCGTCCTTGCCGCGCTTGCCGTTGCTGTAGGAAGCGACGACGAACCGGTCCTTCGCGCGGGTCATGGCGACGTAGAGGAGGCGGTTGTGCTCCTCGGCCTCGCGCGTGCGTACCGCTTCCCTGAGCCGTGCAATGGCCGGAGTGTCCTCGTCGCGCTTCGGCGACCACACCGGCACCGTGGCCGGGCCGGCGCGGCCGCGGTGCTGCAGGGGCAGCGCGAAGAGTTTGGGATCATGGCGGCCGTTGGGCTGTCTGCAGTCGTCGGCGAGGATGACGAAGGGCGCCTCCAGCCCCTTGGCACCGTGCACCGTCATGACGCGGACCTCGTCGCGTCCGGCGTCGAGGTCGCGCTTGATCTCGCGCTTCACCTCGCGGCCGTCGCTCTCGAAGGAGAGGAGAAAGGCTTTCAGCGACGGCGCGTGGCGGTGCTCGAAGTCGAGCGCCATGGCGAGAAAGGCGTCGATGGCGTCGCCCGCCTCCTGGCCGAGCCGTGCGACGAGCCGCTCGCGGCCGCCTTCCGGGCCGATCAGCCCGGCATAGAAGGCGAAGGGACCGCGGCGGGCGGCGGCATTGCGCCAGCGCGCGAGCGCCTCGCCCGCCCGTGCAGCCGCTGCATCGCCGGCCGCGCTGGTCCGCGCGATGGCGTCGGCGAGGCTCTCGCTCTCCTCCCGCCGTGCGGCGATGCGCATCAGATCGTCGTCACCAAGGCCGAGGAGCGGACTCTTAAGGGCGGCGGCCAGCGTCAGGTCGTCGTCGGGCAGGACGGCGGCCCGCCCCGCGGCGACAAGGTCGCGCACGGCGATGTGCTGGCCGACGTCGAGACGGTCGGCGCCGGCGACCGGCACGCCGCGTCGCTTCAGGGCCCGAATGACGGCCTCGAAGAAGGCGCCGCGGCTGCGCACGAGAATGAGGATGTCGCCCGGGGCGAAGCGCTGGCCGGCATCGTCGCCGTGCCGCGTCAGCCGCTCGACGGTACGGGCGATGCGCTCGGCCACGCGGATGGCGGGCGCGCTTTCGGTGACTTCGTCGAGCGGCAGCGCCCAGGCTTCCGGCTCCTCGCTATCTGCCGGCCGCTCCGTCTCCCATATCTCGACGAGGCCCGGGGCATCGGGGCGCGCGCTCTCATGCGCGGTGCCGACCGCGACATCAGCGAAGCTGAGGCCGCGATAATGGGCCTCGACCGAGAAGACGGCATCGACGGCGCTCAGCACCGCCGGCGCGGAGCGGAAGGAGACGGTGAGCTCCACCGGCTCGAACAGGAGGTCAGCCTGCTTTGCCCGTGTCTGGAAATAGCGGCCCGAGCCCTCGAATTCCTGCGGTGCAGCGCCCTGGAATCCGTAGATCGACTGCTTGGGATCGCCTACGGCAAAGAGCGTGCGTGTCTTCGCGACGGCGCCCTCACCGGCAAAGAGTTCCTCCGTCAGCCGCTTCAGGATGGCCCATTGCGTCGGACTCGTGTCCTGCGCCTCATCGACGAGGAGGTGGTCGATGCCGGCGTCGAGCTTGTAGAGCACCCAGGCCGTATCAGCGCGCTCGAGCAGGGTCAGCGTGCGCTCGACCAGATCGTCGAAATCGAGCGCGCCCCTCGCCCGCTTGACAGCCTCGATGCGAGCGAGGACAGCCTGCGCGAGGGTGAGCAGGGCCTGCGTCCGCTCAAGCGTCCTTGCGCCCTTCATCCGCTCGTCGAGGGCGGCGAGGCGATCGCGCTCGGCAAAAAGACGCTCGGCAAGATCGCGCGGGACGCCGGCCGTCGCCACGCTGCTGTTGGCCGCCGGCGTTCCCTTCTGGGTGAAGAACAGCGAGCGGTAATGCGCCAGCCGTTCCCACGGATCGTCCGCCCGCGCCGCCAGCGACAGCGCTTCGGCATTCGTCTGGTCGGTCTTCTTGCCGCCGCGCAGCACCTCGGCGATCGCCGGCCATTCGGCCGGGGCGATGCCGTCCTCGCACATGGCGCGGGCGATGGTCTGCAGTGTCTCGCCCTCCGCGAGACCAAGGGCAGTGGCAAGGCTGGCCATAGTGTCGGCGAAGGCGTCGGGCTCGCGCGCGTAGGCGAGGAGCGCCGTGCGGTGGCGCAGCGCCTCGCGGATCGTCTCGGCGATGGCTGTGTCCGAATGGTTCTCGGCGAGCAGCGTCAGGGCCTCGCGCAGGCCGGGTTCGCGGCCGAGGGCGGCCCGGGCCATGACTGTGGACAGCGCCTCGGCGAGCAGAACCGCGCTCTCGTTGTCGTCAAGCACCGTGAAGCGCGCCGGCACGTTCGCCTCGAAGGGGAACATGTGCAGCAGGCGCTCGCAGAAGGCGTGGATGGTCTCGATCTTGAGGCCGCCGGGGGTTTCGACGGCATGGGCGAAGAGCCGGCGAGCGCGCGCGAGCCGGGCCCGGTCCGGCCGGCGGCCCTCGAGCTTCTCGAGCGCGGCGGTGAGCGCCTCGTCGTCGAGCCGCACCCACTTGCCGAGCTCGGCGAAGATGCGGTTCTCCATGTTCGCCGCCGCCGCCTTGGTGAAGGTGAGGCAGAGGATGCGCGAGGGCTCCGTGCCGGAGAGCAGGAGCCGCATGACGCGGTCGGCGAGCACCTTGGTCTTGCCCGAGCCGGCATTGGCCGACACCCAGGCCGAGGCGTCCGGCCGGGCGGCGCGCTGCTGGTCGAGGATCGTCTTCGTCGGGACCTTGAGCCCGCCGGGCGCCGGGCCGCTCATGCCTCGCCTCCGAGTTCGCCAAGATCGGCCTCGTCGCCGGCGAGCGACCATTCGCGCACGCGGGCGAGATGGTCGTAGGCGCCGAAGCGGCCGGCGAATTGCGGGAAGGGTCGCGACGCGAAGCCGATCTCGCCGGTGACGTAGCGCGACAGAAGGGTCGTCAGCTTCCTCTCGTGCTCGACGACGATCTCGGCGACGGAGCGCGTCTCGTCGCGCGGCGGCTTGACCGGGCAGGGCCTCAGAGGGTCACGGGCGCCGCCGGCGTGCATGTAAAGAAGCTCGCAAAGCCCGGGGGGCACTGGTGCAACGTCGCGGAAGCCGCTTGCGGCAAGGATGGCAGCCTCTAGCGTGAGCTGCGGGGAGAAGCCGGCGAAGACCTGCTTTGAGCTCGGCGGCTGCCCTGTCTTGAAATCGACGATCACCACCCGGCCGTCGCGCAGGCGCTCGATGCGGTCGGCGCGTGCCGTGATGCGGAAGGGGTTGCCGTCGGCTAGCGCCAGTGCGAGGGCGCCGGCCACCTCGGCCTGAACGACATCGATATCCGCGCGTCGCTCCGTCTCCCAGGCGATGAAAGCCCTGGCGAGGCGCAGGAAGCGGGGCCACCACAGCGCCGCGACATCCGGATAGGCGGCGATGGGGGCGAAGGCCTGCCGGCCGATGGCGACCAGTTCCTCGGCTGCTTCGGCCGGCAGCGTCACGGGATGGCGCTCGGTGAAGGCGCCGAGCGCCTCGTGCACGAGGGTGCCGCGATCGGCGGCGCCCGGCGGCACGGCGATGGGGTCGAGCGGATCGAGCTTCAGCACATGGCGGGCGAAGATGGCATAGGGGTCGCGCACCAGCGTCTCGACCTCGGTGACGCTGAGGCGGCGCGGGATCAGCGCCGGGTCGGGCTTCGGCCGCGGCCGCTCGATGGGCCTGAGTGCGGGCGGGCGCGTCAGCGCCCCGGCGTAGCGGCGCAGGCGCTCGCCCCGTCGCCTCAGCTCCGCCCACAGCTCGTCGCCCGCCAGCGCCTGCATGCGCTGCAGGAAGCGCGAAGGGACGGTCGGCGCATCGCCGCGCTTCAGGGCCCGGGTCAGCACCACGTCGCGCGTGCCGAGCGCCTGCACGAAGTCGTGGGCCGTCTGGCCGATGCGCCGCTCGGGCGGGGCGAGGCCGAGGGCGGCGCGCATCGGCCGGTTGAGGAAGGCATCGGTGCGCGCCGTCGGCGGCCACACCTCCTCGTCGAGCCCGCCGAGGACGAGGCGATCGGCCTCGACGAGGCGCGCCTCGAGCAGGCCGAGGATCTTGACGCGCCGGTGGCCGGACATCGGCCGGCGCACCACCGCGTCGGCCATCAGCGTCGCGAAGAAGGCCGGATAATCGGCGAAGCGGCCGGTGAGGCCGTCGACCTTCGCGCTCGTTGCCGCGTCGAAGACCTCGGCCAGGGCCTCTCCCGCCTCTCCCGCGGCGAGGGGCAGCGGCTCGTCGGCGCCGGGGCGCGCCACTGCATCGAGCGCGGCGCGGTGGGCGCCGACGAGGGCGACGAGGTCGAGTTCCTCTCCGTCCTCGGCGCGAAAGCCGGAGAAGGCTTCGCTAAGGCGCGTAAGGAGCGTCTCGGCGAGGTCCCAATCCGTGTCGGTCAAGCGGCGCAGCGGCCGCGGCGCGCGGTGGTCGCTTGCTTCCGCCCGCCGCTCGGCGAGCACGGCGGCGATACCGGCAAGGCCCGGCGGCGGCGCGGGGCCGCGCAGCACTCCGATCTCGAGCGTGCGGGCAGCGCGCTCCATTGTCGCCCGTGGCCAGCCGAAGCGGGCGAGGGGATGGGCGACGAGGCTGGCGAGGATCGTGGGCTCGTGGTCGGCGGCAGCCGCATCGGCGACGAGGCGGGCGAGCGTGCCGTGCGGGCTGCGCCGCAGCGGCAGGCCGGCCGAATCCTCGGCGGCGATGCCCCAGCGGGCGAGCTCGGCGGCCACGCGCTCGGCGAGCGCCCGGTCCGGCGTCACCAGCGCCGCCGTCGCCTTCGGATCCTCCAGCGCCTCGCGCAGGGCAATGGCCGCGCACAGCGCCTCCTCCCGCTCGTCCGCCGCCTCGACGAGGGCGAGGCCGTCGAAGGCGGCGTGAAGATCGGCCTCCGACGGGCGGTGGGCGGGCTCGGCCCACAGGTCCGTGGTCTCCGCCGGCCGCATGGCCTCGGAGAGGAAGCGCGAGCGAGCGGCAAGGCCCGACGGGGGCGCGCCGAGGACGGCGACGTCGGCGCGCGGAATGCCGATGGTGGCGAGAAGGCGGGCGAGCATCGCCTGCGGGTGGTTATGCACCGTTAGGTCGGCGCCCGCGCCGATGAGCGCGAAGGTGTCGTCATCGAGCCCGGTGTCGAGCCCCGGCAGCACCACGGCGCCCTTGGGCAGGCGTGCGATGGCGGCGATGAGCCGGGCTGTGGCGGGGATGGAGCCCGTCGAGCCGGCGACGATCACCGGTCTTTGGGGCGCCGCCGCCGCGAGGCTGGCGGCCCGCGCGTCGATGAGGGCCGAGCGGCGCCGGGCGGGGTCGCTCGCCTGCCGCTCGGCGAGGATGGCCGGCCACATCTCGGCGGCGATCTTCACGAAGTCGAGCGTGATGCCGTAATAGCGCGAGTAGCGCTCCTCCACGAGGCCGGCGAGCGCCGCCCAGGGGATGTCCTCGGTCGCGAGCCCGTCCATGAGGGCGGCGAGATCGTCGGCGAGGGCAAGGGCGTCGGCCGGCGATGCGGGCACGAGCAGGGGCTCGTGCGCCTCGGCCGGCAGGATGGCGCCGTCGAGGGCGCGGGCCCATTGCAGCACGAGGCGGGTAAGGATGAGGCGCCGCTCAGTCGGCGCCAGCGCCGGCGGCAGATGCACGGCCGCGTCGCCGAAGGCGCGCTCCGCCTCCCCCGCGAGGGCGAGCTCCGCGGCATCGAGGTCGCCGAGCGGCTGGATGTCGGGCAGCAGCACGCTGCGCTGCGGCAGCCGCTCGGCGAGGGTCGCGGCGAGTGCGCGGGCGGCACGTCGGGTCGGCAGGTAGATGGTGGCCGAGGCGAGCGCGAGGGGATCGTCGGTGCCCGGGAAACCGGGCACGATGCGGCCGGCGAGCAGCGCATCGGCGAAGGTTGCGAGGAACGGCGCCCCCGGGGGGATGGTGAAGACCCGTGCCGGCGCCTGCCCTGCCATCGTCAGTCCGTCGTGGCGAAGCGGGCCTCGGCCGCGCGCAGTGCCTCGGGCGTGCCGACATGCAGCCACTGGCCCTCGATGCGTGCGCCGTGAAGCCGGCCCCGCTCCGCCACCTCATCGAAAATGCGGTTGAGCGAGAACGGGCCCTCCGGCGCGTCGGCGAAGAGCTGCGGCTTGACGATGGCGACGCCCGCATAGGCAAACGGCACGACCTCGCGCTCGGGACGGCGCGTCAGGCGGCCGGCGGCATCCATGGAGAAGTCGCCGCGTCCGTCGTAGCCGAGGCTCGTCGCAGTCGGGGCCATCAGCAGCAGGATGTCCATCCGCTGAGCGTCCCATTCGTCGGCCAGGAGGTCGAGGTTCGGCAGCGGGCCCTCAAGCCACAAGGTATCGCTGTTGACGAGGAAGAACGGCTCCTCGCCGAGGAGGGACAGCGCCTTGCGGATGCCGCCGCCGGTGTCGAGGAGCTTCTGCCGTTCGTCGGAGATGTGCACCTTCGGCCCGCCCTTGCGCCGGCGAGCGTGCTGCTCGACGAGGTCGGCGAGATAATGGACGTTGATGACGACATCCTCGACGCCAGCGGCCGCGAGCCTGTCGAGCGCCCGGTCGAGCAGGGAGCGCCCCGCCACGCGCACGAGTGGCTTCGGCGTCGTGGCGGTGATCGGGCGCATGCGCTTGCCGAGCCCGGCTGCAAGGATCATGGCACGGCGAGGCATGGTGCGGCGAGGCATGGCGGCAGGGCGGCTCATCGTGTTCGCATCGCGAAAGGTCAGGTGTCGGCGACGAGCGCCGGCAGGTGCGTCTCATACCAGAGCCGCAGCTCGGACAACACCGGATGGGCCAGGTTGCGCACCAGATAAGTCCTGAGCCGCGGCAGGTGGTTGAGATAGATGCTCTTGCCGTCGCGCTTGGCAAGGCGCGCGAAGGTGCCGAACAGCTTGGTGCCCCGCTGGGCGGCAAGGACGGCATAGGCGGCGGCGAAGCCGCCAACGTCGAAGTCCGGATCCTGCCCCTGCCGGGCCCGGGCATAGGCGCCGAGCAGCGACAGTTCGAGCTCGGCCGGCACGGTGACGCGCGCATCCTGCAGCAAGGCTGCGAGGTCGTAGGCCGGGTGGCCGAGGACAGCATCCTGAAAGTCGAGGAGGCCGAGTCGGGCGAGCCCCTGTCGCTCCGGCAGCCAGATGAGGTTCGGTGAGTGGAAGTCGCGCAGCGTCCAGGTGGAGGGGGCAGTCACGACATCCGCCAGCAGGCGCGTCCACAAGGTGTTGAACTGAGCGCGGGCGACGGCGGACAAGGCCTTGCCGCCGATGTGAGGGGCATACCAGTCGATGATGAGCTCGACCTCCGTCAACAGCGCCTCGAGGTCGTAGGGCGGGATGACGTGATCGATGCCGTCTGCCACGGGCAGGACGTCCGGCAAGGTGGTGCCGTGGAGCTTCGCAAGCAGCAGGGTCGCCTCGCGGTAGCGCTCCGGGATGGGGGAGCCGTCGGCGATGACTGGCTCACTGCCGAGGTCCTCGAGCAGCAGGAGGCCGGTGTCGAGATCGGCGGCGTAGATGTCCGGTGCGCTGAAGCCGAGGGCCCTGAGACCTTTGTCGACGGCGACGAAGGGATGGACGGTGAGGGCGAGCTTCGCCGCGATCGGATAGGGCTTGATGCCGCGGAGCACGGGGCCCGGCGGCCGGGGCGGCGAGATCATCAATACGGCGGTTGCGCCGTCCGGCCTGATGAGGCGCTCGTATTCGCGATAGGAGGCGTCGCCCTGGATGTGCCGGCGCTCGGCGTCGCCCCAGCCGGCAGCGTCGAGCAATGTGCGGATCGCGCGCAACCGGAAGAGCCGCGGCGCGAAGCGGCCGTAGCCGGTCATCACGATCCGGCGGCGCCCGGGATGCTCGTGCGGCAGGAGATGGAAGGCGATGTCCAGCCGGTCGGGTGACAGGGCCTCCTCGGCCTTCTGCGGCCATTCGACGAGGACAAGTGCGCCTTCGCAGGCCTCCTCCCAGCCGAGGTCGGTGAGCTCATCCGCGCCGCCGAGCCGGTAGAAATCGGCATGCACCACCGGCGGGCACGCGGTGTCGTAGAGCTGCATCAGGGTGAAGGTCGGGCTCGGCACCTCGAGGCCCGCATCGCCCGCGAGGGTGCGGATGAGGCTGCGGGCGAAGGTGGTCTTGCCTGCACCGAGGTCCCCCGACAAAGTGACGAGATCGCCCGCCTTCAGCTCCTCGCACAGCACCTCGGCGAGGCGCTGCGTCGCGGCCTCGTTCGGCAGGTCGAGCTGCCAGGTAGCCGTCGCCGCCTCGCCGCCGCCGCGCGTGCCGGAAGCCGCAGCCTGCCCGGCCGGGAAGGGAGAACTCACCATCGTCTCGTCCACTCGAAAGCCAACTCGTTACTCCGCTGCCGCGCGGCTCGGCACGCGGGGAAAGCGGCAGGTCACTGTGGTGCCGCGGCCGGGCGCCGAATCGAGCGCCACCGTGCCGCCGTGCAGCTCGACGAAGGAGCGCACGATGGAGAGACCGAGCCCGACGCCGCGGTGGCCGGAGCCGAGGGTGTGGCTCTCGAAGCGGTCGAAGACGCGGGCCCGAACCTCCGGCGCGATACCCCGCCCGGTATCGCTGACCGTGAAGACGACCTCCTCGCCCTCGCGGCGCGCCGTGACGGTGACGGTCTGGCCGGGATCGGAGAAGCCGATGGCGTTCGACAACAGGTTGAACAGCACCTGACGCACGCGCTTGGCATCGGCGACGAAGCGGCCGATGTCGGCCGGCACGTCGATGGCGACCCCGATGTCGCGCTCTGCCAAGCGGTCCTGCAGGCCGGTGAGCGCGGCATCGATCGTCTCGCGGATATCGATCTCCTCGCAGGCGAGGGCGATGGCGCCGTTGTCGACCGTGGCGAGATCGAGAATATCGTTGATGATGGCGAGCAAGGCCGCCGAGGACTTGGTGATATGCGAGGCGTATTCGCGCTGCTTGTCATTGAGTGGGCCGACCGTCTCGGCATCGAGCAGCTGCACGAAGCCGATGATGTTGGTCAGCGGCGAGCGCAGTTCGTAGGAGACGTGGTGGACGAAGTCCTCGCGCAGGCGCGAGGCCTGTTCGAGCGCCTGGTTCCTTTCCTTCAGCGCCCGCTCCACCTCTACACTCGCCGTCACGTCGGTGAAGGTGAGGAGGGTCGAGCCATCCGGCAATGGCGCGGTGACGCAATCGATGACCGTTCCGTCGCGCCGGTCCATGCGCGCAGCGAAGCCGGTGCGCGTGTCGTGCACGCCGGCGACGGCGCCGCGGATGACGTCCCAGGCCTCCTGCCGCGGGGCCAGTAGGCCGCACAGACGGATCACGTCGTCGATGTGCGGCAGGTCGGCCAGCACGTCTTCCGAGAGCTGCCACAGGTGGCCGAAGGCCGGGTTGCAGAGTTTGAGATGGCCGTTCGAGCCGAAGACAGCGACGCCCTCGCGCAGGGAGTTCAGGGTCTCGCCCTGGGCGCTGAGCAGGGCGTTGAAGCGCGATTCGAGATTGAAGCGCTCGCTCACGTCGTCGAACAGGTACGTGACGCCGCCCTTCGGATTGGGGTTGGCGAGGACGCGCAGGGTGCGCCCGTCCGGCAGGTACCACCAGTGCTCCTGCGGCTCGACCGAGCGGTGCGCGGCGAGAACGTCGGCCTTCCATGCGCGAAAGTCAGCCTGTTCGGGCAGCCGGCGGCGAGCGCGCAATTCATCGAGCACCTCGCTGTCCGTCGGGCCGGCCTCGAGGAAGGTGGCGTCGAGCTGCCACAGTTCGCGATAGGCGGCGTTGCAGAAGGTGAGACGCTGGCCGGCATCGAAGATGGCGACGGCAGTCGGCAACTGGTCGAGCGTCCGCACATGCGCCGCCATCTGCCGCTCGAGATCGGAGCGGACGGCTTCGAGCTCAGACACGTCGATGGCGATGCCGGCGGTGCCGTCGACGCTCGGCGTCTCGGTCACGTCCAGCACCCGCCGCGCCCCGGCCACGACAGCGGTGACGCGGTCGCGATAGGTTGCGCCCGCCGCACGTTGGCGTTCCATGGCTTTGCGTGTCGGCGCATCAAGCAATTCGAGGCCGCGGCTCACCGCCTCGGCAGGATCGGCCGCCTCGACGGCCTTGGCATAGGCGCGATTGACCCAGATGAGCCTGCCTTCGGCATCCCGACGCCAGGCAGGCTCGGGCAGGCCATCGAGCACGCCGGCGAGCGCGCGCCTTTCCGCCTGAGCTTCGGCGAGGGCGTCGCGATGGCGCAGCAGGTCGAGACGGTCGCCTGTGACCTCACGCAAACGCAGCACGGCACGGCCGCCAATGGCCCGGCCCTCGGCCTCGTAATAAGCGCCGCTGGTGGCCCTCAGATTCATCTGGAAGCGCTCGCCGCGCTCCTTCAGGCGCTCCAGCGCCCGTTCCAGCGCCTGCGCCCCGGCCGCGGGCAGCCAGGAGCCGAAGGCGAGCACCCGACGGCCCGAGGCGCCTTCACCGAGGATGCCGACGTCGCCTTCTATCTGCGGCTCGGCATCGCGCCCGTGCCAGCTAACGAGCAGCTGCGGCTCGGTGGCGACCAGCATGGCGACACGGTCGGCTCGAGCGCGTAGCTCCTCGTTCTCCCCGGCGAGCAGCGCCTCCTGTCGCGCCCAGCGGCGGCGCTCCCTTAGATGTACGAGGGCAGTGGTGGTGGCGAAGGCGATCAGGCCAAGCACGAGGGCTAGGCCGGCGAAATCCTGCGGCGCGGCGCGGCTGATGAGCGGCGCGAGCCCTTGAGCCGCGGCGGGCGCAGGGAGGCCGGCGAGGCTCATGGCAAGGCCCATGGACGAGAGCGCGGGGATCGCACAGGAGGAATGCGCCCCCCGCCGTTCGCCAGCCCTCGTTGCTCCCTGCATCGTCCGATCCTCGCTTCCGCCGCCGCGCGCACGCGCTCGCCCAGGCCGCGAATCGAGCCACTGTAGCGTTTCAACGACTTCTGCAGGAAGTGGTTAACAAAAGGCAAATCGCCCGGTGGCGGCCACCGGGCGATCCATGTGGATGCGTGTGGAGAACGCCGGTGTCAGTAGCGGTAGTGCTCGGGCTTGAACGGGCCCTGCGGCGTGACGCCGATATAGGCCGCCTGCTCGTCCGAGAGCTTCGACAGCTTCACGCCGATCTTGGCGAGGTGCAGCATCGCGACCTTCTCGTCGAGATGCTTGGGCAGCGTATAGACGGTCTTCTCGTACTTGCCCTGCTTGGTGAAGAGCTCGATCTGCGCCAGCGTCTGGTTGGTGAAGGAGGCACTCATCACGAAGGAGGGGTGGCCCGTGGCGTTGCCGAGGTTCACGAGGCGGCCCTCCGACAGGAGGATGATGCGCTTGCCGTCGGGGAACTCGATCTCGTCCACCTGCGGCTTGACGTTGTGCCACTTGAAGTTCTTGAGGCCGGCGACCTGGATCTCGTTGTCGAAGTGGCCGATGTTGCAGACGATGGCGCGATCCTT
This sequence comes from Chelatococcus daeguensis, assembly GCF_001887265.1. Taxonomy (NCBI): domain Bacteria; kingdom Pseudomonadati; phylum Pseudomonadota; class Alphaproteobacteria; order Hyphomicrobiales; family Chelatococcaceae; genus Chelatococcus; species Chelatococcus daeguensis. The sequence goes on along the minus strand of NZ_CP018095.1, from coordinate 53,388 downwards.
CATGGCGCGCATGTGGTCGACGGTGATGACGTCCTTGTTGCCGGTGGCCGTCACGAAGATGTCGGCGCGCGGGGCGGCGTCCTCCATCGTCGTCACCTCGTAGCCCTCCATCGCCGCCTGCAGGGCGCAGATGGGGTCGACCTCCGACACCATGACGCGGCAGCCGGCGTTGCGCAGCGAGGCGGCCGAGCCCTTGCCCACGTCGCCGAAGCCGGCGACCATGGCCACCTTGCCGGCCATCATCACGTCCGTACCGCGGCGGATGCCGTCGACGAGCGACTCGCGGCAGCCGTAGAGATTGTCGAACTTCGACTTCGTCACGGAGTCGTTGACGTTGATGGCGGGGAAGAGGAGCTTGCCCTCCTTGGCCAGCATGTAGAGGCGGTGCACGCCCGTCGTCGTCTCCTCGGACACGCCTTTGATGGAGCGGGCGACCTCGCCGAACCAGCCCTTCGGCTTCTCGACGAGCATGCGCTTGATGAGGGCGAAGAAGATCTCCTCCTCCTCGGAGCCGGGCTTGTCGAGGAAGGCGGTGTCGCCCGCCTCGGCGCGCACGCCGGCATGGACAAACATGGTGGCGTCGCCGCCATCATCGAGGATCATGTTGGGCACGCCGCCGCCGTGCCAGTCGAACAGCCTGGCGGTGTAGTCCCAGTAGTCCTTCAGCGTCTCGCCCTTGACGGCGAAGACGGGGATGCCGGCGGCGGCGATGGCCGCGGCGGCATGGTCCTGCGTCGAATAGATGTTGCACGACACCCAGCGGATGTCGGCGCCGAGCGCCTTCAGCGTCTCGATCAGCACGGCGGTCTGGATGGTCATGTGCAGGGAGCCGGCGATGCGGGCGCCCTTGAGCGGCTGGCTCGGGCCGAACTCCTCGCGCACGGCCATGAGGCCGGGCATCTCGCTTTCGGCGATGGCGATCTCCTTGCGGCCCCACTCGGCCAGCGAAATGTCCTTGACGATATAGTCCTGGGTCATGGCGCGACGATCCGTGATTTCAGTACGGCGTTAGGTTCGGCGCGACCTATAGCAGCCGCGCCGCCCGCAGGCAATAAAGACATAAAGAAGTCTTTATATGTTCGTCACCCGCACGGCGGCCCGGCGCGTGCCCCACTTGACGAGGAAGGCCGCGGTGATGGTGCCGATCAGCGCCGCCGCCATGAAGGCGAAGGCAAGATGCGCCTGCCCTCCATCGAGGAAAAGGCCGATCGCGACCGGGGCCAGCATCGCCCCGAGGTCGAGGCCGGAATAGACGAAGCCGAAGATCTTGCCGGTCGAGCCGGCCGGCGTCGCCGAGCGCACCAGCATGTCGCGCGAGGGAATGGTGATGCCGGTGAGGAAGCCCGCCACGGCCACCGTCGCGAAGGCGGTGGCGAGCGCCAGCGGGATATAGCCGAGCGCGAGCGTGAGCACGCCGGCGCCGACGAGGCCGCCGCCGACGATGCGCTCGTGATTGCTCGTCCGGTCGGCGAGGAAGCCGCCGATGAGCGAGCCGGTGGCGCTGGCGACGAGATAGACCGTCGTGGCGGTGGTCGCGAAGGCAAAAGTGATCGCCTGTACGTGCGGCATCAGGCTCGGCAGGAAGCTCTGCATGCCGGTCTGCGCGATCGACAGCAGGGTAAAATAGACGAAGCACAGCACGACCGGTGCGGCGAAGAGCAGTTGCGCCGTACTGGGGGAGCCCTGTGGCGGCCTTGCCGAGTCGGCGGCATGAGGCTCATGGGGCGCGACGCGCAGGAACAGGTGCTGCGTGGCGACATAGAGCGCGAAGACGATGCCGGCCGCGCCGGTGACGATGAGCGCCATGCGCCAGTCGAGGAGGTCGTTGAGGAGAAGCAGCGTCACCGGCGCCGCCGCCCAGCCAAGCGTGCCGGAGACCGTGTGGATGCTGTAGGCGCGGGCAAGGCGCGAGGGTGTCACGCGCGCCGTCATCACCGAGAAGTCGGCCGGATGGAAGACGCAGTTGCCGAGGCCGGCGACGATCGCGACGACGATCAGCATCCAATAGGCAGGTGCGAGGCCGGCGAGGATCGTCGCGAGGCCGAAGAGCGCGATGCCCGCGGGCAAGATGCGCTGCGGGCCGTAGCGGTCGACGAGAAAGCCGGCGGCCACCTGGCCAATGCCGGAGACGGCATAGAACACCGCCATCGCAACGCCGAGCTGCGTATAGCTGACCCCGAGCCCGTCACGGATGAAGGGGAATAGTGGCGGCAGCACCAGCTGGAAGAAGTGGCTCGCAAAATGGGCCGCGCCGACGAGGCCGATGATGCGGACGTCGCGCTGCGGCAGGGCGCTCGCCTGCTGCGTCATGTTTCCTCCGCTTCCGTTGCGGCGCACCGTATCGGAAAGCCGTTTTTTTGTGCATCCAGCCAATAGGACGAACGGCCGCGGATGGCCAGTCCGCCCGCGCAGGGCTGCACTGCCCGGCGCGCGCGGCGGGTGGCCAGTCATGCTGGCGTAATGTTGCGCCGCCAATGCGGGAGCGGCGGATCAAGGGGCTGATCATGCGTGTACTCGTCATCGAAGACGATCCCGAACTCGGGGCGTGGCTGCGCGCCACGCTGACGCAGGCGCTCGGGCCGTGCGACCTCGTGACCTCGCTCGAGGACGCGCGGGCGGCGATCGCCGTCGCCGCCTTCGATCTCGTCGTCATCGACCGGCAACTGCCGGATGGTGAGGGGATGAGCCTCCTGGCGGAACTGCGGGTGCTCCGCCCCCAGCCGGGCACCATCCTCCTCACCGCCCTCGACGACCCCGAGGAGATCGCGAACGCCCTCGACGGCGGTGCCGACGACTATGTCGGCAAGCCCTTCGAGCCGGCGGAGCTCATTGCCCGCATGCGAGCCGTCCTGCGGCGCCTCTCGGCGGCGCGCGACACCGTCATCCGCGTCGGCAACCTGCGCTTCGACAGCGTGCAGCGTTCGGTGCACCGCGACGATACGCCGATCGTACTGCCGCGGCGCGAACTTGCGCTGCTCGAACTGCTCGCGCGCCGGGCGGGCCGCGTCGTCCTGCGCGAGGCGCTGGAGGGCGCCGTCTATTGCTTCGACGACGATATCCAGTCGAACGCGCTCGACTCGCACGTCTCGCGGCTGCGCCGCCGGCTGCGTGAGGCCGATTGCGAGGTCGTCATCCGATCGGTGCGGGGTGTCGGCTACATGCTGAGCGCGTCGTGAGGTTGCCCCGCTCCATCACCTTCCGCGCGAGCGTGGCCGTGGCATGCCTCACGGCCGTACTCCTCGTGGGCGTCACTGTCCTGCTCATCTCGGTGCTCGTCACCATCGGCGATCCCGACAAGTCGCCCGAAGGCTCAAAATATGCCGCGCGTATCCTGCGCGACGCCGTTGACCGGGACGCGGACGGCCGCCTCATCCTGAAAGCGAGCAAGGCGCTCGCCGCGCTGGAAGCGGACCGGCCGTTCTTCTGGTACGTTGTGCGCGCGGGCGACGAGGCCGTCTCCGGCGGACCGGCGCAGCCACCGGCCGGAGCCTGGCTGCAGGGCTGGGCCGGGCGGATCGACCATGCGCAGTTCGAGTATGTCGTCGGCGAGAGGCGCCTGCTCGGCTATGCCGCGAGCGAGGAGACACGCGCCGGCCCGGTGATGATCGAGCTCGGCGGCGTCACCTTCTCGCTGATCGAGGAACTGCTGTTCGGCTTTGGCCACAATACGCCGCTGATCGTCGCCTATGGCGTTTTCCTCCTGCTCGTCATGATCGCCGCCGTCTGGGCCATCCCGCGGCTGATCGCCCGGCCGGTCCACGCCATGGCCGGCGCGGCCGAAGCCATCGACGGGCTGCCGGCCGGCCGACGGCTGCCGGCGGCGCAGGCCCCGGCGGAGCTCAGGCCGCTCGCCGGCGCCTTTAACCGAGCGCTCGAGCGGATCGACGCCGCCGCGCAGGCGCAGCGGACCTTTCTGTCGAACGCCGCTCACGAGTTGCGCACGCCGCTGACGAGGATGCGGATGCGCCTCGAGCGCGTGCGGGACGTCGGCCTGCGGGCCGAGCTGATCGCGGACGTGCAGCGCCTGTCGGGCATCGTGGCGACATTGCTGCATCTGGCGCGCCTGTCCGGCCAGCCCCTGGCGCGGGCGCGCGTGGACCTCGTGGCGCTGGCGCGCATGGTCGTGGCGGAGCAGGCGCCGGCGGCGCTCGCCGCGGACACGGAGCTGGCGCTCGAGGCGCCGCGGCCGGTTATCGTCACCGGCAGCGAGATGGCGCTGAGACTGGCCCTGACCAACCTTGTCGAAAATGCCGTTCGTCACGGCGGCGGGCTCGTCACCGTCAGCGTGGCCCATGGTGAGATTGCTGTCACGGACCGCGGAGCGGGTGTGCCCGAGGCCCTCAGGGCGGAAGTGATGAAACCCTTCGCGCGCGCCGGGGCGGGCGCCGGCGCCGGGCTTGGCCTCGCCATCGTCGCGCAGGTCATGGCGTTGCATGGGGGCACCGTCACCATCGGCGAGGCCGAGGAGGGCGGCGCACGGGTCTCGCTGCTTTTTCCGAAGGAAGCATCCGTTCCGTAATGGAGCGGCAATGCCCGGCGGCGAGAGAAGCATTCGTCAGTGCCGTCCCGACGGTCTGATGCGCGCCGCAGCCGGCGCGGCGCGCAGGGCCCCCATCCCTGCCGCCGCCCGCAACGCAATGGCCGGCTGCGGCGCGTCCTGCACGGGACGGCGCAGCGGCAGGCCATGGCCGCCGCATTCCTCCCACTTGGAGCAACTTTTCATGCATCTGCGTATATTCGCCGTCCCGGCCCTCGTCCTCGCCGGCACCGCCGGGGCTCTCGCCGCGGACCCCGCCCCGCGCCTCTACGACACGACGTCGTCCTATGCTGCGCCGCCCACCTTCACATGGAGCGGCGCCTACATCGGCGTCAATGGTGGCTACCGGCGGGCGAGCTTCGGCCGCGGCGCCAGGTCCGAGGGTGGCTTCACCGGCGGCGTGCATGCCGGTTATCTCACGCAGCTCGGCTTGTTCGCGCTCGGCGGCGAGCTCGAGGCCGCCTATCTCGGCGGCAAGAGCGGCTCGGGCCCGGCGCTCGGCGGCGCACGCATCGACCAGAGCTGGATGCTCGCGGCCAAGCTCCGTGCGGGTGTTGCCGTCGGCCGGCTCCTCGTCTTCACCACCGCCGGCTATGCCCGGTCCAACATCGACGTCAAGGACGGCCATACGCGCGATGGCTGGCGTGGCGGCTATCTCCTCGGCGGCGGCGTCGAATATGCGATGACCGATCGCCTGGCCCTGCGGGCGGAATACGACTTCGTGCGCTATGGCGGCCAGAAGATTGTGCTCGGCGACGGCGCCCGGGTGAAGGGGGACCTGACCAACCATCTCGTCCGGGCGGGCGTCAGCTACCGGTTCTGACGCCGCTCAGCAGGTGACGGCCTCGCAGGCGCGCAGGTTGGCGATGACGGCGCGCTTGTCGGCGAGGGGAACGAAGCCGTGGAAGGCCTCCGTCATCACCGTGTAGGAGGGGGTGGCGTTGAAGCCGAGGTCGGAGCCGAGCGTCACGGCCTGGCCCAGGGCGTTCGTCACCGCCTCCGAATCGGCCCGCTTCAGGAGCTCGTGCTTGTCGAGCGGGAAGGTGGCGGCGATGTCGAAGGTGCGCTGCGCATCGATGCGGCCCTTGAGGCCGAAGATGCGCTGGTGCAGCTCGAAATAATCCGCCGCCGGCCGCATCTCGGCAAAGGCGAGGGCGATGCGCGCCGCCTCGACCGATTGCTCGCTCAGGATCGGATAGTTGACGAGAACATAGGCGAGGTCCTGCTCGCTCTTGAGAAGGGCGGCCGCGTCCCGGCACGACTGCCGGCACCAAGGGCAGTTGTAGTCGAAGAACTCGACGATCGTGATGTCGGGCTGGGCGCTGCCCACCGCGATGCGGATGGGCAGGAGCGCGATCTCGTTGACGAGCTCGCTGGGCACGCGGTTGTGCGGTGCCGTGATGGCGGCGGCGAGCGCCTGTGCCGAGCCGCCGGCGACGAGTGCGCCGGCGAGGCCCTGGATGATCGTGCGGCGTGAAGGCTGGACCATGGGCCTGTGGGTGCACCGGCTCGCGGGCCGCGTCAATCGCTGCGGTCTCACGAGACGGTGAACGCCCGTCCGTTCAGGCCGTTGCCGGATCGGCGAGCCGCTCGCTCGCGGCTTCCGCCTTCTCCTGGGCCTTGAGCACGTCCGGCCGCGGCATCGAGATGATATTATAGCCGGAATCGACGTAGTGGATCTCGCCCGTCACCCCGCTCGACAGGTCGGACAGGAGGTAGAGGGCGGAGCCGCCGACCTCCTCGATGGTCACTGTGCGACGCAGGGGCGCATGGGCCTTCTGGTAGTTGAACATGAGGCGCGCGTCGGCGACGCCGGCGCCGGCCAGCGTGCGCACGGGTCCCGCCGAGATGGCATTGACGCGGATGCCCTCGGCGCCGAAATCGGCGGCGAGATAGCGCACGCTCGCCTCGAGCGCGGCCTTGGCGACGCCCATGACATTGTAGTTCGGCATCACCCGCGTCGAGCCGCCATAGGTCAGCGTGAGCAGGGAGCCGCCGTTCGGCATCAGCGCCGCGGCGCGCTTGGCGATCTCCGTGAAGGAGAAGCAGGAGATGACCATGGTGCGCGAGAAATTGGCGCGGGTCGTGTCGGCGTAGCGGCCCTTGAGCTCGTTCTTGTCCGAGAAGCCGATGGCGTGGACGACGAAATCGAGGCTGCCCCAGGCGTCCTTCAATTCGTCGCAGACGGCGTCGACGGTGGCGATGTCCTCCACGTCGCAGGGCATGATAAGCGTCGAATCGAGCGATTCGGCGAGCGGCGCCACGCGCTTCTTCAGCGCTTCGCCCTGGTAGGTGAAGGCGAGTTCGGCGCCGTGCTGGCGAAGTGTCTTGGCAATGCCCCAGGCAATCGAGTGATCGTTCGCGACGCCCATGATGAGGCCGCGCTTTCCGTGCATGAGCCCTGTCAAGGAGGCACTCCCGGATATGGCCCGCCGCTTACGCGTCGAGCTGCTTCATGACGATGGTTGCGTTTGTGCCGCCAAAGCCGAAGGAATTGGACAGCACGCAGCCGAGCTTGGCGTTGTCGATGCGCTCGCGCACGATGGGCATGTCGGCGAAGATGGGATCGAGCTCCTCGATATTGGCGCTCTCGCAGATGAAGCCGTTGTTCATCATGAGCAGCGAATAGATCGCCTCCTGCACGCCGGTGGCGCCGAGCGAGTGGCCGGTCAGCGACTTGGTCGCCGAGATCGGCGGGCACTTGCCGCCGAAGACCTCGCGGATGGCCTCGATCTCCTTCTCGTCGCCCACTGGCGTCGAGGTGGCGTGCGGGTTGATGTAGTCGACCGGCACCTTCACGCTCTCGAGGGCCATGCGCATGCAGCGCACGGCGCCCTCACCGGAGGGGGCGACCATGTCGTAGCCGTCGGAGGTGGCGCCGTAGCCGACGATCTCGCCGTAGATCTTGGCGCCGCGCGCCTTGGCGTGCTCCAGTTCTTCGAGGACGAGCACGCCCGCGCCGCCGGCGATAACGAAGCCGTCGCGGTTCCTGTCATAGGCGCGCGACGCCGTGCGGGGCTGCTCGTTGTATTTGGTGGACATGGCGCCCATGGCGTCGAAGAGCATGGACAACGTCCAGTCCAGTTCTTCGCAGCCGCCGGCGAAGATCACGTCCTGCTTGCCGTACTGGATCGTCTCGTAGGCATTGCCGATGCAATGATTGGACGTCGCGCAGGCCGAGGAGATCGAATAGTTGACGCCCTTGATCTTGAACCAGGTGGCGAGCGTCGCGGAAGCGGTGGAGGACATGGCCTTCGGCACGGCGAAGGGGCCGATGCGCTTCGGCCCCTTGGTGCGGGCGATGTCGGCGGCCTCGACAAGCGTGCGGGTGGAGGGACCACCCGAGCCCATGATGATGCCGGTGCGCTCGTGGCTGACCTCGCCGGCCTCGAGCCCGGCGTCCTGGATTGCCTGCTCCATGGCGACGTGGTTCCACGCTGCCCCGGTGCCGAGGAAGCGCATGGCGCGCCGGTCGACAACCTCCTCAGGGTTCAGCGCCGGCGCGCCATGGACCTGGCAGCGGAAACCGAGCTTGGCATAGTCGTCGGCGAAGACGATGCCCGACCGCGCTTCGCGTAGGGAGGCGAGCACCTCCTGCGTGTTGTTGCCGATGGACGAGACGATGCCCATCCCGGTGACGACGACGCGCCTCATGGCAGCCGTATCCTTTCCTCAGATCAACCAAACGGGCTCAGTGCCCTATGTGGGGGGCCCGAACGGGGCTGTCTACCTGCCGTGCAATCAGGCCGCGCTGCCGGCCTCGGCCTGGAACAGGCCGACCCTGAGGTCCCTGGCCTCGTAAATGCGCTTGCCGTCGGCCTCCACCCAGCCGTCGGCGATGCCGAGCACGAGCTTGGACCGGAAGACGCGCTTCAGATCGACGCCGTAGACCACCTGCTTGACGGTCGGCAGCACCTGGTCGACGAACTTGACCTCGCCGACGCCGAGCGCCCGCCCGCGTCCCGGGGAGCCGAGCCATCCGAGGAAGAAGCCGACCATCTGCCACAGGGCGTCGAGGCCGAGGCAACCCGGCATGACCGGATCGCCCTTGAAATGGCAGCCGAAGAACCAGAGGTCCGGGCGCACGTCGAGCTCGGCACGCACCAGGCCCTTGCCGTTGGCGCCACCCTCCTCGGCGATCGCGGTGATCCGGTCGAACATGAGCATGGGGGGCAGCGGCAGTTGGGCATTGCCGGCGCCGAACAACTCGCCGCGGCCGCAGGCGAGAAGTTCCTCGTAGCTGAAGTTCGACTGCCGCTCCATAATCCTCGGACGATCCCTTCATTCGATTGTCACGAACCAGGCGCTATGAGCCCGATGCACCGGGCTCTCCTAACATAGTGACCGCGAGGCCGAAAGCGGGGAACGGCGCTTTTGCGCCCACCGAGCGGAGGCGACGCCCTGGGCATCACCTCCCGCGGGTTGCGATCGCGCGAGCCAATCCATATGATAATGCGAACAGATAGCAATTTCCGGGCCATTGGCAGACATGAGCGAGCAAGTGCATTCCCGCCGGGAGACGGACGTTCCCGCACGCCTGCAGGAGGGCTCTCGAGCCCCGTCGCAGGCGCCTGCGACCGTCCACGGTGAGCGTCGGGGGTGCCCGTTCCACGAACTGCGCGAGAAGCTGCGCCGGGTCGGGTTAAGGCCCACCCGCCAGCGCGTCTCGCTCGGCTGGCTCCTCTTCGCCAAGGGGGATCGGCACGTCTCGGCTGAGATGCTCTACGAGGAGGCGACGCGGGCGCGCGTGCCAGTCTCCCTCGCCACCGTCTACAACACGCTGCACCAGTTCACGCAGGCTGGCCTCCTGCTCGAGCTCGCGGTGGACGGTTCCAAGACCTATTTCGACACCAACCTCTCGGACCACCATCACTTCTTCGTCGAGGGCGAGGACAAGATGATGGACATTCCCGGCCCCGCCATCACGGTGGGAGACCTGCCGACGCCGCCGGAGGGCATGGAGATCGCCCGCGTCGATGTCGTGGTCCGTCTGCGGCGCAAGGACTGAGCGCCGCGCGCTCGCGCCCATGATGCACGCATTCGAAGAGATCATCGCCCGCGCCGACGCTTTCGCCCTCTTCTTCGACATCGACGGGACGCTCGTCGACATGGCGGCCCGACCGGACGACGTCGTCGTGTCGGACGCGCTGTGCCGAGACCTCGTCCGGGCGCGGCTGCGCTACGACGGGGCGCTGGCGCTTTTGAGCGGGCGCTCGCTCGCCTGGATCGACACGCGCTTCGGCGATGCCGTCGCCGCCGTCGGCGCGCTGCACGGGCTGGAGCGGCGCAGCGCGGGCGGCGTGTGCCAGCGCTTTCCCGCGCCTCCCACCCTCGCCGCCGCGCGACAGGCCATCTGCACCGCCTTCGCCGCAGTGCCGGGCATCATCATCGAAGACAAGGGCCTGTCGATCGCCGTGCACTACCGCGCGGCGCCCGAGGCCTTCGAGGCCGTCAGGTCCCTTGCGGAAGATCTCGCGCGCGAGAGCGGCGGCACCCTCGCCGCACTGCCCGGCAAGTGCGTGGTGGAACTGCGCACGACCGGGGCGCACAAGGGCTCGGCGCTCGACGCCTTCATGTTGGAGGAGCCCTTCCTCGGCCGGCGGCCCGTCTTCTTCGGCGACGATCGGACGGACGAGGATGCTTTCGCCGCGGCACGGGCCCTCAACGGCATTGCCGTCGCGGTAGGCCGGGAACCCGAAGCGGTCGGAGCAGATTTGTATCTGGATGATCCGCCCGCCGTGCGCGCCTTCCTGGCAGATGCGGCCGCGGGCGGGAGGCAGGGGGGCAGGGCATGAGCGATCTCGATCTCGGCGTCGTCGGCAACAGCGCCATCGCTGCGCTGATCGACCGGCGAGGACGGATCGTGTGGTCCTGCTTCCCGCGGCTCGACGGCGACCCCGTCTTCCATAGCCTGCTCGGCGCCTCCGCGCAGGGCGACGAAGGCGTCTTCGAAATTGACCTCCAGGGCTTCACGCGCAGCGAGCGGCGCTATTGGCCCAACACCGCCATCCTCGAAACCGTCCTCGAATCCGAGGACGGCTCCAAGGTGCGCATCGTCGACTTCGTTCCGCGCTTCAAGATGTACGGCCGGCTCTTCCGCCCGGCGATGCTCATGCGTTCGGTCGAGCCCCTCGTCGGCTCCCCCATGATCAGGGTGCGCATCAGGCCATCCCATGACTACGGCCGCGAGCGCGCCGAGACGACACGCGGCTCCAACACCATCCGCTATCACCTCGGCGAGCAGGTGCTGCGCCTGACGACCGATGGCTCGCCGGGCCTCATCCGGGACGAGGTGCCGTTCATCCTCGAGCGGCCTTTGACGCTGATCCTCGGTCCCGACGAAACCCTGCCCGAGGCGCCGGCCACGCTGTTCGGCAAGTTCTGCGAGAACACGGAGGACTACTGGCGCGAGTGGGTGCGCTATCTCGCCATTCCCTTCGAGTGGCAGGACGTCGTCATCCGCGCCGCCATCACGCTCAAGCTCTGCGCCTACGAGGAGACGGGCGGCATCGTCGCGGCCCTGACGACCTCGGTGCCGGAATACGGCGCCAGCGGACGCACGTGGGACTACCGCTACTGCTGGCTGCGCGATTCCTTCTTCACCGTGCGGGCCCTCAACCGGCTCGGAGCGACCCGTACCATGGAGGACTACATCAGCTACGTCTCCAACGTGGTTGCGCGCAACGGTGACCGGGAGCTGCAGCCGCTGTTCGGCCTGCAGTTCGAGGCGCAACTGCACGAGGAGATCGTGCCGGCGCTGCCGGGCTATCGCGGCTTCGGCCCAGTCCGGCGGGGCAACGACGCCTTCCGCCAGCGCCAGAACGATGGCTACGGCTCTGTTGTCCTCGCCATTTCCCAGTGCTTCTTCGACGAGCGGCTGATCCGCAAGGGCGACGTGGCGCTGTTCGAGCGGCTCGAGGGTCTCGGCGAGCACGCCGCCCGGCTGTGGGCGGAGCCCGATGCGGGCCTGTGGGAATACCGCACGCTCGCCAACGTCCACACCCACTCCTCCGCCATGTGCTGGGCAGCCTGCGACAGGCTGGCGCGTATCGCCGGGCGGCTCGGCCTGCCCGACCGGGCGGTCTACTGGCGCGAGCAGGCCGACGTCATCCGCGAAGGCATCTTCGCCCGTGGCTGGAACGCGGAGCTTGGCACTTTCGTGAGCCGCTTTGGCGGCGACGATGTCGACGCCAGCCTCCTGCTGCTCGCCGACATCGGCCTCGTCGACGCGGAGGATCCCCGCTTCATCTCGACGGTCGACTTCATCGGACAGCGGCTACGGCATGGAGCGCACCTCTTCCGCTATGCCGGAGAGGACGACTTCGGCGAGCCGGAGACGGCCTTCACCATCTGCACGCTCTGGTACATCGAGGCGCTCGCCAAGGTTGGCCGGCGCGAGGAGGCGCGCGTCCTGTTCGAGGACGTGCTCGGGCGGCGCAACAGTCTCGGCCTCCTGTCGGAAGGCATCCACGTCGAAAGCGGCGAGCTGTGGGGCAATTTCCCGCAGACTTATTCGATGGTGGGCCTCATCCACGCGGCCCTCTCGCTGTCAGCATCCTGGGAGGACGCGTTTTGAGCAGGCTCATCGTCGTTTCAAACCGTGTCGCGGTGCCCTCGCGCAAGGGCGGGGCCACCGCCGGCGGACTCGCCGTCGCCCTCAACGATGTCCTTGCCCAGCGGGGCGGCCTGTGGTTCGGGTGGAGCGGGCGCATCGGCGAGCGCCAGAAGACCGCGACCCTCGTTGCGCATGGGAACGTGACCTATGCCGTCTGCGACCTGTCGCAGGAGGACCACCAGGAATATTACAATGGCTTCGCCAACCGGGCCCTGTGGCCCCTGTTGCACTACCGGCTCGACCTGACCGAGTTCGCCCGCAAGGACCTTGCCGGCTACCGCAGTGTCAATAGCTATTTCGCGGATCTGCTGGTCGAGCATGTCGCGCCCGACGATCTCATCTGGATCCACGATTACCATCTCATTCCGCTCGCGGAGGCGCTGCGGGAGCGCGGCGTCAACAACCGCATCGGCTATTTCCAGCACATCCCCTGGCCTTCGCTCGACATCTTCCTTGCCTTGCCGAACCATGCGGAGATCGGTCGCGCCTTGACCGCCTGCGACCTCGTCGGCTTCCAGACGCGCAAGGATGCCGACAATTTCGGCTCCTACCTCGTCGAGGAGGCCGGCGCCTTCGCGAGCGGCAAGCGCCTGTTCGCCGTCGGTGGGCGGGCGCTGCGCACGGGGGTCTATCCCGTCGGGATCGACCGCCTCGGCTTTGCCCGCACGGCGGCGCGCGCGGCGCGCTCGCGTTTCATCCAGGAGGTGGGTGAGAGCCTCGGCGGCCGCACGATGATGATCGGCGTCGACCGGCTCGACTATTCCAAGGGCCTGACGCAGCGCCTCGACGCCTTCGAGCGTATGCTGCAGACGGCGCCTGACTGGCGCACCCACGTCACCTTCCTGCAGATCACCCCCAAGAGCCGGGCCGACATTCCCGAATATGCGGCCATGCAGCGTGCGTTGGGCGAGGCGGCCGGGCGCATCAACGGCCAGTACGGCGAGGTGAGCTGGACGCCGATCCGCTATATCAACCGCTCCTACAACCGCAGCGAGCTCGCCGGGCTCTACCGGCTCGCCCGCGTCGGCGTGGTCACCCCCCTGCGCGACGGCATGAACCTCGTCGCCAAGGAATATGTCGCTTCGCAGGATCCGGACGATCCGGGCGTGCTCGTCATCTCGCGCTTTGCCGGCGCCGCTTCGGTCCTCGACGGGGCGCTCATCGTCAATCCCTACGACATCGACGGCACGGCGGCGGCCTATGTTAAGGCGCTGATGATGCCTCTCGACGAGCGTCGTGCGCGCTGGCGGCGCATGTGGCAGGGGCTCGCCAATACGGATATCGGCGGCTGGGCCGATCGCTTCCTGTCCGACCTCGAGGATGTCGACCGCGACCTGCCCTACCGCGGCTTCCCGCACGGCAACGGCACCGTGACCGCCTGATGGGGCGGGCCTGGATCACTCGATGCGCTCGTTGGGATAGACGCCCCAGAGCTTGTCCTGCGCCACGAAGCCGCGGCGGTTGGAGACGGCGACTTCGCACCAGGTGCCGGTGCAGCGGCGCACGTCCACGACGACGCCCGCTTCGAGACGCGCCACCACCGCGGCTTCCTCGGAGGCGCGCTCGCGCATCGTGAAGATCTGGCCCTTGCTCCAGGGGGAGACGAGCGCCGTACGCCGGCCGGACAGCAGGCTGTGCAGCACCCAGCCGTCGCTGCCCTCCGAATCCCGGATACGCCGCCACGTCTCGAACTCGGCGATGATCTCCACCGGCAGGCCGGCGCGTGTAAAGACCCAGGTGACGCGGTGATCCTTCGACGGCCCCTCGCGCAGATTGACGCGATCCGACTTCAGGCTGACGTAGCGCGGCAGCGGTAGCCCGCTCACCGTGCCGCGCGCCACTGGCGCGTCTGCGGCCTGCGCCGCGACCCTCCCACACGGAGCGACGGCGACGACGAAAAGGGCGAGGACGAGGCGGGCAAGGTGGGGCATCGCTGTACTTTGCGGGGGGCTCGGCGGATGGGAACGTCGGACGAAGGCGTCGGGGACGGCCGGAGCGACCTTAGACTTCTCTACCGGTTGTCTTTCAGACTTCCTTTGCTACAGAGGCGACGTGTAGAAGTGGAATGAAGGGCCGGCTGCAGGGGGCTGAGCGCAACCCGTGTTCAACTCAATGTCTTGCCGATTGTGCTTAACGTGGGGTGAACACGTCGCCCCGGATGCGAGGCCTCCCTCATGAAAAAGAAGCCGCTCGTCGTCGTCACACGTCGCCTGCCGGACATCATCGAGACGCGCATGCGCGAATTGTTCGACGCGCGCCTCAATGTCGACGACACACCCATGACGGCGCAGCAACTCGTCGAGGCGGTGCGCACCGCGGATGTGCTGGTGCCGACCATCACCGACAGGATCGACGCGGCCCTGCTTGCCCAGGCGGGGGAGAGCCTCAAGCTCATCGCCAATTTTGGCAACGGCTTCGACCATATCGACGTTGAGACGGCCCTGTCGCGGGGTATCACCGTGACCAATACGCCCGGGGTGCTGACGCAGGACACCGCCGACATGACGATGGCACTGCTGCTCGCGGTCGCCCGGCGCCTGCCCGAGGGCGCTCGCATGATGACGGACGGCGACTGGCCGGGCTGGTCGCCCACCTGGATGCTGGGCCGGCGCATCACCGGCAAGCGCCTCGGCATCGTCGGCATGGGGCGCATCGGCCAGGCGCTGGCACGCCGCGCCAAGGCCTTCGGCCTGTCGATCCACTATCACAACCGCCGACGGGTCAGCGCCGCCGTGGAGGAGGAACTCGAGGCGACCTACTGGGATTCGCTCGACCAGATGCTGGCGCGCATGGACATCGTCTCCATCCACTGCCCGCACACGCCCGCGACCTACCACCTGCTGTCGGCCCGGCGACTCAAACTGATGAAGCGCGAGGCCGTGCTCGTCAACACGGCGCGCGGCGAGATCGTCGACGAGGTGGCGCTGGCCCGCATGCTCGAGGCGGGGGACCTCGCCGGGGCGGGACTCGACGTCTTCGAGCACGAGCCGTCGGTGAACCCGCGCCTGCTGAAGCTCGCGCGGCAGAACCGGGTGGTGCTGCTGCCGCACATGGGCTCGGCCACCATCGAGGGGCGCGTCGACATGGGCGAGAAGGTCATCGTCAACATCAAGACCTTCCTCGACGGCCATCGCCCGCCGGACAGAGTGCTGCCGTCCATGCTCTGAGGCCGCGAGCGGTCGCCGCGCGGGGAGGGGAGGGCCATGGTCTCGAGCATTCTTGCCGGCATCGGCCGCGGGCTCGTCGGCTTCCTGACGCGGCCCATCAAGGGCTATGCGCCGGCCTTCCCGCCGGATCTCGATGCCCTGTCGCGAGTCATCCAGCCGGGCGACGTGCTCCTTGTCGAGGGCAACACGCGCATCGCTGTTGCCATCAAGTACCTGACACAGTCCACATGGTCGCACGCCGCGCTGTGCGTCGGCGACAGGCTCGGCGTCCGCGAGGCGGACGGCGAGCCGCATGTGCTCGTGGAGGCTACCGCCGAGGCCGGCGTGACGACAGCCCCGCTCACCAAGTACCGTGACATGCACGTGCGCCTGTGCCGGCCGGTCGCGCTGACGCCGGCAGACCGGGAGGCGGTCATCCGCTTCATGGTCGAGCGCATCGGCTACGGCTACGACGTGCGCAACATCGTCGACCTCGCACGCTACCTCCTGCCAACGCCGCCGGTGCCGGTGCGCCTGCGCCGCCGTATGCTGGCGCTCGGTTCTGGCGAGCCGACGCGCACGATCTGCTCGACGCTGATCGCCCAGGCTTTCCAGAGCGTGCGCTATCCGATCCTGCCGCGCGTCAAGCACTGGGACGATGACCGGCGGGTCAAGTCGGCCTACGGGCGGGCAGAGGTGCTCCACATCCGCCATCACTCGCTCTACACGCCGCGGGACTTCGACATCTCGCCCTATTTTGCCATTGTGAAGCCGACCATCGAGACCGGCTTCGACTACAAGCGCTTCCTGTGGGGCGAGGACCGGCCGGTCGAACTGCACCCGCCGGCAGGCACGCCTCAGGCCTGACGGGGCTGGGCCCGGCGGGCTGTGCGCTCCGCGAAGGCGCGTGCCACCAGATAGTGCAGGACGATGCCGATGCCCACGAGGGCCGCTTCGTCGAGGAATGCTGGCGGGCGCACGTGCTGGATGATCTGGCCGAGCGCGCTCAGGAGCGAGCCGGCAGCAAAGACCGGCAGGCTATGGCGGCCGATGAGGCAGAGCGGAGCGTGGACCGGCGTGCGCGCGAGGAGCTTCGACAGGCCGAGATGGCTGATGACATAGGCAAGCGCGAGGAAATGCAGCAGCCGCGCAAGACCGAGGTTGGTCTTGCTGATGTCGAGCGTTTCGCGCACCCCGTCCCACAGGCCGGGCACGAGATGGAAGCCGTTGGTCACCACGAAGAACGAGGCGGCAAGAATGACCAGGCAGACGGCGAACAGCAGATTGTCGCGCGTCACCATCACGTCGCGCAGGTGAAGGCCGATGAACAGGCCGATGCAGAACAGGAACTGCCAGGCGAAGGGGTTGAAGAACCACTCGCCCTCGACCGGCCACGTCGGCAGGTTGAGGCCAGCCGTGCGGGCGCCGACATAGACGAGCGCCGACACGATCAGCATCAGGAAGCTGTTGATGCGAGCGAGCGCCAGGATCGCGGGGGTCGCGAGCAGGAGCACGATGTAGAGCGGCAGGATGTTGAAATAGCCGAGCTGGTGGCTGAGCCCGACGATGGCGAGCAGCGCCCGGACGGGATCCGTCACCACGATGTCGCGTCCGTGCTCTGCCAGAAGCCCTTCGTCGTCGAATACGATGGCGGCGGTGACGAAGAGGGCGACGGCGATGAGCGACAGCGCCACCTGGACGCCGTAGATGGTGAGCGCGCGGCGCCCCAGGGCGCGGGTCGGCGTACCCGGTTCGCCGCTGAGAAAGCGTCGGCCATAGGCGAGCGCCACAGAAACGCCGGACAGGAAGACGAATGCTTCGGCTGCATCGGAAAGTCCGATGTTCTTGTGGGTCATGTATTCAAACACGTTGCCAGGAACGTGGTTGATAAAGATCGAAACAAGCACGATTCCGCGCCAGAAATCGATCGAATTTATTCTCTGATTCGAAGTGGACTTAGCCATCGTCAGCCCGATTCGTCTGTCCGCCGAAATTCTTGCGCTGCCTGTGGTCGAAATGAGGCACCAGCCTCGAAACGCGGGGAAAAGATCGATTGTTCCCTTCACGAAAGGGCGAGGCGTGTGTGCAGGCCGCTTGCGGCCCAGCCGCAAAAGCCGGTTTCACCCGGCTTCGATCATGCTCTAAAGTCCGCGACCGATCGCGGCGCAGGCCGCATGGGGATGAGGAACGCCATGACCAGGGAATACGAGGCAGGACGATCGACAGTGGCGCGCCGCGGCGTCATCGGGGCGCTGGCGGCGGGCGCGGTGGGGCTCGCCGCCCCGCATGTGGCGCGGGCCCAGGGCGCCGTTTCCTGGCGCATGGCGACCTCCTGGCCGAAGAACACGCCCGGCGTCGGCGTCAATGCCCAGCGCCTGGCCGACATGATCACGGCCATGTCCGGCGGGCGGCTCAAGGTGCAGCTCTTCGCCGCAGGCGAACTGGTGCCGCCCTTCGAGGTCTTCGACGCGGTCTCCTCCGGCGCCGTCGAATGCGGCCATGCCACACCCTATTACTGGCAGGGCAAGAGCCCGGCCTTCCATTTCTTCACCGGCGTGCCCTTCGGGCTGTCGGCCAACGAGCACGCGGGCTGGATCGCCTTCGGCGGCGGCCAGGCCCTGTGGGAGAAGGCCTACGAGCCCTTCGGCGTGCTGCCCTTCTACACGGGCTCCTCCGGCGCCCAGGCTGGCGGCTGGTTCCGCAAGGAGATCAACAGCCTCGACGACCTCAAGGGCCTCAAGATGCGCATCGCCGGGCTCGGGGCGGAGGTGCTGCGCCGGCTCGGCGTCAACACGCTGCTGACGCCGCCGGGCGAGATCTTCCAGGCCATGCAGGCCGGCACCATCGATGCCGCGGAGTGGGTCGGCCCGTGGAACGACCTCGCCTTCGGCCTCTACCGGGTGGCCAAGTACTACTACCTGCCGGCCTTCCACGAGTTCGGCCCGGCGCTCGAGATGCTGGTCAACAGACAAGCCTACGAGGCGCTGCCCGACGACCTGCGGGAGATCGTGCGCCGCGCGGCGCAAGCCATCTCTTACGAGACGCTTGCCGATTTCACCTTCCACAATATCGAGAGCTATCAGCCGCTTCTTGAGAAGGGGGTGGAAGTGCGTGCCTTCAACGACGATATCGTCAAGGCGCTCGGCCGCCAGTCCGAGGCGGTCCTGTCGGATCTCTCCAAGACCTCGCCGCTCGCGGGCGAGGTCTATGCCTCATTCACCGCCTTCCGTGCCAAGGCGATGACCTACGGCAAGGTGATGGACGGGGCCATCTATTCCATGCGCGAGACGGGGCTGGGGGCATAAGCCCCCGATCCTTTCCTGGGAGAGCCATGTATCCCGATGCCATCCTGAAGGCGTGGCGGCAGATCGTCTCGCCGCCGTTCCGCCGCATCCTGTGGCGCTCGCTGGCCCTGACGCTGGCGCTGATCGTGCTCGTCTGGCTGGCGCTGACGCGCGGCGTCGCGATGCTGATGGACCGCTATGCGCTGCTGGTGGACTATCCACTGATCGACAGTTTCGCGCTCATCTTCGCCGGCATCGGCATCTTCATCGCGCTCGCCTTCCTCGTCCCGCCGATCTCCGCGCTCGTCGCCGGCTATTTCCTCGACGATGCGGCGGAGATGGTGGAAGGGGCCCACTATCCGGCAGATCCGCCGGGCCGGCCACTCTCCTTCGGCCGGTCCATCCTCTACGGGCTGCGCTTTGCCGGCCTGTCGCTGATGGTCAATGCGATCGCGCTGGTGCTGCTCTTCGTTCCCGGCGTCAATCTCATCGCCTTCTTCGGAGCGAACGCCTATCTGCTCGGCCGGGAATATTTCGAGCTTGCCGCCGGGCGCTTCCATCCGATGCCGGAGGCGGCGGCTATGCGCCACCGCAACCGCGGCACGGTGCTGCTCGCCGGTCTCGTCCTCGCCGGTTTCGTCGCCATTCCGGTCATCAACCTGATGACGCCGCTCTTCGGCGTGGCCTACATGGTGCACGTGCACAAGAAGCTGGCCGCCCGCGAGGCGCGGGCGATGGCGACTGCCACGGTGCGGGGCGGCTGATCAGGCGAGGTGCGTCTGCTCGAACTGGCCGCGTTCGCGGAAGCGCCAGAGATAGGTCGGCACGATGGCCTCGACGGCTTCCGGCTGGATGCCGAGGCCCTCGAGCGTGCGACCTTCGGCGATGGCGACCTCGGACACCACGTTGTCGGTCCCCAGCAGCGTCACCTGGTCGCGGGTCAACACAAATTCGTCGGGCATGAGGCCGAAGGTGAGCTTGTCGAGCGTCTCGAGCACCGCCGCCTGGGCCCGGCCGAGTCCGAAGGACAGCGGCAGCACCAGCCGGCGTCGGCCCGTGACCTTGAGGATGTAGTCGAGGATCTCGCGCAGGCTCCGCACCTGCGGACCGCCGAGCTCGTAGACGCGCCCGCCGGCCACTGTGCCGTCGACGGCGCGGGCGATGGCCTCGGCGACGTCACCGGCGAAGACCGGCTGGAAACGCGTGTCGGCGCCGACGAGCGGGATGACGGGCAGCATGCGGGAAAGCGCCGCGAAGCGGTTGAAGAAGGCGTCCTCCGGGCCGAAGACGACGGAGGGACGGAAGACGATCGCCTCGGGCACCGTGGTGAAGACCGCCTCCTCGCCTGCCGCCTTCGTGCGGGCGTAGAGCGAGGCGGACTTGGGGTCCGCCCCCAGCGCGGAAACGTGCACGAGCGAAGCGCCGGCACCGGCCGTCGCCTGGGCGACGGCGCGCGCGCCGAAGGCCTGCACGGCGTCGAAGCGCTGGCGCCCGGTCTCTTGCATGATGCCGACGAGGTTGATAACGGCATCGGCCCCCTGCACGGCGGCCTCGACCGAGTTTTTGAAGCGCAGGTTCGCCTGGACGGCGTGGATCTGGCCGACGCGACCGAGGGGCTGCAGGTGCCCGGCAAGATCGGGCCGGCGCACGGCGACGCGGATGCGATAGCCGCGGCGGGCGAGGGCCCGCACCACGTGGCGGCCGAGGAAGCCCGAGCCGCCGAAGACCGTGACGAGCTTGGAGAGGGGATCGAGCGCTTGCGCCGCCATGGTTGTCTCCACGAGTGCTGATCCGACGTTGCCGGCCGCCGGAAGGGTCGCGGCTTCCTTAGAGCATTTTTGAGGGAAGTGGAATCCGCCGCGACGAAAGGCGGCGGGGCTGAGGCCGGACGCCTCAACTGTCCATCTTCAGCGCGGCGATGAAGGCTTCCTGCGGGATCTCCACCTTGCCGAACTGGCGCATGCGCTTCTTGCCCTCCTTCTGCTTCTCGAGGAGCTTGCGCTTGCGCGAGACGTCGCCGCCATAGCACTTCGCCGTCACGTCCTTGCGCAGGGCGCGGATGGTCTCACGGGCGATGATCTTGGCGCCGATCGCGGCCTGGATCGGGATCTGGAAGAGGTGCTGTGGGATGAGGTCCTTCAGCTTCTCGCACATGGCGCGGCCGCGCATCTCGGCGCGGGTGCGGTGCACGAGCATGGAGAGCGCATCGACCGGCTCGCCGTTGACGAGGATCGACATCTTGACGAGGTCGCCGGGGCGATAGTCGGTGATCTGGTAGTCGAAGGAGGCATAGCCCTTCGAGATCGACTTCAGCCGGTCGTAGAAGTCGAACACCACCTCGTTGAGCGGCAGGTCGTAGACGACCATGGCGCGCTTGCCGACGTAGTTGAGGTCCACCTGCTCGCCCCGCCGGTCCTGGCACAGCTTGAGGATGGCGCCGAGATAGTCGTCCGGCGTCATGATGGTGGCGCGGATCCACGGCTCGGCGATCTCGGCGACCTTCATCACCTCCGGCATGTCGGCCGGATTGTGCAATTCGCGCTCGCTGCCGTCGCTCATCTTGAGGCGGTAGACCACCGAGGGGGCGGTGGAGATGAGGTCGAGGTTGAACTCGCGCTCCAGCCGCTCCTGGATGATCTCGAGGTGGAGAAGGCCGAGGAAGCCGCAGCGGAAGCCGAAGCCGAGCGCCGCCGAGGTCTCCATCTCGTAGGAGAAGCTGGCGTCGTTCAGTCTGAGCTTGCCCATGGCCGCGCGCAGGTCCTCGAAATCGGCGGCATCGACCGGGAAGAGGCCGCAGAAGACGACGGGCTGCACGGGCTTGAACCCGGGCAGTGGCTCGGCGCAGGGCTTCTTGTCGTCGGTGATGGTGTCGCCGACGGCGGTGTCCGCCACCTCCTTGATCGAGGCGGTGAGGAAGCCGACCTCGCCGGGGCCGAGCGAGTCCACATTGGTCATCTTGGGCCGGAAGACGCCGACACGGTCCACCGGATAGGTCGCGCCGGTGCGCATCATGCGGATGGTCGTGCCCTTCTTCAGCGTCCCGTCGATGATGCGCACGAGGACGACGACGCCGAGATAGGCATCGTACCAGCTGTCGACGAGCATCGCCTTCAGTGGCGCCGCCGCGTCGCCCCTGGGCGGCGGCAGGCGGGTGACGATGGCCTCCAGCACGTCCTCGATGCCGAGGCCGGTCTTGGCCGAGATCGGCACGGCATCGGACGCGTCGAGGCCGATCACCTCCTCGATCTGCTCCTTGACGCGGTCGGGCTCGGCGGCCGGCAGGTCGATCTTGTTGAGGACGGGCACGATCTCGTGGTTGGCGTCGAGCGCCTGGTAGACATTGGCGAGCGTCTGCGCCTCGACGCCCTGGGAGGCGTCGACGACGAGCAGCGAGCCCTCGCAGGCCGCGAGCGAGCGCGAGACCTCATAGGCGAAGTCGACGTGGCCGGGCGTGTCCATGAGGTTGAGGACGTAGGTCTTGCCGTCCTTGGCCGGATATTCGAGGCGCACGGTCTGCGCCTTGATGGTGATGCCGCGCTCGCGCTCGATGTCCATGGAATCGAGCACCTGCTCCTGCATCTCGCGGTCCGACAGCGCGCCCGTCTTCTGGATGAGCCTGTCGGCGAGCGTCGACTTGCCATGGTCGATATGCGCGACGATGGAGAAGTTGCGGATGGTCTCGATGGGCTTCGTTGTCATGTCGGAACGTCGTTTCGCTCGCCCGCCTGTCCCCGCGGCTGTGACGGCCTTCCTGCGCAGGCGGGGGCGGGAGCGCGGCCGTGATCGTCAAGCCGCGGGAATAGCAGCGTGCGGGCCATCCGCCAAGGGGTGCACGGCGCAGGGGCGGGCAAAGTGCCTCGCGCGGGAGGCGCTTCAGAACGCGAGCGGCGCGTTGTCGACCACCTCCTTGAGGACGAAGAAGGTCCGCGTCTGGCGCACGCCGGGCAGGGCGATGAGCTTTTCGCCGTGCAGGCGGTTGAAATCGACCATGTCGCGCACGCGGATCTTCAGGAAATAGTCGAAATCGCCGGCGACCACGTGACAGTCGAGCACCACGGGCATGGCGCGCACCGCCTCCTCGAAGGCGGCGAAGCTCTCGGGCGTCGAACGGTCCAGCACCACGCCGACGAAGACGAGCGTGCCGCGCTCGACCCGCTCGGGCGCGACGAGCGCCCGCACGCCCGACACATAGCCCTCGGCGAGGAGGCGCTGGATGCGCCGGTGGCAGGTCGCCGCGCTGGTATTGACGCGCTTGGCGATCTCGGCATTGCCCATGCGCCCGTCGGCCTGCAGCAGCCTGAGGATGCGCAGGTCGGTGCGGTCGAGTTCGCGCGTGACGGATTCTTTCATTGAATGGCCTGTTAATGAAGCATTCGGAAGATACTAGGCGGATCGACCGAAACAGCAAATCATAAATGACGCTTACTTCGGAAGGACCTTTCATAGGTACTGTTGCTAGGCTTTCCCCATCCATTTCCAAGGGGAAGACCGCGCCATGCTCGAAAAATTCGACCGCTATCCGCTTACCTTCGGCCCGACGCCGATCGAGAAGCTGGAGCGTCTCAGTAAACACCTCGGCGGCAAGGTGGAGCTCTATGCCAAGCGCGAGGACTGCAACTCGGGCCTCGCCTTCGGCGGCAACAAGCTGCGCAAGCTCGAATATATCGTGCCGGACGCGATCAGGAGCGGTGCCGACACGCTCGTCTCCATCGGCGGCGTGCAGTCCAACCACACGCGCATGGTGGCGGCGACGGCAGCCAAGATCGGCATGAAGTGTCGCCTCGTGCAGGAGAGCTGGGTGCCGCACGACGATGCGGTCTACGACCGGGTCGGCAATATCCTTCTCTCGCGCGTCATGGGGGCGGAGGTCGAACTCGTCGACGAGGGCTTCGACATCGGCATCCGCGAGAGCTGGGAGCGGGCGCTCGAAGACGTCCGCGCCCGGGGCGGCAAGCCCTATCCCATCCCGGCCGGCGCCTCCGTGCACAAATACGGCGGCCTCGGCTATGTGGGCTTCGCCGAGGAGGTGAGGGCGCAGGAGGCGGCGCTCGGCTTCTCCTTCGACTTCATCGTGGTGTGCACCGTCACCGGCTCCACCCACGCCGGCATGGTGGTGGGCTTCGCCAAGGACGGGCGCCAGCGCCGCGTCATCGGCATCGACGGCTCGGGCACGCCGGAAAAGACGCGCGCCCAGGTGCTCGACATCGCGCAGAAGACCTCAGCCCTCGTCGGCGGCAAGGACATCACCGAGGAAGACATCGTGCTGAAGGAGGACTACGCCTATCCGGCCTATGGCGTGCCCTCGAAGGAGACGCTCGCCGCCATTCGCCTCTCGGCGCGCCTCGAGGGCATGATGACCGACCCGGTCTACGAGGGAAAATCCATGCAGGGCATGATCGACCTCGTCGCGCGCGGCTTCTTTCCGGCCGGGTCGAAGGTGCTCTACGCGCATCTCGGCGGCGTGCCGGCGATCAACGGCTACAGCTACACCTTCCGCAACGGCTGACCGCACCGTGGCGGCCTCCTCTTCATCGGGCGGCCGGCGACCGCCGCCGCCTGGCCGGAGGAGGTCGTCGCCATGCGTTTCGCGACGCTGCCGGCGGCAGAGCTCATCGCCCTCGACGAGGCGTCCGGAGCCGAGGCGACGATGATGCTGTTCCCGTGAGGGGGGCGCCTACCGCCCCTCCAGCAGCCGCGACACCACGCGCGCCGTATAATCCACCATCGGCACGATGCGGGCATAGTTGAGCCGCGTCGGGCCGATGACGCCGACGACGCCGACGATGTGCTGGGTGCCGTCGCGGAAGGGGGCGGCGATCATCGACGAGCCGGACATGGAGAACAGCTTGTTCTCCGAGCCGATGTAGATGCGCACGCCCTCGCCCTCCTCGGCGCGGGAGAGGAGGTCGATCACGTCCTTCTGGGTCTCGAGGTCGGCGAAGAGCAGGCGGATGCGCTCGAGGTCCTCGGCGGCCCGGAGGTCCTCGAGCAGGTTCGCCTGGCCGCGCACGATGAGCTGACGCTCCTCGGCCGGGCCGACGCTCATGGCGACGCCGGCCTCGACGAGCCGTGCCGTCAGTGCGTCGAGCTCGCGGGCGATCTCCTCGCGCCGGCGGGCGATCTCCTCGCGCACCTCGCTCAGGGTGCGGCCACGGATGCAGGCGTTGAGGAAGTTCGTCGCCTCGGTCAGCGCCGAGGCGGGCAGGCCCTGCGGCAGGTCGAGCAGTCGGTTCTCCACCGAGCCGTCCTCGGCCACGAGCACGACGAGGGCGCGGCCGGGGTCGAGCCGCACGAACTCGATGTGCTTGAGGCGCAGGTTCTGCTTGGTGGTGACGACGACGCCGGCCCCGCGCGACAGGCCGGACAAGAGCGTCGTCGCCTGGGCGAGCACGCCGTCGAGCGAGGCGCTGCCGGTGCCGGCGCGCACCTGGCTCTCGATATTGGCCCGGTCGGCCGCCGTGAGGTCGCCGATCTCGAGCAGCGCATCGACGAAGAAGCGCAGGCCGAGCTCCGTCGGCAGGCGCCCGGCGCTGGTGTGGGGCGCGTAGATGAGGCCGGTCTGCTCGAGATCGGCCATCACGTTGCGGATCGAGGCGGGCGAGAGCTGCAGCGGCAGCATGCGCGAGAGATTGCGCGAGCCCACCGGCTCGCCCGTGGCGAGATAGCTCTCGACGATCTGGCGGAAGATCTCGCGCGAGCGCTCGTTGAGCTCGACGAGCGGGCGCGACCCTTCCGCCACCGTACCGGCGGTGGTGCCAGCAGCCGCGCCGGAATGCGCGCTCGCGCCCGGCGACGCGCCGCCGGGAGGCAAGGCACCGCGTGGCGTCACGTTCATGGCCGTCATGCTCCTGTCGTCCTTGGGATTATGGGCCCGATCGGCCGCTTTTCAAGCAACGGCCAGCGCCTCGCAGTGGATCCCTGCGGCCGCGCGCCCGCATTCCCGCCCCGCTGCGGCCGATTGTCCACCGCGCCGGCGGGCGCCCGCGCAAAAGCGCCGTTGACAAGCCCGGGGCGCATGCTTAGACAGACGCCTGCCCTGACATGGGCCCAGGTGGCGGAATTGGTAGACGCGCTGGTTTCAGGTACCAGTGGTGAAAGCCGTGGAGGTTCGAGTCCTCTCCTGGGCACCATCTCTTCTCAGGTGATTGCTTGAGAGAGCGGCTATGTACCGCCTCCGCATTTTTGAGACCAGTGCATAAGCTACTGTGCTTCTGGTGTTTTCTGGACGCGTGAGGGCTCCGGCGCGGATGGCGCCAAACTTTCAGGAGATCCGCCCGTAGGCGCAGCCTGAATGGGTTGTTCGTTCGAAGTCGCAAGCGATCTAGGCGCCGTTTGTGTCGTGGCGGCAGTCGCAGGAGTCTCTGCTACCTGTTTCTGAGCGAACAAAAGCACAACGAAAATTACAGCCAACATTAGGAAGCCTAATCCATAAAATATCTTAAGGCGGCGCTGCGAATTGGTTTCGAAAACCCAGAACATTCGAACATTCTGGCTCTCACTGGAAATAGTGCCTCCGAGATCAATGCCGGGAAGCATGCTCTTGTATTCTTCCTCAATCTTGCTGGCGTGCTTAACTGCTCCTTTGAGAAACATATGATACCAATAGTAATCCATAAGAAAGAATGCGAGCCAGGCGAAAAGTGCTGCAGCCACAAAGCCCATGCCGGCTGCGAGTCGATAGCCGAGAAACGCTATCTCAAGCCCCTGCTGATAGGTGAAACCCATAGCCGCCAACAGCGCGCCAACAACGGTTATGGCGGTGTTTCGAATCCGCAGGCACAAATCGTTGAAGTGCTGTTGCACATCGATAGTCTTTTTCCAGATTTCAATCGCGGCCTTTATATCACGCTCTTGCTCTGGCATTTGGCGGCCCAAATTGGCAATAGTTGAAAATCTCAGAGAACTGTTTATCAAGAACAGCGCTCGGTTCAAAATCATGACCTTGAGCCGCAATCGCTTTCTCGCGTTCGACATCCTCCTGGGTCCAGTGGGATACGCGTTGTAGTAGTGAGTATTCAGGCCGCCTCTGGCTTTCACCATACTTCGCGTGGATGTCGAACACACCTACGTCACGCGCCATCGCTACATCCTTAAATAGACTGTCGCCGACATAGGCGCAACGTTCAGGAGATGCGTCGATCATGTTGAGGATATCGAGCAGGATCCTCGGATTAGGCTTTAGCTCTCCCCGAGGCGTGTGCCGGACCTCTGTTACCTCAAGTTGATAAAATTCGTCGGGTTGATGGCGCAGGCGATCCAGCGAGACTCCGGCCGGGATATCATGATCCTCAGGGCTAAACATAATATCGATCACCCCGTCCAGCCCGAAACGCTTTAGACGATAGGCACTGTAGAACGCCATCGACTCCGTATATGCAATGATAGTGGCTCCACTTTTCTTCACATCCCATAAGCTGCGGAATACAGACGGATACAATTTGAGGTGCCGATCTCGCCTCAGGCGGGATTCATCGATTGCATCCTTGAACAGGGTGCGGATGTCGCCTTGAGTGCGGTTCTGCTTTAGAACTTCAACTTCTTCAATCAGAAAAGTGTATTCCGACGTGCGGCGTTCTTGATGCACACGGCGGATATCAGCTTCGATCTCAGCGACCGGCTTGCCAGTCACTTCGATAATACGGTGGTAGATTGGCTCGAACTGCGCGTACCAAGCTGCGAACCAATCGAAAATTGTGTTGTCTAAGTCAACGATGAGTGTATCTGCGAATTTATAGGTCATGGCTTCCGAACGTATGTTGAACGACATGGGCAAGCTCGGCCCGTTGCACCTCACCCTACCCTCTCCCGCAACCGCAACAACGCGATTCGCTCGATTTCCGCCATCGCCGTCGAGAACTCCGCTTCCGGCGTGTTCGCCAGCCGCGCCTGAAAAGCCTCCAGGATCTCCTCCTTGGTCCTGCCCTTCACGGCCATGATGAAGGGGAAGCCGAAGCGGGCCTTGTAGGCGTCGTTGAGGGCGAGGAAGGTCGTCTTCTCCTCGGCCGTCAGGCGGTCGAGGCCGGCGCCGGCCTGTTCGCGGCGGGAATCGGGGGCGAGCTCGGCGGCCTTCAGGCGGCCGGCGAGGTCCGGGTGGGCCTTGATGAGGGCGAGCTTTTTCTCACGCGAGGCATGCGCCAGGACGGTGCACATGGCCGCGTGCAGGCCCTCGGCGCTGTCCTGGGCGGCGGTGAGGCCGCGCCGGTGCGTCTCCTCGGCGATCCAGGGGGAATGTTCGAAGACGTCGCCGTAGAGGGCGATGAAGCGCGGGGCGGAGAGGCGGCTCGGCACGAGGCCGGCCGGGCGGTGGTGAACGTACCAGTGGCGGGCGATGTCGATGCGGCGCGGCACCCACACGCGCGGATGCGCGGCGACATAGTCGAGGAAGCGGGCGAGCGCGGCGGCGCGGCCCGGCCGGCCGACGAGGCGGCAGTGCAGGCCGATGTTGAGCATCTTCGGCGCGCCTTCGAGGCCCTCGGCATAGAGGGTGTCGAAGCTGTCCTTGAGGTAAGCGAAGAACTGGTCGCCGGAATTGAAGCCCTGCACGGCGGCAAAGCGCATGTCGTTGGCATCGAGCGTGTAGGGGATGACGAGGTGCGGCCCGTGCGGCCCCTCGACCCAATAGGGCAGGTCGTCGGCGTAGGAATCGGAGGAATAGAGGAAGCCGCCCTCCTCCATGACGAGGTCGGTGGTGAAGGCCGAGCAGCGGCCGGTGTACCAGCCGAGCGGGCGCGCGCCCGTCACCTCTTCGTGCAGCTCGAGCGCCTGCAGAAGGTGAGCGCGCTCCTCCTCCTTGGAAAAATCCTTGTATTCGATCCACTTGAGGCCGTGGCTGGCGATCTCCCAATCCGCCTCCTGCATGGCAGCGACGGCCTCCGGGTTGCGGGCGAGCGCGGTGGCGACGCCATAAACCGTCACCGGCAGGCCGCGGTGGGTGAACATGCGCCACAGGCGCCAGAAGCCGGCGCGGGAGCCGTATTCGTAGATCGACTCCATGTTCATGTGGCGCTGCCCCGGCCAGGGCTGGGCGCCGACGATCTCGGACAGGAAGGCCTCCGAGGCGGCGTCGCCGTGCAGGATGTTGTTCTCGCCGCCCTCCTCGTAGTTGAGGACGAACTGCACCGCGATCGCCGCCCCGTTCGGCCAGAGGGGATCGGGCGCGTGGCGTCCGTAGCCGATCATGTCGCGGGGATAGGGGCTCGTCATGGCGAAGGGCTCCGGAGGCAGCGGCTGGAGGGGCGGCCGGGAGGCCGCGCCCGGCACCAAGCAAGCATCGGGCCGCGGCGGAAATCAACGGGGGGGTGCCGGCGCGGCCGGCTGTCGCGGCCGCCCGTTTTTGCATCTTCGCCTCTTTGGCAAGCGGTATGCACTGTTGTAGTGACAATGTCTGGGACAACCGTCCCGCCGGATGAGGTAGGACCCCCGTGAGCACGCCCGCGATCCACGGCGCCATCAGGCCATCCGACTGGCATTTGCGCAGCACGCTGCAGGATCTCTTCCTGCTCGTGTCGGCCATGGCGCTCGCGGTGCTCGTCGCCTGGCAGTACGATATCTTCACGAGCGGCTATGTCACCGATCCGCCGGAGAAGAAGATCGAGATCGACGAGGCCTTGCTGCTCGGCCTCATCCTCGGCATCGTGCTCTTCCTGTTCTCGCTGCGCCGGCTCTCCGAGCAGCGCCGCGAAGAGGCGCGGCGGGTCGCCGCAGAAGAGCGGGCCCAAGAGGCCGAGCAGCTTGCCATGCTCGACCCGCTGACGGGCCTGCCCAACAGGCGCGTGCTGAGTCGGGCCTTCGAGGAGATGCGCGCACGGCCGGAGCGTGCCGGTGCCACCCTCGCCTTCATGCTGATCGACCTCAACGGCTTCAAGGCGGTCAACGACCGGCACGGCCACCCGGTCGGCGACCGGCTGCTCGTCGTCGTGGCGCAGCGCCTCGGCGGCGCGCTGCCGCGGGAGGCTACCTTGAGCCGGCTCGGCGGGGACGAGTTTGCGGTTCTCTGTCCCAACATTACCGGCCGAGAGGATGCCGCGGCCGTCGCCCAGCGGCTCGTTGAGGTCATCGGGGAGCCGATCGTGATCGACGGTCGGCGCCATGCCGTTTCCGCTGCCGTCGGCGTTGCCCTCCGCCCGCTCGTCGGCGCCGTCGTCGATGATCTGATGCGCGAGGCTGATGCTGCGCTCTATGCGGCCAAGGCCGCGGGCGGTGCGGCGATCCGCTTTGCGGCAACGCCTGCCGATGCGCCGGCGGGCTGAACGGCGGCACGCTGCGCGACATTCCTGTTGAGAGACATGAAGCCATGGCTGCCATGCAGCGGCGGCCCTGCGCCAGCGGCACGAATCATGTTTCGCTGGTAGAAGTGCAAGTTGCGTCATGTGGCGTTCAGTCGGGTCGTGGTGTCGGTATGCGTTTCGAGGCGTCGTTTTCCGTCGAGGTCGACGAATACGGGCGCATTGCGCACGAATGTGTCGACTATTCCTTGCTGCCCCTGCGTTACGAGCGGCTGACGCTGGAGCTCGACGAGCCGATGCCGCGCCGGCAGATCGGCTATGCCATCGTCTGGAACGACGACCGGGTGGTGCATGCCGCCGCGGTGGTCAGCGACCGGCTGCGGATCGACCTCGATCTTGCCGTGCCGGCCGGCGACCATGCGTTCTGGTTCCTGTGCGCCGGGCTCGAGCCGGGCGCCACCATCAGGGGGCGGGCCGTCGTCGAGGGGCGGCTCGACCTCGCGGCCGATGCTGCGGCTGATCCGGACTGACCGGCGGGGCCGCGCGGAAAGATACAAAGGCGGAATAG
Organism: Chelatococcus daeguensis; assembly: GCF_001887265.1. NCBI lineage: Bacteria > Pseudomonadati > Pseudomonadota > Alphaproteobacteria > Hyphomicrobiales > Chelatococcaceae > Chelatococcus > Chelatococcus daeguensis. The sequence continues at coordinate 23,013 of NZ_CP018095.1, read as the reverse complement.
GGGGAAGCAGTGGGCATCATCTCTTACCTGACGACGACGGAGTTCGGGCCGGGCAGTCTCGCCAAGCTGCCTGAGAGCCTCACGGGCCTCGGCATCCGGCGCCCGCTCCTCGTCAGTGACCGCGGCCTTGCCGCGACGCCGCTCGTCGAGCGCGTCAGGGCGCTCTGCCCGGAGGGCACGCCGGTCTTCCTCGACGTGCCGACGAACCCGACCGAGGAGGCGGCGCTCGCCGCGCTCGCGCTCTACAAGGCGGAGGGCTGCGACGGGCTCGTGGCGCTCGGCGGCGGCTCGCCCATCGACCTCGCCAAGGCGGTGGGGCTGCTCGCCACGCATCCGGCGCCGCTCGCGCGCTATGCCGCCATCGACGGCGGCATGGTCCATATCACGGCAGCGGTCGCGCCGCTCGTCGCCATACCGACGACGGCCGGCACCGGCGCGGAGGTGGGGCGCGCCAGCCTGATGACGCTGGCCGACGGGCGCAAGGTGGGCATCATCAGCCAGCATCTCATCCCGCGGCTCGCCCTGTGCGATCCGGAGCTGACGCTCGGCCTGCCGCCGGGGCTGACGGCGGCGACGGGGCTCGACGCGCTGTCGCATTGCATCGAGACCTTCCTGTCGCCGCGCGACAATCCGCCGGCCGAGGCCATCGCCCTCGACGGCGCCGGCCGCATCTGGCGCAACCTGGAGCGGGCCGTTGCCGACGGCTCCGACCTCGCGGCACGCACCGAACTGATGATGGGCGCACTCGAGGGCGGCCTCACCTTCCAGAAGGGGCTCGGGGCCGTGCATGCGCTGAGCCATGCGCTCGGCAGTCTCAAGGAGCCGTCGCTGCATCACGGTACGCTCAACGCCATCCTGATGCCGCCGGTGGTGCGCTTCAACGCCGGCCATGTCGGCGACAAGCTTGCGCGCATCAAGGCGGCGCTCGGCCTGCCGGCTGAGGTGGACCTCGCCGCCGAACTCGACGCGCTCAACCGGCGCCTGAACATCCCGGCGGGCATCAGGACGCTCGGCGTCACCGAGGCCATGCTGCCGAGCGTTGTCGAGAAGGCCCTCGCCGACCACAGCAATGCCACCAATCCGCGTGCGGCGACCGGCGACGACTACATGGCGCTGTTGCGCGCGGTGATGGTGTGATCGGGGGACCGGTCAGCGCAGGGTGAAGTTGACCGGCACGCGAACGTTGAGCGTCGCCTGCTGCATCACGGCTGGTGGGGGGGAGGGCACGGGGCTCGCTTGCCTGGCGCCGTCGATGATGGCGGCGTCGAGGATGGGCGAGCCGCTGCTCGCCGCGATGCGCACAGCGAGCACGTTGCCCGCCGCATCGAGCCGCAGCAACAGCTGTGCGGAGCCTGTCACGGTGCCGGCGCGGGCGCGGTCGGGATAGCGGATGTGACGGCGCAGGTGTGCCACGACCTTGCCGGCCCATTCCATCTTCGTCTGACCCGACACGGGGGCCGAGCCCTCGCGCGGCGCCGCCGGCGCGGCAGCCTCGTTCTCCTGTGGTGCGAGGCTGCCGCGCGTGCGCCGCTGTTGTGGCGGCGGAGGGCGGCGCTCCATCCTGGGCTGGACGGCCGCGGTCTTCGGCTTCTCGGGTGGCGTCAGCTCCGGCGGGCGTTGCGGCGGCGTCGGGGCCGGCAGCATCACCTCCGGCGTCGGCACGTCGGGCGGCGGCGGCAGCATGTCGAGCGCCGCCACCTGCGCGGGCGTCACGAGTTCGGCAAAATCGGGCGTCGGCGCCGGCTCCGGCAGATCGACGACGGGATCAGGCAGGGGCTCCGGCGGCGGCTGCTCGGCCGGCTCTTCCGGCCGGGGCTCTTCCGGAACGGGATCGGGCGGCTTGGGCTGCTCCTCCTCGGCCTCCGTCGGCTGCGTGTCGGCGTCCTCTCCCGGTGTCGTGTCCTCGTCGCTCGCCTCGCTCGGCGGGGCGGCAGCGAGCGGCGCGAGGTCGACCATGACCGCCGCCGGCGGCTCGCCGGGATCCTGGAACGGCATGGCCGAGCGCAGCAGGCCGATGGCGACGAGGCCGTGTACGGCCAGCACAACCGTGCCGGCGAGCGTCCAGCGCAACGCCTGCCGGCCCGGATGTTCCGCAGCGGTGAAGCCGGGGTGATGCATCCGTCAGGGGCTCGCCGTGGGCGCCGCGGCGGCTGCCGCCTGCTCCAACCCGACGAGCGCCACCTTGAAATAGCCGGCGGCGCGCAGCGCGTTCATCACCTGCATGACGTCGCCGTAGGCCACGGCCTGGTCGGCGCGCAGGAAGATGCGCTCCTCGCGGTTGCGGTCCGTCGCCCTATCGAGCGCGGCGGCGAGGCGCTCGCGCGTCACCGTCTCCTCGCCGAGGGTGAGGCCGAGGTCCGCTTTGATGGTGAGATAGAGCGGCCGGTCGGGGCGCGGCTGCTGGGCGGCGTTCGACACCGGCAGGTCCACCGGCACGTCGACGGTGGCGAGCGGCGCCGCCACCATGAAGATGATGAGCAGGACGAGGATGACGTCGATGAACGGCGTGACGTTGATCTCGTGCGTCTCGGCGAGATCGTCATCCCGGTGGTCGAGCTGGACGGCCATGGTGATGCCTGTTCATTCCGCCGCGGCAGGCAGGCCGGAGATGGCGCGCAGGTTCGTGCGCCGTCCCTGGGCGGCAAGGTCGCGACGGTCGAGATCGCGCGAGAGGAGGCGCATCACCTCGCTGCCGGCATCGGCGAGGAGTGCCTTGTAGCCGCCGATGGAGCGCGTAAAGGCATTGTAGATGATGACCGCGGGGATGGCCGCGACGAGGCCGATGGCCGTGGCGAGGAGCGCCTCGGCAATGCCCGGCGCCACCACGGCGAGGTTGGTCGTCTGCGCCTGTGAGATGCCGATGAAGGAGTTCATGATGCCCCAGACGGTGCCGAAGAGGCCGACGAAGGGAGCCGTGGCGCCGATGGTGGCGAGGAGGCCGGTGCCGCGCGTCATGCGCCGGGCGGCATTCGCCTCGATGCGGGCGATGGAGATGGCGACACGCTCCTTGATGCCGTCGGCCGGCATGGCGCCGGAGCGCTCCACCTCGCCCTGCGCCGCTCGCGGCAGGTTCGCCGCCGGGCTGCGCGCTGCAACGCGGTCGCGGTCGAAGATCGCCTTGAGGGCGTCGTCCAGCGTCGCGGCCCGGGCGAGTGCGGCATTGACCCGCCGGGCGGCGCGCCGCGCGGCCGCGAGTTCGAGCGTCTTGGCGAGCCACACGGTCCAGGTGACGACAGAGGCGAAGGCAAGGCCGATCATGACCGCTTTGACGACCCAGTCGGCCGCCATGAACATGCCCCAGGGCGACAGGTCGTGCGGCAGCAGGGCTGTCCCCCCGGGGGCGCGGGCATTGCTGTCGCAGGCTCCGTTCCTTCGGTCGCGACAGGCTGATCCGCTGCCGGCGCGGCCTGCGGCGCGGTTTCCTGTTGCGCGGGGGCAGCAGCGCCGGGCTGCGCCGTGTCCTGCTGCGCCTCGACGGCGACGATCGAGAGCGCGCCGAAAACAAGAACGATCGCGAGGCGGCGTATCGCGGTGCCAGCGATGTGCAAGGCGATCCATCGCCGTGCCTCGCGCCCGGCAGGCGGCTGAGTTGCAATCATGTCCGGCCTCGTTCGCTGTCGGTCTGTTTTCACCTGCCGCGGTCGCCCTGCGGCAGGCAGGCATATGTGCTTTGCTGCAATAGATACACGGTAGTTGGCAAGTAAAAATCGAAAAATCTAAATTGAAATAATTCCAAAGAGGGCAGAGGCGCGATGAATTACGGAGCATTTATTATTTTCGGGCGCCATTCTGCAGCAGGCGGCTTCGCTCGGCGCTGAATGCGCCGCTGGTATGCGCAAAGTGGAAAGCGCGACGAAAAACGGTGCGCGGGGGCGGCGACTGCCCTATTGAGAAGATCAACAACACGGAGCGAAGCCACATGAGCGAGGGGTCACCCTTCACCTGCGTGCTCGACGCACGCGCCCGCCTCGGCGAAAGCCCGGTCTGGTCTGTGGCGGAGCAGGCCCTTTACTGGGTGGACATCAAAGGCCGGGCCCTGCATCGCTTCGACCCCGCGACGGGCGTGGACGAGGCCATGGCGATGCCAGAGGACATCGGCTCGGTGGTGCTCGTCGAGGGCGGCGGCTTCATCGCGGCGCTGCGCACGGGTCTCTTCTTCGTCGAGGCGGACGGCACGGTGCGCGAGCGCCTCGCTGCCAATCCCGAGGACCATGCCGTGAGCCGCTTCAACGACGGGCGCACGGACCCGGCGGGGCGTTTCCTCGTCGGTACCATCGACGAGCCCAAGGCCGGCGGCAAGGCGCATCTCTACCGCTTCGACGAGGGCGGCCTGGCACCTCTCATCGGCGGTCTGCTCACGTCCAATGGCCTCGCCTTCAGCCCGGACGGCACCTGGCTCTATCATTCCGATACGCCGGCCTTCACTGTCTATCGCCAGCGCTACGACATCGAGACCGGAGAATTCGCCGACCGCGAGGAATGGGTGCGCCTGACGCCGACGGAAGCCGACCGGGGTCGGCCCGACGGTGCGGCGGTGGACATTGAGGGATGCTACTGGACGGCCCTCTTCGAGGGCGGCCGCATCCAGCGCTATTCGCCGCAGGGCGAGCTCCTCGCCGAATATCCGGTGCCCGCCCGGTGCCCGACCATGATCGCCTTCGGCGGGGCGGACCTGCAGACGATCTTCGTCACCTCGGCGCGGGACGGGCGGCCGGAGGAGGAACTTGCGCGCCTGCCGCAGTCCGGCGGCATCTTCTCCATGCGCGCGCCGGTGCCCGGCCTGCCGGAGCCGCTATTCCGCCGGCCGGTGCGCTGAGCGCGCTACGCGGCTGGCGCATGGTACGCGGCTGGCGCATGGGCGTTGCCCGCCTTCCGCCATTCCCGGTTGCGGCGAGCGGGGATAGAGAGGGGCGGATTGCAGCCGGTGCCTCGCCCATGACCGCCTCCACCCCCGGATCGACCGCCGAAGCTTCGTCGCCCGCGGCGCGCGGGCGCCTGAACGGGCGCATGGGCGGCCTTGGCGATGTCATGCCAGGGGTCCTGCTCGCGGCGGCGGTCGGCGTCGTCGCGACGCTGCTCGAGCCCACCGCGGCGCGCCTTGCCGCTGCCCTCTTCGGTGCCACCGCTGGCCTGCCGGCGATGGTGCTGGCGCTCCTCATCGGCATCCTGCTCAATCCGGTGGCACAGCGGCTGGTCTTCAGGCCGGGGCTCACCTTCTGCGTCAAGAAGGTGCTGCGCTGGGCCGTCGCGCTGCTCGGACTGAAAATCGCCGTCGGTGACGTCCTCGGCCTTGGCTGGCAGGTCATGGTCGTGGTCGTCGCCGGCATGGCGGCGACGCTCGTCTCGGGCGTGTGGCTGGCGCGCCTTTTCGGCCGTAGCGATGCGTATGGCGCGCTCGTCGGCAGTGCCACAGCCGTCTGCGGCGCCTCGGCGGCCCTTGCCACGGTCAGCGTGCTGCCGGACTACAAGGAAAGGGAAGCCGACGTTGCCTTCGTCGTCGTGGCGGTGAACGCCCTGGCGACGCTCGCCATGCTGCTCTACCCGCCGCTCGCGGCCTTCGTTGGCTTCGACGAGCGCATGACCGGCGCCCTCCTCGGGGCGGCGATCCACGATGTCGCCCAGGTTGCCGGCGCGGGCTACGCGGTGTCGGAGGTGGCGGGCAATACGGCGGTGGTGGTCAAGCTCTTCCGCGTTTTCCTGCTGCTGCCGGTCGTCCTCGCCGTCGCCTTCTATTTCGCGAGCCAGGGCGGCAGCACGGCGCGGGCGCGCGTGCCCGTGCCGGTCTTCGCGATCGTCTTCCTGGCACTCGTCCTCGTCAACAGCTACGCCCTGCTGCCCGGCCCGGTCACGGGAGTGCTCAACGAGGCCTCGCGCACCGGGCTGCTGCTCGCCATCGCCGCGCTCGGCCTCGGCACGTCGCCGCGGGCGCTGGCAAGTCTTGGCTGGCGACATGTCGTCATCGCCACCGGCGTGACGCTCATCATCCTCGCCATCTCGGTCGCCGGGCTCGCCCTTCTCGGCTGACGGGCCTCAGCCACGCGCCGCGGGCGTGGGGGCTGGGGCACCGGCCGGCACGGCGGTCGCCTCCTCATCCTCCTTCTCCTCCGCCATGCTGCCCCTGAGGGCGATGCACAGGAGCGTCGTCGGGATGCCGATGGCGGCGGTGAGGATGAAGAAGGTCGGATAGCCGAAGCTGTCCACCATGTAGCCGGAGAGGCCGCCGACGACCTTGCCGGGCAGGGCGTAGAGCGAGCTGAGGAGTGCGTATTGAGTCGCCGCGAAAGCGGGCGAGGTCAGGCTCGACATGTAGGCGATCAGCGCCGTTCCGGCGAAGCCGCCGGCGAAGTTGTCGAGGCTGATGCTGAGCATCAGGAGATTGAGGTTGTGCCCCTCGAGCGCCAGCCAGGCGAACATCAGGTTCGAGGCGGCGGCGCTGACGGCGCCGATGAGCAGGGTGGTCCACAGGCCGAGGCGCGTCGCCGCGATGCCGCCGGCAAAGGCGCCGAGAATGCCGATCCACACGCCGTAGAGCTTGGAGACGCTGGCGATCTCGGACTTGGAGAAGCTGAGGTCGATGTAGAGGGGATTGGCCATCACGCCGGCGACGAAATCCGGCAGGCGGAAGAGCGCGACGAGGGCGAGGATGGCGACGATCAAGGGGCCCTTGCGGCGGGCGAGGTCGGCGAAGGGCTCGACCACCATTTCCTGGGCGCGTGCCAGCAAGGAGGTGCCCCGCGGCGCGGCGCGCTCGCGGCCGATGTCGAGATTGGGGGCGAGCAGGCTCGCGCCGACGCCGACCGCCATGACGGCGGCCATGGCGAGATAGGCGCTGCGCCAGTCGACGAAATCGGCGATGTAGAGCGCGCCCGCGCCGGCGCAGATGAGAGCGAGGCGATAGCCGAGCTGGTAGGCGGCCGACATCATGCCCTGCCGCTCGGTGGGGGCGGCGTCGATGCGCCAGCCGTCGATGACGACATCCTGCGTCGCCGAGAAGAAGGCGACGACGAGCGCGCAGACCACCGTGACGCCGAGGCTCGTTCCTGGATCGCTCAGGGCGATGCCGACGAGGCCGAGCGCAATGCCGCCCTGCGCCGTCAGCATCCAGGCGCGGCGCCGGCCGACGAGGCCCGACAGCACCGGCACGTCGAGACGATCGATCACCGGCGCCCAGACGAACTTGAAGCTGTAGGCAAGAGCGACGTAGCTCAGGAGCCCGATATCGGTGCGCGAGATGCCGGCCTCGCGCAGCCAGGCCGACAGGGTGCTGAAGACGAGGAGGAAGGGCAGGCCGGCGCTGAAGCCGAGGGCCAGCATGATGGCGAGGCGCCCATCCGAGAGGAGGGCGGCGAGGCTGAGGCGGGGGCGCTCGGTCTTCGTCACGGCATCATTCCGGTGTCTCGTCGCTCGCTGTCCGCCGGACAGCGGCGACCGCCGGCCACGGCCAGCATAGCAGCAATGATGGCCAGGGTGCGCCCGATCCCGTTGACTTTCCGTTAACTATGCGGCGCCGGCGGTGGAGGTTTCTTCAGGGCCGGACTCCACGCCCGTCTCGCTGCCGAATGCGGCATCGGGCCCGTTCGGGTCGCCCGGCGCCGTCTCCCAGCCGAGATCGGGAAAGGCCATGACGCGGTTGTTGCGGAAGTCGTTGCGGCAGACGATGACGCCGCGCTCTTCCATATAGGCGATGAGGCGCCTTGCTCGCCCGGCCGAATGCGTGCCGTAGGCGCGGGCAACCGCGGCATCCGAAGGGCAGCGGGCGCCGTCGTGGGCGGCGCGGGCGAGCATCAGGAAGACGCCGTGCATGTCCTCCGGCAAGGTCGCCGCCAGCGAGACCGCCGCATGCCAGGGACCTTCCTCGGCGGCGCTCTGCGCATCGATGCCGGCGCGCGCCATGGCGAGGCGGCGGCGGAAGGCCGGCAGGTCCGGCGGTGCGCCCGGCACCCGGTGGATGCGGCAGCGCACGAGGAAGTCCTGGTAGAGCACGGCGATGGAGCGGAAGGCCGAATCGGGGTCGGCGAGCACTTCCGCGAGCACGGCGTCGATCAGCGCGTCGCGTTCGGCGGGCGGCATCGGCGGCTCCGCTGGCTCGCTCGGCGCCGGCGGCTCGGGCCTTGCACGCACGAGCTGGGCGAGGATGTCGTTGGTCGAGGGCGGCGGCGGTGCGACGGGCCGGCGCGGCGGCGGGCGCAAGGGCTCGGGCTCTGCGGGCGTGAAGATCAACTCGTGCGCATCCTCGGGCGGCTGCTCGGGCAGGGGCAGGAGCCGCGGGCTGCCGCTGCGGGCGCTCGTCTCGACGGCGCCGATGGTCACCGGCAGCGGCCGGCGCGACAGGGCCGGGCCGAGGGCGACGAAGCGGCCCCGGTCGAGGTCGCGGAACATCTCGGCCTGGCGGCGCTCCATGCCGAGGAGGTCGGCGGCGCGCGCCATGTCGATGTCGAGGAAAGTGCGCCCCATGAGGAAGTTCGAGGCTTCCGCCGCCACGTTCTTGGCGAGCTTGGCGAGGCGCTGGGTGGCGATGACGCCGGCGAGACCGCGCTTCCTGCCGCGGCACATCAGGTTGGTCATGGCGCCGAGCGAGACCTTGCGCGCCTCGTCCGACACCTCGCCGGCCGCCGCCGGGGCGAAGAGCTGCGCCTCGTCGACGATGACGAGCATCGGATACCAATAGTCGCGCTCGGCGTCGAAGAGGCCGCCGAGGAAGGCGGCGGCGCAGCGCATCTGCATCTCGGAGTCGAGGCCCTCGAGGTTGAGGACGACGGAGACGCGGTGCTGGCGCACACGTGCGGCGATGCGGGTCAGGTCGTTCTCGCTGCGGCTTGCATCGACGACCACATGGCCGAAGCGGTCGGCCAGGGTGACGAAGTCGCCCTCGGGGTCGATCACGGCCTGCTGCACCCACTGAGTGCTCTGCTCCAGCAGGCGGCGCAGCAGGTGCGACTTGCCGGAGCCGGAATTGCCCTGCACGAGCAGGCGCGTCGCGAGCAGTTCCTCAAGATCGAGCAGGGCGGATGTGCCCGCCTGCGTCACCCCCATGTCGATCCCGACCTTCATCCCACTCCTCGTTTCGGCTCCCGGCCATCCGGCGACCGGTTCCGTGCGATTCGCACCCGCGAGCGCGCGGCCCATCATTAGCTGCCTGAGGCAAGGCGCGCCAAGACCGGCAGCGCCTGCCAAAGGGCCGAAGCTGGTGGGAGGCAGGCGCAACATGTCGTAATGAGACGCGATTCCTGTCGCGTTCGCGTCAAAGTCGTGGTGAACGATGATCGTCGTGGCCGGGCGGCGGTCGCAGGATGGCGCAAGGAAGGCGACATGACGGCTCGTATCGAGGAAACGCACATCGTCTATGACGGCTGGACGACGGTGGAGGTCGCCACGATCCGTTTCGAGGACGGTTTCGTCATCCACCGCGAGGTGGAGAATCATGGCACGGCCGTGGCAGTGCTCGCCTTCGACCCCGAGCGCGGCGTGGCGCTGCTCACCAGCCAGTGCCGTGCGCCCATCCTGCGCGAGGGCGGCGACAGGGTGCTCGAGGTGCCGGCCGGGCTCGAGGAGGGAGAGGAATCCGCCGCCTGCGCCCGGCGCGAGGTGCTGGAGGAGACGGGCGTGCGGCTCGATCGCCTCGTCAACGTGGTGCGCGCCTGGACGATGCCGGGCCTCTCCACCGAGCGCTGCTCCGCTCTTCCTCGCCGAATACCGTGAGGCCGACCGGGTCGAGGACGGTGGCGGGCTCGACGAGGACGGCGAGCGCATCACCGTCCACGAGCTGCCGCTCGCCACGCTCGCCGTTATGGCCGACGGGGGCAGACTGACCGACCTCAAGACCTTCGCCCTCGTGCAGACGCTGCGCCTGCGGCGGCCGGAGCTGTTCGCGCCCCGGTGACGCAGCGGGCCAGTAACGCCTCAGGCCGGTGCCGTCTCGCTCGCCTTGTCCGTCTCGATGCGAGGAAGCCGCCGGACTGGCGATGCCACAGTGCGGCGTAGAGGCCGCCGCGGGCCAGGAGTTCCCTCGTGCGTGCCGGTCTCGACGATGCGGCCGCCGTCCATGACGACGAGCCGGTCGAGCACGGCGATGGTCGACAGGCGATGGGCGATGGCGATCACCGTCTTGCCCTCCATCAGGGCATAGAGCTGCTCCTGGATGGCCGCCTCGATCTCCGAATCGAGGGCGGAGGTCGCCTCGTCCAGCACGAGGATCGGCGCGTCCTTCAGGAGCGCGCGGGCGATGGCGATGCGTTGGCGCTGGCCGCCGGACAGCTTGACGCCGCGTTCGCCCACATGGGCGTCGTAGCCGTGGCGGCCCGCCGGATCGGTGAGGTCGTCGATGAACGTGTCGGCATGGGCCATCCGGGCGGCCGCCCGGATCTCCTCCTCGCTCGCTTCCGGCCGGCCGTAGGCGATGTTGTCGCGGATGGAGCGGTGCAGGAGCGAGGTGTCCTGCGTCACCATGCCGATCTGCCGGCGCAGCGACGCCTGGGTGACGCCGGCGATATCCTGCCCGTCGATGAGGATGCGCCCGCTTTCGGCATCGTAAAAGCGCAGCAGCAGGTTGACGAGCGTCGACTTGCCGGCGCCCGAGCGGCCGGACGAGGCCGACCTTCTCACCGGGCCTCACGACGAGCGACAGATCGTCGATGACGCCGGACGCGCGCCCGTAGTTGAAGCGCACGTGCTCGAAGCGGATCTCGCCTCTGGACACGACGAGCTCGCGCGCGTCCGGCCGGTCCTTGATGGCGGTCGGCCGGGCGATGGTGTTCATGCCGTCCTGCACCGTGCCGATCTGCTCGAAGAGCCCGGCGACCTCCCACAGGAACCAGTCCGACATGCCGCGCAGGCGCAGCACAATGGCGATGCCGACGGCGATGGCGCCCATCGACAGCGCCGACCGTAGATCGACACCGCCGGCGGAGCAGCAGGGCGTTGGTGGTGTGCAGCGCCGACCGTGAGCCACGTCGTCCGCATTTGCCGATACGAGCCGCATTTGCCGATAGACGGTGTCCATGAAGCCGCCCATGGCATCGCGCGCGTAGTCGAGCTCACGGCGAGTGTGGGCGAAGAGCTTGATGGTCTGGATGTTGGTGTAGCTGTCGACCACCCGTCCGGTCATCTCGGCCCGGGCATCGGCCTGCTGCATGGAAATGGCCCTGAGCCGCGGGACGAAGAAGATCATGAGCCCGGCATAGGCGAGGAGCCAGAGGACGAGCGGTAGCATCAGGAGCAGGTCGGCGCTGGCGAGGAGGACCAGCGCGCCGAGGAAGTAGGTGATGACATAGACTGCGACGTCCATGAGCTTCATCACCGTCTCACGCACGGCGAGCGCCGTCTGCATCACCTTCTGCGAGACGCGGCCGGCGAACTCGTCCTGAAAGAAGGCCATGCTCTGGTCGAGGATATAGCGGTGCGTCAGCCAGCGCGCGATCATCGGATAATTGCCGAAGATCGTCTGGTGGGTGACGAGCGACTGCGCGAGGACGGCGAGCGGAAAACCGACGACGACGAGCAGCGCCATGCCGATGAGCGGCCAGCTGTGCGTCTCGAAGAAGGTGGCGCGGTCCGCCTTGGCCAGCCAGTCGACCAATGAGCCCATGAAGCCGACGAAGCTGATCTCGATGATCGAGATCACCGCCGTCAGCACCGCCATGACGATCAGCCAGGGCAGCACCGGGCGCGAATAATGCATCACGAACGGCACCAGCCGGCGCGGCGGCGCGACGGCCTCGGCCCTGGGGAACGGATCGACGAGGGTTTCGAAGAAGCGGAACATGGCGTCCAGACGAAAATCGATGGAGCTGCGGCCGGCGGGGAGGGCCGCCGCAGCGGGAAAGCGAGACCTTTGCCGCCTCCTCAGGCGGGCAGAAAGAGCATGGCCAGGGGCATATGGTGGCTCCTTCGCTTCGTTGCACGCCCGGCCGCATCGCGGGTCGGGCGGGTGGCTCGAGGGCGGAGCGGCGTTATAGAACCTCGACCAGGGTTGAGATCAAGCCGCGCTCCGCGGGCCGGCGGCCTCATGGCCGCCAGCCGTCCGTCAGCTCCAGCGCCTGGCGCTCGAACAGGCGGCGGTAGAGGCCGCCGGGCCGGGCCACGAGTTCCTCGTGGCTGCCCTCCTCGACGACGACGCCGTGGTCGAAGACGAGGATGCGGTCGACCGCACGCACCGTCGACAGACGGTGGGCGATGATGAGCGCCGTGCGGCCCTTGAGGAGCCGCGCCATGGCCTGCTGGATCGCCGCCTCGCTCTCCGAATCGAGGGCCGAGGTCGCCTCGTCGAGGATGAGGATCGGCGCATCGGCGAGGAAGGCCCGCGCCAGGGCGACGCGCTGGCGTTCGCCGCCCGAGAGCTTGACGCCGCGCTCGCCGACGAGCGTCGCATAGCCGCGGGGCAGGCGGTTGATGAAGGCGTCCGCATTGGCGAGCGCCGCTGCGCGCCGGATCTCCTCCATCGTCGCCCCCGGCTTCGCATAGGCGATGTTCTCGGCCAGCGAGCGGTGGAACAGCACCGGCTCCTGCTGCACGATGGCGATCTGGGCGCGCAGCGATGCCTGCGTCGCATGGCGCACGTCCTGTCCGTCGATCAGCACGCGGCCGCCGGTGACGTCGTGCAGGCGCTGGATGAGCTTGACGAGCGTCGTCTTGCCCGAGCCGGACGGGCCGACGAGGCCGAGGCTCTCGCCGGGCGCTATCGTGAGGTTGAGGTCGCGGTAGAGCGGCGTCGGGTGGCCGCCGTAGCGGAAGTCGACACGCTCGAACACGATCTCCCCCCGCTTGACGGACAGGGGCCGCGCATCCGCCAGGTCCTCCACGCCGAGTGGCGTGTCGTGCATGGCCACGAGTTCCTCCATCTCGTTGACGCCGCGCTGCAGGTTGGAGATGTGGTAGCCAACGTCGCGCAGGTAGCCCTGCACCATGAAGAACATGGTGAGCACCGTGGCGAGGTCGCCGGCGCTTGCCTCGTCGCGCCACCACAGCCACAGGGCGACGGCGACGATGCCGATGCGCAGGGCGAGGAGGGTGACGATCTGCAGTGCCTCCGAGCCGGAGCTGCGCAGCCAGGTGCGCCGCGTGCGGCGACGCCACTTGTCGATCAGGGCGGCGAGGCGTGCGTCCTCCCGGGCTTCCGCACCGAAGGCCTTGACCACGGCATTAGCGCCGATGGCATCGGCCATGGCGCCGCCGAGCTTCGTGTCCCAGCTGTTCGACAGCCGGGCCGCGGGCGCCACCCAGAGCAGCGACAGGAGCACCGTCAGCACGACATAGAGTACGCCGCCGGCTGCGACGAGGAGGCCCATGAGGGGCCAGCGCCAGCCGAGCAGCAGCGTCGCACCCAAGAGCACCATGGCCGAGGGCAGGAGAGCGATGAAGATGGTATCGCCGACAAGGTCGATGGCCCACATGCCGCGGCTGATGCGGCGCACCGTCGAACCGACGAAGCTGTTGGCGTGCCAGTCCGACGAGAAGCGCTGCACGCGCTCGAAGGCATCCGAGCCGGTGCGGCTCATGACCTTCAGCGTCAGCTCGATGATGGCGAGGATGCCCGTCATGCGGCCGGCGAGCACCAGGAGCCCCATGAGCGCAAGCAGGCCGAGCGCGACGAGCGCGGCTGCGAGCGCCGCCTCGCGTCCGGTCTCGCCGCTGCGGGCGATGGCGTCGACAAGCTGGCCGGCGAAGACGGGCACCAGCACGTCGGCGACGGTGGCGACGACGAGGCCGCCGATGAGGGCGGCGAGCAGCGCGGGATGGCATCGCCATCGGCGCCAGAGGAAGGCGAGCACGGGGCGAAAAGCCCCCGTGCGCCGGGTCTGTTCGGCGGTCACGGTTCGATCACGCCCGCGCGGCGCGGGCGGCCCTTATGAGGGAAACTGGCGCCGGCAACGCGCGCGCGACGGCGCGCGAGCCACGGCCCGGTTCCGAAATGGATAGGAGGTGGAAAGTGGGGTCGGCGGCCTAAGCCGCTCGCGACCTAACGGCGCTTGCGCCCGCTCGGCGAAATGCCGGCGCCCGCCCGCAGCATGGCAAAGGGCATCTGCGTATGACGGATAACTGTCATGTCCGCCCTCCTGCGGGGTGAGTTAGGGGCGCTCTTTGTACAGCGTGATCAGTTTTTGGGCAAGTCCGGTGCGGCGGGAGCGCGCATGTCGCGTGGACGGAGTGGCATCGGAGCCACAGGCGGTCCCGCAGTCTGGTGCGGGAGATCACTTCCTCCGGCGCGGCCAATGCTAAGCTATTTCCGCTTTCGGTCATCTCCGGACGGGAGGACCATCATGGCCAGGAAAACGCCACCGGTCAGGGAACAGGTTGTCGGCCCATATGTACGATCGAACGCCTATATCAAGGGCCGTTTGATCGACTTCGATACGGGCAGCGCGGCCCTCGAGGGACAGCACAAGCAATGGCTGTCGGAGAAGATGGCCTATGTGAAGAGCCAGTCCGGCTTCCACATGTGGCTGATCGGCTTCGCCTCGAAGATCGGGGACGCCAACTACAACAAGCGCCTGTCGAACGACCGGACCAATGCGGTCCTCAAGTTCATCGGCGGCCTCGACGAGCGCGCCCTCAGCGCCATCGACCTCTGGGAAGCGCGCGGCGAGGAAGGCTACAACGCCGCCGAAAGCGACAATTCGGCCGACATGCGCGCGGTGGAGGTCCACATCTTCATCGGCGACATCCCGCCTCCGCCGCCTCCACCCGACATCAAGCCACGGCCGCGGCCCCTGCCGCCGCTGCCGGGCGGGCAGCGTTATTCGGACTGGGCGGTTGCCTCGCCGGGCGGCGCGGTGTCGAACATCCTGCCGGGTGTCGTGATCGGCTTCAACGTCTTCGTCTTCCGCAACAGGACGACCCGCGAGCAGCGGGCCTATATTGCGCCGAGTGCCGGGTTCGGCCAGTCGCTGAGCCTGAAGGGCGGGCCGGTGAAGCAGGCGGTGCAGACGCTCCTGACCTCGCCGGCCGGAACCAACATGGACTTCGAGCCGCTCACGTCGCCGCTGCCCATCACCTGGGAGGAACTGGGCGACAGCCTGAGCACGGTCTCGTCCATCGGCGGCGGCATCGGGCCGCGCGGCGTGACGGCGATCCACACCACGATCGAGGCACCGAACGTGTGGCGGCACTCGCCCTCGGGCGTGCCGATCCGGAAGGAGCTTCAGCTGTTCTCGTTCGACTATGTCGGCAAGAACTTCCAGCTTGGGGCCGGCGGCTCGGCCGTCGTCGGGCCGCTGGTCGAAGTCGCCCGCTGACGGCGGGCAGGCGGGCCGGATTGCGGGCGTGCGCCGCCGGCAATCTGCCGCCGCCGTCACACGTCGAGGTTCGCCACCGACAGGGCGTTTTCCTGGATGAACTCGCGCCGCGGCTCGACGATGTCGCCCATCAGCTTGACGAAGATGTCGTCGGCCTCGTCGACCTCGCGGATCTTCACCTGCAGGAGCGAGCGGTTCTCGCGGTCGAGTGTCGTCTCCCAGAGCTGGTCCGGGTTCATCTCGCCGAGGCCCTTGTAGCGCTGCAACTGTATGCCCTTGCGGCCGGCGGCCATGACGGCGTCGAAGAGGCTGACGGGCCCGTCGATCGTCCTCTCGTCGCCGCGGCGCACGAAGGTGGCGGGCTTGGCATAGACGTCCTGCAGGCTCGCGGCGCGCTCATCGAGCTTGCGCGCCTCGGAGGACGCGAGGAGCGCCGCGTCGAGACTCACCGCCTGGCGCACGCCGCGCACCGTGCGAGCGAAGACGAAGCCGCCGGCTTCCGCCCGGCCTTCCCAGCCACGCTCGGTCTCCTCGGCGATGGCGTCGAGGCGGCGGGCGATATAGCTGGCCGCCGCTTCAGCTTCGGCCGGCTCCTCCGCCACCTGCGGGCGCAGCGCCCCGGCGATGGCCGCTTGCTCAACCACGGTGCGGTTGTAGCGGGTGTGCAGGCTGCCCAGCATCTGGCGCACGAAGCGCGCCTCCTCGACGAGGGAGCGCAGGTCGGCGCCGGCGCGTTCCTCGCCGTTGCCGAGCCGCAGGAGCGCGCCCTCGAGGCCGCCGTCGATGAGATAGTCCTCAAGCGCCCGCTCGTCCTTCAGGTACTGCTGCGACTTGCCGCGCGTGACCTTGTAGAGCGGCGGCTGCGCGATGTAGAGGTGCCCGCGCTCGATCAGCTCCGGCATCTGGCGGAAGAAGAAGGTGAGCAGCAGCGTGCGGATGTGGGAGCCGTCCACGTCCGCGTCTGTCATGATGATGATCTTGTGGTAGCGCAGCTTGTCGGGCGCGAATTCCTCGCGGCCGATGCCGGTACCGAGAGCGGTGATCAGCGTGCCGATCTCCTGGCTCGACAGCATCTTGTCGAAGCGCGCGCGCTCCACATTGAGGATCTTCCCCCTCAGCGGCAGCACGGCCTGATACTCGCGGGCGCGGCCCTGCTTGGCAGAGCCGCCGGCCGAATCGCCCTCCACGATGAAGAGTTCGGCTTTGGCCGGGTCGCGTTCCTGGCAGTCGGCGAGCTTGCCGGGCAGGGAGGCGATGTCGAGCGCGCCCTTGCGCCGCGTCAGCTCGCGCGCCTTGCGCGCCGCCTCGCGAGCCGCGGCGGCCTCGACGACCTTGCTCACCACTGTCTTGCCGTCGGAGGGATTCTCCTCGAGCCAGGTCGACAGGGCCTCGTTCATGATCCCCTCGACCACAGGTCGCACCTCCGAGGAGACGAGCTTGTCCTTGGTCTGGGAGGAGAACTTCGGATCGGGCACCTTCACCGAGATGATGGCGGTGAGGCCTTCGCGGCAGTCGTCGCCGGTGAGCGAGACCTTCTCCTTCTTCGTGAGACCGCTCGCCTCGGCATAGCCCGTGATCTGGCGCGTCAGCGCGGCCCGGAAGCCCGCCAGATGCGTGCCGCCGTCACGCTGCGGAATGTTGTTGGTGAAGGCGAGCACCGTCTCGTGGTAGCTGTCGTTCCACCACAAGGCGATTTCGACACCGATGCCGTCGCGCTCGCCGCGCAGCACCACCGGCTTGGTGATGAGCGGGCTCTTGGTGCGATCGAGATAGCGCACGAAGGCCTCGACGCCACCCTCGTAGCACAGCTCCTCGCGCTTGCGCTCGGCATGCCGGTTGTCGGTGAGGACGATGCGCACACCCGAATTCAGAAAGGCGAGCTCGCGCAGTCGGTGCTCCAGCGTCGCATAGTCGAATTCGGTGATGGAGAAGGTCTGAGGGCTCGGCAGGAAGGTCACCTCCGTGCCGCGCTTGTCGCCCGCCTCGCCGACGACCGTGAGCGGGGCCACGGCATCGCCGTGGTGGAACTCGACGAAATGTTCCTTGCCGCCGCGCCAGATGCGCAGCTTCAGCCAGCTCGACAGCGCATTGACGACGGAGACGCCGACGCCGTGCAGGCCGCCGGAGACCTTGTACGAATTCTGGTCGAACTTACCACCGGCGTGCAGCTGGGTCATGATGACTTCGGCAGCCGAGATACCCTCCTCGGCATGCAGGTCAGTCGGAATGCCGCGGCCGTTGTCAGTCACCGTGCAGGAGCCATCGGCATTGAGCGTCACCGTGACCTCGGTGGCGTGGCCGGCCAGCGCCTCGTCGATGGCGTTGTCGACGACCTCGTAGACCATGTGATGCAGGCCCGAGCCGTCGTCGGTGTCGCCTATGTACATGCCCGGGCGCTTGCGCACCGCATCGAGCCCCTTGAGCACCTTGATGGAATCGGCGCCGTAGGAGTCGGGGTTGAGGTCGCGAGCGGGTTCGGCCATGGGGCGATAATCCTGTCAATGATCCTGAGCCGCACGCGAAGCGTGCGACAGGCTTGATTCGACTATTGAATTTAGTGTCTCAACCGGGCGATTGCACGTATTGCGGCCGCTTTTGCGGCCTCATTTGCAGCCTTGCCCTGGCTCCGATGCGTCCCGTCAACGGCTCGCTACCGCAACGGCCGCGCCGGCCATCACCGTCCCGGTGGCGCGGTTGACGAGGCGCACCGCCTGAGCGCTCGTGAAGAGGCGGCGCGCGCGGGCGGCAAGGACGATATAGGCCGAGAAGACCGCGGCGAGAATACTCAGCGTCACGACGACGAGTTCGACATAGCCCACGGCATCGAGGCGGGCGAGGTCGACGATGTTCGGCACGAGCGCGAGATAGAAGACGATGACCTTGGGGTTGCCGAGCGTGACGGCGAGCCCGGCGAAGAACAGCTTCACCGGGTGCTCACGCCGGCGGTCCGCCTCGATCTCGCGCGCTTCGGCCGGGGCACTCCACAGCTTCCAGGCAAGATAGAGCAGATAGGCCGCGCCGGCGTATTTCACCACGAGGAAGACGCCATGGAAGGTCTGGGCGAGGACAGCGAGGCCCGTCACGGCGAAGGTCAGCCACACGACATCGCCGATGGCGAGGCCGGCCGTGAAGGCGGCGGCTCCCTGTGTGCCGCGGCCGAGCACACGCGCGACGATCGCGGCGATGCCGGGACCGGGTGAGGCGGCCGCCACGGCGAGCGTACCGGCGAAGACGAGAAGACCCGTGAGGTCGAGACCGGACATGAACAGCAGCAACTCCATGCGTCGCGGGCGGATCAGCGCTTCTCCCCGGCGACCGCCCCGTTCTTAGCAGAAATGCCGGCATCCGCGAAGTCCGGCATCGCCGGCGTAATCATTCCGGCGGCGGATGGGCGAGGGTGACGTGCAGCTTGCGGACGCCCGCACATGAAGCCGGCAAAGAGCGGCACGCCGCCGATGCGCAGCGCCACTGCGGGATCAGCTGCCGTGCGTCTTGAAGATGGTCAATCCCGTGCCGGGACATGGCTAGGGCGGATGATGAAGGCTTCCTGCAGCTCACCGAGCTTCAGCAGGATGGAGGCGACCTGCACGAGAATTGCCGCGGCGACGGGCCGTCGTGACGATGGACCGGTCAGTCCGATGGCCTCAGACCTGCCCGGTGAGCATGATCGGCGCCAGCGCTCGTTTCATGCGGCGGGCGCAGCCGGTGTGAGCCGGCCCGGCGTCACGGCGAAGCGCACGGCGTCCGTGGGCAGGTCGGCGAAGAGGGCCGGGTCGGCGCCGGTCATCCAGACCTGGCTGCCGAGTGCGGCAAGCGTGCCGTAAAGCGCGGCGCGCCGCCGCGGGTCGAGATGCGCGGCGATCTCGTCGAGGAGCACGAGCGGGGCTAGGCCGCTCATGGCGGCAACGAGGCGGGCATGGGCGAGCACGAGCCCGATGAGGAGGGCCTTCTGCTCGCCGGTGGAGCATTCGGCGGCCGGCGTGTCCTTCGGCCCGTGGCGCACGGTGAGGTCGCTCGCCTGCGGGCCGGCGAGCGTGCGCCCGGCGGCCCGGTCGCGCATGCGGCTCTCGGCGAGGTGGGCGCGGTAAAGATCCTCCACCTCGACGGCCGGCCGGTCGGCGGCCATGTCCTCGAACGCGCCCGCGATGGCGAGATCGCCCCAGGGAAAGGGCGAGGCGTCGTCGCGGGCCGCGAGGATGAGGGCGGCGAGACGGGTGACGGTCTCGCGCCGGGCGGCGGCGACGGCGACGGCGAGCTCGGCGAGCTCGGTCTCGATGGCGTCGAGCCAGGCTGTGTTGCGGGGATGCTCCTCGAGCACGCGGTTGCGGCTGCGCAGGGCGCGCTCGAAGGCATTGACGCGCGTGCCGTGGGCGGGGTCGACGGCGAGGACGAGCCGGTCGAGAAAGCGCCGCCGGTCGCCGGGCGTGCCGGTGAAGAGGCCGTCGAGCGCCGGCGTCAGCCAGACGACGCGCACATACTCGGCGAAGGCGGCCGGGGAGCCCGCCGTCTCGCCGTCGATGCGGCAGCGGCGCGCAAGGCCGCCGTCCGGCGCGCGCTCCGTTCCCGTGCCGAGCCGGACACCGCCCCAGCGGGTGTCGAGCGTGACGGAGACGGAGAAGGTGCCGGGCCCGTCGTGCGCCGCCATGGCGGCGAGGTCGGCACGCCGCAGGCCGCGGCCCGCCGTGAACAGCGACAGCGCCTCGAGCACGTTGGTCTTGCCGGCGCCGTTCTCGCCGACGAGGGCGACGAGCGGCGCATCGACGTCGACGTCGAGGGCACGATAGCTGCGGAAGTCGCGCAGGCCGAGGCGCGTCACGCGGCAAGGCCCGGCCGCGCCCGTCGGCGGCAATGCAGCGGATGGCGGTTGCTCGGTCATCGCCTCGTCACGCAGCGGCGCGGCACCGCCGCCGCGCCTCTTGCCGCAGACCGGCGAGGCGTGCGCGCCGTCCCGTCCGGATGCTTACACCCGCATCGGCATCAGGACGTAGAGGGCGCTCGCGCCCTCGCGGTCCTGGATCAGCGTCGGCGAACCGGGGTCGGCGAGCTTGAACAGCGCGGTGTCGCCGTCGAGCTGGGCCGTGATGTCGAGGAGATAGCGGGCGTTGAAGCCGATATCGAGCGCATCGGCCTCGTAGTCGACCTCGATCTCCTCCGTCGCGCTGCCCGAATCGGGGTTGGTGACCGAGAGCGTCAGCCGGCCGTCGGCGAGAGCGAGCTTCACGGCCCGGCCGCGCTCGGAGGAGATGGTCGAGACACGGTCGACAGCGGCGGCGAAGCTCGCCCGCTCGACGACGAGTTGCTTGTCGTTGCCGGCCGGGATCACCCGCTGATAATCGGGGAAGGTGCCGTCGATGAGCTTGGAGGTGAGGACGACCGAGCCGATCGACAGGCGGATCTTGCTCGGGGACAGTTCGACGCTTGCCTGCGCCTCGGCGTCCTCTAGCAGCTTCTGCACCTCGGCCACGGCCTTGCGCGGCACGATGACGCCGGGCATGCCGGCCGAGCCTTCGGGAGCCGTGGTCTCGACGCGGGCGAGCCGGTGCCCGTCGGTCGCCACGGCGCGCAGCACCGGCATGCCGTTGCTCTCGATGGTGTGGAGATAGATGCCATTGAGGTAGTAGCGCGTCTCCTCGGTCGAGATCGCGAACTGCGTCTTGTCGATGAGGCGCTTCAGCTCGCCCGCCGGCAGGGTAAAGCGGTGCGGCATCTCGCCGGCCGCGATGTCGGGGAAGTCGCTCTCGGGCAGGGCCTGCAGCGTGAAGCGCGAACGGCCCGAGCGGATCAGCATCTGGCTCGTGTCGCCGCCCGTCTCGAGCGAGACCTGGGAGCCGTCGGGCAACTTGCGCACGATGTCGTAGAGCACGTGCGCGGGCACGGTGGTCGCGCCCGCCATCTCCACATCGGCGGCGAGCGCCTCGGTGACTTCGAGATCGAGGTCCGTCGCCTTGAGATGCAGCATGCCGCTCTCGGCGCGCAGCAGCACGTTCGACAGGATCGGAATGGTGTTGCGCCGCTCGACGACGCGATGCACATGCCCGAGCGACTTGAGGAGCGCCGCCCGCTCGACCGTGACCTTCATGACCGCCCGTTTCCCTTTGGCGCCCGAAGGCGCATGAGGCTCGCTTGCCCGGCTGGCTGATAGCCCACCGGGGCACGCACAATGCCGTCTTGTCGGCCCTTGTGCAAGGGCGGCAACGGGTGTGTCAACAGTGGCGGGCGCGGCAGCTCGGGCTGCGGCCGCTCACTCCTGCAGCATGCGCTTGAGCAGCTCGACCTCCTCGTTCAGCGCCGGGTCGTCGCCCACCGCCTTCTCGATCTTGCGCACGGCATGCAGCACGGTGGTGTGGTCGCGCCCGCCGAAGCGCCGGCCGATCTCGGGCAGCGAACGCAGGGTCAGCACCTTGGAGAGGTACATGGCGATCTGTCGCGGCTTGACGACGGCCGCCGTACGGCGCTCGGAGAGGAGGTCGGCGCGCGACACGTTGTAACGGCCGGCAACGAGCTTCTGGATGTCCTCGATCTTGACGCGCTTGGGGTCGCGGGTGCGCACCAGGTCGCGCACGGCCGCCTCGGCGGTCTCGACGGTGAGGGGCGAGCCGGTCAGCGTCGCGTGGGCGAGCAGGCGGTTGACCGCGCCGTCGAGGTCTCGCCCGTTGGTGGCGATGACCCGGGCCACATAGGCGACGACGGCCTCGGGCACCTCGAAGGCGGGATGCAGCGCCTGCACCGCGGCGATGCGCATCGACAGGATGCGGGAACGCAGTTCCTCGTCGAGCGGGCACATCTCGACGACGAGACCACCGGCGAGGCGCGAGCGCACGCGCTCGTCGAGGGCCTCGAGGTCCGATGGCGGACGGTCCGCCGCCACGACGATCTGCCGCCCGGCATCGAGCAGGGCGTTGATGGTGTGGCCGAATTCCTGCTGGATCGACTTGCCCTGAAGGAATTGCACGTCGTCAATGACGAGCATGTCGATGCCGCGCAGGCGCTCCTTGAAGGCAAGGGCCGTCTGGGCCTTCAGCGAGGCCACGAAACCGTACATGAAACGGTCGGCCGTCAGGTAGATGACGCGCTTGCCGCGGCCCTGCGCCTCATGGGCGATGGCCTGCATGAGATGCGTCTTGCCGAGGCCGACGCCGGCATGGAGATAGAGCGGATTGTAGAGCGGCGCGCCGCCGTCATGGCGGGCGATGCGGTCGGCGGCGGCATGGGCGAGGGCGTTCGAGCGGCCGACGATGAAGGTGGAGAAGGTGAGGCGCGGGTCGAGCGCATTGGCGGCGCTGTCGTCGGCAAGATCCGGGGCCGCGGCCTTCTCGCTCGTGCTCTCGCGCGCCTCGTCTGCGACGCGAGGACGCGCCACGACAGGGGCGGCCGCGCGCGCGGGGGCCGTGGCCGGCTCGCTCGGGCGGGCGGCCACGGGCATTTCGCGCGTCACCGCGCCGCGGACGAAGAAGGCGACGCGGCTGACCGCTGCATGCTCGGCCTTGAAGACCGCCAGAACGCGATCGGCGTAGTGCGACTCGATCCAGCTTTTGAGGAAGCGGGTCGGCACGGACAGGCGGGCGGTCCCGGCCGCAAGACCGTCGCACTCCAGCCGGCCGAACCAGCTCGAGAACACGTCCTCGCCGAGTTCGGCCCGCAGCCGGCGGCGCACGCGTCCCCAGGCGTCTGACAGGTCCTCGCTGCCGCCGGCGGCGCCGCGAGCGTCATCGATATAGGGCACGTGTCCGTGCGGAGCGGCCACACCCTTGGTTTCGATCACGCTCTCTTCGCCTTTGTACAT